>JAHXPV010000004.1:0-107692 GCA_031625175.1 Thermoplasmatales archaeon AK | reverse complement strand
TCTTGTAGATTCTGCTTACGATACCTCTGACATATATGACTACATATTCGAAAACACACATTCTTTACCCATAATTGATACAAACAGAAGGAGAGGAATTGTTCTCCAAAGGTTGTCAGTGAACCGAAAGATTGGCATTGATCTCAGGAGGGAATACGCTTCTCTGTATTCCCTCAGGTGGGAAATAGAGAGGACATTCTCCATCCTCGAAGAGATCATGAGGGCAGAGAATATCTGGTACACCAGGAACAGATCATATGATGCTGCAATTGGCCTTAAGGCAATTGCATACAATCTCATGATTGTATCAAACACTGAATCAGGAGAGAAGCCAAGGGAGATAATGAAAATCGTCAGTTGTTAAATTTTGAGACACCCTATTAACTTATATATTAATTGTGCTGGCTGTTTCCGCCCTGTTGTCGGTACCCGCCATACTGCTCCTGGTGAGAAGAGTGAGCCCATATTGGGCATTAACTGCGATCGTCGTATCCGGCTTTTCTATCGAGTTAGACTTCAGCATTTTATTTGCGCTTATCCCCTCGCTCATACTGAGCATTATCCTGCTCGTATGGACGTTTGATCAAAGGAATGCGGCTAAGAATCATGTGGCTCAATAGGAACTTGGACAGGCATAGAAACATTACGTCATCGCTCCTCTTCGGGTTCATTGAATCCTATGTTGGAATATTCAACTTCAATCTGACGCTCAGAGAGATAACCATCATTGTTGTGATGAGTGTAGTGGGCATATTTGCCTCCCTCGTCATCTATGCGCTTTTATCCGATGCTGAGAGGGAAGTGATACATGAAGTGGAACGAAATGCGAAGCGAGGTAAGGCTGTGAAAAAAATACAGCACAAAGACCACAGTGGCCAGTAAAGTAGGGGCTCGACCAGCTGTGAGAAGGTATTAAAACCAAGACCTGATACCAGTGTAATCTTTGCCAGTTCCCAAAGCCTCTTTTTATTAGGATATTAATATATTCTGCAACACTATCCGGTGGTATATCAAAAGAGTCTTGAAATCAAGCGATATTGAAGGTGGGGATATTGAATTTTATTATGACGCCCGAGCCGGGATTCGAACCCGAATCTAAGGCTCCGCAGGCCTTTAGGATATCCAAGTTACCCCACTCGGGCTAGAGGGGACAATATCTCGTAGGATAAGTATTATTCCAATGGGCAACCCCTTATAGCAGCTGCATCAGTTCATTACCGAGTTGGTCATTATTATGATCAGGAAAAAAGAATAATTAGCCAACGATCATGAAACGTTGGCAAAGATTTACAAAGATATTTACACCGACATACTCATAGTTGGCGCAGGAATTCTCGGTTGCTCCCTTGCCTATGAACTCTCCCTGGTCTCTCCTTCGTCCGTATTGGTGGTAGATCTTGCGCCCTCTCCCGGGTTTCATACCAGCAGCCGGAACACAGGCGTCATTCACCGCCCATTTTATCTTGATCCAAGATCGAGGGGTTTTTTTGCGAAGGCAGCACAGAATTCATACGCTATGTGGCAGAATCTTTCATTAAAATACAGACTGCCTTGGAATCAGGTGGGGACACTTGAACTTGGGGATGATGACCGCGGCTCAGAGGCAGTAGAAAAATTCTCGAAGTGGGCAGCGGAAAATGGGATGACGGAGGATGAGTTTGCCATTCTCAATGACAAGGATATATCGGCCCTCGAGCCCGAGGTAAAGGCACCTTCCGCTTTCTATTCCAAAACCGATACTTCAGTGAATTTTGGAATCTTTACATCCAAGATGAAAGAACTTTCTGAAGCTGGAAACGTAAAATACCTCTTCGAGACTAAAGTTCTCGAGGTTCAGGAGACGCCTGAAGGAATGATAGCTCTCTGCAGCTCGAGAAGCGGGAATTTGCGTATACGATGCAACACAGTGGTAAACGCAGCTGGCCCGGAGTCTATTGCAATTGCTAAATCACTAGGGCTAGCTGCCGGGCTGGCTGTACTGTATTTTCGAGGTGACTATTGGAAGGTAAATTCTGATATCGGTCCGCGGATAAAGAGGAACATTTACACAGTGCCTAGACACTCAAAATATCCCTTCCTCGATCCCCACTTCATAGTTAAGTGGAACGAAGAGAGGGAGATCGGCCCAAACGCTGTCCTTGTAGGTGGCCCATTTTCCTACAGAGGATTCCTCAAAGATAGCTTAAAGCTGTTCAGCCCCTCTGTTTATCCAAAGGTTAGGCTTCTGGCAAATTCAGAATTCTTAGAGCTCGTTGTGTCAGAATGGCGAACATCCATTTTCAAGTCTGCAATGGCTGAACGTTTAAAGCGTTTCATCCCCTCTCTGGAAGGGTCAATGCTTGGGGGAAGGGGGATAAGCGGGATTCGCGGATCCTTGATCGATTCAAAGGGTTTCGTTCCTGAAGCTCTCATACTCAAGTCAGTTCATTCGATTCACATTCTAAATTACAATTCACCTGGTGCAACCGGAGCTCCTTTCTTTGCTATAGAGATAATAAGACAAATGGCTGATTACGGCCTAAAACTCTCCAATGTTGTAAAGGAGGGTGACTGGATCTGGAAGGATACAGTCAAAAATCATCTTTCTATTTAATTTGCATGGAAAAGCGTTCAATTTATCCTTAAATATGACGTTCCCATATACTCCTGCGTGAACACAAGGACGAGGGTGCTGATATTCACTTCGTTGGGGCACTTTACAAACGACAGCACCTCGATGCTTTTTCCAGTACTCATAACCTATTACGTTCTCCTCCCTAATGTTTCAATCCTGTTCCTGGGAAGCTCAGCAATCATCCTCAATGTTATAAGCGGCCTTATAAGTACGCCAATAGGCTCTCTGGCCGACAGGACAGATCATGACGCGTTGCTTATTGCTGCTGGCATTGTGATACTCGGCGTGTCTGGTTTTATCCTTGCCCTTCCCTTCAGATTTGAATCCCTGACAGTGCATCGCTGCTCAGCTACACCTATGGCAAGGACGCACCCCCTGCGATGGGAATCAACGGCTCGATGGGAAGCCTTGGAAGAGCTATAACACCAGCCGTCCTGGTCTTCACCATGGAGTCACTGGGCAAATCATTCGGCGTTTCGATTTATGCATTTTACCTTGTCCTTGCAGGCATTCTTATTGCAGTCTTCCTCGGAAGGATCAGGAGAACCGCAGTTGAAAGTGGCACTAACAGGGTTAAGATGGCGGAACCTTCGCAGCAGCCAGCAGTAAATGGGGCTTCAAAGTATCTTGGCCTCGTCTATCTGCTCACAGCAGCAGTTTTTATCCGCTCGCTGTTTCTTACAGGAACCAGCACCTTCATTCCGACATTGCTTAAGGGGGTCTATCACAGCGAGACCCTTATGTCTCTTGTTGTGACTATAGGTCTTATAACTCCCATATTCGGGCAGCCTCTTTTCGGAAGGATGACGTCAAGCAGAGGGGGGAGGTACAGCATAATATTCACATTCATCCTTTCCACAGTGGCCTTCGGCGCGTTTCTGCTGTTCGTATCGAACCTCTATTTGACTATAGTAACATATGCCCTATATGCATTCGCAGCTTATAGTGGTTTTCCGGTATTTCTTGGTTATGTTGGACAGATTGTCCCAAAGGAGCTGGCGGGAAAGTCAAACGGCCTTGTATGGGGCCTTGGCTCCACATTTGGAGGTGCAGTGGGAATCGCTGTAATCACTGGTCTTACTCTATTCATTTCAATACCTACAGCAATCGACCTCATGTTCGTGTTCGCCGTGCTCTCCCTGGTTTTCCTGCCTCTGTTTCCTAAAAGGGGGCAACTGAGCAGAAGGGCCACGGCATCCTAATTATATAGTCTGTGTATACTGTCCTGTGCCCGTTCTTGAGGATCACCTGCGCAGGTCTGTACGCATTCCAGATAATCCGGAGAGGATAATCAGTTTCAGTCCAGCCGTTACTGAAACCCTTTTCGAGCTTGGACTTGAGGATCGGATAGTAGGGGTATCAGCCTTTTGCGCAAGGCCTGGCGCAACTAAAAGTAAGAGGAAGGCTGGAAGCTACGGATCAGCAAGGATTGAGGTGATCCGTGAAATGTCTCCCGATCTCATACTTGCGGTATCTGGATTCCAGCGGGAATTTGCAGAGAATTTGGGAAAGGAATTCCCTGTGTTTGTCTTTGAACTCCCATCATCAGTGGGGGGAATTATTGATCTCGTCAGCAAGGTGGGAATAGTAACAGGCAGGTCAGAGAAGGCAAGGCATCTGGAGTTTGAGCTGGCGAAGTACCTCGGTTCAATGCGCAGGCACCCGTCGTTGCGGGGATACCTGGAGATAGATCTCGGCGGACCAGTTACGTTTGGGGCGTTGAGTTATATAACCGATGCTTTGGGCTTTCTTGGTGTGGTGACCCCTTATTCCAATGAAACGAGGGAATGGGTTCAGCCAGATTTCAGCTTAATAAGGAACTTCGATCCGCAGATCATATTCTACGAACCGAAGATGTACTCAACCTTTGACCAGGAGAAACTATATCCACTCATGGCGGAAAGAGGCTGGAATGAGACCGAGGCATTTACCAGAAACAGGGTATTCAGGACTCCAGGCAAGCTTGACTTCTTCGCTCACCACGGCCCATCCTTCATAAGGGAAGTGATGCCATGGGCAATGGAAAAAATAGAGTCAGTATTTTAGCAAGGAATTTACCGGATGAGCGTCCATAATGCAGATTATTTATATACTGGTTGACAATCTACACAGGTCTTCCAAACAGACAAGGAAGTAATTGAATGGACGGAATTACCAAAATAAAGGATTTGACACCTGAGTCCAGAAGAGTTAATGTTTTGGGCAAGGTACTGAGCGTAGGCGAGCCAAAGGAAATACAGACCAGATTTGGAGAGGAGAAATCTGTCACCGAGATATACATCGGCGACGAGACTGGCAAGATCGTTCTATCCCTATGGGGAGATCAGGCCAGCCAAGCCTCAAGTGGTCAAACCCTGTATATCGACAATGGGTACATATCCCTTGTCAGAGGGCACATGAGACTCAATGTCGGCAAGTATGGTTCCCTGAAGCCAGGAGAGGAAGAGATCTCCGAGGTAAACGAGGAGCTGGACATGAGCGAGAAAGAGTACGAGAACCAGTACAGGGGCCGCAGGAACTTCAGGAGCGGCGGTAACTATTATGGAGGAAACGGCCAGAACAGGAACCGCAGGCCCAGAGATCGTGAAAACTTTGACTGAACACTGAATCAGATATTGGCCGATACCTTTTTCTGGTGGCCATACATTTCTAATATTTCCTCGGAGGACGTCGCATCCTCTGGTTTTTTATCTTCCCTGAATCTGCCGGTGAATCTCGGGAATCTTACTGCCAGGCCTGCGCCGTCCTGAACCTTATTGAAAGCGCACCTGTGCACTGGAGATATTGTAATCTCAGCACCTTTCACCTCCAGCACATATTTCGGGTAAATCCAATAGTCCGGAACAAGACCGGACTCTACCCTCGGGGGATTCTCCTTGACTGCTTCACCTGCAAACATCTTGGGCAGATTAAAAAGCACCTCATCAGAGAAACCGGTGCCAAGTTTGCAGACGCTCTCAAAGACATCCCTCTCCTTGCTGTAGGATGCCATGAGGAGTGCTCCGTAGGTACCCTTTCTCCTTCCATGCCCTGCAAACGCTCCGATGACAACAAGATCAAGGGAGTCCTCAAATGCTGAGGTGTAGTCTCTTTTAAGTTTTATCCAGAGCCACCCTCTCGCACCAGCTCTGTATATGGATTCATCACCCACGTTCTTTGCTACAAGCCCTTCACAACCGTCATTAATGGAACGCTCAAAGAACTCTTCAACCTCACGTGCATCGGATGAGACTATGCGGTGGGCAAGTTTGAAGTGATCATTCTCCGGCAGAAGTCCCTCAAGGATACGTCTCCTCTCCATATATGGAAGGCGGTGGGTTGGGGCATTATCAAGGTAAAGGATGTCGAATAGGAACACCACTAGCGGTACCTGCCTTACCATCGATTCAAGGTCATATTTTCTGCCTCTCCTCTGTGATACGATCTGGAAAGGGTACAGTTCTCCTGTCTCGGGATTGAATGGGACTGCTTCCCCGTCAAGGATATAGGCCCTCTTTCCAAAGACAGTCTCGGCATTCCTGACTATGTCAGGGAAATTGGATGTTGTTTCCTCAACTCCTCTGGAAAATATCCTCACGCTTTTTCCGTCAGAATGGATCTGCACTCTCATACCATCGTATTTGTATTCGAACGCTGCCTTTCCGCCCATCTTTTCCAAAATTTCCTGAATAGAGGGAAGTCTTTCGGCCAGCATTACCTTGAAGGGAATCATTGGATTCGGGGACGCATGGGTGGCACTATCTATGTTCCCGCTTGCAAGCAGTTCCCCAAGCTCACCAAGATCGGGATGGAAGTTGTAGGACTCTTCCACATCATCCTTCGAAGCCTCAGGTGCGAAGCATTCCACCA
The DNA here is from genome assembly GCA_031625175.1 of Thermoplasmatales archaeon AK. GTDB lineage: Archaea > Thermoplasmatota > Thermoplasmata > Thermoplasmatales > Thermoplasmataceae > UBA447. The sequence goes on along the minus strand of JAHXPV010000004.1, from coordinate 101,229 downwards.
GGGCATCAAGAATGGTGGCATCTGAAACGCCGAGACGTAGTTTTCCGCTCACTATTCTGGTGAGATAGAGCGCTTCCGCCGGAGTTGCATTTAGAAGAAGGTCTGTAAAGGTGCTGATCTTACCCTTTATGCTTCCGCTGCCGCTCATTTCAGCTATCTTCATTAGACTTGTGAACACATATTCAACAGAAAGTTCGCTGCTGAACAGGGCGTTCTGCTGCTTTTTCACAAGGACATCCTTTGCCAGTGTTCCAAGATCGCCAGTTTTACTGTACATCAACTCTATTTTTGATTCCTCAATTCCTGAGATTCCCGAAAGAGCCTTAATTATCAGCTTGTCAGCCAGGCCAATCTCTATTCCGAGGTAATCTGGCCCGAGTTTTCCCTGTGTCAGGTAGATGACCTTTCTCAGATCCGGACCGGCTGCCTTGAACAATTCTACCAGAATGGCTGTGAGCTCAGTCCGTTTTCTGGTCTGTCCCAGACGGTCAAAGAAGCTGGCAACCTCGGAGAATTTCACGTCAATCAATGAGACATGCAGTAAACATTAAAATAGGTATCACTGAACGTTGGAAGGGGCTGGCGACGAGCTGATTACTGTTCTCAGCTGGTGCCTCATGGGGAAATACGACAATGTGGCTGCCGCTGCCATGAGCCCCATTGTACCCCAGGATATTGAAAACCCATGATAAAAAGCAACAACCGAGAAGATCGTCGGGCTCAGCGATCCGATAAGATTCTGTATGAAGTTCACGATGGCAAGTGAGAATGAAACCATCCCCTTGTCCTCAACTGCCATTGTTGTCATTGTGTAGAGCATCGAGAAACCATTCACGGTCATAATTCCTAGGAGCCCTGCAACCACATCGATCAAAATTAATGACCTAATCAGCCCTATCAAGCCTATCATAAGGGCGGTGGCAAGGGTTAGCACCCAAAAGGTTCTGATTACGTTTGCCGTCTTCCTGAACAGACTTCCCCCTGCAAGCCCGCCTAGAAATCCAACAAACATGTATATGGTGCCCGATGTGCTTGCCGATGTTGAAGACATGGTAATGGCCGACTCCAAGTAGTACACAAGAAGCTGGCCAACCACGGTTTCAGACAGAATCGCAGCTAGGGCAAAAATTGGGAGCAGCCATATTTCCCTCTGTCTAAGGACACGGCCAGCCCTTTTGAAAATATTCCCGCCCTGCCTGTTCTTCTGGCTGCTTCCTCTGAGCACAATGTAATTTTCAAGAGCAAGAGCAATCAATCCAAGCCCTGCCATTGTAAGCGGAGTCCTCCATCCGAAGTAGATGTCAAGTTCATTCCAGCCTATGATTCCCAAGCCAGCCCCTAGATTGAAGGAACCATTGAACACTCCGACGTGAAACGCATACTTTTCAGCAGGGACTATCTCAGCAAGAAGGCCAAGGGCTGGTGAGAAGAATAATGCCGACCCTATTCCGGCGGATGTCCTCGATATTAAAAGTTCTGCAAGGTTGTAGGAATGGGCTGTTGCGATAACGGAGGAACCAAGAATAACAAGACCGATGAAAGATGTGAGCCTGTTTGTTATCTTGGACGCCAGAAGTCCGCCCACCATCTGAAAAAGTGAAAGTCCGACATAGAAGCCAGTGGTTATGACGCCTAGCTGGATCAGCTGAAGATTAAGGTCTTTGGATATGTAGCTGAGATCCGGGGCAATATTGAACCAGTTGAGAGCGTATAGTGCTCTTGCTGAGTTGATGGATATTGCCTGGGTTCTGTAATCCACTTAGGCGTCATAGCTAGTCTGTATTATTATTTCTCTGTCCTTCTGGATCTGACAATATAGCAAGGGTTTCACGGATGGTTTCACCCATTGTAAAGGTCCGGGAAAGCTCCTTCAGAAGCATTCTCTGTTTGGATCGTGTGATGAATGTTTTGAAATCCACCCCTTCATAATCGATCCTGCTGAGAATAAGATTTTCAGCCGGAGCCAGCTTGGGCTTTTCCGTGGCATTGGAAAATGGATCAGCTTCAGTCCCCCAGGAGAGAGCCTCCAGTGCGTATCCCATAATGTAGCGTATCTGGTTCCAGACAAAACTTCTGGCTGTGAACTCAACAGACAACCAGCCCGGATATTCCATCACCTCTATCCTTTCAATGGTCCTGACAGGATTCCTGCCATCCCTCCTGGAGAAATTGCTGAAATCATGGGTGCCTGTGAAATTTTGCAGCAGTTGCCTGAGCCTTTCCGGGTCAGAAGGTTTGAAGACAAGGTATCTGTACGCCTTTCTTTTGCAGTGACGAGCCTTGAAATCGTTGTCAACTGCAGCGAAAGAGTGGAAGCACATGCCTTGCGTCCGGGAATTCAGTATGCCCAAAACCTTCCTTGGATCCTCATCGGTATCAATGGTAAACGCATTGTCAACTGCCGAAACATTCCGGTCGGTTCTGGCAGCCGATTCTACGTATTCACCAAGCCGGTATTCTCTGATAACAGAGATGATCCTGTCCTCAACGCTGTTGGTTCCGTTTCCCCTCTGAAAGCCGGTAAAAAGGGGGCCGAGGTACATGAATTTGATAAGAACCCTCATCCACATGTAGATCGGAAATTAGTTAAATTCTGATCGTTTGCTCTCAGGATTGATAACCATAGCCGGCTCGGGCGTTTCCGGATCTTATCTGGCCCTTCTTCTCAAGAACGGTGGCTTTGACGTAACTGCCTATGATCCCAGGAGGGAATATTACTACATTCCCTGTGGCTACGCGACTAATTACTATCTCATCAGGGATATGCTACGTAGGGTTAACGTGGAATTTGATGATTTTTTACTTTCAATGGGGAAGACTGTAACCTTCTCAAGAGAGGACGGCAAAAGCTTTCATTTCCGGTGCCGGGGCCTATGCACATATGACAAGAACGCTCTGTCAGACCATATGAATTCGATGGTTGGAACTGTACGTGCCAAACCTCCAAAGAAAAATCCCGAAACAATGGTTGACTGCACAGGAATTTCACGTTACTATCTGGGGCCATTGCCAAACGATTTCAGGATGAGAACCAAGGAGTTTCTAACAGCCGCAGCAGATCACAGGGATTTCTACTTCAGGTACTTCAGAAACGGCCGTGGCTATTACTGGGAGTTCCCTCTGGGAGAATCTTTTCATATTGGTGCAGGCAGTGATTCTCTCGAAATTCTGGAAGAAAGTCTCCGCGGAATCAGTGGAAGTAGAGTCACTGGGAGGGATATCCGTCTGAGGTTCGCCATTGACGGGATATCGAATGGCAAAGTCATTGGATGTGGAGAGAGCATTGGCACTGTTTCCCCGGTTACAGGTGAAGGAATCCTCCCATCAATGGAATGTGCGGACCTACTGTACCGTGCAATCACCAGTTCATCTGACATGGAGGGTGTATTGGAGAGGTACAGAAATGCATTAGCGGAGAAATTCAGGAGATTCGTTCTGCTTTTTGAACTGCTGCAGAAGGCACGCTCCGGATCACTCGTCCAGCTTCGAAATTTTAGGTATTTGTGGCCGGCATTGGAAGACTTGAGGCACTTTGGCATTGATATCAGCGCCCCAAAGCTCATCGCCGCTTTGATCAGATAATGCCGCCATCTACGGGTATCATGGCGTCGGTGGTGGCTCCAAAGACATTCTCATCGATAATGGCGAGAAGCATGTTGGCGACATGGTCAGGGAGAACCTCCCTTCTCAGCAGGTTTTGGGTCTTGTACTGCTCCACGGTCTGTCCCTTTGCCTTCGCCCTCGCCTCAAGAACACCATTCTCCCATATTTTAGAACCCCTGAATATCTTGTCCGGATTGATTATGTTGGCCCTGATGCCGTATCTCCCGCCCTCCTTGGCCACATAGTGACATACGTGGGCAGCGAACGCCTTTGATGTACCGTACGGGAGCATTTCAGGACCGGGATTAGTAAGGTTTTTGGTTATGTTAAAGACAATGTTGCCCCCAAGGCCACTATTCTTCATTATCTTGAATGCCTCCCTTGTCATCAGGAAAGTGCCCAGTGAGTTAACCTTGTAGTGAAGGTTCAACGTCTCCACCGTTACCTCATCTAGTGGTGCGCTCTTAAGTATGCCTGCATTGTTGAATAGAACGTCTATCCCGCCAAACTTCCGGATTATGTCGGAGAATGCGCTAATCACGTCCGTCTCGCTGGAAATGTCCATTACCCTGGGATAGACAACTGAGCCTGTCTCTCTCGAAAGCTGCTCTGAAACCTGCTTCACAGAGGGATCAAGATCGCATGCGACCACTACTGAACCGTTCTCGGCAAGTCTTCTTGCAGAAACCAGACCAATTCCGCTGGCTGCACCTGTGACCAGTGAGATCTTTCCCTGCAGCTTTTTGTGTATCGCTTTCCTGAGCTTAGCCTCCTCCAGGGGCCAGTATTCCATTGAATAGGCATCTTTCTTTGATATGAATTCATGCTTTGCGATTCTGGAGGCCCTCGCATTCACCTCGATGGAGTGTATTATCTGGTCCATGACGATATCAGCCTCCTTCTTTGAGATCCCTGAGGTTATTATCCCGAATCCTCTCACCACTATCGCGGAAGGAAAGGGATCATGCATAGGGTAGTCTTTCACAAAGTGAGCGTATTCCGACCTGTAATTCTCTGCATACTTGTCGATTAGGCTTAATGTGCTGTCAAAATCAGGAGTATAGAGATAAGCGTATTTTGTTCTTATTAGCATGTCAGGCGTTGCCGGCCCTGAATCGCTGAAAATCTCCGCTTCCCGGGACCTCGCTATGGTTCTGGCAAGCCAGTCATCACGAACGGAAAGAATCTTGTGCCTCTCCGTAGAAAGTTTCCCCCTTATTTTTGCCAGATGAGTAATGATGTCCTTAGAGTCAGCCTCATCATAGATGATTTCAAAAATTTCTGTGCCCACTTTATCCCTGATGAAGGCGTTAGCCTTCTTCACGATGCTGATGTGACGTTCATAGGCCTCCTGTGCCGTGCTGCCAAAGGTGAACAACCCATGTTTCCTGAGAATGATACCCTTAATATTGGGCTTCTTTTCGCTCACCCTGTCAACTATTGCCCTGGCAAGTTTAAACCCCGGTGCCACGTAAGGAAATACAATTGTGTCAGGAAGTATGGAAGCAACCTCCGCATCACTGAGATTCGTGTTGGTTATCGACAGGATGGCATCTGAATGGCTGTGAAATACATACTGATCATCGATAAAGGCATGAAGAAAGGTCTCAACAGAGGGTGAAGGCTCCTTGGGATCAAGCATCGATCTCTGGAGGTAATCCATCATCTCTATGTCGTTCATTGCTTCGAACCTCTTTGCAGCCAGCAGGTCTTCAAGACGGAGTCCTGTGAAGCCATCTGCGCTGATGCTGGCTAGATCAGAGCCTGATCCCTTCACCCTTAGGGATATGACGCTCTTTCCGGTATGATCATTTTCGTTTAGCTTAACCGAAGTGTTACCGCCACCATGAAGAACAAGATTTGGATCAGCCCCCAATTTTCTGGAATATTCAACAAGGTCTGCCATTAGGGAGACTTTGTCTCCGGGATATTTATGAGCCATTATAACCTTATCCCGCCTCTTTATAAAAATGTAAACGCAGCTAAGCTAATCGGGTTGCAGGGAATCACGCCGGAGTGAAGCCGTCGCTGAGAGGATTGCAGATTTTCAGGAAATTTGAATAACAGGCCTCCCAGGCCAAGGAATCTTGGAGTCCCTCGTTATTCCGCCCTCTCCAAGAATGACCGGGCATCCAAAGATCTGCTGAAGATAACCGATATTCTGGGACAGGACGGACATTTCGTCGTTTATCTCCGTGCTGATATGCTTCCTGTTTTTGTTGAAATCAACTATGCAGAATCTGAGTTCGTGCGGCACCTCGCTAATCCTGCTGGATTTCAGTGCTTCAGCAATCCTCCTTGCTGTTTGATCAGCCGTGGTGATGCTTATTCTTTGGGGGTTAATTCCCGTTGCTCTGATTATCTCTCTCGTGTCCTGGACAATTTTCCGAAGGTAGTCTTCCTTTACGAGGATGGACTCGTCAATCTTCTTTGCAAAATCAGCCTCCAGGGTGTATGCAGAAACGAATCCCGTTTTACCCGATTTCTCCCAGAACTCCTCGCATGTATGGGGTATAACTGGAGACAGGATTGCCAACCATATCTCACGAATTCCCTCTATTGCTTTCTGAAGGTTGCCGCCCCTGGATACCAGGTATTTAAGATCGTTGAGGACTTCAAAGAACGCCTCAATATAGGCTCCCCGAAGGTCATACTTATCCATCTTTTCAATGAAAGACTGGCATCTCCGGTAGAAGGATGACTCAAACCACTTTTCAATGAATGGGTTGCCTCCCTCTGTTGCCTGATCCTCCGACATCACCGCTACAAAATCGTCATACTTTTTCTTGACGGTGTTGAGATCATTCTCATTCCAGTCTAGTACTGTAGTCACATCTGCATTTATGACAACAAACAGGCGATATAGATCGGCAGAATGCTGTTCCGTGATGTCCAGAAGCGATATTGCGTTCCCCTTGCTCTTTGATATTTTAGCCCCGTTGGATATCACGAGGCCTGAAATTATCAGTCCCTTTGGCTGGTACTTCTCCGGGAAAATCGCCGCGTGGTTGAGGATGTAAAATGCCAGGTGATTACTTAGATGCGGAGAGGTGGTGAGCCTTATGTCAACACCGTACCAGTACTCCATCTGCCCCTTTGCTTCGTTGACCAATCTCATAATTTCAGGAACATATGTTTTGGAGAGACTCTTCCCGGTGAAGATATAGTCCAGAATGTCATCGGGAACAGAGCCCAGTTTCTGGAAAATCTTCTCAATCGACCTGGCGTTTGTATAAACAGCAGGATAGATCGTAGAGTCGGAGAGCGACTCGATAACCCATCTGCTGTCAAAGGGTAGTTTTGTCCCTATCCCTCGCCTCCTGGCACAGGGCCGTTCCTTCAGCCAGTCTATGGCATCATGCATGGCTTTCCTATAAAACTCGGGATAAAAGAACATCTTGTCCACAACTTCATGACCGGAAGTTTTCAGCCATTCGGGTGAGTAATCTATGAACCACTGGTCCCTCAGTACAGCCACGACCACCTTTGACCCAGATCGTGTCTCCGCCTTCCTCGATGTTTCATGCATAATGAATGCTTTACCCATCCTGATGAGGTCAGACTTGATAAGTTCCCTTGCCTCCCTGACGGACCTTCCAGAGTATGGTCCGTTCCTGTCGTTCATAACGCCCTGGTAGAACTCTGCCTTATACAGATCCTGTGTAGCCTCTCTGATACGATCCGAGTCTGAAAGTGATCTGATCCCATATTTTTTCACAAGATTCTCCACAGTTGGAAAATCCCGATCCGCTGATGTTATAACGTTGACAGGCTCTTCATGCGCCCCGGTCTCCTTTAACGCAATATAATCCCACACAGCATGTCCTGGCACAGAGTATACAACGCCAGTGCCGTTGTCAGGATCAACAAAAGTGCTTCTGTATACCTTTACTTTCACCTCCCTCATTGGAACCAGATAATCCTGGGAAATGATCCTGTCGGCGGAGATGTCTGAAAGGATCCTGAAATTCTCATTTTGCAGTGCAAGCTTCTGCGAGGCTTCTTTTGAAACAACAATATCTCTTCCATTCAGGCTGCACAGGCAGTACTCGTCTTTCGAAGAAATCCATAGATTTGTGACCCCGAATATGGTTTCAGGCCTCAGCGAGGCAGCGACAAGGGAGAAATCTTTACCCTCAAATATTACTGCAGTGAAATCCTCGATTGTAACCTTATCCACGTCCCCATCCTTAATGTCATCTTCCCCCACAGCATTGTCATCCCTTATACTGTAGAGGATGGGGTGATTCCCCTGCTTTATAAGATCAAGTTCCTTGAGTTTGCGGAACTGCCAGGTGACGAAGTTTTGGTAAAACTGATCCTTCGAGGTGAATGTTCTTGTCCAGTCTATTGAATAACCAAGTTTTGTAAAATCATTGACGATTTTTCTTGAAAAATATTCGGCTATGTTCTCAGGCTCCTTGAAAGATTCCAGAATCTCCTCCACCCTTTCAGGGGACTCATATTCTTCAAGTATGTCCCTGTACTGCTTTATGGTTGTAGCATCACCCATCCTTAGTCTCTCTGCGAAGGCTAGGATAGGTGTTCCGCTCTGGTGGAATGACATTGGAAACAGTACGTTGTAGCCCATAAGGCGCTTGAACCGGGCAATAACATCCGCGAGCGTGTACGTTCTGCCGTGTCCCACGTGTAGGGATGAGTTTGTGTATGGCCATGGGACGGTTATGAAGAATTTCCTCTTGGTTGGATCAGGCTTTGGCTCGAAAATTCTCGCTTCTTTCCATCGCTTCTGCCATTTCTCTTCAATGCTCTGTTGCATTTCAATCCTCTAGAATGAGAACTGCAGCGGATATAACTGTAGTCCATTCACCGGGCTCCGTCACTACAGCGGTTGCGCAGATATTTCTCGTTGTAAGTATCTTATCGTCCAGAACGTACTCCTGCTTCTGGTCATTCCATTTGAGATTGTCGCTTCTTCCCATGGTACTTGCAAGCATCTCAGCAGCCAGCTTTTCAGCAAAGAATCCAGCAATCTTTTCCGTTTCACCAAAACTGTGGTGCTCACTTAAGTATCCCCACTTTGATCTATCCTTGGGAATGGCGTAGCCAATTGCCGCAGAGATCATGCGGTTGAGTTCATTTGAGGAGTTCCTTGCAAGTACGGTGAAAATTATCTGGCCTGGAGACAGGAGTTTCAGGCCATCTTCCCTGCTTACAACCTCCGCGAATGGCGGAAAGATTGAGCTAATGCTCACTAAATTGTATGGGGCAATCCCCCCATCTCTGAGAGCCTCCTCGAATGACTGCAACTGGCTTTGCCCTCTCCCCACCCCCCTTGTAAAGAAGAGTTTCCTAGGAACGAATGAAGACATTGATTCGGTATGATTTCTTGAATATAAAATCCTATGAGGAACTTGGCTTCTCACAAATCCAGAACAATTAGCCCCTCACCATTTGTCGGATCAAATTTCACTGCATGATACGTTGCAGCCTTGACCACGTTCCTGCAGCCTGACTTATTCCTTATCCTTCGGAGTTGTAGATCGAAGCAAACCCTGTTTTGCTGAAACGAGATCCCTGCAATTTTAACAGCAATGAGGGATTCGGTATCGAAAAGGTAGATCATACGGTTGAAAAAGTCAACCAGAAGATCCTCCCATGATCGGAAATCGAAGCATTCGGATGCCTTGGCGGATTTTCCAAGAAACCTTTCAGGTATCCCGATTACTTCATCAAAGCCCATTAGGGCTGACTGAAACATTTCTTGGACAGTAGACCCTGAAAATAAGACGGCAGCGTCACCAGTATGCTCGAGAACCTGAAACATCAAAAAGGGTATTAAAAAAGAGTATAATTACTCCGGCTTAACGGAGCTTATTACGGGTATTGGTTCGTCAAGATTCAGACCAATCTCGTCTTCCCTGAGCTTTCTTCCAATGCTCTGCTCATAGAAGGCTATGATCTTCCTCTTGTCTTCCTTCGTGTAATCCCTGAAGTATTTGTCCTTCTTCAAGACCTTCCCCGTTCTCTCTTCGTAGGTCTTGGCAGGGATTGAGTATTTTCTCTGGGTTGCATCCCTGTAGAGCTCAGGTATCACATTGAAGGCACAGAATGGAACAACTCTTCCATCCGGCATGGCATAGTGTATGTCGCATCTCTCTACCCTGTCAACATCGTACGTGTACGGGTCCATGAAGTGCATGAAGCCGATGAACATTGTCTTGTAGTGGAACGCCTTGAGTCCGTGGTAGTCCCCCTCAGTGAAGGCGTTGTAGATCATGTCCTTCAGCTTGAAGTCCTTTGGAGCCTTTTCGTAGTCAACAAACTTGCCGAGTTTCATTAGAAGCTTCGGTATCGTAACCATCTTGCTCAGGCTCTTGAAGTTAGAGTTCTTTATCTCGTCGGCAAGCTCTCCAATGTACTCAAACATACCCTTGACATCGATGAACCTTGTTATTGGCGTGACCTTGTCTCCGTCCTTGAATATGTATGTTCCCATACCACAGGCGAAGTGGATGGAAAGTTTGTACATCTCCTTTCCCTTAAGCTGCTCCACGAAGCTGGAGACCTTTGCTGTTGAAGGTACTGTGAAGAAGTCCTCCCTTCCTATAAGGCCATCTGTCTGCTGTTCTATCTTCTTTATGCATCCCGGAATCGTGACCCTCTGCTTCTCTCTCATCCTGTCTGGCATTCTTCCAACAAGGCTTACCGGCTGGAAGTTGACAGCTCTCACGACATCAATGTTCGACAGTCCGAACCTGATTATGTCCCCAAGATACATGTCGTTGACCCCGCCGATTACGGTGGGAACCAGGACAACACCCAGAGGAGCTTTCTTGTAGTTCTCAAGAGCTGCCGGGATTTCCCAGAAGTTCTTTGGGTTGGACCTGGGAGTGGGGCCGTCAAAGCTTGTGTAAATAACGTTGGAACCAGCTGCCCTTATTTTCTTCGGGAAGTCAGGGTCGAAGGCGGAGCGTATGCTGTTTGTGTTGAGCTGTATATGCTCATAGCCCTCTTCCCTGGCGATCTTTATAATGTCGATTATATCGTCCCGGATTGCAGGTTCACCACCCGTTATCTGAACGGCATTGGCGCCAACTGGCTTTTCGTTTCTCATCCTCCTCAGCATCATTCTGATCTGGTCCTGGGTAGGCTCATAGATCGGTTCATTCTCCTTTGCATAGAAGAAACAGTACCAGCAGGAAAGATCGCACCTGTTGGTTACGACCACGTTACCAAGACCGGTGTGTGATTTGTGCTTTATGCATAGCCCACAGTGGGTGGGGCAGACAATCTTGGATTCAAGATAGGCAACATGAGGGTTGAGTATGCGCACACCAGGGTCAAGCCACTTCTTTGCCTCCTGGTACATCTCGTAGTCTTCCCAGTATTTCTCCTTTGTTACGCCATGTTCAGCGCATTCCTTTATGAGTTTAACCTCACCAGCGTGCTCGTAAACGATTGCCGGTATTCTCATCTGATCAAACTTCTCGTCATCTACACAAATTGGGCAGAGACTTTCGGTGACTCTTATCACCATCATGTCTGGAGCGATCAGGTGACCCATTGTCGAAATAAACTCATCTACCGTTTTGAACGGAGCGTTCTTGCTTATTTCGAAATCATTCGCAAACCTGATTTCTGGATACCTGTTCTTCTCTTCTTCCATAATCATCTAGGTTACACCTATCTCTATGTGTAAAGATACTATTATTAAAAGTATTTTGTCGTTACGGCTACTAATTTCGCATGGTTATTCGTAGCGAATAAAGTGACAAATAATACTCAAGGTGTCACTTTAAGCTGACCTCTAAAATTCCAAGCAACTGACCATTCCAACATTTCTGTATTCATCATTGCATGTTTTCCGAACGGCAAAGTTTCTACCTAAAATATCTGCCAATAGAGGCACAACTTTGCTTGTATTTAAATCTTAGACGTTGACTCACATTTCACATTTAGTTACGTTTGCTAATTTTAATTTAATCTTATATACGTAAAATAATACATTGATTATTCTATATTCGTTAATAAGCCGCTCTCGGACCCGTTCAAAGGCGCAATTCTGCCTGTGAAAGAGGAAAACACAGTGATATTACATTACTTAGTATGAGAATTGGTGGAGGCTCAGAGTATTGCAGAAATGATTATCATAAAACCCCATACAAATACATGTAAAAAATTAATATGTTTCTGGATATCACTGCCTGAAGCGGGTGTGGTGTAGCCTGGTAACACGCGAGCTTGCCAAGCTCGTGCCCCGGGTCCAAATCCCGGCACCCGCATAATTATAAAAGTCCATATCGTGAACAGGAAAAACGGCCGGAAATCCCTCTCTCTTTATATAGTCCGGCTTGACATTCTGGGATATATTAATGTCTGGATAAAAATAATGACTACCTGGCATGACCGACCATCCGACTGAAGATCCTGTTTCCATTTTAAACAAAAACGATCAAAAACATATAAACAAAACCTCTTTTCAAATACGTATTTAAAAAAAAGAAAAAATGACGGCCCGGTCAGGAAAATTCCGACAGGGACCGAGAGGTAGTATTAGTAGTAGTATTAGTAGTAGAAGCCGTATTTTCTGGGGTCTGTGTAAAGTCTGTGTAAAAAAAAGATTAAATATAAGAGCGTCATAATGTCCCCTATGACTCGAAAACGTGTAACAATTAGGATGAGCGACGAAATCTGTGAGCTGTTGACCCGGAAGTCCGATGAATATGGACTGCCAATCAACGCGCTGCTGGTGATGGCGGTTGTTGATAAGTATGGCGAAAAAGAAGGAGTGCCGGTTGGGGCCGGCACCGGTTCGGTGAGAAACCCTAAATCTGTGGCAGGTCCTCGAGATGCTAAGCCAAAGCACAGATAAAAAGATTTCTGGTCTGGATTGGATCCTCCAATTCATAAAAAGATTTCCAATTGTGTATAACTGTGATGAGCGGTTACGAAGCTTGTCAGCTGCCGAAACAATCAGGAACGTTTCCGAGGCATATCGGGAAAAAAATTGTGCAAATGTCCCCACAATAGAGGAGCTCGAGGTTTACTACACGAATGTCTTAGAACAACAATTACAAGACCTGATGGCAAAGGTATGGATCACCGACACGCAAGGATACAAGTTTCAAGACGGGAAATTGTTTGCAATTCGTATCGACGGGGACGGTGAAACACACCAGCGACTTGTTTTTTCTGCACCGCTGACAGTCAGTCAGATAACTAAGCGTGATGATGAGTATCTCATAACGTTTAAGTGGCTTGGTACTGCATTTACAAAGACTGTCTCAGAATTCCTAACATTTGCAAATAGTAATCTCAAATTAAGTGGGGCTAGTCGACAACATTTTGCTGAATTCCTGTTTGCCCTGATTTCACAGGCTAAGGACAACGATTTAATCACCGATGACCCCTCGCCTATAATTGTTGATGACGACGGCATTATAAGGGTAAATTATGACGTTAGTTCAATTGACATCAAGAAAAGTATGTCATTACTACGGGATTTCTATGAGTGGACGTCGAATCCCTCAGCTTTATTGAGTGCCATGAGTTTTGCTCTGACAGGGCCTTTACATTACTATATCAGGCAGATGGCCCCTGCTGATTTCCTTGTGCCGATTCACCTGTCCGATGGTCAAACCGGGGCGGGAAAGACAAGTATGGCCGCATTATTTTGCGTGAGGGGATATGCTCAGGACAAAGACTCAGCGATATTGTCGAAACAGAGGGTCGCGACCCGATTTACATTCATGAAGGCACTTGGTGACTCAACTTTACCCGTTATAATAAACGACATCGGCATGTCATGGCTGAAACAACTCTTAGAAGAGATTAAAAACGCCAGTGAGGGTGCAATCATCGGGAGCCGTGGCAAAGCTGACCAAACGGTTAACGACTATATTCTCAAACGTTCGTTGTTTCTTACAATGAATGAGACATTCGATCCATTCAGCGATGCAGCGCTAAACAGACGATTCATAACGGAGCACTTCTCGGATTCAGAGGTCAAACGTCAGGATAAGAAAAGATTTAGGGATCTGGAAAACAGACTGACACCGGGATTTATGTTCGGTTTGTTCAGTGATGTATTTGATGGCAGGATGATTGGCGATGTGGTCCGTGACATAACACAGACAGATGGCCCGGATGGCTTCGTACAGTATGGGTTGGATCGGATAAACGAATTATGCTTTAAACACGGCGTTCCCCCGTTCCCGCCTTACCGGGCGCAGAACACTCTAAAGAGTGGAGGGGAAGTTGAAGAACTTTGCCAATGGCTTGTCGGAATGTGGCGAAAGATAAATGATGCCGATGATTACGGGAGACACTATAATTATAGTGGGATCGACCGTACTAATCTTGACGTTGACATTATTTCGATTGACAGCGACAGGAGCACGATATATGTCATATGGTTCATAGGGTCGACGTTCCAAAAGGCACGTAAGGAGTTGCAACTTCCATGGGCAAACGCAACGGACATGTTGAATAACATAGTGCCGAATCCTGTGGTTTCCGTCCATGCGAAAATGCGGAATCACAAGTTTGGGCCGGACAGTGCAAAAGCATTCGCATTGAAGTATGTGGTTACTGAGAATATGGATGGTGGTAGTTAGATGGGTAACGTATTTTCCTTATTCTCCAATGAATCACTACCACCACTACCACCTAACTACCACCATGAACTACCACCATTTTATTATTTATTTTACTTATTTTCTTATCATGGTGGTAGTAAACATGATCATGATATACACCATGTACACTCTCACAATATAGTATGTATCATGCGGATTCACTACCACCGGATCGCAGACCGTGTATTATATGGGTGAAATGATGGTACTGGGTTCACTACCACCGGCGAGGATCATTCGGTTCCAATTCGTTTGTGGAAGTCGCATTTCACGGTGTTTCCTGTGAAACGGAGGTAAGAAAATGACAGAATGGAAATTGCCTATTACCCTGACACCGGAGCAGTATCGAATATGGCGCAGGCATGAGCGAAAGAGAATTAGGCTTTTGATTGCCTATATCAGAGGGATGGAAAATGAACGAAAAAGATGAAGAAAACGTGTATCTGTTTTTCATAACCGAAAGTGAATTGAACGCCATAACTGAAACGATCAGAAATGCCCAAAAATGGAGGGAGGAAGTTAACCGATTGACATTGGAAAATGAGAATCTCAGGAAGCTGACTTCGTTGATGGGAAGCACGATAAACAAACTGCAGGGGAAGGAATATCCTTAAAATTCATTATATTTTTTCTATTGATCGTCTCCCGGCTCAATATATACCATTATATCTCATTAGAATAACGATATTGTATTAAAACACAATATTTCGATTAGATATTGTTATAATACGAAGATAATCGTTATATCGTTGGTCTCTATATATTATCTATGCCAGAAGACAAAGAATATACATGCCCGGAATGTGACAAAACGTTTGATAAGCCAATACAGTTAGCGAATCATGTGCGTGTTGAACATAAGGCCAAGGGGGAGGGGAGGGGGTCAAAGAGTGAATCCTACCTAACCGACGAGGATCTCATTGAGCTTCGTGAACAGGAAAAGCGTATCAAGGCATTGGAAATGCAGGTTCGGGAAGCAAAATTGCAATCCCAATTGAAAGCCCTCGGACAGGACAATACCGAGAGTTCTGGGTTTCTCGCCGAATTCCCGCCCGGGTCAAGACAGACTGTTAAATTTAAGAGTGCCAAGGAATATGCCGATCTACTCACGCAGTATTCCATAGCTGTGAATCCGAAGACCGAAACCAAAGAATCGGTCGCAGGGGAAGGTCCACTTTTGCAGGAACTTCTGAAACAGAATTCGGAACTTCAGCAAAAAATAAACGAAATGACTATAAAAAGGTTAGAGGACAAACTTGCTTACCTTGTTAACCGCGATCCACTGTCCGAAACCTCAGATAGCCTTAAAAAGCTCGAACAAACGGCATCCGCAATAGGTTTTTCACGCGGTAGCTCCGCCGATGAGGTCAAGCTAAGGACCGTCGACATGAAGGTCACTGCCATTAATGAGGGCATTAACATCCTCTCCAAGAAGATCGACAAAAGCATGGCCAGAGCCGAGAAAATTGAAACGCATGCCCTGCCAATTTTGGAGAAATTCGCAAACCTGTATTTTGATGATTTTCGGCGCCGGCGAGGTCAGGTTGGGTCGGTTCCTCATTCAGAGGATGAACTAGTCCAGCTCACCCAGAAACTTGATTCGAATATACAGCAGGAGCTCGCAGAAAAGCCGCAAGAGAAGCACCCGGAACAGGAGCAGAAGGTGTGGGATCCTACTCAGATGCCCAAATTTAAACTCTTAGAGTTCAGCCCGCGGAGAATCGTTGGGCACGAAACAAGCAGTGAAACAGCGACCACATAAAATATATATTGCCGATACCATTTATTACACGATCAACATGATCGCCAACAAAAAATTAGAAGGAGGTGACAGACCGGACTGATTCTCAGGAGTAAAACGGGCTTAACCGTTGATCAGCAGGCAACCGTGGAACTGCCAGCTATTGTGTGAGACCATCGCCTTGCCCGGCGGAAATGGGCAAAACTATTTATTTTAAAGTCCCTATGTAGAACCATGGGTATTTTATCGGAGATTATGCAGAATTTACAGGGACGGAACAGACCACTTATTGATATGTTATCTGAGTTCTGGGAATCACGTCCCCATCCGTTAAGAGAGTTCCGCGGAATGCAATTGCAAAGGCAGATTGAACATACGAAGCCCGAAGTTACATCCCGGGACACAGATGGTGAAAACAAAGAACAGACATTCGATTTTGGCGCGAAGACCGATACTGACGATCCGAATGCGTGGTTCGTCGATCCTCGTACAGGTGTGAGGGGGCAGCACGCTACATATTCAGGTCCGGGACCCGGCGAGCTATACGCGGGCATGGTGGAAAAGCCTGAATTTGAGCAGAAGCCGTTCACTGAAGCCCCGTTGAATACATCTGTTCTGTTGCCGAATGACTATTTTGGAAGCCCCGCTGGCGAGATTGCAGTCGGTCATTCCACCGTCCAGAACTCACTTCCTCACATACGAACACATTAATTGCAATTTATTCAGCACTCTTTTAGAATTGATTTTTCAGATGGTGTAATGGTCAGTTGATATTTTAACCCTTACCACCCATGTCGACGAAAAATCACTTGCTTGTAAATTCACCCATCGGGTGTGTTGGTATCCGATTCGGCTAATGTCTCCGAATCGGATACTTATCGGTCACAGTGTCCAACAAGTACGTGTAAGTCTTAGCCCAAAGCAAAACAGACCGCCCCGTGCGGGGCGGATATTTTTACTATGAAAAATTAATATATGCAAACTGGATCATGACAATTGGTGATGAATTGAAGGAATCTACTAAGTTGCGGCTGAAGTATGCCCTCGTGACAGGGATAACCTTCGTCGTGATCGGGATCGGATTCTACCGGATTGGTATCAATGGCCCACAATAAATTTCTAAGGAGAATATCACGGTTCTCGGATCAAATCTATACCGCCCTTCTTTTATCGGGATTAGCGATAGTTATCTACATAACCGGCCTTGGTGGCATATTCGTTGAAGTGATGATAGGGCTCGCCATTATTACCCTCGTGTGGCTTGCCTTATTCACGGTGCTCACACGGTGACATCATGTCGCACCCTGCACGGGTGCGTGGATTGAAGTGGACGTAAGGACGTAATTTTAACCCAAGGTTATGTGTGTAGGTTTGATTTTCATGGTTCTCTTTGGATCAGTGGGGGTAAATAAGCCTCCTGTTTTTTCTTAGTAGAGTCTGTATTTAAGCCTAGGACTCTTAATTCTTATCAGGTTAGCACAATCAATGGTCAATTTAATCTCAGGATATGTATCCTGCTTTATCCAGATAGAGTTGAATGTCTTTACTTACCCCCAGAATGTTAAAGAGATCCATTTTCATTTACACATTTTTCTTATTCTTCTCTGTATTAGGTTGTTCTCATTTGGTCTAGAGTATTTAACCCACGTGTAACTCTTATCTTAGGACTTACACACGGTTTAAATACCCCAGACCCCCCATGCTTTCATGAGATGGGGGCGGAATGGCATAAATGTGTAAGTTTAATTTTTACTTACACATATTTTTCCATAAAAATTTATAATATAGACTACAATTTTTATTTTATGCCTCAGGTGAACATTTCCGGCGGCATTGTTATTCTCGGGTCACGGAGTACGCACATTGCGCAGGCCCACCAGCAGACCACGTCCGGTACGAGCCTATCCGAGGCAGGCCTTGCAGCCGTTTCCCCGCTTAATGTTAGCATCGGCACCGTCAGCGCATTGGCATTGGCGGAGGTTCTGGCTTCTTCTACCATAGTTTTTTCAGGTTCAGTCCTGACAGTTCCGACCAGCAAGGTTTTTCTCGCCGGCGTGAAGCAGCAAATGATTGCAGACATTGGCGTACTAGGCAGCGGGAGCATATTGGTAACGGCGTATTCATTGCAGCCGCAATTCGCAACGATCTTCCCGTTGAATGCCATTGATGGTACGTTGGCAACTTCCGGGTGGGTTTCAAGTTCCACTGTCCCGTCCGCTTTTAGGCTTTATAACAATTCCGGAACTGTTCCACTGAGTCCTATTATCTCGCTGGAATTTGTCCCGGCGGGTGTCATCCAAACATGGTGCACTCTAACGCTGGCATTTAGGTAATCCTTTTTAATTGCCAAAACTATTTATTTTCCATTCTCCTATATATTGGCGATCGACATGATCGCAAACAAAAAAATAAACGGAGGTGAAGTACCCGGTTAATTCTCAGTGCAGGCTCAAGTTCCGAATAGTGTTCCAGCTACCGCTTATTATGTGAACCATCGCCCGCCGTGCGTTAATCGGCAACCTTTTTTTTAGATATAGTGTCCTGAAAAAACTATATAGTTCCCTTGCACTTCATATGCTATGGGTATAATATCTGACCTGATAAAGGACCTTCAAAATCGTCCTAGGATTTTTGATTTTCGCAGTCAGACAACGGCACTACAGGGGCCAACCGGCTATGAGCCAACAACCGCAAAAACATCCAAAGTTTCAACAACGGAGCAGCCAGCAGCGCCATACCACAATCCACGGGGCAACCTACCAACGAATGAAATACCTGAGGGTGCCGTCGCGGTCGGCAGGGAAATTGGGCAGTATCCGGTAATTCATCCTGAATTTGAAAACATAAGCAGTCCGTATGAATGGCATCAGGCGCTTGTGGCCCAGAAAATGGCAGATGCCAAAGCCCAGATCGATCAGCGGAGATCACAGTCGGTGTACAACATAAGCCACGAATATGGCAGCGAACCGGCAAGGTCAAATTCTGAACCTAGCCAGCTACCCTCTAATGTGTATAATCGGAATGTTTCATTCCGTTAATTTCAATCTTAAGGGTATAATTATTCATCGTGTCCTGTTAACACGTTGAAACAACGTTGTTTTAACGTTTTTTGGTCTACTCAAGTAAGGCCGTTTTACCCAAGATATATCCTATTCTTTTCGATTATTCCAAAGTGATAATCCGATATTTTTTGTACCATAACTAATTGGCATGTAAGTTATGGATCGGACTCTTAAACAGAAATTCAGACAACCCTTTGGCTTTTATATGGAAAATCTAATTGGAAGACATTTGGAAATGAAGGGCATTTTTACCATGTATCATGCGCATTCTCATGCTTTTGAATGGGGCCTAGATTTGAACGATGACGACTTGAACCAATTAAAGTTCCTCCTTAATACTTTAGCAATAGACACAGAAGGTTTGAGTGAAAGAGTGAGAAATGTTCTAAAGGGCAACAATGGGTATTATAATCAAAGTTATGCAGAACTGATTAGGAAAAACTTTTCTCTCAATGATTATGAAGAACTGTTCAACAAGAAAATTACCCTGTTAGCAGTTTCACATCTGATATCTTCAAATATGCTGGAGCTTCTAAGGCTTGAGGATCACTGGTTAATAGTCAGTGAGATAAAGAGTCAATACGGACCAAAGGTTGATTATAGGATAGAGTTTGAAAGATCACAGCTTAACAGATTACTGGTCTTGACAAATATGGGTATAGAGACTTCCTTAATTTATTGCATTGCCCTACCTGAGCCGAGATTTGTTGAAATACAATTCATTAAGCTGTTGCCCATATTCGAAGATTATGATGATTTTATAGACCCTAGAATTAGAATTCCCATGAGATATAGAGCTGAGGAAAATTTTGAGAGGATTCATGAATCACTCTACGGTTTCAAAGATGAGCAATCTTTATACAAGTCCATTTTGGAAGAATTCCCAAATAAATTTACACATTTAGAAAGATATTCCAGAACGTAGATTTCCTCACAGAAAATACCCTATTCAAATTTGGTTGAAAATATATAATTTCAATAAACCAATCCTTACTTTTCTCGGAAAATGAAAATTATAATGCGTTCATTTATAATTGATTTCAGGCATTGATCAATGCAGGGGGGTTAATTGACTTTGAGGTATCCTATGCCTTTAAATTTCGTGAGGTTTTAAGCGGATAAAAAGTGAAAATGTGGAATCAGGATTGCTGTTCTAACTTCTTCTTCATTTCCTGCATGGTGTTTTGCATATCCTGTATCATGAGTAATAACGGTTTTAGTGTTTCGTAGTTGGTGATTTTCCCAGTGAGTGACCCGGGCATTTTCTGTTCCTTATCCAATTGCACGTCTATGCTCAGAGTGGTATTGATTGCTAACGACTGATCCAGCACCATAAAACAATTGGTGCATATCTTAGAATATGAAGGCTGCAAGGTTCCACACCTCGGGCAGGCCTTAGGTTTCACTGATTCCAATGTATGTTTTTCTGTTTCTATCCCATGAGCCTGTAGAACAGCCCGATCTGTTTCCGTGTCGTTTAAGTGCACGTAGATTGCCGCCATTCTGGAACTGCCTGACCAGCCCATTGATTTCTTGAGGACAGATTCGCTCAAGACACCGGCTAATCTTGTTGCAGCACTATGCCTAAAGAGATGTGGATGTATTTTCTTTGTTATCCCTGCACGAATGCAGGACTTCCTTAACGCTGAGCGCATGGTATCATAATCAAGTGGCTGACCCAATTTATCACCATTAATGCCCACGAATAGCCACGAATCGGGATTACCTATTGGATGGGCTCTGAGCCATTCTCTCAGATATGCAATGGAATTGCCGACAATCCTAACGTTTCGTTCTCCGGTTTTACCTGTGACGTGAATTAAAGCCCCGTATTGATCAAACTTAACGTCCTGAATACGTAATGTTAGGATCTCGCCAACACGGCAACCAGAATCATACAACAGTGAGAATAATGCCTTATCTCGTGGATTCATGGCATTTTTAACGATTGATTCAATTTCAGATTCAGTGAGCATATCTTCTGATTTCTTTGTCCGGTTAACATTGTTTTGAATTTTGACATGCCCCATGACCTGACTGTATACCTTTTTGCTCAGATGCCAGGAATAGAATTTTCTCATGGCCTGTTTGTAGTCCTCTATGGTTCGAGGGGACAATTTCTTGGGTTTCTCTATCGATTGCAATTTTGTGATTGCATTTGTGATATTACCCCTTGTAGGCTTTAGGAATGCAGATCCCATTATTTTGGACAAAACACGCAATCTAACAACATAGAACACAACCCTGTAATCAGTCAGTCCTGCAACCTTCAACTCATTGGCGAATTTCTCAATCGTCCTGACTACCTCAGGATCAGGAATAAGCCGCCTGTTCCTTGCTAATTCATCGGTCAAGGTGGTATCATAAATCGCCATGGTCATGGATGGCCATGGTTGTTCAGGTTAAAAATGTATGTATCCGATATGAACCTTTATTTCAAATCCCGGCACCCGCATTCTCTGGCTATATCTATCACTTTTCAGATTTCTTTCGCGCAGATCAATAACCGTCATGTAAAGCCCATTGATGCCGGCCTCTAAATAATCCTGACTTGATATTCTAAATTGCGATGACACCTCTTAATCTGATGCTTTGGGTATCTGTCTAATCGCATTTAGTGGGACCATTCCTAATATCAAAAGTGCCAACCCGGAAACTCCAATAAGAATCCAGGAGGCACTCAGGCCCGCCAATTTTCCAAATTCCATGAAAAGAAATGGAAATGCCGAAGAAACTGTTTTCTGCAAAAAGTTGTTGTAACCGAGGTACAGGGATGATTCGGAAGCGTTCCCTGCACTGGACAGGATAAGGAAATACAATATTGAAAGTACAGCATTTACGAGAAAACCCAACGATGAAAGTATTGCGGCCATTATGAAAATGCTGTGGGCATACGGAATCGCAACAATAAGAAGTGCCAGTGAAGATGCAGCAGCCACATAAGGTATTCTCCTGTTCCTGGCGGTCTGATAGTAATATCCAATTACGAAACCTCCGAATATACCTATGATCCAATAGAGACTGTTCAAGGCACCAGCCTCGGCTGGCAAATAATGCAGAAAACTTTCAAGGTAGAAGACAAGAAACTGCCCAAGGATACTTTCCGCAATCGAAGCGACAAGGGCAGAAATGCTCAGTCCGAAAATGTATCTATTTCTTATAAGGTCAAGGAGACCCTTGTGCGGTTCTTCAGATAATTGGAAGCTTTGGGTTCTATAGCGTCCCATAGCCAGCCATGCCATGGCCACCAAATTGAGCCCCCCTGTCACTATAAACGAGAGCCTCCACCCGAAATCCTGATCGAGGAATACAAAGGACATAAGAGTTAATGCAGCTCCAACGTTGAACATGCTATTGTAAATGCCAACGCCAAGGCTGCGGTTTCTCTGGCCAGAAGCTGAAAGCAGCGCCAGTGCGGGAGAAGAAAAATAAGGGGCAAAAAAGCCTGTCAGGAAACGGAGAACAACAAATTGTTCGAAGCTATTGGATACGGACATAGCAAGTGAAGCCAGCGCCACCCCAAGAAGGCCGGTAACTGAGATAGCCTTTGGTCCAAATTTGTATCCAAGTAATCCACCTATCAACTGGGACGGAATCAAGCCAAGATAAAATGCAGATCCTAGAATTCCTATTTGAACTGCTCCCATTCTGAATTCAGTTGAAACATAAATAAAGGCAGGGGCTATGTTGAACCATGACAGCGAATATGTTACTCTTCCAAAATAAATGGCCCAATTACTGTAGCTCAATTGCCCGTCAGTATTAGGCAATACTTGTAGATAAAGCTGGAGGTCCGGAAATAGCTGTTACAAACCATACCCAATTGCAATCTTTGTTTTAAGTCAAGGGACACAATTGCATGGCCCAGTCATATGAATTTGTTTTGGGAAAAAGCAATTAATCCGGAACTAATCACCCATCCACGACATTCGACGCTCCTGACATCTGGGCAGCGTGCTGGGACTTCAAGTCCAGACGCGAAGAATTTGAGGAAATATCAAGAAAGGAAGCCTCACATTACATTTCTGAACTGAGGGATTCTGGCCACCGGCAGTTCATGCTTATGAGCACCTGCAACAGGCTTGAGGTATATTTTATGGGAAGGGCCGCTCCTGAGAGGCTCCCCTCGGACATGCCCAATCCTGTTTTACTCACTGGTTCCGACTGCCTGGAACATCTGTTCAGGGTTGCTGCAGGACTGGAGTCACTTTCAGTTGGAGAAAACGAAATACTCGGGCAGCTTACACAATCTTTCCAGAACGCTCAGCTATTGGGAACTTGCTACGGCAATCTGTCAGCTATCGTTATGAAGGCCATAGCCGTTGGCAAGAAGGTCAGGGAGAAGACTGATATTTCAAAGGGGAGAACCTCCATCGCCCATATTGCCACTGACCTTGCCTTCGACGGATCTAAACCTGGGTCCAGAGTAGCAATTGTTGGAAATGGAACTATGGCAAGGAAAATCGCATCCTACGCTTCGGAATACACTTCTGACATCACTGTGTTTGCCAGGAGAATTCCTACTATTGATTCTTCGGCCTGGCCAAAGGGCGTAGAATTCAGGAGGCTCGGTGATTTTTACAGTATGATTTCAAAATTCAACCTGATTTTCACTGCAACCTCGGCAAAGAGCCCCATAATAAGCCAGAAAGATGCAAGACAGATAATCCCGGGGACCATCCTAGTGGATGTTTCTGTACCTCCTAACATAAGTCTTGGCGGTCATGAGGCTGAAAATCTGAAAATCATCACACTCGTTGACGTTGAGAAGATTGTAATCAGCAACCTTGACAGGAAAATTTCATCCATAAAGGATGCCGAGTTGATCGTGCAGGAGGAGCTCAAAGCATTCCTGTTCAAGTACCAGAGGCTTTCCTCCGACCAGGTTGTTTCAGAACTGTACCGGTACGCTCAGCTTGTTAGGGACAGAGAGACGCAGCGCCTGCTGGATGAAATTGGATCCCCGGATCCGAAGCTCGAAGAAAGTATCAGGGCCATGTCCAATGCCATGGCCAACAAACTACTTCACCCGGTTTCCATGGCACTTAAGCTGATAGCCTCCTCAGGGAAGGAAAGCAGCGACGTCGGCGAGGCACTAGCTGAGATGCAGAACCACATCGCCAAGTACCTGAAAAAGGAAGAAGAGGAGTGTCAGAAAATAATTAAGGATGTCAAGGAGGGCTGAGCTCAAGAAGAGCTTTCTTTGTCTTTCTGACAGCCTGTTCAAGATCAGCTCTGGTATGGGCAAAGCTCAGGAAGTTGGTCTCGTACTGTCCCGGGGCAAGATATACCCCATCCTGAAGCAGTTTCCTGAACAGACGCATATAAAACACTGAATCTGACCCCATGGCATCGCTATACGTTCTCACTCTGTCTGTTCCGGGGAATATCTGGAACATGCTTCCTGCAGCATTAACTGTCCCCCTGCCGTGAATATCTTTCAGGGCAACTTCGAGCTGTTCCCTGACCCACATTGTATTTTCCAACAATGAAGAATAGTCCGTCCTCCGGAGCTTTCTAAGTGTTGCCACGCCGCTGCTCATCGAAATAGGATTCCCGCTGAAAGTGCCGGACACATAGACTTTTCCCGAAGGGGCCACCATCTTCATTATCTCGCTGCTTCCACCGAAAACACCTATTGGCAACCCGCCACCCACAATCTTTCCCAGTATCGTAAGGTCAGCCTCAACATTCGCCAATCTCTGGTATGTGGAAAAGCCGAACCTGAAGCCTGTTATGACCTCGTCAAGCACAAAAAGAGAGCCGTATTGGGTGCACAGATCACGTATCCCCTCGAGGAAGCCTTCATCGGGTTCGATCACACCTGTGTTTCCAAAGACTGGTTCGGTTATAACACATGCTATTTGGTCGCCATGTTCCCTGAAAAGCTTTCGTAAACCGTCCAGATCATTGAAAGAGGCTATCAGGACGGTCCTGCCCACTTCCTCCGGCACCCCTGCCGATGATGACATGCCGAAGGTGAGCCCTCCGCTGCCTGACTTTATAAGGGCATAATCGTGAGAACCGTGGAACCCACCCTCCATCTTTACTATTAATTTCCGGTTGGTGTAACCTCGCGAAAGACGGATGGCATGCATTGTAGCTTCGGTGCCTGAGTTGCAAAATCTTACCATCTCCAGATTCGGGTCAGCTTCCTGCAGAAGGTCTGCCAGATCAAGCTCCAGTTCGGAAGGGGTTCCGAATATGAGTCCGTCTTCCATAGTATGCTCAACGAATTTCAACACATCAGGGTCAGCATGCCCAAGAATGGATGGCCCGAATCCCATGTTGAAATCAATATATTCGTTTCCATCGACATCCCACAGGCGTGAGCCTGAGGCCCGCTTCATAAATATTGGAAATGGCTGGAAGTACCTTACCGGAGAACTTACTCCCAGTGGAAAATGTCTGGAAGCCCTCTCGAATAACTCCTGAGATCTATGAGTGTTCAAGTTTATCACAGGGAAATGGTATATCTCATTATAATAATGGAGATTTGGGAAATTTATCTGAAGAGATCCTGCCTGACCGTTTCGATCCGCAGATCACCCTTTGAATAGTCAATGTATACGTTCTTTATTTTCAGATACTCCCTTATTCCGTATTTGCTCCCCTCGCCTGCTTGGCCGGTAAGCCTGAAACCTGTGTGGTAGCCCTGGCTGGATTCCGGACCTGGCATGTTCACGTAAAGCTCCCCGAACCTTACACGCTCGGCCGCCCTGAATATGAAATCCGGGTCACGTGTAAAGAGATAAGACGCAAGTCCGTACTTGGAATTGTTTGCCTTTGATATTGCCTCATCCTCAGTAGAAATCTCGGCAACCCCTATTACTGGACCAAAAACCTCCTCCTGGAACAGCTCTGAATTCTGCCCCACTCCTTCTATCACTGTGGGCTTAAAGAAGAACCCGTGGCTGTAAGGTTCAGAAAGACTTGGAACAGCTCCACCTGTCAGCACCTTTCCTCCATCATCCTTAGCCTTCTCCACAAATTTCTTCATATTCTCAAGAGCTCCTTTGTTGATGAGTGGGCCCACATCGGCAGTTTCGGGGTCCCCTACCTTGAGCTTTGAAATAGCAGAAACAAACTTCCTCATGAAATCCGCGTAAACGTCCTTGTGCACGTACAGTCTTTCTGCGGCTATGCATGACTGGCCAACGTTCCAGAATTTGGCCCACATCAGTGTGGTGAGTGCCCTCTTCAAATCAGCATCCTTCCAGACAATGTATGGGGCCTTGCCCCCAAGCTCCAGGATTAGCTTAGCCATGTTTGCAGAAGCTTTCTGCATGATTCTCTGGCCCGTAGCTGTAGATCCAGTCATTGTAACAGCAGACACCTTCGGGTGCGCCACAATGTAGTCCCCTATTTCTGATCCCCTGCCAGTGATTAGATTCAGGACCCCCTTTGGAAGGCCTGCCTTCTGAAACATCCTGACTATCCATTCGGCTGAGAAGGGGGTATCACTGCTTGGCTTGAGGACCACCGAGTTGCCGGTTAGGAGAGCAGGGGCTAGCTTCCTTGCCACCATTGCTGCCGGGAAGTTCCATGGTGTAAGTGCAACAACTACCCCATAGGGAACCAGATACTGGAAAATCTTTCTATCCTGGGTATCTCCCTCAACTATGTCACCGGTAATCTTCCTGGCAAATTCCGCATAATACTGTATCTGATCAAGAACGCCGTCGACTTCCTGCCTGGCTTCAATCTTGACCTTTCCGTTCTCATTCATAAGTATTGTTTCAAGTTCCTGCCTGTTTGACTCTATGAAATCCCTGGCCCTGTAAAGAATCCTTGACCTTGCAACACTTCCGAGGTTGAACCACGCTTCCTGGGATTGCTCTGCGGCATCAATAGCAGCGTCAACATCTTCCTTAGTAGCGGCCGGGAATGTTCCCATAGAGTGGCCATCTACTGGTGAAATCTTCTCAATAACATCTCCGCTTGATGAATCTCTCCACTCTCCATCTATCAGAATTTTCATAGTACATGTAGGCTGGCATGTTTAATAGCTGTTGCCCTTGCCATGCAACCATTCCATATTGCAGGAAAACACAGGCCCCTTCCAGGTAAAACCATTTACTATTGGCTATTTGAAATCTATAGAGAAGATTCAAATAGGGTTTAACGAATCTGATTTTATGACAGAATCTTCTGCCAATAGGAGCAGATTTTCGGGACTTGACAATGCTCCCACAAGCGGTGTGCACTACAGGATTACAGCCCTTTCAGCAGCTGGGGTATTTCTCGATGGCTATGACATTTCCATTATAGGGGTGGCACTGACAATAATAAGCTCAATTCAAGCTTTTTCCTACGTGAATAATCCACTTGGGAAAGGTCTCATGGCCGCTTCAACAACAATAGGAATGCTTTTCGGTGCCATCCTGTTCGGTTACATAACAGACATCAGGGGCCGGAAGTTCATGTATCTTTGGGATATGGTGATTTTCATTATATTCACCGCCCTAATATCCTTCGCTTCATTCAACTTCGATTCTCTGTTCATTTTCAGATTGATTCTTGGTGTTGCAATCGGAGCGGACTACGCGATCAGCACAACAATAATATCGGAATTCGCCCCTGTAAAGTCTAGGGGCAAGCTTCTGGCTGTAAACGTCTCTGCCTGGTGGATTGGATCTGCCGTTGCCTATACAGTGGGGTATCTTCTTCTGCCTTTTGGCTCAGAGGCATGGAGGTACATGTTTGCTCTGGGTATAATTCCCGCAGTGATAGTCCTGATCTTCAGGTTTTCGGTTCCCGAATCAGCCCGCTGGCTTGCCCACGTGGGAAAAATACAGGAGGCCAAGAACGTCGAGAAGCTTGTATCAGGAAGCTCAGATGAACAGAAGAAAGCAGGAAAGCGCTCGTCACTCAGGGAGCTTTTCCAGAAGAACAACATCAGAGCCACTGTCTTCGTTTCGGTCTTCTGGTTCTCCTACGATGTCGCTTTCTACGGGATCGGGCTTTTCAATCCGACCATACTCCAGATCTTCGGACTGAGTCATAGCCTCTCCATCCTCGGGTCAGCTGTCTTCGCGTTCTTTGCAGTAATCGGCAGCTTTCTGTGCATAGCTTTCATTGACAGGCTTGGCAGAAAGAGAATAACCGCACTGGGGTTCTCCGGAATGGCAGTGTCGCTTCTTATTCTTGGAATAGTGGCACTCGAGGTTCCAAAATCTGCTTTTGCTGTAGGCATACTTGCACCGGTTATTGTAATGATGTTTATTGTGTTCGAAGTCACCCAAACTATGGGACCGGGTGGAACAGATTTCATCTATCCTCAGGAAATCTTTCCGACGTCCATTAGAGCCACAGGACAGGGATTCGGAACATCTGTAAGCAGGATTGGAGCCATACTGGGCCTGACGGCTTTCCCGGCCCTTGTGGCTATAGCAGGGCTTGGAGCGGGACTGCTGTTCTTCTTTGTCTTCTCTGTGATCGGTCTTCTGGCAACCCTCATTCTGGGAGTCGAAACAAAGGGCAGGACACTGGAAGAGATCAATGGGTGAAATTGTGGCTACAATAGAATTCCTTGGAAACTGGAGTTCTAATATAGTTGCTGGAAAGCGGAACATATCCATTATCATCGACAGGCATTTGATCATGGACTTCGGCCCCCATTCCATTGAGTCACTGTTGGAGATGCACATAGATCCATGCAGAATTACCACCGTTTTCATCAGCCACATGCACCTTGATCATTTCGCAGGTGTCCCTGAGTTGCTGTGGTACAGGGCAATCCACAAGTGCAAGGAAACTCTGATAATTGTTGGCCCGAAGGGAATCGGAACGGTGACTAAGAACCTCTTGAGGTCCTATCACACCCCTGAGGCCTTCGAGATATATGCCGAATACAGAGAGGAAAAATTTGAAAATGCAGAGGGTTTTCTCTCCAATCATCTAATCAGGGACATCGGGTTCAGGGTTGAACTGGATGACAAAACAATCTACTACACCGGAGATACTGCATACACCGAAAATACCGCAAGGGGAGCAGAAGGATGCGACTATCTGTTCCATGAGGTGACATACTCGGATCAGGACAGAAAACTGGCTGATTTCTGGAAGCATTCAACTGTTTCGGATGCAATTAGGGCCTTTGAGGAGTCTCATAGCAGGGTCCTTGTCCCTGTTCATCTCACCGATTCATCGGAAAATACGGTGAAGAATATTATTGAGAGAGACCAGATAATCAGGTTTCCGGCCGGTACAATCAGGTGAATTTAATCAGCAGAGCTTGTTTAGACGCACTTACGCGGGTGACCGAAAATCATTCAGGAGCTTTGTGGCTCAAATATCTTGGATCAATGCCTGGATTAAAGTGGCCTGGCTTTACTCCTGACCGGAAAATTTACGCTCTTTTAAAGGGCCCAAGAGTATGGTAAGCGTGGGTGGGGCAGCCTAATTGAAAGACACACCTAGCTAATTCCTCTGTGTAAATACTGAGGACGCGTTTCGATCTGTTACTCGGATCAACATAGTAAAGTGCGATGCCAATTATTTTCTCCTTATATCCGGCGAATTTTCCTGCATTTTGGGTACAACATGAACTCAGACTGAAGTTCAGGCACTCCGCATGCTTTATGTTATCTCTCCTCCTCTTAATTTTCCACAATTTGAAACTGTTGCTTAAGGTGTTTCCGGGAAACTTCGTAAATTACCATACAATTCTTAGAACATGATTGCGCATACTAAAGGTTTCAGACAAAGTGTACACGCAAGAATTCTGCCTTCCAGTGATGGTTTCACCCAATACCGGTTGATCGGCGGATTTAAAACGCACTCCCTATAAATCGAAAAAGGAAATTACACTGACAGTCCAGCTAATGTTGTTCTTATATGGATCCTTCTTTTATTCGCGGCTTGATCAGCCCTCTAAACAGTTATAGATCGTGGACAGGCATATTTCGCAATTCATCCCAAACATGGAGATCAGAGCGCACTAGTTCCTTTGATTGCAAAACTAATTGGAGGATAAGCGGACACAAAATATGGGGGCGTCACTTTCTGTTTTCCTGAGTCCGTTTTAGGAAATCGAGTTCCTTCAGGGTTCTTGACCTGATCTTCCCTGCATCTTCGTAACTGCCAAGCCTTTTTCCCGCCTCTAGGAATTTCACCAGAAGGTCAACCATGGCCTCACCACATGAACAATCCCTTGCCTTTTCGTTGACGGGTATAACCCGAACCCTTCCACATTTGGGGCACCTGAGTGCAGTCTTTTCACCGGAAAATTTTCCCCTCTTCGCGATGCTCTCCCCATTTAGACTGACAATATCCATGGCAAAATCGAAGGGCTTTGCAGATGAAATTGAAGTGCCGATACCAAATGCATCGGCACCGGCATCCACGAGATCCCTAAGGTTTTCCAGTCTCAGACCTCCAGATACCATTATTTTCACATGCCCGAATCCCCGTGTCTTCAGTTCCCATTTGACCTCGCGAATGAGATTTCCGAAGTTACCCCTTCTTGAAGAAGGGGTGTCAAGGCGGAGATACTCTACACCCTTGATATGTGTAACTGCATCAATGGCAGCAAATTTCTCGTCCTGGAAAGTGTCAATCAAAAGTGTTATTGGTCCCCTGGAGCCATTTGCGGTCATTTCCCAGGCTGCATGATCCCCGTAAAGGATTGCAAAGGAATGTGGCATCGTTCCCACAGGCTGCGTGCCGGTAATCTCAGCGCCAAGTATTCCCGACACGCCATCAGCGCCCCCAATGAATGCAGCCCTGTCTATCATTGGAGATATACCTGGATGCATCCTTCTGATTCCGAATGAGTAGAACGGAACATTTCCGAGCACATCTCTTATCTTGGCGGAGTACGTGGATATGCCGCTTGACTGGCATATGAAACCAAGAATGGAGGTCTCATACTCGGCGAATTCCTGATAGTTTCCACGTATCCTGATGAATGGCACCGGGATACCAGACTCATCCCTCGGATTGACTATTGTCCCCTCTGGTATTGCCCAGAGATCAACGGACTTCCCCTCAAGAAGAGAGATCACTTCGTCCAGTCCCGAGAAATTGACCCAGGTGTCAAGGGGTCCGGACACAGTGACTTCCGCTGTCACGTTTTTTATGGGGCCTTTGGTTCGCATCCTTTCAAGGCTCCTGTGGAAATACACATCGGATGCCCTTCCGGAAAGAATGTCAGCCTCGCTTGCAATGTTGAATCTGCCCATCAGAACCCCAGCTCCTCAAGCATGGCTGCGGATGATATCACTCTTGCCCCGTAGTTCCGTGACATGAAATCGATCGCCTCCTTATGTCTTTCTTCATTTATTGCTGCACATAGATCCTCAACAACCGATGTTTTAAGATACCGATGAAAAGCCCCTGACACGGTGTGAAGAACACATATATCCGTGCTGACACCGAAAACATAAAGCTCCGTGATGTTCAGCGCCTTCAGGTAGCCTTCAAGATCAGTTTCGAAGAAAGCATCATAGTGCCTCTTGGTGATCCTGTATCCGGGGAATTTCTCAAGATCGGGATGCAGCTGGCTGTCCCTTGTTCCAATAAGGCAGTGTTCACCCCACACAGCAAACTCGGGATCGTTCTTGATATGGGTGTCAAGGGTGAATATAACCGGTACCTTTACGGAAACCTTTTCCAGTATCTTTACAGTACTCGAAACGACCTTTACCGCTCTTTCGCTTCCAAACTTACCCGTAACAAAATCGTTGACGAGGTCTATAATCAAGATTGATTTAACCATCATTCCCACCACACTGTTTCATCGCCCTGATCCTCAAGATGGATGCCTGCATCAAGAAGCCCGGATCTGATTTTATCGGAGAGGTCATATCTTTTTGCCTTCCTAAGTTCTCTTCTGAGGTCAATCAGCATTTTAATCAGGTCACCTTTCTTTCTGATATCGACTTCTGGAAGGATTCCGGTAAAGGAATCCACCCACTGTATGGTCTCAATGATTGTCTGCGCTTCATCCCTCGAAAGTCGATCGTAGTTGGTCCATGCCTCCTGGAGTCCTTCCTTTAGCTTCACGAATCCCTCCCTGAAATTGAAATCCCGATCAATAGCTTCCATGATCGCGCTCTTAAGACCTGAAAAATCGGCACCACACCCAGGTCCAAACGAATCCTTTGTTTTCAGCTTACTGTGAATGTTTCGAATAGACTCAACGTTGATCTTCGCTTCTTCCAGAGCATCAACACTGTAGTTCACTACTGACCTGTATGATGAATTTAATGCCCAGTATCTAATTGTTCCGGAATCAAATTTCTCGAGCAGATCCTCAAGAAGGACGTAATTCTTTAGCGATTTGGACATCTTCTCGTTCATCACGTTTACCATCCCTGTATGGATCCAGTACCTCGCGAGAAAATCGGACCTGCTTAGAGTCCTCTCTATAGCAATCTCAGCATCATGATGCGGGAAGATCAGGTCTGTGCCACCCCCGTGGATCTCGTAGGTTGCACCGAAATACCTTTCCGTTATGGCAGTATCTTCAATGTGCCATCCAGGGCGGCCTTCTCCAAAAGGCGAACTCCAGAAAGGCTCACCGGGCCTCCTCTTCTTCCAGAGGACAAAATCCCGAGGGTCCTTCTTGTCTTCCGATATAGCCACTCTGGCACCTGCTATAAGCGACTCACCTCTCTGACCGCTCAGCTTTCCATACTCCTCAAAACTTGATACCCTGAAATAGACGCCGTCTGAAGTTTCATAGGCCGAACCCCGCTTGATGAGCCTAGAGATCTGATCAATGATTTCTCTAATGTGGAAAGTTGCTCTGGCATAGAAGTTCACGCTGTCCACCCTCAGTCTGTCCATGAGTCGAAGGTACTTTTTCAGATAGGTTTCAGAAACATCGGTGAACGGTCTGCCCTCTTCCGTAGCCCTGTTAATTATCTTGTCATCAATGTCAGTTATGTTCTGAAGATAGAATACCTCATATCCCTTGCTCCTGAGGTATTTTACAAGCGCATCAAAGAAAATGTAAGTTCTTCCATGCCCTATATGGATGTTGTCCTGGACAGTCGGGCCGCATACAAAGACACGTACGATGGAATCCTTAGGCAGATCCAGATCGACCGTGCTCTTTGCCATGGAGTCGTAGAACTTCACGGCCGGTATATCGTCATTATGTTTATTTATTCATTACCTTTCCATCAACACCCTCCGCACCCTGTTGCTGAGTTTTCTGGACCCCACGCTGATGACCTTCTGCTGTACTGTATCTATTACCGATATTGTCGCAAAGTCAATATCTATACCCTGGCTTTCCACCTCATCAAGGTTCAGGTAGCTTGCGATTACTGCTCTAATCGGAAACGCATGGCTTACCAATATGACGTTTCCGGAAACATCCTCAACAGCGGATCTCATCCTGCTGATGTGGGAATTCCAAGATTCAAGTCCGATTGATTCCCTTGTCCCTGCTGGAAGATCGTCAATCAGGGTGTTACTGAGCTTACCCATTTCAGTTTCCCTAATCCTCACGTCAATGGCCGCATTAACGCCTGTGACTTCAGAAATTATTCTTGTCGTTTCTCTGCATCTCTGAACTGGACTCGTGAATACCCCATCCAGGCGTATACCCTGAAATTCTGAAGCTGTCCTCTGTGCCTGTCTGACACCCCTTTCGGTAAGCGGATATCCCTCAAGATCGTCGGTTATGAGGTTCCTAACGTTAGCTGTGCTCTCACCATGCCTGATGAGTATTGCATATCCCATTTTGGGGTATTAACTGCAACAACTTCAGATTTTGCAGCTGCTATAATGACAGGGATAACTGAACACTATGATGTGCTTTAGGTGCTCAAGCCACAAAATAAAGTGCCAGCAAGGTGATCGTTAGAACCGGAAGCGCGAGAATGAAACCGTAGGCCATGTAGTACTTCGACGTAATTGGGATTCCTCTTTTCCTGTTCAGAGTGTATATCCAAAGCAGGGTTGCCAGCGAACCTATCGGAGTGAATTTTGGTCCTATGTCGTTGGCTATAACGTTGGCATACATGTAAAGCAAAGGCCCCGAGGCAGCATGAACTGAAAGGTTACCCAGCATCACGGACGGAAGGTTGTTCATCAAGGAGGCAAAGAATGCAAACAGGTAACCGCTGAGGATCACCGACACGGGACCGTGGAACGACCAGATAGCCAATAGCGTCCTTACCACAAGGGATTCTAAACCCTGCTCAGCTAGGCCGAACACTATGATGTACATTCCTATGGAGAAAAGAACTATCTGCCAAGGTGCTTCCCTCAATATCTTGCTTGTGTCGACTGTTTTTCTGCTCCTAGCCCAAAGGAGTATAGCAATGGAGGCCGGGAGTGCAATGAATGCAACTGGAATACCGAATATACCGGTTACAGCGTAGGTCAGGATCAGTGCACCAAGTACAGGAACTGAGGTCCTGAAGATGAGAGGATCCCTGATGAATTGTGATGGGACCACACCATTCATTGCACGGATCTCAGGTGGTATTGATCTCCTGTAAACCAGAAACAGGAGAAGCAGGGATGCTGCAACTGACACTATGTCAGGCAGGATCATGACCCTGGCATAGTTCAGGAAAGCGACAGAAAAATATTGTGCTGAAAGGATATTCACCAGGTTGCTTATCGTGAACGGCATGCTTGCTGTGTCGCTGACGAATCCAACAGCCATGACAAATGCAAGGTATGTCGTTTTTCCGGCGCTTGACTGTTTTAACAGCGAGAACACTATGGGCGTCATCACCAGAACTGCACCGTCATTGGCAAAAACTGCCGAAACAACTGCTGATAGCAGGATGAAGAGAACAAAAAGCAGCCTGCCCGATCCCTTTGAGATCTGTGCGAGCCTGAAGGCAGAGTATTCAAAAAGTCCAACCTCGTCGTATACGAGAGACATTATTATTATCCCAACGAAGGTGAATGTTGGGTTCCACACAATGTCCCACACATCCACGAGATCATGCAGGGGCGTTATGCCGATAGCAACGGATGCAGCTGCCCCGATCAGAGCTGAATATCCAATTGCAATATTGCGGGGCTTCCTTATGACCAGAATCATGGTGGCTATGAAGATTGCGATAGCAGTAGCAAAGTAAGGGAGCCCCAAAGCCTACCTAACCGGAATCATATCTGCACTAAAATTATTCTGCTCAGAGACGTTAATGTTTTTAACACAAAGCAAATGGGTCTCTGTGAGTGACAAACCAAACCATCTCCTTGGCCAGAAAAGTCCCTACCTGATCCAGCATCTGTACAATCCCGTTGACTGGTACCCTTGGGGAGAGGAGGCCTTTGGCAAGGCTCTGAAAGAGAATAAACCTGTATTTCTAAGCATCGGCTACTCGACATGCCACTGGTGCCATGTAATGGAAAGGGAGAGCTTCGAGGACCCATCCGTCGCTGAAGAAATGAACCGAACATTTGTCTGCATAAAGGTTGACAGGGAGGAAAGGCCTGATATAGATGCTGCATACATGAGAATCAGCCAGATGCTTACCGGCACAGGCGGCTGGCCGCTGAACGTCATTCTTACGCCGGAGAGGAAGCCAATCTTCGCCCTCACATACATACCGAAGGAGAGCAGAAGAGGCATGATCGGGATGATTGAACTCTGCAGACAGGTTCGAGAACTCTGGGAGAACGGAAGAGATGAAATCGATAGGAGAGTAGAGGAGATCATGGAGCGCGTCAGATCATCAAACAGGACGAATCCTGACCTGGCTGTGTCAGAGCGAACAGTCCACTCGATTTTCGAGCAGCTCAGGAACAACTTTGATGAGGAATACGGCGGATTTGGAATGGCGCCTAAGTTCCCCACCCCGCACAACCTGATGTTCCTTCTTAGATACTCACAGGCTTATTCTAATAATGAAGCTGCCGAAATGGTCAGAAAGACGCTGGATTCCATGAGAACTGGCGGCATATGGGATCATGTGGGATTCGGTTTTCATAGGTATTCCACTGACGCGAACTGGGTGGTTCCGCATTTTGAAAAGATGCTGTACGACAACGCACTTCTCATGACAGCTTACGCGGAAGCCTACGCGTCATTAAAAGATCCACTATATCAGAGAGTGGTGGATGAAATCTTTGCATTTTTGAAAACCGAGCTGCTCTCTCCTGAAGGGGCATTCTACTCTGCTCTGGACGCTGACTCGGAGGGGGAGGAGGGAAAGTATTACACCTGGAAATACGGAGAGATCGTTGATATCCTCGGGAAAGATGAAGCAGAAAAGTTCTGCGACTTGTTCAATGTCAGTCCGCAAGGAAATTATTCTGAAGAGGCCACCGGAAGATCGACTTCTAGGAACATACTCTACCTCAGTCTTGATAATCTGAGCAACAGTTCGTTCGACGAATTTATGTCTGGATGCATCAGAAGGCTATTCGAGGCAAGAAAGAGGAGAGTAAGACCACACAGGGACGAGAAAATACTCACAGATATTAATGGGCTGGTAATTGCAGCACTCTCTACAGCACACAGGTATACTGGAAAAAAGGAATACGTTGATCTGGCAGAAAAGGTCGCATCTTTCCTACTGACTCACATGTATAGAGAGGGTCGGCTTCTTCACAGATACAAGGATGGTGAGGCCGCCATTAGGGGCTTTCTTGATGATTATGCCTTTCTCAGCTGGGGTTTGATAGACCTTTTCCTGGAAACATCTAATCCATCATATCTGGAAACAGCCCTAGCACTGACAAAGTATACCCTGGAGCACTTCAGAGGAAGCAGTGGTTCATCTCTTTTTCTTGACGACCAGACGTCCAGTGATGTGATAATTTCTGTAAGAGAGGGACATGACGGTGCCATTCCTTCGGGCAACTCAGTCACATGCTTGAACCTTGTCAGGCTGTCTGCGATAATCGGAGATCCTTCGCTCAAAATTGAGGCGGAGAAGATAGCTGATGATTTCGGAAAGGAGATTCAGGCAGTTCCTATGTACCATTCATTCATGGGGATAGCTATCCTCGCAATGGTGCGCAAGAGATTCTTCGTGAAGACATCCAAAGTTGAAGGCAACAGGGGCAAGCAGGATGCGCTCAGCAGGCTTTACTACAATGCTGATTTTGTTTGTCTCAGGGATGAATATGCAGAGGCAGCTTCCAATCTGCTCTTTGTACTCAGGGATAAAAAGGGTAAAAATGCCAAATATCAGGTTTGCTCTGACAGCGAGTGCTATCCGCCACTCGATTCAATGGATGGTGTAATCAGACTCCTGGAATCAGCTTGAATTCATTGAGTAAGACCCAATTAGGCCGTTTGTTACGAGATCAACGAGCCTAATCTTCTCCACGTAGTATCTAACAGAACCCTTGCCATGAGTTATTTCTATGACAGTAGAAGCTGTCAGATAAGGGGAGCTGTATACAGTGACATTGAATATGGTGCCGTCAATGGTGTACCCATTACCGTCGCTGAGGGTGAATGACACCACGTTATTGGAGGTGTTGTTGTCCACAATCACTAGGTCTACCTTGTTCATGGAGATGTTTCCGCCGACCTGGTTTACATATAGGGTATAATATGGTGTGTTTGGTCCGGAGGAATTCTGCACGCTTATGGAAGCAGTCGGGGTTGATGCACCGAGTAGCGTGGTATAGCCCCCAAGAATGGTGTATAGGGTAGCGGCAAGCACAACTGTTATTGCCACTAGAAGGATTGTTGCTATTATCGGAGAGACCGCCTTATCCTTTTTCATTATTACAGGTTTCATCCACTATCACACAGGAACTGTAAAGTGTATAAAATTAATATATACTTAAAATTACGCTCGATGAGGCATATTTTTCGCATGAAATGAACATATTGATGTCATGGAAAATGGCTAACAGACTGCATGAATAATTTATGTATGCTGGTATGCACCTTTCGTGTTTTGACCAACAAATTTATTAATTTTTCTCTCAGGTTTCATGGATGATCCTGCCCTCAGCGACAGTCATGGTAGGATAGGACCCAAGCTGGAAAGGATCAGCTGACCATACCGAAAACGATGCAATATAGCCTGGAGCCACCCGGCCGAGAGACGGTATCCCCAGGATCTCAGCGGGTTCCCTCGTCAATTTGCCAATTGCTTCAGCCCTGTCCAGACCATACTTGAGAAAATGCCTAGTTGTCAGGAATGTGTTCCGCTGAAGTATCACAGGATGGTCGCTCATCAGGCAAAATTTTATTCCCGATTCAAGTACTGCCTTTGCGTTTTTCCAGCTTTCATGCTTGAGCTCGACCTTGTAGGGATGAGCATCTAAGGGCCCGTAGACAAGGTTTATGCCCTTCGATTTCAGACGTGAGAATGCTTCACTGTTCATTATGTCAAGGCCGTGGTTGAGAATTGCCCTGAAGCCAAACTCGTCAACAAGGGACATCAGTACATTTGCGTCGTCCTCCTTGTGGCAGTGCACCATCATTGGAAGCTTGCGCTGAAGAAGATCAATGAAAACCTCATCCAGAGGTTCCACTTCATCTTCAGATTTTTTGCCAGTCTTTAGCAGATTCATAAGTTTTTTTGCTTTTATGAATCTCTCCCTCAGCAGTGCGACCGCACCCATTCTTGTCGTAGGTCTCCTTCCGCTCCAGTCGGTTGTGCTTCTAGGATTGTAGCCAAGGGCAGCCTTTATCCCAATGTCCATTATGTAAGCGTCGCCAATATTGGTGGACCAGTTTCTTATCAGGACTGCCTTACCGCCTATTGGATTGCCGCTGCCCGGAAGGACAGTCGAATAGAGAAAGTTATTTTCAACAGATTCTCTGAATGCTGAATCGTCCATGTAGACACTGTGGAGAGCATTTACCAGAGGGTATATCGAATCCATGTGTTCATTTGACTCATCCTCCGCACTTGGCTCTCCTGCCCTCACCATCCCAATGTGGCTATGGGCGTCAATGAATGCTGGAGTAACAGTCCCCTCAGCGATGACTTCGTCTTCAGGTTTTCTCTGTGAAATCTCCATGAATTCCTTGTCGAATCCAACGTACACATTGTTCATTAAGCCTTTTCCATCATAGAGTGTGGTAGCCCTGACCCATTTCATGGACTTAAATAACAACCATCCTATTTTGTAATTTTGGTAGGTGATTGGTAAAGGATTATCCTGAGCTCAACAGTATAAGTCTCCCCTGGTTCGATTGTAATAAGTCCCATCCTGTTGTGATAGCAGTTCACAGCCCCTGTCATTGGCTCCAAGGCAACTGATTTACCTTCCGTCCACTCCCCGCTGTAAAGGACATAATATCCGAATTCACTCGAGATGAACTTGGCGAAATATCTCTCTGTGGTCAGTGTAACGTCGTGCATAGTGAAACAGTTGTCGAAGATTTTCCCGGATTTCGAGCTAAGTATATTTGGATCTTCTGTCGTCAAGGTACCATCTGGAAAATATCGATCTACATAGTTGAGCCTTTTAACTTCCGATGCAAGAACATTCCAGGAACCATAATGCAGAAAATATGGATGGTACCCAACCATAAACGGGCAGGAATGAATGCCTTTGTTTGAGGCCGTGGTTCGGCACATCAGTTCATTATCTTTAACAGTATATGCCTGCTGGACTTCAAGGGTTGAGGGAAGGTGGCCTTGTGGCAATTCAGTGACTAGGCAGACCTCACTTCCCGTTTTGGCGCTGATCCGCCAGATCCTGTCAAGAACAAGACCATGAATGCTGTTTCCTTCCCTGTCCCTGGGTAGATTATATTCCGCCCCATTCCAGATATAAGAGGCGGAACGTACCCTGTTTGCATATGGAAGCATAAGTGCCATTCCGCTGTGGGTTGGTCTGTCGTCTGATGGCTGCTTCAGTATTTCAAGATTATCGAAGATAATGCTGTCTAGGCGTGCTCCCTTCGGATTTACGGAGACAACGACGCGATCTGAGCTAATCACCTGCATTGACTGGGATTTCCCTATTCCATAAAACTTATTGTGACCGTTGCTATCTTGCTGCATTGCGGGAAATACGGGTAGAGGACGATGTCTTTATTTCAGATCTTTACTGCATCGTTTTGAATGATATCGGTGCAGCTGTAATTTCAGATCTTCATTTGGGGTTTGAGGAAGAGATGAACCTAAGAGGCTTGTTTCTCCCGAAGCTGCAGTTTGATCATGTTTCAAAAGTTGTTGATATGATTCTTGAGAGATACCAGCCCTCATATCTTATAATAAATGGGGATTTCAAGCATGAATTCTCCAAGAATCTTCCCCAGGAATGGGACGACATCAAGAGATTCATTGAACTCTACAGGGATCAGACCAAGTTAACCTTTGTGAGAGGTAACCATGACAACTATTTGCTGTCCATACTTGACAAGGCGGGGCTGCCTCTTCTAACTACATTCGAGACGGACCGATACTACATTTATCATGGAGACAAGGACAGATCTCTGAAGAAGCTTACAATACTGGGTCACGAGCATCCTTCCCTCGTCCTAAGGGATCGTGTGGGGGGTGTGTATAAAATTCCTGCTTTCATTCACAATCCAGACTCCCGGGTCCTCGTTACGCCAGCAGTCAGCTTCTTCTCATCCGGTACAGATGTAACCCAGAGTCTTCTCAGTGAGGAGCATTTTACTCCGGTCCTAAAGGAAACTGACCCTTCTAGGTTCCGGGTTTATGGGATTACGGAAGATTTTGGCGTGGTGGATTTCGGATTTATAGCGGACTTGAAGAGAAGAGACCGAGATACTGGTAAACTTCCCTGATAATTTTTTATATGGCGGATATATCAGATGCCTGAGCCCCGATAGTGTAGTGGCCTATCATACAAGCCTGTCGAGCTTGTGACACGGGTCCGAATCCCGTTCGGGGCGTCATAATGAAATCTCATATCCCTACTCTGAATATTGCCTAATTTCAACACTTTGTCCATATACCATAGGAAATTGTTTGAAATATATTAATATACGAATATAAAGAAAAGCTTCATAGCTTTGACTCGCTAATTATCAAGTTGTGGGGTGGTCATAAGTGTTTGTCCTGAAAGCGCAGAGAGACTCTTAATCAACTTCAATTGGGATAATGGACTGGTCGGGATTTGATTATAGTGTTAAGCGAATACTTTTTGAAGGTCGTCGTGACAAAGGGGGAGTGGCAGTTCTCGGATCATATCCGGGATTGATATTTATGCCTGATTAGAAGCCTCGTAAATAGAAAAAGATATCACGGCACTTAAAGGGCTGTTTCTATACCAAGCTTCTTGGCAGCTGCATTAAGTTCGACATCAGCCGAGCAGAACAGAGCAGTTCCCGCTTCAATACAGGTTTCCAGCTGAATTGCATCAACAATGTATATGTGTTGTTCAAGAACTGCCTTGACAGATTTCCTGATTATCTGGCTACTTACAGGATATATTTCAACCGAGGAGGACCTTTCAAGTACGGACAATTCACTAAGCATTGCTTGGAGGCATTTTTTGGCGTCAATACCCGTTTTCCTAGAGTATTTGTCAAAAACAACAGCTGCCTCTCCAAGATTGATTTCAGAAAGGCAAATAACTGTCTCCCCTCGCTGGGCTTGATGAAAGTAGCTGTCAGCTAGGTTGCTGTTTTCCTCCTTAACGTACCTTTTGATTAGTATACTGGTATCAAGGTAGACGCGAGTTACGTTCATTTCGCATTTCCCTGACTTCTTTTTCTGAGTAAACTCTACCGGTGAGATCAGGTCTGTTCCTCTCTACATCTTCCCCGCTAATGTATTTGCAATCTAGATTAAGCTCTATACACAGATCACTTAGGATCTCCGCAGTGGAAAGGGAACGAAGTGATTTTTCTATGTAGTCGCTTAATGTACTTCCTTTTTTCAATAGAGCCAGCTTCGCGTTGTCTACTACTGGTTTTTCTACTGATACAGTTATTTTGGTTTTAACCATCCAGCCGTATATATGGTAAACCGTATTAAGTCTTTTCGCACATTTGGTTCTTAGCCGAGAACAGGTTCGACAGATACAAACAGGTCTGACACAATCATACATCTGAAGATTGTGAGGTCCCAACTTTTGCTTCAGTTCCGTTTTCAATCCTCACGATCCAGTCGATTTTGCGGAATCCATTACTGAGTCCTTAGGCCATTCCAGTTTTCCACGTTCTATATTTAGGGATATCAGT
Organism: Thermoplasmatales archaeon AK; assembly: GCA_031625175.1. Taxonomy (GTDB): domain Archaea; phylum Thermoplasmatota; class Thermoplasmata; order Thermoplasmatales; family Thermoplasmataceae; genus UBA447. The sequence goes on along the minus strand of JAHXPV010000004.1, from coordinate 59,163 downwards.
GTTCCCTTTATGCACATTCAGAATAATCTGAAAATGGCGATCCAGGAGACTGGAGAAGAGGTACATTGCCATATTCCTGGGCTACATGTAAATTGTTCAAATGATCTGATATGAGACTGATGGACGAAGGTAGACGATAAGAATAATTGAAGTACAATGGGCATATATTATGGTGACTTAAGGACTGAAAGCTTCTTCATGAATTCGTCAAAGACCAAACTTCTTTTTTCAGAGGTTAATCTGAATACAGTTTTGATTACTGCCGCATTTGTAATGGTAAAGATATAATTCAATTTAATGACACTATCTTGGGCAGCTCCTTCACTTTTCGATATGCTTATGCCGCTCATTCTGGTGTTAGTTGTTATCCCAGCTATTATAATGTTCCCAAAGTCCTCAAATAATATGAGAGCAGGCCTTATTTTAGATTCGTCAGAATCAGTGAATTTCACTCTAACTAATATGACATCTCCAGGTTCAGGCACTTTCCCACCCAGAGTAGTCGCCCTCTCCCCACAGCTCTTTCATCCTCTCCTCCTGAGCCTTTTGCACAAATGTTTTGAACTCACTAGCCTCTCCCGCATTTTCTATGAGATTAAGAATTATCTCGCTATACGTCTCCCGCCTATATCTTTTAAACTTTTTAAGTGCGTCTACAACCGACTTATCAAGTTGAATTGTTGTTATGCCTGATTTTGTCACTATGCTCTATCTATAACTTGTATATAATGATTTATAGCATCAAAATAGCAAATTAATGTTGGTCAATGAAGAATTATATGAAATATAAATTGACCTCAACTAACTTGATTCCCCCCAAGTCATGCGTTACAAATTTTATTGTGAATTCCTAACGCTTTCACAAAGAAAATCAGGCGTTCAATCTTATGTTTTTACTTATAAGCAATATAGTGTCTCATCTTTTGACACCTGACGATTTTCTTTATTTTTCTGGGCTTTTCTCCTAATTCAGTGTTAGATATGACTATGAGGTCGTATGCAATGATCTTCAATCGAATTGCGCTGTCGTACGATCCGTTCTTTGTTTAACAAAGACATCCGGCTGAGGATCAAGATCATTGATTCCCTGCTATCAGAGGAGAGTGCCAAGAAGCTCATTTCTCTCAGGGTTGCTGAGATAAATACATGATGGTCCCAGAGAACAATGATGAGATTCCATAAATGCATGGACGGGATCAGGGAAATGCTCCACAAGAGGTATCCTTAAATTTACACACAACTTTTGGAACACTGTGTCCCCATAGCGGCGTCATAAAGAATCGATTCCATTCTGATGAATTTCTTTCATTATCAATACGTTCAATTTTTCTTTCATTTTGGGGCGGAGCTCTTGTTAATTCTAGGCTGGATCATTTTAACCGGTACAGTTTGAGCAGAATCAAAAAAGAGTAGTCTGCCCTTCGTCCCTTGTTTTTGACATGAGTTCACTCCATCTGATTTCATTTAAACCCATCTCCTTGGAAAAAAGACTTACTGTCCCCGGCGCAAATCCCTGAAAGTGGTTGTTGGAAAAAACATAAACTCTCTGCACATCATCATTATGACGTTTAATTATATCTGCCCATTTTCGTATTTGGGATGTTCTGTCCCGCAAGATCTGTCCAAATTGATCCTCCCTGATATTCCGGTCCCCTATCAGCCGAAGATAAATGGTGTCACTGGTTATGGGAGGAACAATTTCCACGTAGGGTGTCTCTGACCAGACAATTGTGACAGAACGTTTCATCAGTAGACCATAAACATCCTCCCTGAACCAGCTCTTATGCCTGAATTCTATGGCAAATTTTAGATTATCAGCCAAATTCTCAAGGAATTCCTTCAATTTTCCGATACCAGAATTATACTCAAAAAATGGAGGCAGCTGGATAAGAACCATTCCCAATTTCTTCCCCAGTATTTTAGCCACCTCAATGAACTTCGGGATTATTCCCTCTGGGTCGGCCAGTGAATTATCGTGGGTTATTGAACCTGGGAACTTCATGGTGAACAAAAAACCAGATGGCGTTGAATCTCTCCAGTTGGAAACGATTTCACCTTTTGGCACACTATAAAACGAAGAGTCAACTTCAACGGTGTTGAATACAGATGAATAAAGCTTCAGGAATTTATCAGGCTTAGTCTTTTCCGGGTAGAAGGGTCCTACCCAACTGCTGTAGCTCCATCCCGAACAGCCAACTCTGAGATCCACTTCCAGTCACTCGTTGAATGCACATCTAAGCCTAAAGTATTTTGATTTATCAGTCTTCCGGAGAGACAAATCTGATTTTTTTCAAAGAGTCTTCTGACTGGTGTTGCTAGTCTAACCAGGAAACATTAATATTCCTTCAGATTTCCAATGTGCTGAAGAAATTGAATAGTGCAAAGCTTCAGAACACCAGGTGGACGGGTATTTTCTCTGCTCTCATCGGGGCATCACTCTTTGGTGTTTCAGGCACCGTGTCTTCAATTCTATTCATAACTTATAACGTTCCTTATACCGCACTGGTCACATTCAGGATGCTGGTTTCTGGAGGAATTGCCCTGGTAGTTCTCAGGCCAAAATTCCCGAGGAATGACATTCCTTTGTTCCTTATCTTTGCGGTGGCTGGGTTGTTTGGCGTCCAATATACATATCTGGCCGCCATTTTTTACTCAAATGCACCCACTGCCACCCTTCTTCAGTATATGTTTTTTCCGATGGTGATGGGGTATGAGGCTCTGAAGAAAAGAATCAGAAATGTCGGTCCCGTGATTGTATCCCTCATAGTGGCGCTAATAGGGATCTACGAACTTACCACGAGCTTTCCATACCACTCCACTTCCATAATCCTCGACCCTCTGGCTTTGATATTTGGCCTGCTTTCAGCTTTGACAGCAGCACTGTATACTATTCTTTCGGGACGTCTTATGCGGAAAAATGGATCAGTCTCGGTCATTAGCTGGTCTCTTTTTATTGGGGGACTATTTTCTTCGTTGCCTGGCGCAGGTCCACTGGTTGAATACTTCACTCACACAGGTGTAATACACCTGCCCTATCCAATCCTGCTGTTCCTCTTCGTTGCCATATTTGGAACTCTTCTTGCATTTGGGCTCTACATCAGGAGCATGGAACAAATTAGTGCTACTCAGGCGTCTATTTCTGCAACAATGGAACCGATTACTGCTGCGGTGTCATCCGCAATTTTAGTTGGTACTGTTCTCACTTTCTTTCAGTATGTGGGTGGTTTCCTGATTATACTTGCGATTTTCATCGCCACATTCTTTTCAGATCAGGCTTCTGGCATCAAAAACTAACTCAGTTTTTGTTTTCAATAGTCTTCAAGATAATGATTTAAAAGGGCAAAAGAAAATTTGCGAAGGTGTTCAAAACACCTTCATGGCTTCATACACTTCATGCTTCGTCGGTGGGTTCACTTTGTCAAGCAGTTCATTCATTGCCTGCACACTGGGGGCATCCCAGTTGCAGACTGCCCGGTTCTCACTGCCAATCACGTTTATTGACTTTAGGGAAAACCCGCTGGGCAGCTTGCCTGCCTTAGCCATGTCTACTATGCTTCCAACCACCTTGAAAGCCTCATCCTTGTTCTTTTCCTTCCATCTGTGCTCAACGATTATGTTTGCCATAATTCCTCATAACAACAATTATATACTATCTATTGAATTTGATACCGGTTAGGACCGGTATGGAAAGAGTCGAATTTCTCTTAAGGAACAAATATCCGTTCTGCTCTCTCTCTGAAAAATTTTCGGATGTCCTGTTCCTGAGGTGGTGCAATTCTGATGTTGACTATCTGGAATTCTACGGACCCTCTGGGGACTTAGACACTCTCCGGACTTTTATTCCGGATATAGAGAAAGAGCTAGGAACAAGATTGGTATACTTATTCCGTGGCAGAAACAGCCTAAACATGATGCTGTCGTGCAGATGCAATATTGGAAACTCAACAATCAGAATGGCCGAGAAGAACGAGTGTCTTTGGGAAGCGCCAGTGCAATACCAGGGGGGTGAGGAAAAGATCGTGGTCATTGCAATGGACAATGACAGACTAATGAGGCTATACGAAAGCTTTCTTGCCATTGGTGAGGCTAAGATACTTAACAAAAGTACCCTGCTTCCGGAAGGTCTCAGAACCTCATATACAATTTCTCTCAAATCCATTTTCGCTGACGCCACAGAGAAGCAACTAAAATATCTTGAGCTTGCCCTCAATTCAGGTTACTTCTCCATTCCCAGAAAGATTGGAATTGAGGGTCTAGCAAAAATGAGTGGGGTTTCGAAGTCAACATTTCAGGAGCATCTGGAGAAGGCTCAGGTAAAGGTACTTAGATCGCTTGGCCCCTACCTGAGACTGTACCTTAGGATACTCAACCGGGACCTTATTGAGGAGTATGGGATAACAAAGTATGAGGATTTACAGTAGAATTTGCTGTTTTGGGCTACTTTCGCTTTGGCACGAAGGGGAAAGCATTAATACTATGGCATAATGCAGTATCGTTAACAGACCAATGTATACAGTGTTTTGTTACTAAGCGAAAAGTGTTTGGAAATGCAGAAATTTGGAAACTTTGTTTTAAAGGAAAAGTTATTGAGAAATTTGTCAGAGATGGAATTTTATTCTCCAACGGAGGTCCAGTCTCTGGCAATGCCAGAGATAATGAATGGTTCTAATGTCGTCGTAAGGTCTAAGACCGGCTCTGGAAAAACCGGCGCATTCCTCATCCCTATTATAGAACAGTCATCCGCAAGCCACAAAGTGGAGAACCTGATCATAACACCAACGAGGGAACTCGCATTGCAGGTCTCTCAGGTGGCTGAGGAACTGTCGAGAGGGCTGAACCTGAAGGTCCTAACCGTATATGGTGGTGCCAGTATCAACCGCCAGATCGATGAACTTAGCAGAGGAACCGATATAGTAATCGGAACTCCGGGAAGGATAATCGACCTCATGAAGAGGTCAGTTCTATCTCTTAGAAATATCAAGCGCCTAGTGCTTGACGAAGCCGACATTATGTTGGACATGGGATTCATTGAGGACATTGAATACATCATCGGGAAGATTCCTGGTGAAAGGCAGATACTTATGTTCTCAGCTTCAATGCCGGATGGCATAGTAAGGTTGGCTGGCAAATTCCTTAGAAACCACAAGTACATCAGTCTCAGCTCTGAGGAAAAACCAGTCGTTGAAACAATATTCAACTCATTTGTAGTCAGCGGCAACGGAAACAAGGTCTCCACGCTGCTTGCTTATTTTAGTGAGTATTCCCCGGAGAAGTCCATAGTCTTCGTTGAACAGAAAAGGGACGCCCAGGGCCTTTATGAAATCCTCCACAGCAGGGGAGTTGAATCCACCGTCATGCATGGTGATTTGTCTCAGGCCCAGAGGGAAAGGGCCCTAAAGGACTTCAGGGAGAGGATACCCGTACTGATTGCGACGAACGTTGCGGCAAGAGGTCTTGATATAACCGATGTGACCGACATAATCAACTTTGATGTCCCCTCTGATGCAACAGTATACCTCCACAGGGTGGGCCGAACCGCACGGTTCAATAGGAGTGGCCAGGCGCTGACAATTGTGGAGGAGGGGGAGCTTGATCAGATTGAGGTTATCGAAAGGGGTTTGAACATCAGGATGAGCTCCATTAAGCTAAATGATGAAGTCTTCTCCGACGTACCTTCAGTTATGGGCTCATTCAGATCATATGAAAGATATGGAAGGCCAAGGTTCCCACAGAGATCAAGATCAAATTCCAGACGCTCCTACTCAGGTCAGGGCGGCGGAAGGAATTATCGCAGACGCTGGTAATTCCTCTGAATAATTAATGTAAACCACTAAATTATTTATTGTTCTTGGAAAGGGCTATGCTTCTGTAGGTAAGAACTAACCTGAGGAAAGGAAGTCCCTGGAACCTCTCAGGATTGAAACCGCTGGCAAATTTTGCATTCTTGCCATTCCTGACATACCAGTACATCATCTCCCTCACTCTGGTGGAAGCCCTTATGAGCTTTGCAACCAGAGGGTCTTTGGACCTCTTCAGCCTCTCTGTGATATAGTCTTCCAGATGGGACGGTGGTGATTTAAGGTCAACAATGGAATTGACAAGTTCCTCGAGGTAATCCAGCATCTTTCGGTAATTAGATGCCCAAGCTTTGTCCAAAAGTGAAAGCTCAAACAAATCTGCCGCTAGATAATTTCTGATAAGGAAAAAGTACTCAACCTCGGAATCGTAATCCTCAACCGTATTGGAGATCACACACTCAAATGTCGGAAATTTCAATTCTTGCTCCTTTGCCATAGTTGTGCTAAGGTTATGTCTGTATTAAAGGATTTCAGTCAGAAATTCTTTTCAGGTCGCTCAGTAACATTGATCTTATGACCATTGCCATGACACCGAGAGCTCCCAGGACAAGAAAGGCGCACAGAGGGACCGTTAGCTCAGGGTTATTCTGGGAAAAATGCAGCAGCAGGACTGCAACGGCTGAGTACAGCACAAATATGAGCAGGTGGGTCAGAAACCATGGAAGCAGGCTCACCAGTTTGTAGGTGTTTAGCGGTTCTCCTGTGGATCCAGACATTACAAACCTTTCTGATCTTTTGCAGGCAGGACATCTGAAAACTGTCAAGGCACCGGCACCTCTCCGCTCAACAAGCTTAGGCACCTCTACGTTGAAGCTGTAAAAGCAGTCTGGGCAAACTGCATGAAACATAGTGGCGGTGTATCCAAATCCTAAGAGAAAAGTTTATCGTGACGAATTAGAACGAAATTAAAAAGAAAATTGGGGTTCTATAAAGAATATTATCTTCCGGAAACCTGTCCGGCTGCCTTCTCTAGAATTTCGTTTTCCCCGGAAGATTGCTCCAGATCCTTGCCTTTTGTCTCGGGCAACAGGAGTACAGTGAAGATCAGCCCAAGGAAAGAAAGGCCTGCAAGTATCAGGAATAGCCCATCTTCACCAATTGATGACCCAAGTATCAAGGCATTCAGGAAAGTGCCGATGAATGCTCCAATCTTCCCTCCAGCCGCTGAAGCCCCGGATCCCAGACCCCTGAGGTTCGTGGGAAAAACCTCGGGTGGGTAAATGAAGGTTGTCACATTGGGACCGAACTCGATGAAGAAGTAACTGAGTCCGTAGATAATTAAGAATTGTGCCACGTACTGAGATGAAAGCAGCTGGTGAAATACGCCAAGTACGCCAAAAGATACCGCCATTGCAGTGAATCCTATAATCTGGATTGTCTTTCTTCCGATCCTGTCGATCGTAAATGTAGCCAGCCAGTAGCCAGGAAGTGCCGCAACTCCAAATATAAGGGCGGAGTACTGTGTGGTGGTTATCAGGTGGTGGATCCCCGTAACAGTGGATGGAACAAGCGAAGCCAGCATTGTGTTTGACATTATCGAATTTCCGTAAAGCGCCCAGTCCATGAGGAACCATGCACCAGCAGTTCCCAGCAGTGTCAAAGCAAATCTCCTGTTTTTCAGTAGTGCGGTCCATGGCTCTCTTATAACCTCACTGTTTTCCAGGATCTTCTCGTGTGTTCCGGTGAATTTCTGCCAATTTTGAACTGCAGTCTTGGCATCACCTTTCACCCTCAATGAGAACCTTGGTGTCTCAGGCAGCTTCCTCCTATAATATATTACGGCAAGTGCAGGTATAGCTCCAATTGCCAGGAGAAGTTTCCAGATCAAAGCATAGTTTATACCGGAATATATCAGCCCGAGCGCAACAAGAGGTCCTACGAGGAGACCAAGAGACTGCATCGAGAACACCATTCCGACAAGCCTTCCCCTGTTGCGGGTGTTAGAGTACTCAGCCATGATGGTCGAGCTTGTTGCATAGTCTCCACCTATTCCTATACCGAGCAGAAATCTCCAGGCTATAAGGATGTAGACTCCGTCCACAGGTGTCAAAAACGCGCTTCCCAAAGCACCTGCAACGAGCAAAACCAGTTCGAGGCCATATATTGTCTTTCTTCCAAGCTTATCCAGCAACCTTCCGAATATCACGGCTCCAATTACTGCAGACAGAAGTGCCGTAGAGCTGAGTAGTGAACTCTCCAGGGTTGTGAGTTTCTGCCAACCTGCAAACACAAGCAGGTTGGTAACCACGCCTATGATAAAGAGGTCATAGGCATCAGTGAAAAACCCCAGGCCCGACACAATCCATGTCTTGTAATGGAAACCACTCAGCTTGGCGCTGTTTATTGATGTTATCAGATCTTTTTCTTCGTTTTCAGACATGTGAGTGTTTATCTTTAGTGTAATCTTAACAATTATACATATAAAATATGTATCTATATATATCACACAATATTCAATATATCATAAACAAGCCATAAGCATACACACTAACGCCAGAATTGTGACATTATAGTGTCTTGTGTATATTCAGTTCACAATATCGGTAAGGAGCTCAAGGTAAGGGGGATCGGTAGACAATGTCATTTTGCTGTTCAATGGTATCATCATCTGATCCTCGCCATGGCCGAAGGGAAGGCCATAGACGGACGTCTTCTTAAGTTCTTCAAGGTACAACTGTACTATATCCTCGATATAGGGCATTGGTTCCTCCGCAGTTGTTATCTGCTTAAACTCGCCGAACGCAAAACCGGAGAATCGGTCAAGCATGCCGGTAAGCTTCATAACGGAAAAATATCTGTCCAAGTCACCCGAGGTTATACCGGTGTCCTCGGCAAAAAGTATCTTATCTGCTGCAGAAGGAAAGAAAGGAGTTCCGATCAGCGAGGATGCTACTGAAATGTTTGTTCCCATGGAAATACCACGTGTTTTTCCCTTGTGAATGTACCTGACAACCCTGTTGATGAAAGGGTTGATGTCGTTATCCTTCCCGGAAAGAATATCCAGAAAGATTTTGAATGTAGCCTTTGAGAATTCATCGGGGTCAGAAGCAGGCATCGGTCCATGGAATGTTGTGAGTCCCGTGATCTTGTTTATCGCTAGATGCAAGGCTGTAATGTCGCTATACCCCACGAATATCTTTGGGTGATTTCGAATGCTGTCGTAGTCTATCAGCTGAAGAATATGGATTGACCCATAACCTCCTCTGGCACAGAATATTGCGTCCACTGATTCATCCAAGAATGCTTCATTTAGTTCTCTTGCACGGTATTCAGCAGGGGCAGCCAGGGAATTCCGCTGCACAAGCTTTCGGATATTCTCCCCAAGCGACACTCTGTAACCAATTTTGCTGAGCCTATTTATTGAAATTGACAGATTCTTGAGATCGGGGGCACTTGCAGGTGCTATGATCCTTATGTTGCTACCCTGCTTGAGGGCCGGAGGGGCAATGATGTCAGTTGCTTCCCTGTAGAAGTGCTCCATTATTTACCAGATTCAAAGTCAGCCTTAATCTTTTCCAGAATTTCGGGGTTAGATATCTTCAATGCGCAGTTAACGGTGGCAAGAATCGCCCTGTACAGACTCTCGGAAGCCTTGACGGGATTTGAAGCCTCACGGAATTCATCAGAATGGCCGGGAATCCCGGGATATCCCACAGGGAAATCTATATGGCACGTTGGTATTTTCTGGCTAACATTAGCTTCGTCAGTGCTTCCTGAAGGTATCTCAGCATCCTCAAGGTGCATCTTTGGGTTTATTCCCATTAATTCCAGTTCTCTCTTCATGAAATCAACTAGGATCCTGCTGTTCCTGTAGCTCGAATAGAACGGTGTGATAACCTCATCCTTTACTGTACAGCCGTAAGATTGTGCCATTGATGTTGCCAGCCTTGTCACCTTTTCTGCAAATAACGTAACAAATTTCTGGGATGTAGACCTGATCTCAACGTTCAGTTCAGCAAGTTCAGGTATAACATTTGTGGCTTCCCCGCCCTTCGTTATAATCATGCCAACAACAAGATGTTTGTCGTTTTTTGCCCAGCCTCTCAAATTATTTATCCCCTGATATATCGATACCGCAGCGTCAAGAGCATTTGAACCCTCTTCGGGCGAGTCAGCTCCATGAGCTGATTTTCCGTGTATTTCCAATCTTAAGGTCAGATCAGATAGGGCTGTGGACCCTACTCCCCAGGAGTCGCTTGGATGGGAACCGAAAAAGACATCTACATCTGACAGGTAGCCGCCATCGACCATTCTGATCTTGCTGCCGGCGTATTCCCCGATACCCTCCTCAGAAGGAGTGCCCACAACACATATTTTAACTCCAGATACGATTTTGGATAAGACCAATGCGCATCCAACCGCCCAGCCAGAAATCAGATTATGACCGCAGGAATGCCCGTTAGGGAGAGCATCGTATTCCGCAAGAAATCCCAACGTTTTCCGGCCTGTACCAATTTCAGCCCTGAATGCAGTAGACATACCTGCAAAGTTTTCCTTCACGGAAAATCCATGTTTTTTCAAAAGATCCGCGAGATAACGAGAGGATCTGTGCTCGCTGCTTCCAAGTTCAGCAAAATTGTATATGTTTTCAGAAGCTTTTATGACTTCAGGGAAGAGTTCATCCAAAATAGACCTGCTGTCCATTTATACCGTTAAAACCTGCTGGTTTTATAATTTTCCCCGAATTCGGGTAATTACAGGAGACCGAACCCAATAGGGACCTTAAGATTTTTATTGCCAGAGTAATTCTGGGGACACCCGGCTTAGCTCAGTTGGTAGAGCGGCGGACTGTAGAGGAATCCACGGCATGGAGAACCGCCGTAATCCGCAGGTCTCTGGTTCAAATCCGGAAGCCGGGATTGAAAAATCTCGTCAAAGCTCCTTAATTCTATAAGTAATGTCTTCTTTTGATTAGAATTCAATCAGAGTCAGAATATGAAAATGGTTATTCGTGTTTCCAGTACAAAACTAAATCAAGTCGAGATAGACTCAAGGGGCTGCCCGGTGGCTTTTGTTCCGCCGATGAGGACAAGTAGACCTGCTATCAGGCCCGTTACTGCGACGAACGTAAACCCGAATGCGAAGGAGTAAGTGGATACAAGAATCGGTAGAAGCAGTGCTCCTAATGCCCCTCCAATATGGCCTATCCCATCCGTAAGAGCAAAGCCCGAACTCCTGGCCCTTGTCGGGTAGTTCTCAGCTGTGAACGTGTATGCAACCTGTAGATACATCCCAAGAGCCATTGACGCGAGAAATGATCCTGCAAACAAGGCCCAACTTAATTTGGTCGCAAAGAGAAGCAGTCCGATGAACCATACGAATGTATCTGCAAAGATCACATTCTTCCTTTCAAATTTGTCAGATGTGAAAATCATAAAGCCTGCTCCGACCGGGTAGCCAACTGCGCCTACTGCAATATACAGTATCGAGCTTCCTATACTGAATCCCGCGGATGAGAGTAATGCCGCAGAATCTCCAAGAAACCCATAATTTCCAATGTACCAGAAGAACCATACAAAGACAAGAAGAAGAAGTCTGGAGGAATAGGGCCTCTTGAACAGATAGAGAGTTGGGAACTTCTGTTCTTCAATAGTTACCTGAGTTGGATTTGGCTCTGGTAACTTTCCCACCTTTATTGAAGCAACGGATTCCATCATCTGTAGAACTTTCTCGGCCTGGTCTATCTTTCCTGCTTTTGAAGCAAGCCACCTTGGAGACTCAGGAAGCTCAAATCTCAGAATCAGAGCGATGAAAGCAATAATGGCTCCGATACCAAACATCCAGCGCCAGCCATCATAGAAAGTGGGAACAAGAGCGAGCCCGATAAAAGGCGTAATGGCCTGTCCAAGTATCCCAACGAGGAATGTATAAACGGTAATTCTTCCTCTAACTGACGGGGGCGCAAATTCACTAATATAGGTCGATACAAGATTAAGATCGGCCCCAAGGCCGAGTCCAGTAATGAACCTGAAAATCGCCAATTCTGTTACATTCATGGATATTGCGTCTCCGAATGATCCGAGGGCTGTCAGACCCATGGTGAGAATCATTGATCTGTATCGCCCAAATATGTCTGCCATGCTTCCTATTGCGTAAGAGCCTATTCCGTAACCGATCAGGCCCACGGATAGCGCGAGGAACAGTTCTGTCGAACTTCCTAGGTTAAATTGTACTCCAATGGCGGGCATCGCGAGGCCAATATCTGAAATGTCGTAGAATGTAAAGAAGTATCCCAGCCCTATTATTACCAGAAAGTAAGTTGGGAGGGACCAAACTGGTATTCGGTTGGTTCTTGCAATAATTTCTTTTACCTCTTGATTTATATCAGCTGGCATGGAGTTACCAACCACATTGAAATTATAAAGAGTTATGCTCAAATATGAGGAAAAATATATAATTACGGCTACGTAGCTGCAGCAGATGTTTGACCTTTATTTCAAAGATTAACGTGACTACCAGGGAAAAATTATTCCGCAAGAATAAATGTATGCGATATTGGCTACAGGAAGCTGGACAGGCAAATTTCTCTCCCAACAGGCTTTAAACTGATCATTTGAATGTCTGATTCGGAGAACTCGGCCTGTGCAGCTGCGTAGCGATTCGTTTCAAACGGTCAACTTCCACAATTGGCTAGTTAACCCCTTAGAACGTGGTTAACGTAATAAAAATGACATGAGGATCATATGAGTTGCTTTTCACTTTCCTAAGTCAAGTATATGTCTAAAAAATTCAACGATAATGTCTGAAAAGGCAGTCTCATTGCACAGATAATATATATTGCAAAGGCTGATTTACAGCATATCACGCAAACTGCAATTCAGCCTCCTACAATCTTATCTTAACATTATTATCCTAATTTGAACAATATAGTTATATACTGTCATTCTGTCACACTGGAGATGGCAAATTTCAAAAATAAGCGGATGATAGCGGTATTGTCGCTATTGGTATCTGGTCTTGTCATGCTCTCACCGATTCCGGGTGTGCTGGCAACAGCAGCCGGGGACACGGTCTATCAGGATGCAACAGGATCCTCTCTGAATCAGACGATTAGTGTTGGTTGGTTCGGTACCTTTATCGACACATTGAATCCATTCATGTCATATTCTGAGTTGACTAACTGGATCAACATGAACGTGTACCTGCCTCTTGTCAATTATGATCCCGTGAACAAGTCTCTCCTGCCAGCCCTTGCAAGTTCATGGGATGTCAACTACAGCAACCACACAGTCATTTTCCATCTCAACCCCAATGCGGTGTGGTCCAACGGCCAACCAGTCACAGCTGAAGACGTGAATTACACTTTTTCCATAGCCGAAAAGAACTACACATTTGTATCGCAGTACACAACTGCGATTCAGAACATAACGATACTCAACTCACATACCGTTATGTTCAAGTTTACAGGAGTTCTGTGGCCCATGTTTGCCGCATACATTTACGTAGTACCGTCATCTGTCTGGAAACATGTGAATCCGGCAACATACCCTGGCTACAACAACACAACATCTGGCCAGTATTTCGTGGGAGACGGACCGTTCCTACTGACAAAATACGTGGTCAATCAGTATGCTGAGATACAGAGAAACCCGGACTTCTTCATTCCAACCATGAAGCCGTCCATCGGGGGCGTCATATTCGAGGAATTCAGCAGCGAGAGTTCTGCTATCTCGTCATTGCAGGCAGGCTCTCTGCAGGGACTCAGCGGGATACTGCCCTCAGATGTGTCCAACTTTGCTAACAACAGCAAGTTTGTCGTCACGACGAGTCCAAGTCTGGAGTACTTCTATCTGGCTTTCAATGTCGCACCCTACGGTAAGGGTAATCCCACTCTACGTAACCTTTCTGTCCGGCAGGCCATCGCCCATGCCATAAATCTGCCTTACATAACCCAGACTGTGTTTCACGGCTACGCATCGATGCTGGATAGCGTGCTAAGCCCCACAAATCTCTATTACGCATCAAATCTGACGAACTACTCTTACAATTGGAGCCTGGCAGACAAACTCCTTACGGATGCCGGTTATGTGAACTCGAGCAGCGGATACAGGACAGGTCCGGCTGGAAATCTAAAATATACGGTGATAGTTCCCAGCGGTGATACCCTTGAGATCGAGGCGGCCCAGCTGATCGCAGATAACCTCAGCAAAGTCGGCATTCAACTCACAGTATCACCGGAGACGACCGGTACCATGGCTTCCCAGATATGGCCTAACTTAACCCAGGATATGGATCTATGGGACTGGTTCGATAACATTCAGAATGCCCCTGAGCTACTGAGCGTATTCCTGTCTAACCAGGTTGTGACTGGAACATCTGACAGCGGATTTGACAACTCCACATATGATCACCTGTGGAATGAGACCCTGGCTGCAAATTCCACAGAACAGGTTAAAAATCTTTCGTACAAGATGCAGGTCATTCTGAGGGAACAGCTGCCATATCTGCCTCTGTTTGTGCCGTCTGCCATTAATGTCTACAGTTCAGGAATAACTAACGTATCATCCACTTTCCCAGGTGGTCCCTTCGGTGGCACTGACTTCTTCACTTTCGTGCAGATGCACTACACACCGCCAGTATCTTCCGGACCAAATTACACATATTACTACATTGCCGCCGGAATCGTTGTGATTATTGCAGCTGCTGCGGCGATAGGATTGCGGAGGAAAAGAAATGAATGATTTCGCAAAGTACCTCCTCAAGAGGGTTATCTTTGCGATAATCTCAATTTTTGTTATAATCTCATTTGATTTTTTCCTTTTCAGGCTTATGCCAGGTAATCCCATAGAGATATTGTACAGAAATCCAGCTCTTAGCCAGTCTCAAATTAACGCACTGGAAAGCCAGTTTGGTCTTAACCTCCCACTTTGGCAGCAGTTTGTCCTTTTTCTCAAGAACACCCTGGATGGAAATTTTGGAATATCCATTTATTACAAGCAAGCTGTGGCCAATGTCCTTTTCCCGGCACTTGTAAACAGCCTAATTCTTCTGATTCCTGCCACCATAATTGCCATAGTGCTGGGGATCGTTACAGGCAGAATTTCAGCATACAGGAGAGGCACCTCAACCGATGCCACGGTGACAGGCGTCTCGATGGCACTTTATTCCATTCCCACCTTTTGGCTTGGCGGAATGCTTATTCTCCTAGCAATCTTCACAGGTGCATTTCCCGTGTCCGGAATGTACACATTGGGTGAGGCATTTCCATCGATAGTGGCGAAATTTGGGAATCTTTTGAGCCACATGGTCCTTCCCCTGATAACATTAACACTTGTTTTATTTGGGCAGTTCACAATCATAATGAGAAATTCCCTCGTTGATATTCTAGGCGAAGATTATATTCTGTTCGCAAAGAGCAAGGGGGCTTCTGACAGTTACATAATGAAGCGTCACGCGATGCCAAATGCCGAGCTGCCTATGATCAGCCTCATTGCTGTGAACCTTGGCCTAACTGTAGGGGGTGCTATTCTTACTGAGGTCGTTTTTTCATGGCCCGGTGTCGGTCTGCTGATATACGACTCAATAAATGCACGTGACTATCCGGTGCTTCAGGCTGCATTCGTTATAATTGCAGTTGTTATTGTTCTGGCAAACCTCTTTGCGGATATCCTATACAGTTATCTAGATCCGAGGATTAGATACAAATGACGGCCAAGACAACCCCTCTGTCCATAATTCTCAGAAACAGGAAGGCATTAGCAGGCCTGGGAATCATACTTTTCTATGTCGCAATGGCACTGCTCGCTCCAGTGGTTAGCCCATACAGCGTGCAGTATACGAATCCATCAGCCTTCCTGCTGCCTCCTAGTGGAGCCCACATCTTTGGAACCAATACCCTTGGTCAGGATCTTTTTACCCTGGATCTCTATGGGGCACAGGTTTCGCTTATTGTGGGTCTAGCTGCAGCAGGTGTTGCTGTTGCGGTCGGAACTGTGGTAGGCCTTGTGAGTGGATACCTCGGCGGCATAGTAGACGAGTTTCTAATGAGGGTGGTGGATTTCTTCATTGTGATCCCTGCTATAGTGTTCATGATAATCATTGCTGCGCTGCTCGGCCCAAGCCTTATCAATGTCATAATGGTGATAGGCCTGCTTAGCTGGGCTCCTACAGCTCGAATCATTCGGTCAATGGTTCTTTCGATAAGGGAGTGGCCCTTCGTCGAATCTGCAAAGGCTAACAATGCCCGCTCCGGATATATTATGTTCAGGCACATATTCCCAAATGTTTCATCTGTTCTGTATGGTAACGCTATGCTTGCGGTCTCATCTGCAATTTTCACCCTGGCTGCCTTGGTCTTCCTTGGAGTTGGTAACGTCACTTCCATAAGCTGGGGCGGGATCATAAGGGATGCCTACACAACAGGTGCTCTTAGTGCAGGGGATTTCACCTATGTGATTCCTCCGGGTGTGTTCATTTTTACACTCATATTCGGATTCATACTGCTGGGTTATGCGCTTGAGGAGATCATGAACCCTCGTCTAAGGACCATGCTGAAGGAGGTGAGGCAGTGATCGAGATCAGGGACCTCACGGTCAGATACGGGGATGAAAAGAACGGAATAATTGCACTCGACCATGTTTCCTTCAAGATCAAAGAAGGGAAAAATTTTGGAATTGTAGGCGAATCGGGAAGTGGAAAGAGCACCCTCGCTCTGGCCATCATGCGCCTTCTCCCCAAGAATTCAAAGATAATTTCAGGCCAGATAATATTTGACGGAACAGACATACTTGGATTGAAAGAGAGCAATATGCGTCAGATTAGGGGAAAGGATATATCCATGATATTTCAGGGGGCAATGAACACGCTGAATCCACTCATGAGGATAGAGGACCAGGTGGCTGAACCACTTCTGCTCCATGGGACAGATGATCAGGAGGAGGCACTGGAGGCCGCCAGGCGTTCCCTTTCGCTCGTAGGCCTTGACGATAAAGTCTGGAAAAAATACCCACACGAGCTTAGCGGGGGAATGAAGCAGAGGGCAGTCATAGCGGCAGCCATAGTATCGAATCCAAAAGTTCTGATTGCCGATGAACCCACAACAGCCCTTGATGTCATCACCCAGGTAATGATCACCAATCTTTTGAGCGATCTTCAGAGGCGCCTGAATATGACAGTTATCTTTATAAGCCATGATTTCCCGCTAGTCTCCCAATTTTCAGACCTTATGGCCATACTTTATGGAGGAAAGGTTTGTGAATCCGGGCCCAACAGCGAGATTCTGCAGAATGCCGGTCATCCTTACACCAAGGGCCTTAGGGGTTCTGTTCCTGTTCTTGGCGGCCAGAAGACACTCTTATCGATCCCTGGAGAGCCCGTTAATCTAAGATCGCCTCCATCAGGATGCAGATTCATAACAAGATGTGCTTATGCTACCAGGGCTTGTGAGTCCTATCAGTATTCTCCATTCAGTATGGGTAGTGACCACACAGTATACTGCACAATCTACGGTGGATAACTATGCCGATACTTGAAGTGACTGATCTGAAGAAGTACTTCCACACATACCGCAGACGGGATAAATCATCATCAACAATTAAGGCCCTTGATGGGGTAAGCCTGAAGATGGAAGCCGGCCAGATTCATTCAATTGTGGGTGAATCTGGAAGCGGAAAGACAACTCTCGGACGTATAATTGCAGGTCTCATAGAGCCGACCGAAGGCAGCGTCATTCTTGACGGGACTAACATTTTTGAATCGGCAAAGTCAGATCTCAGGAGTGTCAGGAGAAATGTGCAGATAATCTTCCAGGACCCGTACTCATCGCTTAACCCTAGGTTTAGCGTGAGGCAGATAGTGGAGGAGCCTCTGAAACTGAACAAGATACCTTTCACAATGAAGGACATCGGCTCAGCTCTCATGAAAGTCGGTCTGACCCCACCTGAGGAATTCCTTGATAGATACCCCCATGAGCTCAGCGGTGGACAGAGGCAGCGTGTTGCAATCGCCAGATCCATTGTCGTACGGCCTAAATTTATAGTCGCGGACGAACCTGTGTCAATGCTTGATGCATCTATGAGGGCCTCTTTTCTTCAGCTTATATCTGACCTAAGGAGATCGGACAATATTACTATGCTAATGATATCACACGACATTTCCACTGCCTACTATGTTAGCGACGTTATTAGCGTGCTTTATCTCGGAAAGATCGTCGAAACAGGAAGTGCGGACGAGATCATCAAGAATCCAAAGCACCCATATACAAGGGCCCTCATTCAGGCCGTCCCCACTTTGGGCAGAATTGAACAGAAGAAGATTGAGATTAGGGATAGCATTGAAAAATCACATACGACTGTTGGCGGGTGCCGTTTCAGGGAGAGATGCCTTTATGCCATATCAAGATGCAGCGAGGAAGACCCTGATCTGAGAGATATAGGAAATGGCCACAGGTTGGCCTGCCACGTTGATCTATGAAAGGGACGTGATTAGTAAATGCATCCCGAAATCCTGAATTAATGATTCCGTGGGACAAGTCAAAATGATTGTGGTAAATTGGTTCAGGCAGACTTTCCCCCCTTCCTGATGAAGTCGTTTCTTATCTCTTTCCTGAACTCTGGGTTCCTTGTGAACTCAAGCGCTGTTGCGCTCAGAACATCAATCACCATTCCGAGAGCCTCCCTTGCGGGCTCCTTCACCGCTGCCTCCATTGAGGCATGGGAATGCCACGGAGTCCCCTCCGGGGCAATTTTGAAGGCAAGCTCAATAGCTGGAACAACCTGAGAGACATTTGCGAAGTCCGTTGAACCACCAGCGGGTTTCTGCATCGATTCTTCCACTGATGGAACAGATATTCCTTTTTCGGTGAGCTTGTTCCTCACAAAGTTTGCAAGGGGAACGTTAATTTTCCGGGTTGAAAAAAGTGGTCCTATCAGTCGTGTCTGGTATGATGTGCCGGTTGCGATGCAGCAACCTTCGACAATCTTCATGAAGCGTTCCATCAGTTCCTTGTGGTATTCAAGATCCGAGGACCTGATTCCGTAAACGAGGACTGCTTTCTCAGGAGTGACGTTAGAGGCGGCTCCCCCCTCACGTATCACTCCATGGATTACGACATTGGCATCCCTTCTTACATGCTGTCTGAGCATATTGACTGCTGTGTAAGTGAGAATTGCGGCATCCAGAGCGCTCCTTCCCTTCTCAGGACTTCCCGAGGCATGCGAGCCCACTCCCTTGTATGTCACCTCTATGTCCTGGACTGCGAGCGCGTTCTTCCCAACGTTCCATTCGGTGCCAGGATGGGATCCCAGAACAAGGTCGATGTCCTTGAAAGCACCCCTCTCGACCATCAGGATCTTCGATCCTGAAAATTCCCCAGTACCCTCCTCATCAGGTGTTCCGAGGACGACGATCTTCCCGTTCTTTACAATTTTGCTTGCTCTGATTGCGGAGAAAACTGCAGCCGATGCAATGAGGTTGTGCCCGCAGGCATGACCTATTCCTAGGAGTGCATCATACTCAGCAAGAAAGGCGATAGTGGGAGTTCCGTTTCCGACAGTCTTTTCTGCCCTGAAGGCTGTTGGTATCCCCAGGTATTTATCGGTAACTTCAAACCCGTTGTTCCTCAATGTTTCCTGAAGCAGCTTGGAAGATCTGTATTCCTGGCTTCCAACCTCGTTCAGTTCATGGACTTTCAGTGCAACCTCCCATGGATCATTCATTGCGCCGACCGTTTCCGTAACCATAAATTCTCATCAGCATGGAGTATTTATATTTGTTTGCCAGGAATGAGCATGTCAACCGGTTGGATGGGGCTTATCCTATTGGAATGCAAATCACGAAGTTGACATGTAAACTCGTGTAAAGAGCAAATAGAATATCAGCCCACCGAAAACTACAAAATGCCCAGCCAGGAGAAATATGATCTCGAATGATATACTCACCATGGTTGTGGAAAATATGTAGAAAAAGATTCCATAATAAACCATCAGGGAGGCAAGAGCCACTATGATGACACGCCTCAAAGACCTCTTGCTACTGGAGAGCTTCCGTGGAACCTTTTCAATATTGATAACTCCAAGACCGAAGCAATCTGGGCATATGTCGTTCGTTCCACCCCTGTCAACATGCCCGCTTCCACCACAGGTGCCGCATATAACCTCTTCGGTCTTGGTCATTATAATAGATATGGGCTTCGTTTATTTTGAATTTGCCAAAATGTTTCTGACACAATGAGCCTCTTTGCACTGGAACAGTGTGAGAGGGCCGCCATGGTGCAAGAATGTTGCAGCACCCCAAAGTCCTGAATTTATTGAAACAGACAGAGACACTTTGATCCATTAAGCTTTTCTTCTTAGATACAACCGGACAGAATGACGTGGGCTTCAGATCTGTACCACAAATCCGGACTTTCGTACGCCTGCGCAGATGAACCCCGTATGTCCGATTATCCTGTTATCCGGTCTGGTGGCATCCCTCCTCACGAGAATGGGTTCCCTTAGGAGTCTGCTCGTCTCTATGATTTCATATCCGCTTTCCTCCAGTTTCAAGTATATTTTTTCCAGCTGGTTGAATGTCGGAACATAGCTGCAGAAAAAACTTCCCGGAACAAGGTGAGAGTCGATATTGCTTACAGCCTTCCATGGCTCGGGAATGTCAAGAAGGACTGCGTTGAACATACCGTCCAGCTGCGCCTGTTCAATGTCCGCATTAACGATGCTCCACCTCCTGTCAACCGATTCGTGGCTACTCCTGTAGCTATCTATGATCTCAGGACTCTTTTCAACAGTCACCAGTTGCCCTTTCTCCCCCAATCTTGAAAGAATAATCCTACTCAAATTTCCTGTTCCGAGACCGGATTCCAGGACTCTGCTCTCCGATCCGATGTTGCACAGATCGACAAAGAAGGCAATGTCCCAAGGCTGCATGATTTGGGTTCTACGGCTGCGGGCATAGACTGAATAGCTGTGGTTCCCGTCTATGGCAGTGTATTCCTCTCCTCTGTAGAATAAAGTGTCTCCTGGATTAATAATCGGCAATTCATGAAGTTTAATGCTGGAACCCGAAGATTCCAGCACTCCATGCTCAGTATCCAGAAAGAGGTAATTCTTTGCTGACCTAAGCAGTATGCCGTTCTTCACTGGTTCTTCCCTCCGTAATAGCCTATAAAAATGTCTGAAACGTTGTTTCCGGTGGGACCTGTTTCAATAGCAAGCCCAAATTTCTTCAGAAGTGAATATGAGTCTGAATTCTGGAGATACTGGTCTATAAGGGCTTCCGGAACCGATCGCTTCGAATTTGCGCTAACCATGCCTCCCATTGCAGGGCTGTTTCCGTCTACTCCATCAGTGCCGAGGCTGGCAAAGACGAAATTCTCATCCAGACTGAATTTTCTCATAACACGGATGGCAAGCTCACAGTTCCTGCCACCCTTCCCGTTCCCCTTCACCTCTGATGTGGTCTCGCCACCCCCTACAAAGAAAAACGGAATCCCCTTCTTTGCAAAAATCCCCCTCGTGAAAGATACAATGAATTCAGAGAAGTTTTCAACGTCGCCGGTTAGCGATGATCCAAGGGAGACAGTTTCGAACCCTCTATCCGCCATCTGATTGTAGATGCATGCCACAAAGTCCCCATTTTTAAGAACAATTTTAGCGTCCGCAGCCTGAGCCATTCCTTTTATCTGTCTTGGCAAAAGATGACTTTCGACCTTGCTGAGATCGGGACAGACATGAATGAATTTTTGTATAACTTCTCTTGAGTGATCCTGGGATGGGGGCGTTAGGGGCCCTGAGGCAATAAAATCAAGATTATCACCCGGAACGTCAGAAATGATGTACCCAACCTTCTTCCTGACCTTTATCAGGTCATTGAGTTTTCCTCCCTTGACCTTTGACATCAGCCGGCGGATGGAATTGAGCTCATGGATATTTGCACCGTTGTCCATCAAACACTTCGATATCCGGTTAATTTCTTCAATACTGGTCCAGTCCTCAGGAATTTCAAAGAGCGATGATCCGCCGCCTGAAATGAGGACAAGGGCCATTTCCGGCTCAAAATTGTTAAAGCAATAATCAATTGCATTCTTTGCTGCGCTTACCGATTCCTCGGTTGGAATCGGATGTGTGCCTGAGAACACCCTAACTCCATACAGCTCAGGCTGGACGCCAGCGCTCTTTGGCACAACAGCTGCAGCCTTAACCTGGGATCCGGAAAAGAAGCCCAGTGCACCCTTAATCATTCCGATTGATGCCTTTCCGAAGGCTAATATGGCAACCCTATCCGGAACCTTAGAATTGCCAAAGTCTCTGATAAGGGCGTCATGTACCACCTTTGTGGGATTGAGTATCTCCAGAGCGGTTCCAAATATTTCAAGGATCAAATTTTCAGTAAAGTCCTCAGGCTTTATGCCGAAATTCACCATTAGTCATGATCGTAACTTATAGAAAACTTGTTTACACCAAAAATCTCATTCCTGGGATTATAATGTTCATTCTGCTGATGCTGCCTTTGATTCATGGTGCTCTCCAGATTTCTCTGTGTGTACAATGGGAGCAAGTACTGTGTTTATCACAACAGCCTCAATACTCTTTCTTGATCTTGCCTTCAACAGAGATTCAATGGAAATCTGAAACTGATTTGCTTCCTCGCAGATTGCCTTTGACTGTTGCTCGTCAAGTATTTCCCGCTCCTCTCCGGCATACTGCCCCGGGGAAGTGGAAGCATAAAGTATCGTGATTCTCTTAATCTTGTCGCAATTATACATAGCACCAGATTAAACATACATAGAAGTGTTTTTCCCTCATCACTTCTGTGTTTCCGCCCGGGAGACTGCTGCATTGCTGAGGGAAAACAGCAACCTATTCATACTCGAAAATATCCTGACTTAATGGGAATTATTGAAGGTGACTTCTACGATCTTCTTGTATACTTTTCAAACCTCTTTTCACACAAGAAAATTCGTGAGATTTTTGTCGATCCCTACAGGATTGAGTATGTCGGCTACCGTCTAAGTTCGGACCTCAAGGATAATACCTCTTCATTGAGATCCGCATTTCCCGAGAAAGGTGACCTCGACAGAATTGGCGCCCTGATCCTCGCAGTGAAGAATCTCGTCCCTGAAGGTCCTGTTTTGGTTACCTTAGGATGGGATTCCATTAAATATGATCCCGATTGTGACAGAAAGCAAATTAATGCAATGATCGACGTTCTTGACAGAAGCACTTTCAGATATTTCTGAACTCGCCTCTGGTGCTCACTGTTGAAGCGAAGGAGAAGAAAGAATGGGATGATAGATCAGATATCTGAAAAATATCAGTACAAAGGTGGAAAACATTGTATCGCAAAGACTATGGAATTCTGACAGGCAGATACCGTGCGTCCGGCAGGGAAGGAGTTCCGATAGGATTATCAGGAAAAGGCAATACCATATCTCTTCAAAGTGACTCAGTGTTTCGCCATTTCCTGGTACTTGGAAAAACGGGTTCCGGGAAATCATCGTTCATGCTGAATCTCGCCTCTCAGATCTTGAAGCTTCAGCTTGGTTCTGCTATTGTCCTAGATCCTCACGGTAAGCTTGCGACGGACCTAGCTTTGGAATTCCCTGACAAGGCTCTGATCGTCACTAGTGGGCATTCTGACGATGGGAAGAGTAGAGTATCTACCGGAATAAGGACTATTCTCAAGAGTAACCCGGATGAAATTGACCAGGTTACATCAATTCTAAGGGATCAGTTCTCAAGGAATCTGGCTCTTAGCCAGGGTACTTGGGGGCCAAGGCTGGAGACAGTATTCACCGTCCTTATGAAGGAGATAATGAATAGAAGGGAAGTTCACTCTCTTTCCGGAATTCTGTCTTACCTCGTCAACCAGAACAAGATCAAAGCTATGCTCAGGGATGTTCAGGATGAAAACGTACGGGAATTTCTGAGGATGCAAATTTCAGACTGGCGGAACTGGAACAGCTACATCTCCAGCTCCGTGAACAAGCTTCTTCCTGTTGCCACAGACCCAAAAATTAGAGGGATGATAGATCCGGACGACGATTGTATCAATATCAGGGATGCAATCAGGGCAGGCTCTCTTATAATTCCGGAGATATGGACGACCGGAACAGAGAACGTTTCGGTGGTATCATCACTATTCCTTTCAAGGATCTGGCTTGATGCAAGGAAAGAGCAGTTCGAGAATCATGTGTTCGTTTTCATTGATGAAGCTCAGAGCTTTCCTGAATATATTCTGGATATGATACTCAGGGAGGGAAGGAAATTTGGAATCACACTAATCCTTGCCACGCAATTCCTCCCTGTCAATTCAGATCTCTGGAAAAAGACTGTGCTTGGAAACGCCGGTAATTATGCTGTCTTTGCCTTGACTTCCTCCGATGCCTCCCATGTGGCAGCTTCCATTGTAAGGCTTCAGGCTCGTGAAAAAATTGTGGACGCAATCCAGACTCAACCTCCTTACAACTTCCTTTTTTGGCAGACCGGTGATGACGGTCTTCAGGGACCGGCAAAAATCGTGGTTCCCAAGCCCCACCCTCCCAAAGCGTCGGACTACAGTGAAATTAGAAGAAACTGTATGCTCATACATGGAAAGACCACAACGCCGGAATCTTTGAACAAGCCATCGGAGACAGATCTGCACGCATATATTTTGGAGCTCACGGTTGGATATTTTTCAGGGCGCGGCTTCATCTGCGATGTTGCTGTGAAGAAGGGTAATACCATTCCTGACGCAACTGTCAATGTGGAGGGGACGGAGTTCATTGTTGAAGTGGAAGTGTCTGATTTAGCCAATTTTCGGAGAGTTACCGAAAAGATACTGAATTACCAGGGGCGTAGGATGATATTTGTCACAATCGGAGAACTGTGCAATCATCTTTACAGTGGAATTTTGCAGGCTTGCCGTGACAGCGGGTCTGAAAGGGAACTTTCCAGATCGGTTGTGGGAATGCTGGGGAACATAACAATCCTCGGCGTTGAATCAGGTTCACTATTCATTTACACACCATCACGGCACCTTCCAGTCAGGAAGGATTACCTTCAAAAGGGCACGTTTGAACTTTCTGTTGCAGTCGGTAAGACACACAGGCAGGGACAAATCCTGCTGGATTACATGATTAAAAAGAAAGCCTTCAGGGTATCAGCGGCGGAAATTAGATCAATATTCAGCAACACTTTCACTGAATCATTAACGTCTTTGGGAATGGAAAGCCTTACAATTTATGATGTCCTTGCTTTCAAGGAGATAGAGTGAAACACTGCAGTGAGGACTTTGTTCCACCTTTCGTAAGGTTCACGCCAAGGACAATGAAGATGAGAGAATGCACCGTTCGTACGCCTGGCCCTAAATGGGCCTCCTTGAGATATTTCGTTGATACAGAGTCTGGTTCATTCAGGGTCAAGGAGTTCTTTCTCGACTGGTTCTTTATAGGTTTTCCCAAATGCCTTCTGAAGGACTTCAGCTCCTCATACTCTGAAACCTCCTCTGTGAAAGGGCAGGGGACGGTGGCATTCATTGGCCTTAACTACAGGGGTAACCTGTCACTCTCCGCGACGATTCTGGGAACGCAGGTTGAGATTGAATCTCCTCCCGGTTCGATGTCTCAGGAAGACCTCTCAGATTTATTTCTTGATCTCGGTTACTCCAGTGATGACTACGTTCGCCTTAGTGGTGTCCCATTTGCAGAAAGATCCTTCTTTGTCAGGAATCCGGTTTCTGGATGGTATGAGGAGGAGAGGATCAACAGGCTAAGGTGGCAGTCTCTCAGGATGTCAGTCAGGTCACCGCTGGACGATAATTTCGATAATGTAAGCGTTGGAATACATCCTCAGGAACCGGATCATAACATTTCCGTCATAGCATCGGATGATTTCTCCAGAGTAATCTGGCTAGAATCGGCACACAGGCTCTCATCACTCACGCATCCCTACTATCGCGTGAGGAGGGGTACGGGATTCTACGACAAGGAGTTCCGGCAGGATGGCTTTACAGCGATTGCAAGGTCAGCATCCGGCCCGTCTGTAATTCAGTACAGCGCCGGGGACTTTGTGAGAACTTGTGCTTTTTCACCAGGACTCCGTTGCAATGAAGAATCATTCGCATTAAGCCCGCAATCAGTGAAGGAGTTCTGCGAGTCACTTCTCGAAAAGATTAGAACGGCAGTCAGCAAATCCTGTTGATAAATGACCGGCAGATTTATTATGCACCTAAGATTACGGTAATGTCAGGATTATGGCATTGATGTTCATAAAATATCAAAACTATATGGATGCGCTTCTATCCGTTTGCCGGAAACATGAGGGGGCGGATCACCTTGGAAGCTAGACTTAGAAAGGATTCAATAGGATTTATTGAGAGCGCATTCCAGGGTATTGCAGGATCTGCGCCTGCAGGAGCTGCTGTGGCCACCCTCACAGGTGCTGCAGCATTTGCCCTCGGTTCACTGCCCCTTACTGCGCTGGTCGCATTCGTTGTGGTTCTCCTCAACGCATACATCATCAAGCGATTGTCAAGGCAGGTGGCAAGCGCTGGAGGCTATTATGAATATGTAAAGCGGGGCATAGGCCCAAAGAGTGCCTTCTTTACTGGGCTGTTCTACATATTCTACCAGACAATGGCATTGAGTTTCATCGCACTCAGTGTGGCTGTATTTGTGCCCGCGATGCTAGGAGATGCCTTTGGCATAAATATCCCCGCAATTTACTTCTACCCGCTTCTTCTCGGTACCCTTGGTTTTGGTTTTCTTATTTCTTATCTTGGAATCAGGATTTCCACCCGATTCACGCTTGTCATGGCATTCCTTGAAATCCTCTTTGTGTCCGTGTTTGGCATATACATACTTCTGTCGCACACTTCGATAAACACTGTTTCTGTATTTACTCCGCATTATGCCCTGAATGGTTTTGACGGCGTAGGACTGGGAGTCCTCCTCATGTACACCGCCTTTTCCGGTTTCGGCGCCTCTACCCCACTTGGCGAGGAGGTTAAAAATCCAAGAAAGAGCATCGGAAATTCTGTCGTTACAACCGTGCTGGTTCTAGGCCTGTTTTTTGTGTTCACTTCGTACTATTTCACCGTTGCATGGGGCCCGGCAAACATGCAGGGGTACGCTCAGGCTCTTGTCCCGGGTATTGAGATAATGAATTCTTACTTAGGCCCTGTCGCTGCGGTTATTGTTTCAATACTCTTTGTAAACAGCCTGCTCACAGGCACTGTAGTGGTTACAAACAGCACATCTAGAGTAATGATGGCCATGGGAAGAGACGGAATAATTCACACAGGGTTTTCAAAGGTAAGCAGCAAGCACAGGACCCCTCATTACTCTGCCGGATTCGTCGTTGCCATAGCAGCCGCAATAGGCATCGTTTCCAATCTTATTTTGGGCGGATTCCTCGCGTTCATACTTACAGCCACAGCTGCGACACTGGGAGTCCTCTTTGTGCATTCAGTGATAAATGCATCCCTTCCAGGCCTCGAAAAACTCCATCTGAGACGGATTACACCCTCCAGCGTTGCACTATCGGTAATAACCATAGTTATCTTCGGTCTGATATTCTACAGCACATTTCTATCCGTCAACCTGGCTGTCATAGTTGGTGCATTGCTCTTCGGAGTGTACTTTGTGATCTCCCTGATCTACACCGCTGCATCACGGGGAAGAATAAGCGCTCTAGGGCTGATGGATCAAAAAAATATTGAAGAAACGGCAAATTAGAAAAAAATTAAGGGAGAACTACAGGTTCTTCCTTTGAAAATTCCACATCCGTAATATATGCTGAATCGCTCAGCCTGTTCTTGAGACCTGACAGAATGCCCAGCGGGAAGAAGACAGCAAGTGCAACTATCACCACGATTGCGGAGGCCAGGTAGAAGGATATCAGGCTCAGCGCACCGTCGCTGCCTATGTACGTCATTCCTAGCAGGAATCCTATGTAGAATATGTACCACAGCGAATTCATGAAGTGTTTCATGTCTCTTGAGAATGAACCCCTAACAGCTGGCAGAATCAGTGCAAACACTATTACTGCTGCCGTAAGAATGGCAACTGAATAGTATACTGTCACCCAACCACTCCAGAAGACTATCAGAGAGGCACCTGCGAATGCTATGGGAGCTATGATATAACCACCAGGTATCCTATAGCGCGTAACACCCTGCCTCCTGCTTACGACCATAGCAACTGGATTCACGGAGAATCCCAGATAGCCTGCGACTACAGCGTCCTCAATCAGCCCGTATATGCTCGGCACAGGTGCTGAAACAAATGCAAGAATAACCCCTACCAGAGCGATGACAAGCAGAGCCCAGTATGGTATGGAATACTTCCTGTGAACACTCTTAATTATGTCCGGCATTATTCTTGTTCTTCCCTGTGCAAACATGACTCTTGAGCCACCACCAAGGTAAATGTATCCAACGACAAATGGGCCGATGATACCTATTATAAGGGTGAGGACCAGTATAAAGGGAGCATTGTAACTGTGGGCCAATTGAATGAATGGGTTACCGGAAATGTTTCCAACTCCTACCCAGTTGCCAGCCGTAATTCCCAGCTTTGTCCAGTTTATGCCTGTCACGAAGACCCAGTCGAGTAGAAGATAGATAAGCAGCTGTCCTACTACAACAATTACAATGACAAGGGGGAGCTTTCTGAAATTCTTAGATTCCTCGGCGTAATCAGGAACAACTCTTATGCCGCCGAATGCAAACATGGCAAGAGGTATCGCGAGGAATACCCCGGAAAAACCAAAGGGAAGGAATCCACCATAGGACGTGAGATTCCTCCCGTCATAAAACACCGCGGCAAGCCCGATTGCAACAGCAATGTAGAAGAATAGCTTCACGATGCCAAAGTATACAGTGGATCTTCCAAAGGCCTTTACTCCAAAGTAATTGAATGGTACCATTACCAGCATCAGGGCCACAGCAATAGCACCTCCCGTGAGTGTAGGACCACCTGAACTGGTTATCAGCGAAGGGTAAAACACTCCGAGTCCATCGACCACAGCAAATGCTTCAATCGGTGGAATGAAAATGTACCAGATCAGGTCTGCCATCGAGTTAATCACATTGGTGAACCAGCCATGGGTGTAGAGGGCATATCTGGATGGTCCACCAGCCTCTGGGTATGTTGTTACAAGTTCAGCGAAGGTTAGCCCAATGAAGAAATAGAATATACCTCCAAGGAGCCAGGCAAGCCAGCTGGCAGGTCCCGCCAAACCGGTCATTCCTGCGGCGCTGAACAGTATCCCAGTGCCAATTGCACCTACTATTCCTATTATTATCAGATCAGAAAATTTCAACTCTCTCTTCAGACCAGTACCCTTTCCCGTCGTATCAACGGTCATGCGAATTTAACGGCAATACTGTTATTAAATATTTTGTTTAACGTATTCTATGGCCAAAAAATTGGTTTACTTTTTCATTGAGACAATTTTTCTTGCCCTTTCCATAATTTCCTCGGGAATAGTAGGCAGTTCAGGCGGCTTTCTGGTGGCGCTAATGAGAAGTTTTCCGTTCTTTATGATCACATCACGCTGCGGATCCACCCTTGTAGCTATTACCCAACCCACCTGTTCCAGGTTCCATGGGGAGATGTCGCTTGGGATTATCACCGAGACATCCGCTCCGTCGTCCTGTCTGAATGATACAGAACATCTGTGCCGATCAGTTTTCAGGATCAGCGCTTCATCTGAAACCTCTCTTGTGTACCGGACAGGACTAACAATACCAAGCATCTTCCCGCTTCTCATCTTGGAATCGCTTGCAACATCAGAGGAAATGATAAACATGTCCCTGAAGAAAGTCAGCCTCCCGAAATTGCCAGATGCCTCTTGAGCAAGGGCCGCAAGAAAGTTCTCGATATCGAGCGGAATCTCATCGTCAGAGATTAGAACAATCTTTCCCCACAATGGATCGAAGGACACAACTCCAATCCCAACGTTCGTGGCGATTAGGGGAGCCCCCCCCTTCACGTATCCTAGGGCAAGAAATCTTGATGCGTAATGGGGCCAATCAAGCTTCACTACTCCTGCCATAGGGATCATTCGTCTGATCTCACCCTCTATCATCATGGACCTCGGTAAGGAGAAGATATTGACATGCTCCGGGGAGTTAGACGGCTGAATGTCGTAATAGATGGCTTTCCTGCGTCTCATCAAGCACTTTACTGTCGCAACATTTCCAGTAGAGTCAAATCCCATGTATCCTGTGTATTCGGCAAATGGCCCTTCCTGTACCACCACTCCGGGGTCTAGCTCCGCTTCAATCACAATTTCAGAGTCTGCGGGCACAGGCAGATCATTTAAGTTGCCCCTGACAAGAGGGATCGACCCAAAATGCCTGGATCTTGCATACTCACATGTTGTGAATGAGGCTGCAAGAAGATACAATACTGCCGAGGTGCCTATCACAATTGTGATTGGCATTCGGAAATTCTTCCTCATTGCCTGCTGTACGTAGCTGAAAGTATGCCCTCTGCTCCCCACATCGAATGCAAATCCGTTCCTGCCCAGAGGCTGAATTCTGCTGAAACTGAGATTAGTTATGCCGGGATTCGCAGGGTCTCGTGACACCAGAAGTCCGGATGTTATGTACCTGCCCTGACCAAGCTTGGATCCATCCTCCTTATAATGCCTGACAATGGGCAGCTTGAACAAGTCAACTTCATCCCCCGTCGTGGTCAGCTCCCTGAAAGGTGCGAATTCGCCTGCCCCAATAGTTCCACTGAAACAGCTATTATCGGACAATGAGGCCAGAAGCTTCTCCCTCAAATCTTCCGAGCTCCTCGAACCCGTAAAATACACCAATCTCTCTAGCTTGCCAAGTATGTTTGTCACAATCTGAAAGTCAGGATATCCTGTGATCTTTTCAAAAAGGGAGAGCCTGTTTCCAGCCTCTCTCGAAATTGCAGTGATTTCGAATTCAGTATCCACCGGATCATGGTGCACATACACATCTGAGGCTGTTTTGAGGTATTCCTGCAGGGCTGACCTGAAAGGAACAGACTTATCAACGCTTGTCGGATTCATCCTTATTGTACCATATTGGGTGCATTCTAAAAATAATAGTTGTTTGGGTGAGTCAGATTGTATGGCAACTATAAGGCACCCAGTTTACTGTTAATGGATAAGTGAAGTCGGAATTCATACGCAATTATGACAAATATATAGACACTATTCAGGATTTAATCAACATTCCAGTAAGTTTTATCATTTCTCTGACCTTATTGGGATAAACTTTTTTAAGTTGGTATAAGTATTTCATCCATTGTCTCTCTCGTACCTGCTCGAAACCGCTCTTTTCCTCCTTTTCATTTCACTTTTTTCTTCACTAATCGTCTTTTTTTCTGCTAAAGCACTCGCGGGCGAAACAGCAACACCTAAAAGAGCGCTGGCTGGCGGGTCTCTGCTCTCGATTGAGTCATTCATATTTCTTAACCCGGGGCTGGTTGTCCTTAACTGGTGTTTCGGGATTATTGGGATGGGGGTTTCTGTCTCTGCTTCGGTTGTGATTGCTACCCTTGTGTTTACAAAGCTCTTCAGCACGTCCACAGTGAATGGTCTGTTTATATCCTTACTCACTTACCTGCTTATGATGTTTGGAATGCTTTTTCTAGCGGATATAATTGGAACCCAGGAGTTTGTTCCAGCTCTATTCAGGTCAGGACTTTAGCCGGAGAAATGGTAGCACGGTGCAAGGAAACATAGGTTAAGTTTTTATAATAGCTTTGCGCTACAATATTATGGAACAAAAAATCTATGCTGAAACTGATTTCTATAAGCAGGCTTACGAATTCGTGAAGAAGCATCCCGCCACCAACAATGAGTTCATCAATCGTTTCGCCAGAGGCGAAATCAGTGAGGAGGAGTTCAAGCGTTTCTCCATAGAGTTTTATCACTTTACAAGGGAATGGCCCTCCATACTGTCAGTTCTACTTGTAAACACACCTGACGAAAACGATGCTGCGAACCTCACCACAATCCTTGTATCAGAACTGGGTGACAATGATCCTAACAAGAGGCATGAGCTTCTTTACAGGAGATATTTGAGGACACTTGGATACGAACCTGCTGATTTGATCAGGCGAAAGCAGCTTCGCACCACTAAGGCTTGGCTGGACGGCATGAGAAAATATTTTGCCGGGGATCATTTTGAAGCTCTTGGAGCTGAGTTTGGTCTTGAGAACATGGCCATTCCAATGTGGGACAAGATCCTTGCCGGATTCAGGGTCTGGAATCAGAAGCATCCGGAATTTTCAAAAGTGGACATAAGGTATTTCACCTTCCACAGGGAACTCGAGGAGCACCATGAGGAGGCAATGGAAAATGTGCTCGGCGCTCACAAGAATGATCCGGTTGCCAGGGAGAAGTTCCTAAAGGGAGCAAAGGGTATACTTGATCTGGAGGAGAAATTCTGGCTGGGTCTGGCTGACAAAATGAATTAAATGCCTGAATAGAATTGAATACTTCAAAACACCTCTTTTTCGTCAGGCACGCTCCGACAGAGTCCAACCTCAGTGGAGTCTGGCGCTGTGGAAAGGAAGACCCGATTCTGAGCGACAGCACAGACAGGGTAACTAGAGCAGCCCTTCTTGTTTCTGATTTCAGGTGCACGGTAATACTTAGCAGTGAGATGCTCAGGGCTGTTCAGACAGCCGCAATGATCTCTGAGGCGTCCGGTATCAAGGTGAAAGGAACGATGGCAGAATTCAATGAAAGGGCTTGTGGTGCCATTGATGGCCTTACCTATGATGGAATATATGAAAAATTCGGTTTTCACATGGACACAATACTGACCGAGAAACTTGATTCTGTGCCTGGAGCTGAGACACTTTCAGAATTCAGATCAAGAGTATTACTTGGAATTGAGAAGGTGCTGACCTGCAGCGATCAGAACATTTGCATAGTAACACATGGTGGCGTTATGGCACTTCTGATTCGCCTGTTCGGCAATAGGACCGAACGTATGAGATTTCCAAATTGCTCAGTATTGCCAGTGGACTATGACAACTCTTCAGGGGAATCAACTTTCACGGTGAGGCCTCTAATAGTCTGATACAATCTTCAGTTTGCCGGTTTTCCGTAAACGTTCAGTAACAAAGGAAAAGTTTCACTTTTCGCATCCACTTTTCAGTGTCCTCCGTATCACATAATGAACCTATTTTATGGAAGTTGTTAATACTGTAATATGCAGATTTCCAGAGAAGGGGAACTTATACTGGTCAAAATCGAGTATGGCGAAAACGTCAAGGACACAATTCTGAAGGTCATCCAGAAGGAGAAGATCAGTTCAGGCGAAGTCACATGGGGGATTGGTATGATCCGAAATCTCCAGGTGGGTTACTACAACGGAGGATCATACGAAAAGGAGACTTTCAGCCAGCCACTGGAGATAGTGAGCTTTCATGGGAGCATCGCAGGAAATGAGCCTCTTCTGCACATACACTGCTCCGGGGCTTCCCGTGACCACGTGGTGCACGGGGGGCATTTCTTTGACGGAATAGCAGATCCATTGCTTGAGGTAAGCATCAGGAGATTCGACGCCATAAAGATAGAGAGGAGGGAGAATGCCAGATCAAAGCTGATGGAAATCTCCCTTGTCAGACCATAGAGAGGAGAAGCTTTCTCATCTCACTCCTTTCGCCATCTAGCTTTGAAAGGATGTATTCAAGGTCACTCTCACTGATCCCATAATCTGAGAGTCTGGATGAGAGCCCCAGTGAATGAATCTTGTACCTTATGAGATTGGAAAGATAGACCGAAGCCTCCTCGGGATCCTCGGTGACAAAGCCCAGATGGGATGAAACCCTGGAAAGTCCCGGATACTTCTTCCTTCCGTAATATAGAAGTACCTCGGGGAGAGTTATGCATGTGGTGATTCCGTGAGGAATCTCATATCTCGCTCCGATTATCCTTCCTATATGGTGGCTCAGGCCAAGGGCTGAGTCAGATATGTCAAAATAGGAGTACCAGGCACCGATCTGGCACTGGTGTCTTGTCTCCTTCGTGTCACCGTCCAGATTCAGAAGCAGCATTGATAGTGCCTTGAGTGAGAAATCCACAGCCAGCTGGTTTCTGTGATTGAGTATGGCTGTTTCTACGGCATGATCAATCGCCCTCATTCCAGTTGATCTCCACAGCCTCTGAGGTGTCTCCATAACAGCTAAGGGATCAAGAATTACTGCTGCGGGTACCAGCCGGGGATCCCTCACATTGTTTTTCTCGGAGGCAATTGTGTAACCCGCGCTGGGAGAAAACTCTGCCGCGGACAGAGTTGTTGGGATAGCAATCTGAGGTATGTTCATATCGTAGAAATATCTCATTGCCTTCCCGGCATCTATAACGCTACCGCCGCCAACCGTAATAATGGAATCGCATTTTTTATTCCGGTACATTTCAGTAGCGTGCTCTAACTCTTCCATGGGTGTGTGCTGGGTGATCTCGTAAAACTCTTCATAAGGAATATCAATTTCACTCAGAACCGCTCCATAGAACCTGAGTCCATGAACCGAATGGTTTGAGATGACGAGAACTCTTTTCGCATTCACCTTCCTAAGAATGTCACCCAGGTTGTGGGTGGAGTTTTCGCCATAGTGTACTTCTGAGATCGAAGGAAATGTGAATTTCAAGAGTACCACGATTTCATATACGCCCCGTCCTCAACCTCTCTGGCAGCTGCCGTTATCATCAGGGGCTGGTACGCTTCTACCATAACTGCGACCTCATCCGTGTCAGTCTTTCCTATAGATGCCTCCACGGCACCCGGCTGAGGACCGTGGATTAGGCCACGAACATGCAGGGTGATTGAACCTGGAGAGATGCCTCTCCGGCTCATGAAATTCCCTGAGGAGTAGAAGAGGACCTCGTCTGTGTCAATGTTACTGTGGTAGTACGATATTGGTATCGATCTCGGGTGGAAATCGAACTTTCTTGGAAGAAATGTTCCAACCATGAATGACGGCCCTGAAAAGGTCTCATGTACAGGGGGAGGCTGATGGAGTTTTCCCACTATGGGTGCCATATTGTCAACATTTATGGCAAATGGGAAGAGGTAGCCATCATACCCAATCAGGTCAAACGGGTCTTCATCCCTCGTCTCCACCATGAAGTATGAACCATAGTCAACCTTGACCGTAAAAGTTCCCCTTGAATCTGACGGGTTGGCAAATTCCGGGATCCTTATGTCTCTACTGTAGTAGGGTGTGCCTTCCCGGAGCTGTCCGTACACGTTGAGATATCGCCTTGGCACTCCTATTCTCTCGCGGCTCTGTATGAAGAATAGGAATACTGAACCAGTAGGTTCGAGGTAATAGGTCGTTCCCTTGGGAATGTAAACATAATCGCCCTTACGGAAATCAAGGATTCCGAATTGAGACACAATCCTGCCGTTTCCTGAGTGTACGAAGAAAAGTTCATCATACAGCGCATTCCGGTAGAGGGAATCATGGGGGCGGTTAACCCTGGAAACCCCGATGTTGATCGTTGAATTAAAGAGAAGAACAGTCCTTGCTTTGATAAAATCCCCGTCAGTCTTCACCTGATCAGAGTGGATATGTCTGTGCATGAATCTGTCATCACTCTGGACGAGCTGTTCCTTGCTCTCCTTCGTCAGTTTTGCCACCCTGGTCGGTTCCCTCAGATGATACAGGAGCGAGTAAGGGCCGTCAAAACTCTCCTCTCCAAAGAGTTCCTCCCTGTAGAGGGTGTTCCTGTCATCAAAGGTGTGCCTCAGTTTCGGGACCTTTCCCATTTTTACATAAAAAACCATACTTGCTCACCAATTCCTCTAGACAATTCTTGAATTAAGCTCCCCAAGAGTGGGCGATCCGAGCGTGACCACATCACCACGCTTCAGCCACTCCCTGTGGTTCTCCCCCTGCTCAAGTATGCAGCCACCGCCGACAGTACCACTCATTATGATGTCGCCCGGCCTGAGAGTTGTGTCGGTGGATGCCCAGCTTATCATGTCCTGGAAAGACCAGTATATGGTCTTAAGGTTATTTCTGGTGAATAACTCTCCATTAATCCTGGCCCAGAGCTCCTCATCAATCTCCCCTTCCTTGTTCATCCTTGCCTTCAGCTCATCAGCCGTAACGAGCAAGCGTCCGAAGCTTGTTGCAAAGTCCTTGGACTTTGATGGTCCAAGGCCAATCCTGTTCTCCTTCCTCTGCTGGTCCCTGGCACTCCAGTCGTTGGCAAGCATGAACCCGAAGATGTAGCTCCAGGCATCGCTCTTTGGTATGTTCTTTCCCTCCTTTGAAATTACGGCTGCAACCTCAAGCTCGAAATCCAGCCACTGGCGTAGAGGGATGATGTTCCCGAATAGTAGTAGGCCGGAAACTCATACCATTCCTTGGGGAACTCAACTCCCCTTGCAGCCTTCGCTCGAGCAACATGCTCCTCAAAACTGTAGAAGTCTCTGATCTGATTTATATGCGGCACAGGGATATGATAACCCAGCGGCACATATTCAGGCAGACCCTTCAGGTCATTGGGATCAACCGGACCGGCTTTTGCCACTCTGCTCACGAGTGTTGTCAGGGAAGCACGCTGCCCTATTGAAATCTCGACATCGAGGTACTGCTGGAGATCGTAGTATTTTCCGGCATAGAGGAATGTGAATTTCTGACCCTCCTCCGTCTCAATTATAGCCAGCTTCATGTTTAAAGGTTCCCTCTTCTTGCCTGCTCCGCCTCAATGGACTTGAATAGCTCCCTGAAGTTCCCTTTCCCGAAGGAGGTGGCGCCCTTTCTCTGAATCACCTCATAGAAGAAGGTGGGACGATCCCCTATGGGTTTAGTGAATATCTGAAGGAGATATCCATCATCATCCCTGTCCACCAGTATGTTCAGACGTTCCAGGTCCTCAACCTTCTCGTCAATCTTTCCGACTCTTTCCAGAAGGTTCTCGTAGTAGGAATGGGGAGTGGGAAGGAATTCTATACCTCTGGCCTGCAGGTCGGAAACGGTCTTGATTATATTGTCTGTCTCAAGGGCGATATGCTGGACTCCAGGAGAGTTATAGTAATCAATGTACTCCTGAATCTGGGACTTCTTCAGGCCAAGTGCCGGCTCATTAATCGGAAAAATTATTTTCCTGTTCCCGTAGTGAACAACTTTTGATCTGAGGGCGGAATATTCGGTGCTTATGTCCTTGTCATCAAAACTGATCAGCTGGTCGAACCCAAGTCCCTTAATGTAATAGTTGACCCATCTGTCCATCATTCGTTCCTCCACATTCCCAACAATATGGTCAATCTTCTTGAGTCCTACACCCTTCTCCCTGGCTTCAAGCGGCTCAAATCCAGGGGGGATATCTCCACCTGCCTCACTATAATCATTAAGCGTATGCAGGGTATCACCATATGCGTATACAAGCGCCTTTCTTATGTAACCATTCAGAGTCCTGACCTTTTCTGGAGAACGGAACCTGGCAACACCATTCTTCCGTATAAAGTCAACAGTTTCCTCCACATTTGGAACAACCAAGGATACGTCTCTTACCCCGTCTCCGTGGAGACGGACATGATCGGCTACGGGTGAATTCTGGTCCAGGTATGTGGTGAAAATGACCTTTATGTTTCCCTGCCCCATCAAATAGGAGACACGATCTCTGACACCGGTTTCCGGGCCAGCATATGCAAGGGGGGTAAATCCCAGAGCCTTCTGGTGAAAGTATGCCCACTGACGTGCAGATCCAACGTAATACTCAACGGCGTCAATGGAGCTGAAAAAACCCTCTTCGGCCATACCATACCATTGTAATCCGCATATAAATATTTTGGGAAACGAATATAAGTAACATGGTAGCACATGGCACGCCTGGGGAAACTCATAATTAATGTTAAGCGATACGAGTAGGATAACCGTGGAAGATGCAATCTATATGATGACCATTGCCTACAGGTTCAGCCAGAAATACTGGGCAAACAGGGCAGATTATTCATGGTGGCTAAGGGATGCATTTGACGTTGGGAAAACAAAAGCAATGGATGGCCTCATCAGTTTTCATACATACAGGTCGCTCAGGTTTGACTCTGATCTTATATTCTGGTATTCCGCTAGGACACCAGAGGCAATACTTTCCGCAAAAGAATGGCTGAACGAAACCATGGGGGATGTCGCTTCAGCAAGTTTCAGCATGCTGTCTCTCTATGAACATTCCCCCTACCTAAAGGCGGCTGGATCGCTTGAGAACACTCTGAAATTTGCCCCGCTTAACTATTTCGTAGCCTATCCGATGAGCAAGACACCGGACTGGTATCTTGTTGACTTTGAGGAAAGGAAGAGGATCATGGCAGAGCATATTGGAATGGCGGCATCACACCCTGAAGCCCGGGAGATCAGGTCATACACAACGTACTCTTACGGGCTTGGGGACCAGGAATTTGTCGTTCTTTATGAGGTCGACTCACTTGTGAAATGGTCCCACGTTACTGCCAAACTGCGGGAGGCAACGGCAAGGAAATGGACTGCAAAGGAGGAACCCATATTCGTAGGTATTCTTTCTGATCCACTCAGACTATAGTTCCATGAAAACAAAACAGCGGAAAAAAGGGTCCAGCCAGTTGCCTCAGCTGGATGAATATTTTGTTCCGCAGTCCTTTCAAGCAAAAGAAGCTATCACTTTACCTCTGCGAACTCAGTTTTGTACCTCTTCACAACGCCATGCCTTGAAATTGGTAATATTTAATTCAGCGTAATTCCTCAGGATGTTTGCATAAGATGGAAAGAGCTTCGTTGGGGAAAACTGAACTAAAAGCTCCTGATTCATTCGTTGAGGTGTTTCTGGTCAGGTATTCAGAGATAGGGCTGAAAGGACAGAAGGCAAGAAGAAGAATGGAGGCGAAACTGAAAGCCAATATATTGGAGGTGGCGGAGAGGCGAGGTGTGACTGCAAATGTTTCCATCGGGAATGGACGGCTCTTTGTTCACGAAGTTTCAGACAGGCAGCTAATGATAGAGGTTCTGTCCCGCACTATGGGCATCAAGTCCTTCTCCTTTGCCTATAGCAGAAAATGCAGGGATGTGAAGGACATATCGGAATCGGCCGTAGCCATTTACTCCCATCTGCTCAGAGGCAGGAAGTTCGCAGTCAGATCCAGAAGGGCCGGAGGCCAGCATTTCGATTCTAGGGATATCAACATAGCCGTAGGGAATGCGCTCCAACCTTATTCCAGTGGGGTGGATCTGGATAATCCTGATTTCACGGTGGAAATAGAGGTCAGAAATGATCAGGCGTACTACATTCTCGAGGAGTTCAATGGCCCAGGCGGACTGCCAATAGGCACAGAGGGAAGGCTTACCGCACTTGTCTCTGGAGGCATTGACAGCCCCGTCGCAGCTTGGATGATGCTGAAGAGGGGTTGTCCGGTGGATTTCGTCTTTGTTTCGTTGTCTCATCCTTTCGACACCCTTGAATTCCTCAGGTCAGTGAATCCTCTTCTTGAGAAATGGGTCTCTGGATACACCCCCCGGATTAATATTGTGGATGGCGGCCGAATAGTTGAAGCAATGATTGTGGACGGAAGATCCAGATATCCGAACGTCACCTACAAGCGGATACTCTACACGATCGCAGAGAGGATAGCCGGTCTGTCAAACAGTTGTGGAATAGTAACTGGGGAGTCAATAGGTCAGGTCTCTTCGCAGACGCCTGAAAACCTTAGAGCAATACAGAGCGGTATATCCATACCTGTTCACAGGCCTCTCATAGGATTCGACAAGGATGAGATCACCCTGAAGGCAAGGGAAATAGGAACATTTCCGGAAACCAGTCTAGGAGAGTTCTGCGAATTGTTTGCAACGAATATTACTCTCAATGCACCCAGCGAAATGATTGACAGCGATATGGAGGCCATTGATTTTATCGACGACCTGATCTCAAGGAGGCTTGTGCTTAAACCCTCAGAGATTCCGGCCTTCACTCACTCGATCATGAAGTCAGTTTATTCCGATTTCAAAGATGATGGAGAGTCAACCATCGTGGTTGACCTTAGAAGCCAGGATAAATACGATGAATGGCACTACCCCAATGCAAGAAGGGTTGGTCTTTCCAAGCTGAGGGAATACCTGTCAGCATGCGATAAGGGTAAAACCGTCCTGTTTTACTGCCAGAAGGGCCTCCAGAGCGCCTATGCAGCATCAATGGCAACAAAAATGGGTTACAGAGCCATATTCACAACGGCAGACAAACTCAGGAACCGGTTATGAGTTATTAACCGGCTCAGGGCAATCAGTTAGCTGATTCCCTCTATTGTGGGGTTCGGGCTCTTCAGTGCTACCGATTCAGAAATGCCAGCAGTCTTGAAGGAAGACTGTAGCGTCTTTGTGCAATGAATTCATAAACCATCTCAGAAATGCCCAGAAGCTGGAAAACAAGGAGCACAGGGAATAAAGGAAAGAGGAGTGGCATTCTGATTATGACTCTGGAAATAGCATGCGAAGATCTGAAACACCTCCCCGCTGAATCAATTGCCATCACCGAATCCAAGTCCAGCATGTTGAGATGGTCTGAAAGTTGAGAAAAATCTGATGCGGCAACTAGCCTTACGAGGTTCAGTGAATCAAATTTTTTCATAATTCTAGTGATTCCTCTGCAGAACTCGCAGTAGCTGTCATATACAACTCTTACAGCATGCCTGTCCTTCGCATCCCCCATTTCAAACGGACCCAGTTTTATTATATGGAGAACAGCGCTTAAACCTTCATATAATCAGCGAGACCAGTCGCATCCAGCAACGACAGGATAGGGAGCGAAATATCCCCCAGAAGCTTCAGCCTCTCAACGATATACTCCTTGGAGATTAAAGAACCATCATCTGTCTCCCCACCGGGAACATAGTTCAGAATCCTGTTCATCTCCTCCCTGAAGGCCGGTGCCATTATCTCAAATACTGCTATGATGAGATCTCCAATTTTCATGTCCTTAAGGATGTCTGTTTCCCGCAGCGTCACTCTAAGGATTCTCTGTTTGTGGCCCCGCAGAAAAACTAGGGTTGTCCGGAGCTGCTTCAGCACAGCATTTATGCTCTCCCTGTCGAGGTTGCTGTTCAGAGCAGGTTCGGAAGTCACGGAAACAGCTTGAACAGGGTCTTTGTACTCAATATCCATAAACAGTGCCGCCTCAGTAATGGTCTGATGTATCTTGATCTCCGAATCAGTCTCTTCTCTCCTCAGCTTTACGAAGAGGTCCCCGTTGGACATGGAGGCGCTGACCAGGTAGAATTCATCCAGCTTCTCGTAATCCACAACCACATCCTTTGACATCCAGCTTTTACCAAGCCTGACCGGCATTCTTATACCCTTCATGAGTGAGCCCAGCTCAAGCCGTGTCCTGAGGAATTCGACCTCTCCCGCATTCAGCAGGAATTCATACTCCAGGCTCTGTTGGGATGTGCATCTGTACCTCGCCTCATAACCTCCGTTTAAATATTTCAGGCTTATTTCAGAATCAAGCACAGGCAGCAAATCTCTGGACAGGAAAGATTCTATCCCTCTGATACTCTTTGCCCTGTATGAATCAAGCTCCTCCTGCTTGCTCTTCTCCTCCTGCGTCACCTCTGGCGTTATTTTCTTGCGGAAATCGTCTATCGTTACAGATATGAAAGAAATCAGAGTCTCCCTGTACATGCTGAATGAATCGATCTTCTCCTGCTGGTTGAATTCATCTATGAGCCTTATTAGGGAGTTTTTCAGGTGATCTGCCTTTTTGATCTTCTCCTCCCTCTTCTCTTTGATGGCATTCAGGTCGGCTTCGCAGTCCTTTGCCCTCTGGGCATTCACGAAAGAATCCACCAGATCCGTAAGGGCGTACTTTAGCAGTCTTCCACGACCCGGACGATCCGTTTCTACCATTTTCAGTTACAGTAGAAGATTCATCGCTAATATGCTTTATCATTGTTGGAGGCCATTAATTGTCTGACAGCGTGATTCCGCAGACAAATTATTGTCACCCAAATAAATGCATTACCTTAAATTCAGATTTCACTGTGGTGGTATCTCTTGACCTGGAAGCTCCGAATTCAGCATGAGACGGTTAATTATTTAAGCATATTTTCATAGTAAGCTTGACTGACGTGACAGAACAGGCAAGAGGTAGGGACAACTTCGATGATCTTCTGGACAGGCTGAGGCTGGACATAAATGCCGTGATGAGGCTCGCCAAAAGCAGCCCGGAGTATAATTCAAGACTGCTGGCAAAGGTAGTGAAGTCCACTGATTTAGAGGTAAGAAGCTTCAATGCCCTTGTTTCATCGGCCACAAAGACCAGCGTTAAGGGCCTGTTCCTTGTGGCATCTGGCGAATTCATCCTTTCCGGCTTTCTCATATTCATTGGATTAGGATCAATGATTCCGGCTTTTTTCGTTTACAACAACCCGAGGTTTATCCTCAGGTATTTTTATACAGCCTTGTCCACCATCAATCTGAATTCCTTTGAGCTGACGGTCGTATCTGTGCTTGCCTTTATACTGGCGATCCTACTTCTTTTTTCTGCATTTGTTGTAATTCGTATGGCATCAGAGGCGCTGAAAAATGCCGGTTTAACGGTAGGTTGAGACGTTGCCGACAGTGCACTACTACCAGAGGGCAGTTGCCATAGCATTCAAGGTTATCGTGATATTTCTAGGCCTGGCTTTTTTCGCCATCTCCTCTGTGGTTCTAATCCAGAGCCTTCTGAGTTCAAGCTTTCCCGCGGACATCTCATTCTCCTTTTTTGTTGATTTGTTTGCAGCATTGGTATCGCTAATATCGGGCGTCACTCTTATGAGTCTTTTTCCAGAGGCCGTCAGGATAAGGTTTATAAGGCCCAGTTCCACAGCCGAGAGCAGACCAACCTACGGTTTCTCAAGCCTTCTTGCAATTGGAGTCGGGACAACAATAGGTTCACCGCTTTTCATAATTCTTCCAATTAATGTGGTGGAGTTCGCGATAGTCAGTGTTGTTTCACTCATTGTGGCAGGTTTCCTGTCGGTTCTTATTGCAAGGATATATTCATTCATGTTCGTCTTCACTACGACCAATGAGATCGAAGGGATAGGGGGACCTGGTTTTGTCAAGGCATCCACAAGCGATCGTTCGGCAAGATACTTCGTATCCAGACTTTCGATGTGGATCGCCAACACCGCCCTTGCGGCATTCTCTGCAATTTACCTGGTCTCGTTCTCCCTGAGTATCTTCCCCCAAATTCTCGCCTTATTCGGTGTCAGCGGGAATGGAGCAGTAATCGTTATTTCCGCTCTTCTCGGTCTCTTCATTTTCTGGTTCATAATCAACTCATTTTTTGAGAGAAGGTACCTCCGTCTGATTGGTCTGGTTCAGATTGCTCTTCTTGCGGTTATGGTGATTATAATCCTTTTACAGGGCACACTTCTGGGCTTCGCAGGTCACTGGAATCTTTCCGGACTGTTAAATTTCGGTACTGGAAACATTGGTTTTGAAATACTCGAAAATACCAGCTATCTGTTTATTCTTTTCTTCGGTTTCCAGGAAATTCAGGCAATGGTGAAGGAAACAAAGGATTATTCAAGGATTCCGATTATTTCGAGGCTTCGTGGTAACAGAAGCTACCACAAGACAGTATTCGTGCCAGCGGCAATGTATGCAACAGTACTGATATCGCTTGCCATTATGCTCTTCGATGCATTAACTGTTTACAGTGTCCACCCCAGCCCCGCCGATCTTCAGGGGGCACAGATAC
This sequence comes from Thermoplasmatales archaeon AK, assembly GCA_031625175.1. Lineage (GTDB taxonomy): Archaea > Thermoplasmatota > Thermoplasmata > Thermoplasmatales > Thermoplasmataceae > UBA447. The sequence continues at coordinate 15,668 of JAHXPV010000004.1, read as the reverse complement.
CGGCATTGTACCTAGTAGGAAAGTACATATCCCCAAGATTTGAACTTGTAGTGGGCATGGCATTTGTTATAGCTGCTGTTACAACCTTTATACCTGCCTTTATTGCGGCTTCCAGGCACCTGAGGGCTCTCTCAAATGACGGTTTTTTCCCGAGAAGCATGAGGTCTGCCTCTTGGCTGTTCACCCTGATACTCATACTTCTTCTTGTATTGACCAATCCGAATTTTCTGGTTAATATAACCGACTTCATGGTGCTTGTGGCTCTTGGAATAATATCGTTATCTCCCTACTGGCTGCGCAGAATAACCGATTCGGTCAGGAAGAGAACCGCTATTCTTTCCCTTGCGGTGGGATTAAGTGCTCTCATTGTGGATATTCTTTTATACACGACTGCTCAGGAAGTAGTTCTGCTTGGTGTACTTGCAATGGCCCTCGGGTTTATGGTGTATGACATGCTGAATCTGGGAACAGTGGGTCTTCAGCTGTTTGTCCTGTTCTTTGACCTGGTTGCTGTTCTGTTTTTCTGGGCGTTTCCAACGCAAATAACCATATACTACCCCAGATTCTTCCCAGTCGTTGGCGGTTTTCCCATCAATGTTCAGTCTCTGCTGCCCTCAGTGCTGATACTTAGCAGTGCGGCAATAGGCATAAATCTCCTGATGGACGTTTTCGTGATCAAACGGACAAACTACATTGCCTAATGCTCAAAGTTGTTTTTCCGGTCTTTTTCGTTCAAAACCGGAACGATCCTCTCCGCTTCCTCGAGAGCGATCCTAACTGCCTCCTCTGGGGTGTCTGCGTGAAACACCCTGCCATCTGTGGGCTTTCTTCTGATCTCAGCGGGTTCACCCAAGAAAACCACACTCTTGCCCTCTGTCAGAGCGAATGCCGCCTCTGAGGTTGTTCCCGTTGAACCGTCAATTGCAATGACAGCCTCGCTGGCCCTTATTATCAGAAAATTTCTCAGATAACCCACACCTGTGGGGAGTGCGTAGTTGAGGTAACGATTGCCTGAATGGGGGCTCTCGCCCGGGAGAATTCCAATGACAACCCCCCCGTTCTTCCTGACCCCTCTGGAAACGCATTCCATGACTCCGCCCATTCCTCCGCAGATCACAACAGCACCTTCTTTTGCAAGGAGGATACCAACTCTCTCCGCTAAAGCGCAAACTGATTTGTTAACCGTGCTGCCACCGATCACGGCAATATTGTGCACAGGGGACGATGTGCTTTCTGTATTAAAATATCATCAGCCTGAGTAAAGCAGGAACTTGCATGGAATGGCAGAAGGAGTCAGGACTATTCAGAGAACCACAAGAATAAACCTGAGGTTGCGAAGGAAATCTTGCAGAAAGATTTAAGAGTAAGGATAAATGATATACCTGTTACAGTAGGTATCATGCCTGACAAATACCTCCAGCTTCTTGATAGTATTTCGACGATCAAGCAGTATTCCAAGCTTCTCAGACTTAGGGATAACGTTACAAAGGATGTGCAGGAATTCCCTGATTATATTGCCAGGCAGATTGTCGACAGCATCAACCGGAGGCTTGACTTTCTTGAGCACCCTAAGTGCGACGACGTTGAAATTACGATACTGCTTAACAACGGTTCCAGGCGGAAGCTTAACCGCAGGGAATGCAAAGAAGCTGCCGAAAGCGGCCTCAGGCTCTCACAGCACATATTCAGAAGATACCCGCTCGCTGTGGATTTCGAGGTCATTCTGTCGGACGGCGGCTTCCCCTCGTCAGTTCCTGAAGAGCAGACTTCTGGAAATGCGGAACTTGAGTATGCCCAACTGGAAGCAATGACCTCCAAGATTGAAGTCGTTAGCAAGCTTATCAGGGCACTTGAAAATAATGTCAGTGCCACAGTGCCAAAACTCTCAGAGGATGTAAGGGAAATAAACAGGAGGGTCGCCGAGCTTGCTAATAAGATCAGAATAGGATAATGCTGAATATACCGCTATCAAATTTGTCTCAGCAGTTCGAGGGTGAGCTTACCTATCTTCCCGTGATCGATATTCTGATCAAAGTTGTTGTGTTCAGCCCACATTTCTACAGAAGGATAGCCTAGGCGTCTGACCTTTTGCTCTATCTGGGCCCAATCGCTTGGCAGAGGGACAAACTCTCTGTCAAAGAATGTTGTGAGCCATAGATTCCTTATTCTAATCAGTTCGTCCAGCGGGTTCACATGATCCTCGACATGTATGTCAATAAACTTCTTGGATCCAACCTCAAACTCACGGTCCTGCGATACAACCAGAATGGCGGCGCTCTGTCTTCCCCGCCGGTCTCCGCCAGATCCCTCAGCGGCCTTGAGGGCATATACAAGTCGGAATTCAAGAGGTTCACTGTTATTTTCCATAACCTTGGCCATACTCTGGATTACCTGTTCCCCTCCAAGTATGTTTCCCTGAACGGAAAACCCGTCGCCAACAATATGCCCAGCGTAATATATGCATTCTTTTCCAGTGTGAGCTGCGGCATTTCCTCGAGAATCAACCAGTGCTAGCTGGCGTCTCTCCCTTCCACTGTCACCTGAAATCAGTATTTTCAATGCATCTGCGGCCGAGTGATCCTTCAAAAGTCTCAGGCCGGAAGGGCCAAAGCTGTAATTCACATGAGCCTGAGTTGCTACGCATCCGGTTCCGTACTCTGCCCAAGGAACCACTGATCCTACAGACAGGTACCTGCTGGCAACGGCAACTCCCCACTCCTTTCTATCCCTGTCGAAGGCGACTACCGAAAATGTCATACGAAATGGAAGAGCAGGAACGATTAATTATCTTCGCCCAAGGTTCCAACAATCAAAGAGGTAAAATACTAATAAGCATACGGCGTCATGTTACACATTGAAAGCCATAAGTGAAATCAAGCCTTACGATCTCATGGATATGATTGAGTCCGGCGGAGATGATGTTGTAATCATCGACGTAAGGGAACCTCTTGAATATTATGGTGATCTGGGACACATCCCCGGCTCGAAGCTGATCCCTCTCAGCGAACTGCAAAACCGCCTAAAGGACCTCGAATCATACAGGGATCACAGCGTGGTTTTCGTTTGCAATTCCGGCGAGCGCAGCAGGTCGGTATGCTTGGCTCTGAGAGAGCTTGGCTTCACAACTGTCTATAACCTTTATGGCGGGATGATACAGTGGCATTTGAGTGGTCTTGAGGTAGAGTATGATCAGTAAGTTTGAAATGGTGTGATTAGATGGACGACAATTATTATTCTGTGCAATACATGGAGGACTCGGACGTGACTGTAGAAACAAACTACAGACTCAATTTTGACGCTGACAGGACATGCGGATATGTAAGGGTATACAAGGGTAAGATGCGTGACGATGATGAACTTTACGAGATCTACCAGGAGCTTCTGGAATGCGGCCTGTCAGAGAGTGAGGTAAGGGACAGGCAGTCAAAGGTGATACAGGAGATAAGAGAGGGAAAAATTGACGTAACCTTCTAGGCAAGCGGTCCTGTGACAGTGACTGTTATCTCATCGCCATCCTTCAGGTTTAGCCTTCCTCTGAGGTACTCCGTTGATATTATCTCCAGCACGTCACTGTAAACCGATCTGTCCGGAAAAATGACCGCACAGTTGATATCCTTGAGCGTAGCGCGAAACGCCTTCACCCCTCCGAATGTACGATCTTCCGTTATGAAACCCTCTATCTTGATGCCTTCCATGCTTCGCAGTTTTCTAAGGATCAGCTCGTGCTCGGGCTTGACCTTCACGTTCAGTGTTCCCAGGTATGGGATAAACCCGAGCTTTTCAGAGAACTGCATGATGTAGAATTTTCTGGATATGTAGTATCTCCCTTCACCCAGTCCGCTCTGCACCCAACCGGAAACTGTAATCGATTCCTGTCTGTTGAGCATGAGTGAGAGATCCGAGAACTCGCGCTCCAGCAGCTCCTTCCCCTTCGCAGTGATGGTGACAAGTTGCTTTCTGTTCCTTACTTCTCTTGAAATATAGCCCTCAGAAAGGAGCTTTAGGAGTATACGGGAAGCATTCTGCTGACTTGTTCCAATGTAGCTTGCAAACTCGGATGACGATATGAGCACTTGATCCTTTGAACCAGACAGTATTTTTAGAGCCTTTACGTAGGGATATATTGAAAATGAAGTTTCATTGAGCAACTTGAATCACTGGGTTAATACCACTCTCTTATTTTTGCTTATTGAGAGTGTCCTGATTCCCAGGGCCCTTAATCGTTTGATAAGATTCCTGTCGTTTGTCAAGACCATGCCTCCGGAGCCGAGGGCGGCTTCAATGACACCTTCGTCCCCTGTGGAAGAGACCTGAAGAATCGCGTAGCGTTCAACTAATTTGAGGGCGCCCCCTGCAAACCGGTTACGTTGTGACAATGAGACCAGTTCGTCCCTGACCGATGATGGCACAACTATTCTATTCCAGGGTACAGTCATGGAAAGCCATTTTTCTATATCTACCCTTTTGCTTATGGAATATATAAGGGCGTTGGAGTCCAAAACAACAGTAAGGAGTGACATCTACTCCTTTTCCTTATCCACAACTTCAGCAATCGCGGTATTATTTTTGATCTTCTTGATAAGTACCTTTACTGTTTCACCCTTCTTGACGCCCGGTACAAATATGTTGAACCCGCGATAGAATGCCCGTCCCTCTCCTGATACGCCAATTTTAGCAATTTGCACGGTGTACTGCTTTCCTTCCTCCACCGTCTCCTCGTCCATTTTCATCTCCGAAGCCATCTTTATGGGATGCTGTGCACCACAGGCCTTGCACACAAGGACGTTTGTTCTTCCAACCTTTACGATCTCTGTGTCCGGTGAATTGCACTCGTAGCAGAAGACATAGGACTCCATGTACTGTTTTAATTTCATGGATATCTGGTCTGCTGAGATCTTCCTGTTTATGATAAGCCGCTTATTGTCAACAGTTACGCCAATCCCGAACTCAGTCATAAGAAACTTGGTCACATGCTTAACATCCCGGTTTATCATGTCAACGATGTCCATGAAATTCCTCACTATGGTTACCTTACCTTCCTGTATTACGTCAGGTTCGGGAATCTTGAGCCTCTGCTGATTTTGATTTGATTTGGAAAGCACACTTTCGCTCCTCTTGAGGAGCTTCTCATAATCTGGAACATCCATGTTTGCGTATAACGACTTTAATAATAATTTTAATCAGTGTGGTGTCGAATATTATTTAGTATATCGAATATAGGTATACACGTGTCATACAATGAATAAATCATATGAAGTACATAATATTTTACTATATGTATTTAAGCGTAATTAACTGATAAATATAGTACATATATTGTCAAGAACAGCAGTTAATGTGAACGAAATTGTCCATACAAAGACGAAAGTTTAAATACTGATTATAGAATTAGTTTTCCGGATCACTTGACATCAGAGAGTAAAGACACTAAGCTCACAATACGAATATCGGAGGAGGATCTCAAGGAAATCGATGAGTTCCTCACTTTCAACTCTAAGTTCGGAAGCCGGTCTGAATTTATCAGGCATTCAGTACTGGATTACATTGCAAAGAGCAGGGTATCCCTCGAGAGGGATGACAATGACCCTCTTCCCGTGGAGAGAAACCTCGATGAAATAATCACCGACGCTGTTAATCAGGGACTTTTTAAATCGAAGTCAGAGGCAATAGGCGAAATACTGAATCAGGCATTTAAGACTGGCATGATAGTGGAACTCTTCAGGGCAAAGATGACCAGTTACGTGAGCCTTAAGAAAGAGCTAACCGAGTTTGCTAAAGCAAGATCCGAAGGTAAGATTGGCAAGGAAGTCAGAAAATGAGGTAGTTGAGATGGAAACGATTGAGGAGCAGATGTTGGAGGGGCTATTGAGAAGCTACTTTAGGAAATACTACGCTGAAAGGGTGGACAACATTGTTCTCGCATTTGGAATCGCAGGAGAACGGATTCTGAGAAGCATAAAGCCGATACAGGAGAGGCGCACTATTTACAAAGCGATTCAGGAGAAGAAGGACCGGGCATTTATTGGCTCTTCACGTGACAGCCAGGGGTGTGAGATAATGGTTGAGGGCCCCCAGCCCCTTTCAGTGCAGGTCCTGTCCAAAGAGGAGTATGATTACAGGAAGAGGCTAGAGGATCTCGAGCTATGGGACAATCCCCTGGACTTAGCATCTGTAACTGTTGACTTTGTTGGTCCAACCAGTGACTATGACTCCCTTGCAGCCGAAGTGATGAATGGCATGGAGAAGTCAAATTCATTTGTACTTGTCAGCGCCTTCGGCGGCACATTCGCCCAGTCTCTCCACATGGCCACTGCCAGACTGCTCCGGAAAATGAAGATTGCACACATTAATGTAATCCTTGAGCCTGGAAGGGGAGAGATGGAGAAACGCAGAACGGCTGAATCAGGCATAAACAAGCTAAGGGAAGAAGGCGAGGTGGTCAAGGTCTTCGACAGCCAGAAGATACTTGAGGCATCCTACAGGATATATACGGAGATTGGAAAGATATACGAAAAACTTAACGAAAAAATTGCAAAGGAAGTTGAGATTATATCTGACCGGCTCGCCAGTTCCTGTGAGAGGGAGAGATACAGGATAGCTATCTGATCAGAGAAATGAGTGTATTTCCCTCTCGTTCATATTCCTGTCACAAAATACACATCTTATCATTATTGGTCTCTTTGAAACGAGCTCGAACTCACTGCTCACCGGTTCCTTGAAATTGCTTATGCAGTTGGGATTATAGCACTTCACTATACCTATAATCCTTGACGGCAGCTCCACCTGGAACTTTTCCGTGATCTCATAATTTTTCACAATACTGATAGTCGCATCGGGAGCAACGAACGCTATTTTGTCGACTTCAAAACGCTCCAGGTACCTGTTTTCGACCTTTATCACGTCCTTGAATCCCATCTTCTTGCTGGGCACTCTTATTCCAATGCTCACAGAGTTCTCATTACCCTCCTCAGTCCTCAGGATTGACAGAACTTTGAGGGCCTTTCCGGCAGGAATGTGATCTATTACGGTGCCATCCTTAATCTTTGATATTTTAAGCGTCTGTTCCATACTCACCACCCAAAATTTTCGCCACAAGTGCCATCCTCACAGGGACCCCGTTTGCGGCCTGCCTGAAGTAGGCAGCCCTTGGATCGGTATCTACTTCAGGTGATATCTCATCCACCCTTGGCAGCGGATGCATTATGATGGACTTTTTCTTCATTGTCTGTACTAGGGCGCCGTTAACTGAGTAGGAACCAATAACACTCTGGTATTCAGCCTCATCCGTGAATCTCTCTTTCTGAATGCGTGTAACATAGAGAACGTCCGATTCTTCGATTACCTCGTTGAGATTTTCGGTGACACTTCCAAGTTTGCTGTCTGGAAATTTCTCAAGGATATGGTTTGGCACCCTAAGTATTGGAGGGGACACGAGATTTACCTTTACCTTGAAATGAGCAAGGGCCAGAAGGAGTGAATGGACAGTTCTTCCGAATCTGAGATCCCCAAGAAGGGATATTTTCAGACCATCGATTGATCCCAGCTCTTTCCTGATGGTGTACAGGTCGAGCAGTGTCTGGGTTGGATGCTGGCCAGACCCATCTCCAGCATTAATTACTGGCTTGCTGGTGAATCTGGTTGCAAGTCTTGCAGCCCCATCCTGCGGATGCCTTATGACTATTACGTCGGAGTACGCTTCCACCATCCTTATAGTATCAGCTAGGGTTTCACCTTTTGCCACCGATGATGACTTGACCTCCGCTACCCCGATTACTGAGCCGCCAAGCCTGTGCATTGCGCTTTCGAAGGAAAGTCTGGTACGTGTGCTTGGTTCAAAGAAAAGCGTAGCCATGATTTTTCCGTCAAGCATATGCAATCTCCTGCCTGAAGTAAGTGCCTGTTCCATAGAAGAGGTAGCCTCAAGCACCTCAAGAATTTCAGATTTGTCCAGGTCCTCCATGGACACTATGCTTCTGCCTTCCAACATCAGGTGGATAACTCTTGGAAGCTAAATATGCTTTGTTTTGGGTCAGTTGTGTGGACATATGTGAATTAGAAATCTGACTTCCGACCAACAAAGTAGTCACAGCAGAGGACAAGCGGCACACAAATTAAATTAGCCCGTACTATAAGGATAGGATGAGTGAGAAAACCTCAAGTATCTCTGGTTTCTACAAGCTTCCCGTTGATGAAAGGAGAAAAATACTTTCAGAATTTTCCGGCCTGACGCTTGAGGAAATAGAGACGCTGGAAAAAACCGGTTCTTTAGACATTGATGTTGCCGACAAGCTTATTGAGAACGTTGTTTCCACACTGGAAATCCCTGTCGGAATCGCAGTCAATTTCTTAATCAACGGTAAAGACTACCTGATCCCGATGGCCATTGAGGAGGCCTCCGTTGTTGCAGCCTGCTCAAATGCGGCGAGAATGGCAAGGCTCGGCGGCGGGTTTACCGCCTCAGCAACTGAATCAATAATGATAGGTCAGATTCAGATCTATGATTATGGGAACCTCACAGAACTGCAGGAAAAGATACTGAATATGAAATCTGAAATCCTGGATATAGCGAATTCCAAGAGCAACACCTTGGTAAAATTGAATGGCGGCGCAAAGGATATCCAGCTGAGAAGATTATCCGACAGGGCCAGGAGCGCTGTTCTTCACATCCTTGTTGATGTCAAGGACGCCATGGGGGCCAACATAGTAAACACCATGTGTGAAGCCATTGCGCCCGTTATAGAGGATAAGTGCCACTGCAGGACAAATCTTAGAATTCTCAGCAATCTCACTCCCCACAGGATGGCTCATGCTTCAGCGGTATTCCCTAAGGATGCCATAGGGGGAGAGGATGTTGTTTCCAGAATTGTACTTGCTTCGGACATGGCATCTGTGGATCCCTACAGGGCCGCAACCCATAACAAGGGCATAATGAATGGCATTGATGCCGTTGTTCTTGCCACAATGAATGACTGGCGGGCTGTTGAAGCCAATGCCCATACGTACACCCATATATCAGATTCATTATCGCTTACGAGATACAGGGCAACTCCGGAAGGGGACCTTATGGGTGAAATTAACATACCCATATCCGTTGGAACAGTCGGAGGCTCCACAAATGCTGTGCCAAAGGCCTCTCTGTTCAGGAAAATACTTGGTGTGAAATCGCCGCTCTGAGGGCACTTGTTTCGGAAGGGATACAGCGTGGCCACATGAGTCTCCATGCGCGCAATGTCGCAATCACAGCTGGCGCCAAGGGGAACGAGGTTGAGGAGATAGCCGGTGCGATGATAGCAGCAAAAAGGATATCTGTCTCCTATGCTGCTGAGCTACTGAAGAAGCTAAGAAACAATTAATAATTGCAAAAAGATTCAAGCGGGAGAGAAACCTGATGGAAGAAATAGAGCAGTACCTGAACGTTGGGGACAATTTTCTGCAGAAGGAAAAATACATTGATGCCCTTAGGGAGTATCAGAAGGCATATCAGCGGCTTTCCGGAAAGAAGAGTGAGGAACTGGCTGACCTGTGCTACAGAATATCGCAGGCTTACAATGGTCTTGAGCCGAAGAACGATGAGAACTCCAGAAAATTTGCCGAGGAGGCTCTTTCAATTCACAGTGATTTGAACCTCAGGGAAATGCAGGTGATGGACCTGCTGAACCTGGGTTATATTGAGATAGATGCCTCGAAACTATCTGAAGCTGAAAAGTATTTGCTCAGGGCTGCGGAACTTGCAAGGGAAACTAGGGACGGGTTCCTTGTCGCAACATCTCTAAATGCATTGGCAGAGTTGAGAGATACACAGGGAAGAAAGAATGACGCCCTCGGGATATATGAGGAGGTCATAAAGGAGACCGAGAAGGCCAAGGACTGGGAGAATTACTTTGAGGCACTGAGAGGCAAGATTGCAATAGTGAGGGAAAAGAATGAGGAAGAAGCCCTGAATATGGCCCTGAAATCACTTGACCTGATAGACTCCATTGCACAGGGAATAAAATCGAAGAGGGAAAGAAAGGATTTCAAGTCAAACCTGGACTTCATGTATGACTTGGCTTCTGATATTGCAATGGAACTGAACGACGTGGATATGGCAATAAAAATAGCGCAGAGGTCTAAATCCGAGTGAACCTTATTATGAACCGGTATTGAAAATCTCTTTTTTCAATTCCTGAACAAACTGCTCATGCTCTATGCACTCCTCAGATAGCACACTGAGGAGCGCTATTTCAAAATTTATGTATTTCATGGACGCCTGCAGCTCCCTCGCCCTTGCGATCGCCTCCTTCTTTGTCAGTCTGCCTGAAGCCGAGACAGCGTCAAGCATTCTGTCTACAAGTGGCCTGTCGCTCGTATTAGCAAACAGCTCCTCCTTTTTCACAATGAAATCCAATGGCACCACTACACCGCTGGTGCTGAAGTTTGGAAAATAGAGATCACCCCTCTTGACGAGCAGACCTTCATTCACTGCCTGAAGGATGAACTCCTTTACTGTGTCCGGGTCAAGAAGGGACCTTTTAAAGGAAAGGGCCGCCACAAAATCCTGGGTTGAGAGCCCGTTACCGCCCTTCCTGTAAGATGCCGCAATTGCTATTATTTTTCTGGCTAGGTCCTTATTCATTCTACTTTCCGCCTGCAGGGCATACGGCAAAGGGAATCAGGAGATATTGTTTCAATTGAGTTTAGCTACTTCTGCCTCTACAGCTTTGTAGTCCGGCTCAACCCTAGGGTCCTCGCTGACCCACTTGTACCTGACAACTCCGTTCTTGTCAATTACGAATACCGCCCTCTTTGCTGCATGGAGTCCCGGGATGTTGAGGAAACTATCATAGAGCACATCGTACTTCTTTGTTATTTCTTTGTTCGCATCACTGATCAGATCAAAATTCAGCTTGTTCACCTTTGCAAACTCAGCCAATGAAAATGGAGTGTCCACACTTACACCAATGACCTTTGCATTGAGCTTGTTAAAGTTGGCCATTGAGTCCCTGAAGGTGCACATTTCCTTTGTGCAGACTGAGGTAAACGCGCCTGGGAAGAATGCCAGAACGACCTTCTGTCCCTTGTAATCTGATAACTTCTTTTCCTTCACGTTGGAATCTATTCCCTTGAAATCCGGAGCCTTGTCTCCTACGTTCACAGCCATTTATATCAGGGTTGTATTGAATAACTATATAAAATGATAGTGATACTGAAGGTGTGAAAACCTTTGCTCTCCTCTCCGGTGGCAAGGACTCGTTTCTGGCCTCGACAATTGCAATGGAGCAGGGTTTTGATGTTGATCTGAGCCTGACGGTCATGGCGTCAGAGCATTCTTTCATGTACCATTTTCCAAACCACGAAATGGCGGGAAAGGTGTCAGAACTTTTGGGCATTCCGAATCTAAGGGTTGAGGAAGGCAGGGTGGCAGCAGCCATTTCTGACCTGTCTAAGCGCGGCTACAGCGCCATGGTTACTGGTGCTATTGCATCAGAATATCAGAAAACTAGGCTGGAAGAAATGTGCACAGAGAACAATATTGTTTGTTACGCACCATTGTGGCGCAAGAATCAGAGAAGGATACTTGAAGAGCTGCAAAACCGGGCAATAAGGGCAATTGTAGTTTCAGTTTCCGCCGACGGTCTTGGCCCGGATTACCTTGGAAGGTTTATAGATGACAGCTTCATTGAGGATATTGCCAAGAAATCAAGGAAATATGGCATTAACATGGCCGGGGAAGGCGGTGAGTACGAATCCCTGGTTATAGGCTGGGATAACAGGTGTATAGTTATTGAGGAATCGGAAAAAAGGTGGACCGGTTCCGAAGGAATTATGACTATAAAGAAGGCCGAGCTAAGGCCCACCAGTTCAGTCTAAAGTAGCCTGCCGGAATTCAGTATCATCAAGGAGATAAGGTCTCAGGCTCAACCCATTTATTACCAGATTTCTTAACAGCCTCATTACCCTTGCGAGGTCTTTTGACTCAGGCTCAACAAGAACATTATTCTGTGGAACCACTAATCCAGTGTTTGCAAGTCTTTTCACAAGTTCTATTCTCCTGGGGTGCATGACCTTCCTATAAACAGCCGGAGGATCTACGTTGCATTTCTCAAGCTCCCTGAAGAATATGGGCCTGTTGAAAAGAAAATTAAGGAGCATCAGGGCATTCTCACCAGGATCACCGGTAAGGGATGACCTTGACACTTCGCCGACCAGATCGTAAATATCCTTGGGTCTGGATGAGTTGAGGGAATAGACTTTAGAAGGCTTTATCTCCCGCTCATTCAGAATGCCCAAATGTACGAGCGCTTTCAGGTAACCTGACAGATATATCCTGTTTTCCGTGAAGCCCTTTTCCTTGAGAATTCTTTGAAGTCCTACTATGGAATTTTCCCCAGTTGCCAGAGAGGTGACTATCTGCTCCTTCAGCGATTCGCTGTCGATTCTAGAACTCACTGGATTCACCTCCGAAGGCGTAGATCCTGGCTCGCCTGGACTCTTCAACTGCCATGTCGCAAACTCTGGAAGACTGTCCAAGAAATCTTCTTGGGTCCATGATCAGATCAAGTTCCTCCTTTGAAATCTTCTTGAGTATCCCATGCTGTATCATGCTTTCTCTGAGTGTTATGCCCCTGGCATATCCTTCCATTGCACTCTTTCTCACGAACTCATGGGATTCCTGTCTGCCCATTCCCCTCTCAGTGAGCTCGGTGACAATGCGTTCCGAGAGAACATAATCATCCCTTAGCAGGTTGCTCAGCATTACATCCTTGTGCACAATCAGTTTATCCAGGACTTCCCTGAATCTGACAAGCACGTAATCGATCAGCACACATGCATAGGGAATGACGAAACGCTCCAGGGCACTGTTTGTCAGATCCCTCTCATGCCACGTGACAGCGGCTTCCTGTTCCGGTGTAACGAATGATCTTATGAATCTGGCGATGCTTGTTACGTTTTCCGAGCTTATTGGATTCATTTTGCTAGGCATGGCGCTGGAACCGACCTGGTTCTGCTGATCAAAGAATTCCTGTACCTCTCCAATCTCAGGTCTTTGGAGGTTTCTTATCTCAGTGGAAAATTTCTCAAGGGAAGTCGCAATACCGGCAATGACCGAAAGAAACTCAACATATCTGTCCCTGTTGACGATCTGAGATGAGGCACGCTCAGGAAATATTGAGAGTATTTCCATCACGCGGTCCTGTATTTCAAGTGCAGCATCACCCAGAGAAGCGCCTGTCCCAACCGGACCCATCACCTTTCCAACCAGTATTCTTCTTCTGCATTGCTTTACTCTGACAAGGTGTCTGTTCACCTCGGACAGATACACCGCCATCTTCAGGCCAAAAGTTATCGGACTTGCATGTTGTCCATGGGTTCTCCCAAGCATAGGTGTGTTCTTGTGTTCTGAGACATGTCTTATAAATGCCTCCTGAAGATCCTGAATATCTTTCATAAGAACAGGGTAGAAATCACGCAACTGCAGGGCTGTGGCAGTATCAAGAACGTCGTTGGATGTAATACCAAAATGCACATATGCACCACCAGAGCCAGCCTGTTCTGAGAGAGCCTTAACAAGAGCCATCACATCATGCTTTGTCTCCTTCTCAATCTCTCTGACTCTTTCAGGCTTGATCCTGCCTGAATCCACTGCATCTCGTATGGACTTGAAAGCTTCGCGAGGGATCAGGTTGAATTCAGCTTCTGCCTGAGCTATAGCGGCCTCAACTTCAAGCATGTATCTCAGGCGTCGCTCCTCACTGAATATTTCCTTGACTTCCGTTCTTCCGTACCGGTAGTCCAGTGGTGATATAATCACATAGGTATATTTTGTCAAGGTATGAAATAATTTGCAACGACAGGGATAATTTCACCCATAGCATAATGGGCCAATCTGCCTGGGAATTTACGTTATTTCACCTTCCCGCTTATTCTGCGAAAAAACGCCAACTGGTGAAATATATAAATAACCTATTGGAAATTAACCTGAAAGTGAACTTTCTCACTAAAGACAGTGCGGTTGCCGAGGTAATTGGCACCATCCTGATATTCGCAGTTGTCATAACTCTAGTCACAAGTTTCCTCGCATGGTACATCCCCGTTCAGCAGGCACACTTTGAAACTGAATATCTTCAGAACACCGAGGAAGCTTTTATGTCGCTGGCTGGTTCGTTACATTCCGACCAGCAATTCACCTCCTTAAGCGCAACTTTCCCAATGGGAATAGGCGGGACACCGCCAATCACGCAGCCTGCTGGAACTGAACTTTCATTATCTCCAAACCTGACCCTGGCTTCGATATCCTCCAAGGTCACCGTTAGTCTGAAAAATTCGACAAATGTCATGAGCAGGTATAACATAATAATAAACGCCAGTGTTTCAGGACAGATAGAATCCTTGGCGTCTCTTCAGTACGTAGCGGATTCCAGTTATGTAATGCAGGACGGAAGCGTCATTGCAGTCAGCGGATCAAACAATTCAAACCTTTTTCTTGGACCCTTGCCCATTTCCATCACCGATTCCAGTGGAAACATATCCCTGGGAGCATTAATTTCCGGAATACAGGGACCTCCTTCTGTCATTAGCTCTGAGAATCCAATCCAGCTGACATTCCTTAATGTTTTCAAGGAGTATCAGATTATCAATGGGTCTATCTCAAGCCTTAACAATAGCATTGCTGTTGTTTCCCTTATAATGTTATCACAGTTTAATTATACAATTACATCAAAATATGCTTCATCATGGGATCTCGGACTCTATCGTGCTTATAACGGCTCAACGGTACCTGAGGGAAGTATACTCTCTCAGGGCTCATGGTTCTTCAAAGGGCTTCCTTTCAAAGTGACGTATTCAGGATACACTCTGAAAGTGACATTGGACGCATCACCTCTTGACCTCGCTGAATTCACCTATTATTTCTCCGCAGTGAGGCTTCAGCAGACCTGAATGTCCCGCAAAAATTAATCCATAATAAACTGAACCTTTCGAAAATAATTTATGAGTAGATACATTTAATAATTAATGTTTAAAGAAAAGTACGAGCTCACAATAGATAAGATTCTGACATCGTCAGTCAGGAATAACCCTAACCAAGTTATATCCTATAAGGGGGAGAAACACCTAACCTACAGGGAGTTCAAGGAAGAGGTTTACGAGATCGCCAGGGGGCTTGTAAAGCTTGGACTGAAAAAAGGTGAAAGGGTTGCTGTCCTTGACTGGGACTCACTGAACTACTTGAAGCTTTACTATGCAGTTCCAATCGCAGGAGGAGTCCTTCACACTGTAAACATAAGATATTCTCCGGAACTGATATTCTACACTATGCAGCATGCGGAGGACAAGTTTGTGGTGATCAGGGATGAATTTATTCCCCTGATTGAAAGGAGCCTGAGTCTGTTCGATTTCGTAAAGACTTGGATTGTGAGCTCTGACGGAGACAGGCCGGTTAATATGATTCCTGGGTCAGTGTTTCTCAATGATCTGAAGGTGAAACAGCAGTCAACGCAGCTTCCAGAAATCAGCGAGGATGACCTAGCCACTACTTTCTACACATCAGGGACAACTGGTCTTCCAAAGGGAGTGGCTTTCACTCACAGGCAGATAATGCTGCACACGCTGGCATCAGCCGCTTCCCTTGGCGATGAGCCAATTAATCTGAAGAACGTGGATGTCATCATGCCGCTGGTGCCAATGTT
>JAHXPV010000003.1:0-108782 GCA_031625175.1 Thermoplasmatales archaeon AK | reverse complement strand
TCTTGTAGATTCTGCTTACGATACCTCTGACATATATGACTACATATTCGAAAACACACATTCTTTACCCATAATTGATACAAACAGAAGGAGAGGAATGGTTCCTGAACGATTGTCCATGAACAGGAAGATAGGCATTGATCTCATGAGGGAATACGCTTCCCTGTATTCCCTCAGGTGGGAGATAGAGAGGACATTCTCAATACTTGAAGAGATCATGAGGGCAGAGAATATCCGGTATGTCAGGAACAGGGATTATGATACTGCAATTGGCCTTAAGGCAATTGCATACAATCTCATGATTGTATCGAATGTGAAAGCAGGAGAGAAGCCAAGGGAGATAATGAAAATCGTCAGTTGTTATATTTTGAGACACCATATTTAATTCCATAAAAGAGAGGCTACTGGAGAAGTTCCAACTATGAGGCTTTTTCCAATTTGTCTTTTTGGCAGTAACAAGGCATTCATTCTGAAGGAAGTTGTCATAAATTCTAGAAATTTCATGCCTTATCATCGAGATATATATTGGCAGTAAAGGTCGTATTATGGGCATTCAGCTGTTATAAGTTAAGAAATGTTTCCTTTAGGAAACAAAAATATATGAATTATGTTTCCATTAGGAAACATATGATAAATAGTGAGTCAGCAAGAAGGGCCATAGCTGAATCCATGACAATGCAGTTTCCTAACCCCATTGCCCGAAATATTGCCATCGACCTGTCGGTAGACAAGATAATAGTTATTGCTGGTGTCAGACGGGCCGGGAAAACGTATGAAATTTTTAACATAATCAAAACCCTAATGTTTAATGGAGTTCCTAGGGGCAACATCCTCTATTTAAACTTCGAGGATGAGAGATTCGTGGGTCTCGAAGCGGAGGACTTTGATTTCATTATGGACACGTTTTATTCTTTAACAGAAATAGATGAGAATTATAAGGTATACCTATTTTTCGACGAGATACAGAATATTGAGAACTGGGATAAAGCAATCAGGAGACTTTACGATACCGGCAAATTTCGGATATTCCTAACCGGATCATCATCGAAGTTGCTTAGTGCAGAGATTTCGACGTCACTCGCTGGAAGAAATCTGACTTATATTATGTATCCCTTTTCTTTCAAAGAGTATTTAGTGGCTAAGAATCTGAACGTGAACATGTTATCTATCTATTCTGAGGTTAAACGGCTAAAAAAATATTCCCTTGAATACATTACTTTCGGAGGATTTCCCGAGATTTCATACACAGATAACGAAAACACCAAAAGAAGAATACTGTCGTCGTACTACGATTCCATATTATTCAATGACATCATAAATAGATATAAAGTAACCAATCCAGCCACGCTTAGGTTGGTGATCGGTTATGCAATAAATTCATACTCAGCCCCTTTTAGTTCCTCAAAGTTGTTCAGTTATTTGAAGTCCTTGAATGTCGAAATCAGCAAAAAGACTGTAAATAATTATATCAGTTATGCGGAGAACGTATTCTTCTTCGTAATGAACCTGAAATTTTCATCCAGTTATAAAAAAATGCATCAGTCAAGAAAGAAACTCTACCTAATAGATAATGGCTTCACACTGCTGTTTAAGAAGTCAGACGATTTTGGAAAACTCCTTGAAAACTCGGTATACATCGAACTGTTAAGATTAAAGGAAAAAGATTCAGACATGGATGTCTTTTATTTCTCCTATGAAAGTCTAGAGATAGATTTTATTCTGACAAGAAGAAATCAGGTAGTTCAGGCTGTACAGGTCTGCTATGATTTGAACCCGTCTAATTTGAAACGTGAGATAGAGCCTTTAAAGAAGTTCCTTGAAAAATACAATAATGCCAATGGTACGGTTATAGTGATGGAAAAAAGCAGCATCGTAATAGATCATCCCAAGATCAGAATCGTTGAATTTTATGAATGGGCATTGAACCTGGACAATACGCGATAATAGAAAAATGAGAAGGTCCGCTGTTCTGATAATAGTCTGACCTTTTACCAACTATATCAACGTAGCAATAAGGTAAAGGTTGAATGAATTCCTCAAATTATATTAACGGAAGTTTCTGTAATTCGTGTTACTTCCAAGCTGAAGTTCCTGTGGAAAAGCACTACTAGACGCTCATATGTGCGTACAAAAACTTTGAAGCATGGATCTCAGTGAATAGCCTTTGGGAGAAAACAGACAGCTTAGCTAGAATTGCGCCTCCTTATTTCATAAGCGTCCTATTCTAACCAATTTAGATTGGATTTCTAATTAAATGTTTCAGATTCATTTAGAAATTCGGGCTTGATAGTTGTAGATTCATACGCCAAGTTTCGAATAACAGTTATAAACAAGTAAGCACTAGAAAACGCGTGACGCTAAAACTGAAAAGGGTGTACGAACCGGTTTCTGAATCTGATGGCTACAGGATCCTTGTGGAGAGGTTATGGCCCAGAGGCATTTCAAAGGAGGACGCCCATATTGACCTGTGGATGAAGGAGGTTGCCCCGACCACTGAACTACGAAAATGGTTCAACCATGAGGATGCCAAGTGGGGGGAGTTTCAGGAAAAATACAAGAAAGAATTATCAGGGAACCATCATTTGGAGGAGCTTCGAAAGATTATTTCCAGCCATGAGAACGTTACACTTGTATTCTCATCCAAAAATGAAAGCCATAATAATGCGGTCGTGTTATACAACCTGCTGAAGTAGGCTTTTCAGCGCACGAACACCAATCTAATTCTTCCTTCGATTGGTATCTAGTTTGCCGTTCTTTTGCGTTGTTTGACACATTGGGGGAAGTAGATTATCAAGGCAAATAAAAGTAAATTAACGCGATTTCCCATTTGAGAGTTGTATTTTCTGGCCATTAGAAATCCTTAAGATGTGTCTCTGAGTAAGTTATCTAGTGGGAGAATTGCAAGGCAAATTTAAAGGTAGAAGTGTTAGAGACTCAGGAGAAGAAAAAAACGTTGATTCCCTTTTATTAAGTACCTGGGATTGGGAATCTCCATCTACAAACGATAATGCGTTAGGGAGTGTGAGTACTAGGAAATTCTAATTAACAAGATCATTCCGCAGTTGCTACGATCCTGATTAATACTTTGGTGGTATAGTATTAACCATGACATCATCCACGGGGAGGTAAAACTGCTTGATAAGGTCATAGAAACACCCACAAAGCGTAGCTACCTTTTCGAAAGGCCCGTCAGTTTTAACTTCATTCCCGGGCAGTTTGTCGTAATAAAGCTCCTTAACTTCCCCGGTTCCATCAGAGACAGCCTGCGGCAGTTCTCCATCTCCAGCACCCCTCTTGACAATTACATAGCCATAAGTACTCAGGTTATAGGCCGAAATTCATTGTTCAAGGAGTCGCTTGATTCATTGAAACCTGGTGATCAGGTCTCTCTTTCCGGCCCAAATGGTTCGTTCACTATCAACCACACAAGTCATACCATCGTTATGATCGCCGGAGGTGTGGGCGTAACCCCATTCAGGAGCATAACAAGGTATCTCAGCAGTAGCCCCTTTGAAGGCAAGGTCGCCCTTATACATTCGTCCAGAACTTTTGAGGAGATCCTTTTCTACGATGAAATTGAAAAGATAAAACACAAGGTAGGGTGGCTTGAAACTTACAGATTCCTGACAAGAGAAGAGAGACAGCTGCCAGGCTTTACCTTGGGCCGACTTGACTCTGTGAAACTTCAGGCCATACTTGCATCATACGAACCAGATGAGGTTCTTGTCTCTGGCCCTCCCACATTCGTAGAAAGCATTAGCGCAATCCTGGAAAACGATCTGAAACTGGAACGTCCGAAAATAAAGACGGAGAAGTTTCTCGGTTATAAATGAACGGTAATCACAACTAATTACTCATTGAGCGTCTTCTGTGAAATAAGAAAATACCCCTTATAGATATTAGGCAGAAGGTTTGTTCTCAAATATGGCGACTACGAGGACAACAGCGCCTTTGCTGCCTGCTTTCAGTGAATGCTCACTGTTCACCGGGAAGATAGCAAATTCCCCCTCCCTGAGCCGATGCACCTGATCGTCAATCTGTGCGATCATCTCTCCTGAGACCACATATAACCACTCTGTGCGGTCTGGGTGATGATGCTTCGGATACGCTTTTTCCGGGTCAAATCTCAGAAACTTAACCGTTCCGTTGTCCTTTCTCACAGCCCATTGCTGGGAAATGCCGTCTATCGCCTTGGATACTAATTCCCATGACGGATCGTCCATCAAGAGTTTTGACATATGATCAGATTTCCTTCTTAAAGATAAAAATTAGATTGTTTAAGTTGCTACAATTAGCTAAACCGAGGTATCAATATAAGCGGGAGCTGGTAATCACTGGATAACCTTCTGCCTCTTAGGCTCATACGTACCGGGAACGGTCTTGAAGGACACGTTGAGGCGGTTCCATGAGTTTATGGCAATTATCGCCCAGGTAAGGATCACAATCTGCTCTTCTGAGAAAAATTTCTTCAGGTTCTCATAAATTTCGTCATCTTCTCTCGTCTCAGATATTAGTGTCACCCTTTCTGTCCAGGCAAGAGCTGCCTTTTCCTTGTCTGTGTACTGAGGACATTCCCACCAAGCGCTCAGTAGGGCAATCCTTTGAACAGTTTCACCGTCAAGAAGGGCATCCTTTGAGTGCATGTCCAGACACCAGCCGCATCCGTTCAGCTGGGATGCCCGCATTTTAATCAGATGAAGTAGCCTGTGGTCAATGCCCGACTCCGATATAGCCTTCTCAATAGATCGCAAGTTCCTCAATATATCGGGTGCATACTTCTGGTAATCAAGTCTTGACTCCATAAGATCCAATTTCGGCTATAATGATAAATTTTCAGAAACGGTCCTAACTACAATATACAACATTTGGCGAACCTGCGTTAGGGGAATGAGCTCCAGATATACTGTTGCGAAGGCTAAAATGAACCAAATACAGAAATCGTATAGTCAGAAGATGTACATTGTCAGGAAATTTTGGGCCTTGTCATTATAGGCATCGACATGGTGACAACATAATTTGGAATGTCTACAATCTCTGATATTCTCAGGTTACCCATGATACTGCACAACATATAGGCTTCCACGCGCTTGTAGCCCTGGTCGGATAGAATGCCTATCATTTCTCTGACTGCGTCTTTTGCTGCCTCCAAAATATCAGGACCTATGCCCATGGTGTTGACAAAGTTTCCAGAAGTGTTATCAGTTGCATTTACACGGGGATAATTGATCTTCATACCCTTAATCACCTCTATTTTAACATGACAATTGCAGCTTGTCTCCATAGCAGTTCCGCATACTTCTCCATCGCCCTGAAGTGCATGGGGATCAGCGAAAGAAACTAGCGCTCCCTTGACATTTACCGGCAGATATAGGACAGACGATTCCCGGTTTAGCCTGTTATCCATGTTGCCCCCGAACCTTTGAGGTGGGATCATTGTAAATGTCCCGCTCGCAGGGGCAGTTCCAATTATCCCAAGGAACGGATTGGTCTTGAATGTCATTCCATCAAAGAAGCCCTTTCGTTTCGACACCGCCAAGCCATCCTTAATTTTCCAGATGACTAACTCATCCTGGAATTCGTTGCTGAGAAGGCCAAAATCATGGAGGGCGGCAGTCCATGCCCAGTTTCCGGTCTCTATCTTGTTTATTGTAATTTTCAGCGCATCACCCGGTTCAGCGCCCTCTACAAATATGGGGCCAACAGCTCCATCAAAGAGCTGATTGTCAATTCCCGCCAGATCTGAGGTCTGAAATGTCTCCTTTATCTGCTTTGTCGAGGAGTCAGGGATCTGTATTACAAGATCAGAACCTGAATCAACATATTCAATGGGCGAAAGATTCGGGTCCCATTTGAAATGAATATTCGAATCCTTGAATCCATCGACTGTCTTCATATCTCTTCTCCCTGCTCCAGTGCCACTTTTATTCCCTTCTTCACTCCGAAGTAAACAGCTCCGAATAGCAGATAAATTACCATGACTACCACGGCAACGATAACATAGAAGTTGACTGACAGGAACGAACCATAGAGTGCGAATAGATATATGGCTATGCCCGCAACAGGAGCGGCCACATAATACCATTTTACACTCCTGTGTTTCCTGAAATAGAGCGGCAGGGAAGAGTTGATCATTATATGCTCGATTATGGTGCCTGCACCTGTCCAGACACCGGTCACGAGAAAACCATTGAAGGGGCCGAAGAGCCAACCAGTGATGGTGAAGATCACAATGCCGATGATGGTGTTCACAATCAGCGAGATGTGGGGGCTCTTGTGTTTCGGATGGGTCAGTGAAAGCTTCTCGGGCAGCATGCCATCCTTTGACATCGTGTACATGTCTCTGGAACCGGCATTTATAATGGCAAGCGTGTCAACGAATCCACTGTTCACCAGAAATACGAAGAGAAGAACCGCAATGACTATACCGCCATCCTGCAGGGCAAGGATAAGGCCCGGAAGGAAGTTGGAGAAGTAGGTGCTCATATTGGCAGGACCCCAGCCAACAGTCATTACGTAGCTCATGAACAGGAAGAATATTCCAAGGATGAGAATGGTTGCGATCACACCCCGCCTGATGTTAACGTGAGCAGAACGTGCTTCAGTGCCCAGAAATGTCATTGAACCCCAGCCAGCCAGGGAGGTGAACGAAAAGACAAGCCCCAGGGCGACACCGCTCCATCCAGTCGGCGAATATTTGATTGTGAAAACGGAACCGTCAAGAGGATGTGGAGTGTGAGCAAGGATGAATCCGGCAACAATAAGCAACAAAACCATCTCAATCGTACCTGTGAAGACGCTGTATTTGAGTGAGTTCTTTATTCCGGAGTATGCAAGCCCGAAGGCGCCAAGAGCTACAATGAGCCCCACGGGATACCAGAGCCATGACGGGACGTTTATGCCAAGGACTCCCAGACCAACCTGCAGGGCAAGAGCAGTTTCAAAGTATATGAATGGTGTAGCCCCTACCACTGTGTAGAGCATATACACCCAGCCACCAAAACCACCTACTCTGAGGCCGGTGCCTCTTTCGATGTAACGGTAATAGCCGCCGCTGGAAGCAACTTTCCTTGAGAAAACAAAGACGACAAAGCCTGCAAGGAGAACACCAAACAAAGCAAACACGTACGTCAGGGGGAGTGCACCGTAGGCAAAGGCCGCTGCCCCAGTCATGGTTGCGGTTACGGCTATCGCCGGAGCAGTAAAGGAAATGGACTGGAAAATCAGTTCAATATATGTGACTACCCCTTTTTTCAGTTCCCTACTCTGGTCTGCCATGACACGTCATGGTTCTGACTAATAAATTTTTTCTTATAAACAGTTTTTTGAACGATATTCTATTTTTTTGAATTTCCGAAAAATGATTACTGGGGAAGGGAAAAAATTCAATGGTTCCCTTGAAAGTTATCAAATCAGGCCGCGGTTACTGGGTAACCTCAGAAATTGCCTCCTTCTCTTCCTCAAGCATGCTCCCCTTTGTCTCTCTGGAGAACAGTGCCACTAGGATTATGACAACTGCCAGCACTGCAACAAAGGCAACTATAATAAGGGGATACGCGGAGAACCCAAACCTGACGAGAAGCAGTCCAACCCAAATTGTTGTTGTGCCCCCTATGGTTAGACCGATGTTGTATGTAAGGCTCACAGCACTTGCCCTTATCTTTGTCGGGAACATTTCATCCAGGAATACGACATACATTCCCGCACCGAAGGCTCCGAAGAAGCTGAGCAGCACTATGTACGGCAGTGCTCCATAGAGGCTGTTTCCCACCGTGGAAAGCATATAGTATGAGAAAGCAGGGAAAAATAACAGCACAGCACCCAATATGGCAGTACGCTTCCTCCCTATCACCTGGCTTACCTGCCCTCCGACAAGTGGGCCCAGAATGAAGGCGATGCCGCCGTAAATTGACAGCTCCCCAATCGTGACTCTGCTCATGTGATTTACTGTCAGCAGATAGCTAGTCAGGACGCCATGAACAACTCCGCTCACAATCATTGACCATGATAGTGTCATGAGGATCCCGAGGAAGAAGCTCTTGAGCAAGTGATTTTTCGGTGAGAAAAAGTACCTGAATGGATGCTCTATGGTTTTCTTCACTACCTTAGCAAGGGCGAAGAGGTATGATTCCTTAATTGTGAGCACAGTAATTATTGGCACGACTACACCAACTGCCGCTGTGAGGAAGTAGACCCTCCATCCCACTTCGGTGAAAAGATTTCCCGGATAAGCCACAGAAACCGCTGTGAATGCGATTGAACCAAGAAGAGACCCAAGACCTGCAGAGGAGCTGAGGGAACCGCCGACAATTCCCCTGAATTTCTCCTTGACAGTTTCCAGACCTATGGTGTGAGTTCCGGTGGTCATTGCTCCAGTGAAGAGCCCGTTCAACAGCCTTATAACAAGAAGGAGTATTGGCGAGATCAGGCCTGCCTGTGCATATGTTGGAAGTATCCCTATTGCCGCAGTTATAAGCGTTACAATGGTCGTCGTAATGACCATGGTATTGCGTCTTCCGACCTTGTCCGTGTGGGGTCCGAACAGAAGGGCGCCAATTGGCCGGATCAGGTAGCCGGTTGCCACCGTAACAAACGACAGGAGGAGAGAAATCGCATAATTGCTGGACGGGAAGAATATTTCGGCTATGAATGGTGCTGCCACAATAAGTACAAACCCTGAGTACTGGTCGACGGTGAAAGAGAGGAATGTGGTAAGTGCTGCCCACACCTGTCTTCTTGAGACAACCGCCTTTCCATTATCGGTCAAGATCATCCTCCTCCATTGATTGTGAGGGAATCCCATGGCCCTTCCCAGGTGCAGGGCCTCCCGAGGGTCCAGAGCACTTTTCTATCCTCGGAGATGAACACCTTTGAGGCAGGCATTTCGTTGTTGTATTTTTCCGGATATCCGCCGCTGTGCCCGCATACAGTGGAATGGTCATGGGCGTAATGTGTTGGAACGTACCTGTCTCCCTGCCTCACGAAATCTATCCTGTTTCCATTCCTGTCATACCAGTGGTGGGCCCTCAGGAATTCCTGCATCTTCAGGACATTTATCATGCCATAGTTGTATTTTGCCTCATAATATAGTGTCCAGAATCTGGATATTGTCCCTGGTGAAGGGATTGGTTCATCCTCAATGCTCTTGTACTGCGTCAGTGGAAATCCCTCCAGTTCATTCTCCTCGTTATAGCTTTCCTGGCAGAACTGATGGTTTGTTCCCACTATAAAGCCCGTTTCCTTGAGATCACCGGGCTTCCTGACTGCATAGTGCCTAGAGGTTGTCTCCACAACGCATGCCCTGCCCGGCTCAGCAAGAAGGTAATTTTTCCCTCCGTCCCTGAGCATTGTTTTCCTTCCGCTGCGCCTGCGGTACTCGTTGGAGCCGACTGTTATTCTCTCAATTGCCTCACTCATAGTGGATGAGTTCACAATCATGTCTATGAGAGCATATCTGTTTGGAACTCCAAAGTCGTCAGGATCACGGGTTCTTGATCCACCCATGTGCAGAACCGAGATGCCCCTGTCATTGAAGAGGGCGTTGAAGGTCACCATTCCGGCTGTAGCAATTGTCCAGTAAGTCCGCCCTCTTGGCGGTGTGGCTGCGTAAGCAACCGAGAACAGTCCAACCCCGTATCCCTGCTGTATGTTGTGGGCAACATATGTTTTCCTGTCTTCTGTTGCCTCGGGAAGAACTGCAATGCCTGAACAGTCATGATAAGCTTCCTGATCTGTTCCCAGGAAGCTCTGCGCCCTCATATGGGCATTCTCATCGGGGTGTATCAGGGCAATAGAAGGATAGCAGTTTATCAGCAGCACCTTTTCGTAATCGCTTATCTTGTCTGCATATCTCGATTTAGCAAGAAATTTTGAAGCCCCCTGAGCTATACCCTTTGTGAAATCGATCATCTGTGGGTCCAGTGCATACATCTGCTTCTCATAGAGCCTGCAGTCATCGACAAGGTGATTGAGATCGAGGCGTTTTCCTCTTTTGTCACCAGTTTCCACAGCCCTCTCAATAAAGTAATCCAGAACCATTGATATGATATTGCCAACATTTTCGCCATACTGGTAGCCAACATCCTCCCATGAACCGGAAAGATGCCCCAGCCATTTGGCATGTTGCGGGACTTCAGGAAAACCTTCGGGAACCTTGAATTTCTTGGCTGCGGTTTGACCTATGGGACCTAGATTAGGTTTCATGAAAATAATAAACAAATCAACTATAAAAATTATTGTATTAGCATGTTTGTTGATAGAAATTCTTTACTATCATTCCTGATCCCAATATCCTGAAAATAAAATGCAGTCAAATTAATACAGTAAATGGGTCAATTCAATGAAGATATATCTGGAAAAAGATACGATTAAAAAGAAATTTGAAATTAATCCGCCTTAATTACTGTTCCTTTGGTCTCCCGCAATCCGAATAGACCTCCAAACTGGAAAATCGCTCCGACGATCATGGCGATTGACATGGCTATGCCGATGTACTTGATGCCGCCGAGTCCCACCTGCCCACCATGTATCCGAAGTTTGTCGCTGTGGACCTCATTCTTGTGGGGAAATGCTCGCTGTACCATACTCCATACTCACCCGATATGCCCTGCCCAATCGAAACGAAGGTGTATGCATAGAAGAGACCAAATGTGAAAACAGTGAGATAGGGCTGCTTCTCAATTATGCTGATGAGGAACGCTATTACCGCAACAATGTAAATGACACCGTATCCGACGGCAGTGGACTTTCTTCCCACAGTATCGGCTAGAAAACCGTTAATCCAGTAGAACGGCACCGCTATTGCCTGACCTAGGACAAGCATTGTGGTATACTTTGCCGGAGTTAGCCCATAGCCTACGGCCAGAAGGGTTGGCATGAAACTGGCGTAGGAAAAGTAGATGAAAAGGTTGGATCCGCCAATCAGGAGAGCGAACAGAGTCCAGCGTCTCACACTCGGATTGAAAATCTCCACCAGGGGTGTTTTCTCCGTGATACCCTTCTGTTTCTGCTCCTGTGCGTCCCGATGGTACTTGAGCCAGTATTTTGACTCAGGAACAGCTATCCAGATGATTATTATTCCAACCAGAGCTATTATTCCTGCAATTATGAAGGCATACCTCCAGCCAAGGAATTCTCCGAAAGCAGTAAGGCTGTAGCCCGCCGTGAACGCACCTACCAGGGAGCCTATAATGAAAACGCCCTGAAGTATCCCTCCACCGGTTGCTCTCCATTTGGGTGACCAGACTTCAGTTATCTGCGCAAATCCGATTCCCCATTCCCCACCGATTCCAAGACCTTCAATGGCCCTGAGAAAATAGAGCTCCCACAACTGATTGACACCTGCTGTGGCGAGCGTTGATATGCCGAACACAGCAATGGACAATAACAGTCCTTTCTTCCGGCCGAATCTGTCGGCTATTGCACCGAAAAGTAGACCGCCGAATGCAGAGAAGACCAGACTGATTGTCAGCGCAATCGCAACCTCCTGCACCGTAGCATGGAATTCCAGAGACAGTGGCACAAACAGGTAGCTAATTATCACAAGGTCAAGACCATCGCCAAAGTGTCCAAATAAAATTCCGGCAAGAGTTCCAGCTCTTTCCTTATTATTGTAACTTATGGAAGCTTCCATCTGTCCTGATCTATCGTATACATTATTAAAATATTTCTATTTTGGGATTTTTCAATAAATTATCTAATGAAATGAAATTAAGAAGTTGATTGCCGGAAGCCTTGGACGCCTGACTTTCTTATTATCGCGATCCTGTGATCTCAAAAAATTTTGTAACGAAGAGGTCTGGATTTTCGATCATCGGATAGTGACCCAGGCCTTCTATCTGATGCATCTTAAATTTCCTGTTCAGCTTTACTGTTTCCCTGACCATTTCCTCACTAACAACGGGATCGTCTATTCCTCTGAGCAGTATTACAGGTATATTTGCCTCCTTCAGTTTTTCCCTCATGTCAAAATTGTTCCAGGCAAGCAGATCACCTATGTATATATCTCTGTTATTTGATGTTCTGATCCAGTAAAGCTTCTCCATATTCTGTTTCAGCGCCATCGGCCCGCAAAAGTTGAATGTCCTGGCCAGATCATAAGGATCGGTGCTAAGAATTTCGCTCTCCTTGAATGTATCTGTTTTTGCAGCACCCTCCATGGCATACACTCTTTCGATGCGCTTGTCATTACCGGCAGCTAGTGCAAGTGCCACATCAGCACCTATGGAGCAGCCTAACACGCTTACCTTATCCAGGGAAAGCTTATTCAGAAATTCTGTAATCGTAGCTGCATAGAATTCAACTGTTGGCCTGTTCCTGCGCCAATTTCTCCATGGAATTGACTTCCCATGGCCAGGAAGGTCGATGTTGAAAACCCTGAATCTGGATGATAACCTCGCGGCGGCATCCATCCATATTCGCCCATCAGTACCGGCAGTGTGTATTAGAATAAGATTGTCGCCATTGCCACTCTCCTCATAATACAGCTCAGTTCCATTAATTTCAATGTATTGCCCTTGCATTGTGCAGTATCAATCAAGATTTTAAAATATATCCGGAATAATCTTGCCATCATGAGGTGAATGGATCAACAGCATCCGTTACTGAATCTGAGACAAAAGCTTAAAATAATCACCATGATTGGATAATATTCACCGGCGTTTTATAAGGAATTAATTTAAATATATGCAAGAGATTGATTGTCATGGCTGATGCTCAGTCTCCTACACAGGAAAAAAAATTCACCCGAGTGAATGCCCTGCAGACCTATATCTCCCTAATGACGTATACATTTGATATACTGAGTTTTGTGGCGATATCCTTTGTAATAGTGCCGGTCTCGCACGCTATTTATCCCAGCAAAACAGTGGGAATTTCTCTGCTGGTAACATGGGGAGGTTTTGCAGCTGGTTCTGTTACAAGACCGCTTGGAGCAGCGATTATAGGTCCCCTTTATGATAAGGTAGGAAGAAAGAGGGGGTTGTATTTGAGCATAGCTGGTTCGTCACTTCTCACAGCAGCTATAGCAGCAAATCCTACGTATGCATCAGTCGGTATTTGGGCTCCAACTATATTCATAGCGCTGAGACTGATTGGCGGCATATTCATTGGTGCCCTTATTAGCGGTGGACTTGTATTTGCTCCTGAAAATCTTCCTGAAAGGTTCAGAGGTCTGATGACCGGATTTGCAGAGGCAGGTGGAAGCTGGGCCCATGTCATCGGTGCTGCATGGCTCCTGATGATCACTGCAGTGTTCGTAGGCACAGCGTACTTCTCTGTAGGATGGAGGGTGATGTTCCTCGTCGCACTGTTGCCGCTTATCCTGATCATACCGGTTCTGTACAAGATCCCCGAATCCCAGATATACGTTAAGGCAAAGTCGAAGGGAAAGACCCAGAAGGGTGTTTACAAGACACTCTTTTCAAGAAGCACCGGAATGAGAAACGCCTTCCTTATTGCAGTCTTCTCCTCAATTGGCCTTCTTGGCTATGACAATCTTACCGAGAACACTTTTCCGACGTTCCTTGCTGAAGTAAACAAAGTGGCTCCCGGAAATATCGCCACTCTGGTTCTTATCGGTGCAGCCTTCGGCGTCATAGGCTCAATCGCAGGAGGAGCAATATCCCAGAAGACTGGCAGGAAGCCGTTTGCCATAGGAGGCGGCATTATCCTAATAGTGATAAGTGTCCTGTTTCTCTACCTGGGTGGTCTTCCTGGAACAGACTACTATCCGATTCTCTTCGCAATTGCACCTTTCTATTTCTTCGCCTCAATATCAAAGGCAGACCTGTCCGTTTTCCTTAACGAAGCGTTCACCACAGAAGTGAGATCAACCGCTGTTGGACTGAACTGGAATCTAGGGTACGGAATAGCGGGTGTCTGGCCCCTGATAACCAGCGCTGCAATAGCAGTATATGGGCTCAAGGTTTACCCAATGGCGCAGTTCATAGCCCTGGCAGTTCTGGGGATAGTGTATCTGATAGCTTCAGTAGTATCAAAGGAAACCATTGGAAACATATCCAGGGAAGAAGCCAGTATGGCTTCCTAAATTTTTTAATTACCAAAACTTGTAAATTCAAATTTATCATTTCGAGCAGATGATTCGATGGCATGACCTCAGGGACTGGCTATCCTTTGCCGATGAGATTGGTGAATTAAAGGAAGTAGAAGGCGCCAATCCAAATCTTGAGATTTCCGCAATAGCCCAGTTGAATGCAAAGAATCTGGGACCCGCTTTGCTCTTCAAGAATATTGTCGGTTTCGAGAATAGCGGATTTAGAGTTTTGACTAACTCTGTCGGAAACATTCGGCTCTTCAACCTAACATTTGGGTTTGAGATTGAAATGAAAGTCGGAGAGACGATAGAGGCTCTAAAGGGGAAACCTAACAAGTGGACAGAGGCCAGCACCAGCTTCCCGGTTGAGTTCGCATCCTCGGGAAAGGTCATGGAAAATGTTGAGCGCGGCGACTCCATTAATCTCAAGAAGTTCCCGACACCATTGTGGCATAAGGATGATGGAGGTCCTTTCATTGGAACAGGAGTGGCAGTCATTACAGCTGATCCCGATGACGGAAAGATAAACGTGGGGTCATACAGGGCTCAATTGTACGATTCAAAAACAGTAGGAATAAATATTGAGAGAGGGAAGCACGGAGCTATCCACATGGGAAAGTATTTCTCAAGGAACCAACCCATGCCAATAGTTCTAATAATTGGACCTGACCCCCTGCTCTATATCCTTGCTGGAAGCGAAATTCCAACTGGCATTTCTGAACTTGAATATGAGGGTGCCATAATTGGAAAGCCTGTCAGGGTTATCAGGGGAGAAGCTACCGGGCTGCCGATACCTGCCGACTGTGAAATAGCCATAGAAGGGTTCGTTCACCCGCAGAAGACACGTCTGGAGGGCCCCCATGGGGAGTGGACAGGATACTATGCAAGCGATGCAAAGGAGAAGCCATATGTAGAGGTCAAAACACTCTACTATAGAAATGATGCCATAATACTGGGATCTGCGATGTCTAAGGGACCATATAATGATCATGCGTTCTGGCGGAGCATTTGGCGGTCCGCCCTCATTTACGATGAACTGGTTAAGAACGGCATTCCAAATGTGAAGGGGGTTTATACGCCTCCCTTTGGCGTCGGAAGGCAGTTCATCAATGTTTCAATCAAGCAGTCTTATCCAGGACATGCCACAGAAACAGGTTACCTTGCAAGCCAGACAAGGAGCGCTGCTTATATGGGAAAATGGGTCGTTGTGGTGGATGATGATATTGATCCCTATGATATGGATGATGTCCTTTGGGCCATGTCCTCAAGAGCTGATCCTGCAGACACCGCCATAATCAGGAAGGCCTGGGCCAGCGGAGTCGATCCTTTGAGACCTAGAAATGTGCCGGCATCATCTTATACCAACAACAGAGGTATCATTTTTGCAGTGCAGCCATATGAAAGGCTTAGCGATTTCCCCAAGACCTGTTTTCCATCCAAGGAGGAGTTTAAATCCACCTATGACAAGTGGTCCGGAAAGTTCAACGGCAGATGGAAATTCCCTTGACCCGGTAATTTCCGCTGTTGATTGGATGTTTTAGTAAACCTTTTATTCGTTAAAAGATTTAAATAATTCCTGATTTTCACTCATATATGGAAAGTTCCGTTACCTACACTTCGTCTGAACGAGCGAGGGCATATTTAGGTGGTACACTTGGATATTTGTTTGACGGCTACAATCTGCTTCTGACCACATTTCTATTCGCCGGTATAGCCGCAACATTCCATGCTGGTCTCTCTCAGGTGGCCCTTGCAGTTACATTTGCCCTAGTAGGATCAGTGATTGGGGGTATATTTTTCGGGTGGCTTGCAGACAAGACCGGCAGAAGGACCACTTTGCTGCTTACCATTCTTGTTTTCGCAATATTTGAGATTCTCAGCGGATTTTCCAACTCACTCCCCTTGTTCTATGTCTTTCAGTTCATAGTTGGTCTCGGTGTAGGAGGCGAATGGGGTGTTGGATTCTCTCTCGTCAATGAAACCTGGGGCAACAAGAGGAGGGGGCTTGCAGGTGGATTCCTGCAGTCAACCTTCGTTATTGGCGCGCTTCTTGGTGCACAGACAGCCGGTTTCTTCAATACTGCTTTCGGACTTGCAGAGGGGTGGAGATACTCCTATTTCTTCGTTGGTGGCATCTCTCTGCTGCTTCTGATACTCAGGGTGGTGATGCCTGAATCAAAGACATGGCTTGTAAAGGTTGGCAAGCTGAGGAGTGGGGGTGAGGAGCTTGCCCCCGTCAGTCCATTGAGGGAGCTGTTTTCCAAAGAATACAGGAAGTGGACAGCCCTTGGCACTATCCTCGTATTTGGCTTCATGCTTTACTTTTACTCGGGGCAGACATTCTACCCGACGCTCTTCAGGGATCTTGGAGCCGGGCCCTCTATTACGCTCATAATCACACTTGGCTCTATTGCAGGAATAATAGCTGAAGTGTTCATAGGTTACGCAAATGACCTTCTTGGAAGAAAAAAGGCAGGGATAATTTTCGGAGTTATTTCGCTGCTTGTGATTTTCCCGTTCCTGTATGAGATGTATCACCCTGTGAAGTTCTCCGCTATTGGATCATTCCCTGCGTTCTACGCCTATATACTCTTGTATTTCTTCCAGGCAAGTTATGCGGCACTTTTCGGGGTCTGGCTCGGTGAACACTTTGCAACCAGGCTGAGAGCAACAGGATCGAACTTCTGCTACATGGTGGGCAGGGGAATAGGTGGCGGCCTTGCGCCTATCATAGTCCCAGCCCTGATCACCTCATCGGTCACCCTCGGACAGGCAATGTCGTTCGTCATGATCATTGGCGCTGTCATAATGCTGGTTGGTGCCTTTGGCCTGAAGGAAACCAGCGGTGTGGACACTTCCAAATTTTAACCAGAAAAACAATCAATTTTTTTCTTATTATCTTGCATAACATCCGGCTTTAGCGCTTAGAATTAAATAGAATCT
Organism: Thermoplasmatales archaeon AK; assembly: GCA_031625175.1. Taxonomy (GTDB): domain Archaea; phylum Thermoplasmatota; class Thermoplasmata; order Thermoplasmatales; family Thermoplasmataceae; genus UBA447. Next base: position 91,789 of record JAHXPV010000003.1, on the reverse strand, counting down.
GGATATTAAGTGCCTCGATGACAAAGGCTGGGCTAGCTGTTCAGGAGATTCTTGAGAAAAAACACTCGGCAGGAGCGGTGGGCAAGAGGATACCAAGAGTGGAAGACCTCAGGATAATCAGAGGCAAGGCAGGATACACAGATGATATAGAACTTGCGGATCAGCACTATGCTGCAATTCTTTCGAGCCCATATCCCCATGCCAGAATGAAGAGCATAAATATAGACAAGGCCCTGAGTCTTCCGGGGGTTGTCAGGATCATAACCGGAGAGGACGTCAGAAAACTGACCAGGCCGATGTCATCCAGGGCTGCAGATAAATCGCCCACGTCACACTACATAGTTGCAGTGGACAGGGTCCGCTATATGGGAGAGCCTGTTGCTGTGGTAGTTGCAAAGAATCATTACATCGCAACGGACGCCGTAGATCTTATTGAGGTTGAATACGAACCACTTCCGGTGGTATCATCCATTGAGCAGGCCATACAAAAGGATGCCCCGCTGATCTACCCTGAAATCGGATCAAACATCATGATTCATGACAGATTCGAGTTCGGCGATGTGGATGGTGCCTTCAGCAAGGCAGACAGGATAGTGAAAAGGAGGATAAAGATCCACAGGTACGCCTCCACGCCACTGGAAACTTTTGTTGTCAATGCATTCTATGACGAGACGAGGGACGAGTTGTTGGTGTACGCCAACGACCAGCAACCAGGCAGAACTGTGCAATCAATTGAACGTACCATCGGCATTCCATCTTCCAGGGTCAGGCTTATAGTCCCCCCAGTCGGCGGGGGGTTTGGCAACAAGCTTGCAATATGGCAGTATGTTTGCATAATGAGCCTTCTCAGCAAGCTTACCGGAAAACCTGTAAAATGGGTTCAGACCAGGACAGAGAGCCTGTATGCTTTCCACAGGCCCAGAGGTTTTATGGATGCTGAGTTCGCCGTCAGAAGTGACGGCAAGATCCTCGGTGTGAAGCTTTATGACTGGCAGGCAGACGGGAACTGGCAAGTTCGCCAATATGAGCGGGCAGTATGAAATCAAAAATCTCCTGTTTGAATACAGAAGCGTTGTCACCAATGATCCACCCATCGTTCAGGACAGAGGGGTCGGGAAACCCTTCATGGCGTTCGTGCTTGAGCGCATGATGGATTTTGTTGCAAAGGAACTGGGAATCGATCGCCTTAAGGTCAGAGAGATCAACTTCATCACCCCTGACAAGATGCCATATACCACTGCTTCGGGTGAGGTATACGAAAGCGGCAATTATCCCGCCACCTTCAAAAAGGCACTTGACCTATTCGATTATAGGAACAGACTGAAGGAGCAGGAGAAGCTGAGAAAGGAAGGAAGGCTTGTCGGAATAGGGATCAGCTGCGGCATAGAGCCAGGAACTTCCAATCTCGGATACTACTTCCTTTCCAAGAAAGAGGAACCTGACTACAATGGCGCAGGGCAGATGTCTACTGTGGAGATTGCACAGGATGGAAGGATTAAGGTCAACATGAATGGACCTGAGATAGGCACCGGCCATGTGACCACTATAGCACAGGTGGTGGCTGACATATTCGGCGTCAGACCATCTTACATATGCGGGTACCTACTCAAACGCATTCAATGATGTTTACCTGGGTGCTGTGGACAGAGCTTCCAGAAGGCTAAGGGAAAAGGTTCTCAAGCTTGCTTCAAAAGTCAGCGGCTTACCCGAGGGACAGATAGTTCTGCATGATAACAGCCTTTGGGACTCTGAATCAGGCAAGAAGCTCATGACGATTCCGGAGGTTGCAAAGATTGCGTACAACAGGCTCCTCTCTTTCCCAAAGGGTGAGGAACCGGGACTCAAGGCTGTGGCAGGATACCTTAATCCGACAGCAAAACCCTTCAAAAGGGATAACTTCAACGTCCAGCTTACACATTCCAACTCCACTCACATCTGTTATGTCGAAGTCAACCCAGAAAACTGGAACGTCTACATCAGGGATTACTGTATTGCACATGATGCCGGGCGTGTCATCAATCCAGGCATAGTTGACGGTCTTGTAATAGGGTCGACTATAAGCGGGATAGGGGGGTCTCTTTACGAGGAGTTTGTTTTCGATGAGAACGAGAACAATTTGTCCCTCACGTTCGGTGAATACCTCAAGCCGACAACAACTGAGAGCCCGGATCTCAGGATTGCGATGCTGGAATCGCCTGCTCCAAACACTGTCTACGGTACGAAGGCGGTTGGTGAAGGCGGGGCAATAACATCACTTGCTGCAGTCGCATCTGCAGTCGAGGATGCACTGAGCCCATACGGCATTGAGATAGAGGAGCTCCCAATAACTCCGGAGAAGATTTGGAAATGGATCAATGAGAGAAAAGCGAAGGGGGTGCATTAGATGTATCCAAAAAGTTTCCAGTATTCTGCGCCTTCAACGCTTCAAGAAGCGCTCCAGATACTGAAGGAGAATCCAGAGGCAAGACCCGTTGCCGGCGGACAGAGCATTATGCCAATGCTGAAACTGAGGATTCTCGACCCGGGATTCTTAATTGACCTGATGCATCTTAAAGAATTAAAGAACATAACCGAGGGCCATGAGAATGAACTGCACATTGGGGCTATGGTCACCCACAACCGCATCATAAATGAAGGGTTAATACGGGAATATGTGCCAATGCTTGCGTTGACAGCCGAGCATATCGGCGATGTGCAGATAAGAAACAGAGGCACGATAGGTGGAAGCATCTGTGAGGCCGATCCCTCTGCAGATTACCTTCCAACCCTTCTTGTTCTTGACGCAAAAGTAGCGCTGCAGTCCCTTGACGGTGAGAGAATCGTGCCCGTCAGCGAATTCATCACCGGTCCTTTCAGCACGGACATACAGGAGGGAGAAATCCTGAGGGAGGTCATCGTTCAGAAGAACAGGATGAGCTTCAGTGTTGAAAAGTATGCGCGAAGACGTGCCGATTTTGCGGTGGCATCGGCAGCTGTCATATGTGATGTTGACAGCAGCGGAAGGATCAGGCAGATAAAGGTGGCAGTTGGAGCCCAGAGCAATGGCCCAATGAGGCTGGATCGCCTTGAAAAGGCGCTTACAGGGAAGAACAGGGACTCCGTTGACATAAATGAAATTGTTGAATCTGTGAGGGGGGATCTTGATCCGCTAAGTGACCTCCATGGATCGTCAGAGTATAGAAGAGACGTTACGGTGAACATGCTGAAGCGAATCATAACAAACCTGGTTTACAGAGGGGGCGAGCAATAAATGGTAGAAGTAAAGATGACTGTAAATGGAAAGATGTATGAGGCAGATGTCGAACCCAGGGTGCTGCTTGTTCATTTCATCAGAGATGTTCTGAAGCTGAAGGGAACCCATGTCGGATGTGAGACCGGGCACTGCGGGGCATGCACCATTTTACTGAATGGTGAGGCAGTCAAGTCATGCCAGATGCTTGCAGTGCAGGCAAACGGTGCCACCATCACTACGGTTGAAGGGCTTGAAGGGCCGAACGGTGAACTCAGTATTGAGCAGGAGTCGTTCAGGGAGCATTTTGCTATGCAGTGCGGGTACTGCACCCCGGGATTTCTCATGATGACCCGATACCTTATAACAAACAATCCGGAGCTGACAAGAGAAGAGATAAGGGACAGGCTGCATGGAAACTACTGCATGTGCACCGGCTACCAGCAAATTGTTGATGCTGTTCAGGACGCCCAGAAAAAATACCTGGTCCAGAAGGCTCCGAAGTGATCCTTCCCAGGGCAGGCCCATACTTCCATTTTCACTTTAAGCCGTAAAGTTTTGCCGCATTTTCAAAGAGAATTTTTTTCTTGGCGCTTTCCGGTATGCCTCTGGATTCTGAAATCATTGAAGCTGAATCCCACTGCCCCATGTTGAATGGATAATCTGTTCCGAGCGTGACGTTCTCATCTCCGCGCTCCTTTACCAGGAGCTTCAGGGATTCGTCATCAAACACAACCGTGTCGAAGTAGATGGTCTTCATCAGGCTTTTCAGGTCAGCCCCGAGTTCCCTGACTTCCTGTCTTGTTGCGGCCGCATGCCGGAGCCTTCCAATCTGGTAGGGTATTGCCCCGCCGCCGTGGCAGAAGATCATCTTCAGCTTCGGGAATCTCTTGAACACTCCCCCAAATACCATGCTTGTAACAGCAACAGTAGTTTCAGCTATTGTCCCTACCACTATACCCATGTAATATTTCTGTAGCCTCTTTCCGCCCATGAAATCATTGGGATGTACGAATATTGGTAGGTTAAGATCCTGCGCTCTTTCGTAGATCGGAAACAGGGATTCATCGTCCAGATTCAGGCCGGATACGTTTGTGCCGATCTCAATGCCGTTCAGTTCCAGCGAAGAGTATGCATATTCAAGCTCATTCAGGGCATCCTTAGTGCTCTGCATAGGAAGCGTGGCGTTACCAATGTATTTCCCGTTCGAATTCTTGACAACCTTGGATATTGCTTCATTCTGCACCCTCGATGACTTTTTTGCTTTTTCAAGGTCATCATAGAAAAATAGATGGTGGGTTGGTGACAGGACCTGCATGTCGATCCCGATCTTGTCAAGTTCCAGTCTCCTGGCATCGAGATCGTAGAATCCTTTTGTCATTGGCGCGATGGATTTTCCGAGCACCCTGATGTCAAAAAGGCTACCCGGAAGTGGCGCTATCTCTCCGCCGAGGGTTTTAATGGCCTCGTCTGGCAAAATATGCGAATGGACATCCAGATTTTTCATAGGCCATTATCTTTGATATTCTATTATTCCTTTGCGCTAAGCCAAGGCAAGGGGCTATAGCCATTTTTCATAACCACGTGGGAACCTGTTGCAAATGATTAATAGTTCTTAGGGATATGTCACCGATTGACAATGGCAGAAGATATTGTTGAGAAGATAACCTCACAGGGAGTGACTGTTTCATTCAAAAGAGACCCAAGCAACCTTAGCATGGAGTTTGGTTCCAAAACTGAACTGATATCCACAGCCGCAATTAATCCCCCCAACATGGACAAGCCTGATGGCCCAACACTGAAAATGCTTGTTGGTGAAGGGGTCAGCATTGAACTCTCGAAACGAAGATCAACAATGCCCTTCTGGCACAGGAACATGGATTTTGATGAGGTTATCATATGTATCAAGGGAAGTGCGACATGGAAAACGGAGCATGGCACATACACTCTAAAGAGCGGCGATATCCTCTACATTCCAAGGGGAGTTTCACACACAGCATCTGCCGAGAAGACTTCAGACTACCAGGCCATTGAGATAAAGAGCAGAGCCCCGCTTCAAAACAAGTTACATTGAGGAGTGTGGTGAACAAGATGGCGTCAAAAGTCAACAACCTGTATGAAACGCTCACCCGGTCAAGAGTGTATGATCTGGAGCATATCAGGTATCCCGGAATGCCCGGTTTCGATCCCGTCAAGCCTGCACTCCACTATTTCCTCTACAGGCACCATGAGAACTACTATATTCCTGGCAAGAACGGACCAAGGACAAGTTCATCCGGGCTGATAGTAATGACAGACCAGTCGGGCACCCATATCGATGCACTCTGCCACCAGGCTTCCGATATGGCACTGTTTGACGGGACCAAGGTCTCTCCGGAGGTTGAGACGCCTTGGGGCTTCACAAAACATGATGCTAGCCAGATGCCCGTATTTATTAAGAAAGGCGTTCTGGTCGATGTGGCAAAATTCCATTCAGATCCGCTTCCGGAGGAACATGAGGTGACGCTGAAGGAATTTCAGGATACTCTTGCAAAGGAAAAAATCGCCCTGCCCGACAAGGGTGTGGTGCTTGTTCGAACCGGCTACGGGAGGTACTGGAATGAACCATCGCGTTACGAGAAAGCGGCGGGAATATCCAAGGAGGTAAGCCTGTACCTGCAGGACAAATGCATGGCTGTAGGGGCCGACAATCTTGCTTGGGATGTCCCCGAGGTGCGTGATCCTGAAACAAAGTCTATGCTTCCCGGACATCTCTATCTGCTGGCGAGATGAAGATCTCTCCAGGGATGGTATTTACGAATTCGTCTTTGTGGGACTGCCTCCAAAGTTCAAGGGAGCAACCGGATCGCCATTCCGGCCCATTGCTCTAGTCCCATAGATACTCATAATTTGAAAAGACAGTGACCTGAAATGCCTGAAGAAAAGAAACGGCGGCTGGTAATAGCCGTTACCGGAGCCACGGGATCTGTGTACGGACACAGGATGCTGCTGGCACTTCGTAAAGTCAAAGATGTTGAGACACACCTGGTTGCAACTGCTGGATCTGGGGAGACCCTCAGGCTTGAGACTGGAATTTCACTGGATGAGCTGCGAGGCCTTGCAGATTTCTCCTACGAGGAGTTCGATTTCGCAGCCTCCATTTCAAGCGGTTCCTTCTCAACAATGGGAATGATAGTTGCTCCATGCTCTATGAAAACCCTCTCATCCATTGCCACCGGTTTTGAACATAACCTTGTCTCCAGAGCTGCAATGGTCACCCTGAAGGAGCGCAGGCCTCTTATTCTGCTTGTCAGGGAGACGCCTCTGAACCTTATTCAGTTGAGAAACATGGTAACGGTGACAGAGGCGGGGGGAATAATCATGCCACCCCTGCCCCCACTTTATTTCGGCATGAAGAGCGTGGATGAACTCATTGATCTCACCGTTGGCCGTGTTCTGAACCTCATTGGAGTGAATACACCGCTGATGCGTGAATGGAAAGGGCAGGAAGATCCCTAAGCAGTACTTCCGGCGAGCCTGCAGAGCGATTCTCTGGTATGGGTGTAAGCGTCCCTGACGTTATTTACGCTGAATCTGGGTTTAGAAATGATAGGGGCAATTTCTGACCTGTCGAGCAACACCTCTCTGATTTGCACCCTGAAGACTACTTCCAATGTATGATTCACTGAAGACTCAATTTTTCCGTGCTCGACGAAAGAGCCCTTAATGTAGTATGCCCCACCGCCATGAAACAGCAGAAGAGTTCCAAGGGAAGTCCTGAGCAGGTTAGAACAGGATGCTGTCCCATCATACACGGCGACATAGAGGGTACTTTCGCCTGGCGCGATAACCTGGTACGGGGACAGAAGGGCAAAATGTGGAAACCCAGCCTGATCGGCCGTTGCCAGGGCAACCACAGAATCCTTTGGGTCATTGTTGCAGGAAAGCAAGGTAATGATGTCTTCAGGCAGTTTGCTTCCAAGGGATTTTGACATATATAATCAGTGAGTTTAGACCTTTTCGCCTTTCTTTGCAAGCCTTTCTCCAATCTTGTAGTGCTCGCCCTTCACGATGTCCTCGGCATCTTTTCTGAACTCCTCAGGCCAGTATCCCAGCTCATAGCCGTACCAGGGTTCCACAAGATTCAATTCCGGAAGCTTGAGTTCCTTCCAGATTTTCAGAGCGTTCTCCATGTACTCCCTGCGCGGCAGTGATGTAGGGGGGTAGGGGAATTTTGTCGTGGCATCTATAAGAACAGCTGAGCTTCCGACTCCACCAGGGAACTCCTTCTCCTCGTGTGATGCCCCCGGGCTGTATGCTGATGGGTCAAGTCCCGGGATCCTGCCGTTGATGATCCTCATGTCCCTTGCCGGTTGCACCCTCCAGCTCATGGCCCATATGACGGAATCAAGTGATCTGGCGTCTATGTCGTCATCCACTACGATGAAGAATTTGCCCCATCTGGAATCGTAGGCGGCGGCGAGATTCAGAACCTGCCATGGGTGGGCTTTGTTCATCTTCTTAATTTTTATGACGCACCACTGGGCCTGGCTCATCTCATGCCACACCACATCTATGATGCCCGGAACCTTTGCGTCATATTTCAGGAACTTCAGATACACATTCTCCGATGAAACCCTTCTCACCATACTGGATTCACTTGGGGGAAACTGGCTCATAATGTGCACAAACACAGGATCTTTGCGCATTGTCACTGCGGTGACCTCGAAAACCGGCCTGAGCCACACATCTGTAGCCATGTACCCGGTGTATTCTCCGAAGGCGTTGCCCGGTTCCATATAATCAGTGGACACATAACCCTCAATTATTATGTCGGCCTCTGCGGGCACCTGGAGATCAACCGTTTTGCCCTTAACCGTTTTGACAGGTTCACCTGCAAAACCCCCGGCAACAGTAAGTTCATCGACACCATAGGGGAGCTTAGCTGCCGCAACATAGAAGAATGACGGAGGACCGCCGATTATTACGGCTGCAGGCATGGGTTTCTTTAATTCCTTCCACGCCCGCCAGTGAATTATGCCATGGTTGCCCCTGTTTATTTCCCAGAGCAGCTTTTTTTGGCCGAACACATGGGTGGAGTAGTTTCCTACATTCTGTATGCCGGTCTTCGGGTCGACGGTGATGAACTGAGTTGTTGTCCTTATCTGTCCGCTAAATCCCGGAAGTTCCACCGGAACCGGCAGAGCCTCGATGCCACTGCCTGGTTTTAGAAGGTCGTCGCCCTTTATGACAATGTCCTGAGAAGGTGCCTTGTCCACCTCTTCGGTCTTTACGGGGTGCAGCTGCGCCTGTTCCCACTTCGCCGCAATAGCTTCCCTCGATGGCTCGCAGTTCAGGCCCATGGCGTAAATCTGCAAAGACGATGCATAAACCCCAGTTGCAACCTTGATGTCATACTTTCTACCCTTAACATCAGTTACATTCTCGAACAGGAACCCTTTCCTATCGCTCTCAGGGAGACCCCGGTACTGAAGTCTGGCAAGAGGAGTAAGCTCCGTCTCTTTCTTGATCTCTCTCTTAACTCTGACGAGCTTCCCTGACTTCTCGAGAGCTGACAGATATTCCTGCAGATTCCTGTAATAATTGGCCATGGGTCATGATTGAATATAGCGTATTAAATGCTTATCCAGAAAATATGAAACTGATTGAATCAGAGTCAAAATTGTTGTAAAAAGGCATTATTTTGTTGAGTACCTGACCTCAAATGTTATACATCCCTCTTCCGAGATCCATGGGCCATGGGGCATTCCCGGCGGCCTGCACGCGTACATTCCCTTGGAGAACCTCCTATTCAGAACCTTATCGAAGAGCGATCCCTCCAGAATGTATATTTCCTCCCAGAAGTCATGCCTCAGGGTACCGTTGGGAGTTGTATCTGTTCCAGGCTCAAACTTTAGTAGCCTGGTTACGGTACCTGTTTGCGGGTCTCTGGCCAGAATCTTTTCGTACAGGGTTGGCACTTTGCCCTCACATCTCGTCCATTTTACGTCTTCAATGCTATGAAATTCAAGTTCCGGTTTCGGCATTCAGTTCCCCTCCTTAAGGGTTGTATGGATACCGTAGGATTTCAATATACCGTCAAGAATTTCGCTTCCCTCCTCAAATCCGTAGTTCCTGTATGCATAGTTCTTTGCAACATAAGGAGCGCCAGCGTAGAACATCTCGTACTGGTAGTGCCTGCCTCCGAACTCGCTGCCAATCACATCCCAGGCAAGCTTGAAAAGCTTGATCCTCTGTTCAGAACCAAATCCCGGCGAGGTAATGTACTTCTCGATATCTCTTCTGGTATCTTCGCTCAGCAGGTCATTGTAAGTGGAGGGGAGCTGCAGTACTCCTGCACCGGAAAAATCTCTGAGAGTGTGAAGAACACGTGAATAAAGCTCAGCCTGCAATCCCATGGCTCCGTAGAGGAACCTTGGATTTGGTGCATAGACATCTACTGGCTTCACTTTTCCTGTATATTCGGATGCCAGGACCAAAGCTTCAACAATTGAAGCTATGGATGCAATTTCACCCAGTTTCTCAACAACGCTCGGGATCTTGTCTACATTGTTCATCTGTGAGATTCTCAATCCCAGGCCAGCCAGGAATTTCATTTTTACTGCAAGCCTGATCTGAGCCTGGTTGTTGCCTAGGACATGAGCGGCTGTCTCAAAAAACTGGGCCTGCGTGAGCTTTATGTTCTTGTAAACGAAAACGTTCTCCCATGGTATAAAGACATCATCGAAAACAACAAATGCATCCGTTTCGTCGAACATCGTGGAGAAGGGATAATCAAAAACGCTGGGTTTCCCTAGAGCATAGGGGTACCTGCAGTAGAGCTTCAGGCCATCACTGTCAACCGGAACTACGAAAGAGAGGGCATATTTCTCATCCCCTTCCTTGAGTGGTGGGATGCAGCTGACAAAGATGTAATCCGAGACTGCGCCACCGGTTGCAAGCATTTGGGCCCCTCTTACAATAATACCGTTCCTGTCCTCGGACAGAACCCCTACCTGGGCAAACTCGTTTTCGCGTAGATGTGCCGGCTTCTGCTTGTCCGACTGCGGCGGTATAATCGCATATGTTACATAAAGGTCCTCATCCACTGCCTTCCTGTAGAACCTTGTGACGTTTCCTGGAAAGTCTGCCCTTTTGTCCTGGAAAACCGATGGGTTTCCAGCAAATCCTGCTAGAAAGCCAGCCACATGATCAGGGCTCCTTCCAACAAACCCTGCGGTCATGCTTGCAACCTTTTCTATGGCTTTTCTCCTTGAGACTTGATCCTCCATCGACCTCGGGATCATGTAAAACCGGTTTCCGGTGGTTCCCCAGGGGGTGCGGTATTGAAAGACCTCAGGGTTGGACGATGCAGCGTCATACATCTTGGAAAGTGTTCTTATTATTCCTGCGAAGGCAGGGTGTTCAGGAATGTTTGTCACACGCGAACCGTTGACGTAGACGTTTCTTTTTCCAGTTATTGCCTTCCTGTACTGCCTGCCATTCCTCATATACCTGCACCCACCCTTACCCTGTAGCTGAATGAAAGTTGTACTCCCGCTCCAGGAACTGACATGGTCATGCGATACGCATCCCCATAAACGAACTTTCCCGTAAGAAGGGGTATCGTTCCCATGAAGATGACAGCATTCTTCAAGTTGTTCCTTAATCCCGGAGGCATTTCCCTGAGCAGTTCATCCAGACCCAGGATAGAGGACAGTTTTCCCTGTTGATAACGCAAAGATGTTTTTCCGCTGCTGACCTCGCTGCTTATTTCGATGCTGTCCCAGACATTCTTAAGAGAATCAAGCTTCAGGAGAGTGCTGCATACAGGGTGTGGACAGGCCTGCTTGCTTTTTCCTATATCTGTACGTTCAAGAGCTCTATCAGTGTGGTCACTTCCGCAAGTTGTGTAATACGCCCCATCAATATTGACAATGACAGGTTCGACCTCGCCGGAAGTGAACTGAGAATGGACTGTTATCCTGTCATCGGTGGTGCAGAGTGAAGGATCAAGTTCGTAAAATGTTGGAACTTTATCTGGAACCCTGATCCCTTCCTTCTTCAACTCTTCAAGATGCTCTTCAACGTTTCTCCTGTTTCTTCCCGTAAATCCTGCTACAATAACTTTTTGTGGAGAAAATTCGATTCTTTCCTTAGAATCCAGAGAAATAAAATTCACTGTCATAGATTACATCTCCATTTAATCATTTTTTGGGTTCGAACTGACACAATGTTTCAATTATGATCATATTGCCCGAAATGTGCGGTTATAATAAACCAGTGGGCCAGAGTCATTTTGCAATTTTGCCCTTGTTACAAGCCCGAGAATCATCACATGGTCCGATATCTCGAGTGACCTCTCAAGGTCGCATTCAAGGTAGGCGAAACAGCCATCTATGAGGGGAGAACCGTTTTCAGCAAGTGAAACACCGACGTTCCTGAATTTGTCCTCTATCTGAGGATTGGCAAAATCTCTAGCCTCCTTCTCCTGATGATCGCTTAAGAGGTTGATGCAGAATTTCTTCGTCTTCAATATGGCATCAAGAGTTTTAGAACCCAGCTGGAAAAAGACTGCCACTTTCGGCGGGCTGACCGAAACCGATGTGAATGAGTTCATAGTTCCACCATAATAAGAGTTGCCGGAAACCGAAGTAACGACAGTGACGCCGGAAGGATATCGCCTCATCACATCCCTGTAGTTCTGCTGGAGATTGTCAGAAGACATTTCCTGAGCATGGCGCTACTGATATAAAATTATTTTTTTCTATTAAAAAAATGACTAAATTAATAAATTTATTACATAGAGTAATAATATCGATAAAGTATTCTTAGGCATTAGTGCGATCCAGTAAGGCCAGTATCGTTAAACAGGGGTTCACTTGCGGAACAGCCTTGTGGTGAAATATCCCCAGTCTATTTCAGATACCTCTCGCCTGATCTCCTCTGTGTCGGTCAAACGAATCTCCTTTTCCTCGTATTCCAGGAGCTTGTCAGGAAAAGGTGAAAGCACCTGCTTCTTGCAGGCCCTCTCCAGAGAAGCTGCGGTGATGACGGCATCTTCGATACTTTTCCCAACTACAAAAGCACCATGACCTCTGTGTACAACTGCTCTACACTTTCCGAGAGTTTCGGCCATTGAAGTGCCCATCTCCGGTGTATTGACAAAGAGTGGAAGTTTTGCGAAAACCGGCAGACCGTCAAGGAAAAGGAAGGCGTCTCTCGTCGCCATTCTGAGCCGCATGTTGGAGATGGCGAGCAGGTTGGTGTAAAAAGCATGCATATGAAGGGCTGAATGCACGTCCTGCCTCTTCCTGTACACGGCTGAATAGAAGTGGAACTCATGCATTGATTCCGGATAATTACCCTCAACAACATTGCCTTCGTAGTCAATGGTCACAATATCACCGGCATTGCAATCCGCTATCGATCTGTTGTAATCATGAAGATGCCCTGGTATGAGGATCTCGTTGCTTGAGAGCTTGTAGGACACATGTCCCCTGCCAAGCTCAGTCAGCTCCTCTGAAACAAGAATCCTGTTTGCAATGGCAAGTTTCTCTTTGAGCAATTCCAACTCTTCCATGAATTCTATTAACATCAGCTATCATAAAATATCTTCCATGACGCTCTGAGAAGGGATGTCATATAACTACCTGATCTGCCATTATTTCTTATGGCCTACATTAATTGTCAGAAACTTTCGAGATGTATTGAAATAAATTTTTTGATGCAAAAGCGGCAATTTGGCCATTATTTCATTAACCTGGTTATGACGCATACGCATCCAAGGCCTGAGAGTGATTCCCATGGACCTGCTGTTTTTATAAAAATAACAGGTATATCCTTCCATGAATGCCGGGAATAAAGTACAGAATCTCAGGGACTATATCGAAAAGATTGATAGCCTTGGGCTTCTAAGGAAGATAGACGGAGCTGATTCATATCTTGAGATTGGTGCAATAACCGATCTCAATGCCAAGGCTTCAAAGTATACCCTGCTGTTTGATAACATCAAGGGATTCAAAGCAGGTTTCAGGGTTTTGACAGGATCCCTTCTAGATTCCAGAAGGGTAGCGGCAGCCTTGAACCTTGATCCTAACCTGGATAACATCGGTCTGGTGAAAGAACTCAAAGACCGAATCAGATCGGCTCAGAGCGGTCAGAGCAGATACGATCCTGAATTAGTGGGCGATTCGGGATTGTTCAAGAACAAACAGAGCAGGGGCTCTGTAGACTTATCATTATTCCCCGCACCCCACTGGTTCGAGATGGATGGAGGCAGGTACATTGGCACTGCGGATGCGGTAGTCACAAAGGATCCGGATAACGGCTGGATCAACGTAGGGACATACCGTGTAATGGTCAAGGACAAGAAGAACCTAGCCATTTTAATTGAGGCATCGAGACATGCCAGGCTACATGTCCAAAAATACTGGAAAAACGGCCAGGATTGTCCCGTAGCGATCTCATTTGGTCATAATCCTGCTCTGAATCTCTTCGCCGGGATTGAAGTTCCCGAAGGTGTAACAGAATACAGTTACCTCGGAGCGATCAGGAAAGAGCCTGTTAAGGTGGTAAAGGGACCCATAACTGGATTGCCGATTCCCTCAGACAGTGAGATTGCCATTGAAGGGTATATCACACAGGAAAAGGTTGAAGAGGGACCCCTCGGTGAATTTATGGGATACTACGCTGGCGGGAAGATGCTTAATCCCCTCATTCGGGTGGAGGCAGTCTATTACCGTGATGACCCAATACTTCTTGGCACCTGCGCAGGCAAACCCCCCTATGATTACTCATACTTCCGATGCCCAATAAGATCAGCTATGATCTGGAATGCCCTCGAATCATCAGGCATATCCGGGGTAAATGGAGTTTGGTGTCATGAGGAGGGATATTCCAGAGCATTTAATGTTGTATCCATAAGGCAGCTGTTCGGAGGGCATGCTGTCATGACCGGTCATGTGGCTTCACAGTGCAGGCCAGGAGCGATTTCGGGTCGCTATACAGTGGTAGTGGACGAGGACATAGATCCGTCAAACCTCAGCGATGTGGTCTGGGCAATGTCAAGCAGGACTGACGTTAGCAATGGAATCCATTTAATTCACGACACTGTTGGTACGCCACTTGATCCCGTTGCCCAGCACTGGGAAGGCAAGGATATTCTAGAGTATACAAGTTCCAGGGCTATAATAATTGCCACCAAGCCCTTCAGCAAGCTGCTTAGGGGCACATTTCCCGAGGTGGTAAAGCCGGACGGAGTCACCGAAAAGAGTGTGAAAGAGAAGTACCCCGATCTTTTTCAGAAAAAATCTAATAACCAATAATTTGAATTAAAAAATATTTTAGTCCTTCCCACAATCCCTGCTTATGGTATTCCATGACCTAAGAGAATATTTGGAAGCACTGAAGAAGAAGGGTCTCCTGAATGTAGTGGAGAGGAGGACAAGGCTTGAAACGGAACTCATGCCTATTGTGAGGCTGCAGTTCAGAGGTCTTCCTGAAAACCAGAGAAAAGGGTTTCTTTTCACTAATGTTTATGATGCAAAGGGTCGTTCATTCGACGCTCAGGTTTGCACTGGTGTGCTTTCAAGTTCACTTGAGATTTATGCGACAGGTATGGGCTGCAAACCATCTGAAGTTGCAGAGACATTTGCAAAGGGAATTGCCAACCCAATCAAACCTAGGCTCGTGGAAAAAGCAAAATGCCAAGAAGTTGTAGTGACAGGCAAAGACCTAGATTCAAAGGGTCTGTCTGAAATCCCTTTTCCAGTAGAAATACCGGGATATAGTTGCCAAGTTAGAACCACCACTGCTTTCATAACGAAAGATATTGAGACTGGTGTACAGAATGCAGGAACATACTCTGGACAGGTGTTTGGTCCCAGAAAGATATTATGGGAAGTTCACAGGGGTAGCCATGGATTCATGCATTTGAGGAAAGCTGCAAAGGCAGGGGCAAAAACTCTCGATGCTGCCATAGTTATTGGGGGGCCTCCATATGTGCAATACACTGCCGCAGCAAAGATACCATATGGCCTGGATGAAATAGACGTGGCTGGTGGCATCGCAGGGGAACCCATCGAAGTTGTGAAATGCAAGACCGTTGATCTGGTAGTGCCTGCAAATGCCGAATGGGTGATAGAGGGTAAGGTTTCCACTTCTGATTTCGAGCCGCAGACTCCATTCGGAGAGTATACAGGATATGTTGCAGTTGACGTGGAGAGCCAGTGGTGCCCCGTGATGGAGGTCACTGCTGTGACCCACAGGAAAGACATGCCAATTTTCCAGACCATCATTAGCCAGATGCCTCCAAGCGAAAGCAGCAAGCTTAGGCAGGTGGCCTATGAAAGTGCATTCATGAAGTTTCTGAGGAACGACTGCGGGCTCCCGGCTGTGAAAAAGGTCGCATTCCATGAATCCAGCGGAAGCTGGCAGTACTGCGTTATACAGCTGAAGAAGGATAATCCTACTGACTCAATGCGAGCGCTGGTATGCGCATCCGGCTATGCAGCAGATATTGGAAAAGTGTTTGTTGCTGTTGATGATGACATCGATCCCTTTGATCCGGATTCCGTCAACTGGGCCCTGAGCTTCAGGATGCAGCCACACAGGGATATCCAGATAATCAGAGGGAAAACAGCCCACCTTGATCCTTCGGTGTTCGTGGGGAAGCAGAGCGATGAAAATAGTGGCTTCAGGGAGGCTTCCGCAATCCTGATCGATGCAACCAGGAAAACCGATTATCCTCCGACGTCACTTCCCAAGCAGGAGTATATGGAAAACGCAAGAAGGATCTGGGAAGAGATGGGCCTTCCGGCTTTGTCGCTTAAGCAGCCGTGGTTCGGCTACAATCTTGAGAAGTGGGGAGCCGAATATGATGAGTTTGCAAAAATGATCATAAACGGTGAACACTTCAGGATTGGAACCATACTTGAGAAAAGAAGGAAAAAAATGTCTCCGGATCAGATATGATCATCTGATCATTTTTATGATTTCAGCAGAATCCGCAACGTATCCAAAATTTTTCTGAAAGTTCTGCAGTATCGGCCAGTGCAGGTCCTTGTCTGGCGTAGAGACGCAGTCGCTCACGATGATGGTATTAATATCAATCATAAATGCGTGTCTTGCTGTGGAATCTACACAAGCATTCGTCTGTGTGCCAACGACAAGGAGGTTTTCAATTCCCTGAGAGTGCAGGATAATTTCGAGATCAGTTCCCAGAAACGCATCATAACGGTGCTTCACTATCACTATATCATTTTCCTGTGGCCTCAACTCATCAATTATTTCGGAGCCCCAGGTTCCAGGTCTGCATATGCCAGAGTCTCTGATCTTCTCTGCTGAACGTGATAGCCAGACCTTACTGTCTGAATACTGGTAATGAATAGTTCGGGTAAAGATTACCCTAACGCTCCTATTACGGAGTTCAAGGAGAAGTGATTTTATTTTTTGGACCGTTCCGATGACAGGTGTTACATCACCACCCTTCCTGGCGACGTAGCCATCAGGATGCACAAAGTCATTCTGCATATCTATGACTATGGCTGCCGTGCGACAAGCTTTTAATTCTGATGGAGGCGTCTTTCCCACACTCATGGTTTTATCAATCATAGCACTGCAATGGGGCTACAGTAAAAAATATTTCAATATCATGAAAAGGGAAAGAAAGATTTCAGTAAACTCTATTTTTAGCTGTCCAAAGGTGCTCAGCAGACTGCCGAGGTACATGGAAAACCTGAAGGAAGGGGGGTAAAAATCAGTATAAGAATTTATGCAGCGGTTGTAGACCCTCTATAAATCGTAAAACCTCAGTGAGGGCACCATCAGCACCATTCCTATATGATTCATAGGTTGTCCCTCCGTAATGTGGGGTTATAATCACATTATTCAAGGATGCAAGGGGTTCATCATTTTTCATCGGTTCATTCTCAAGACAGTCAAGACCTGCCCCGTAAATTTTTCCGGAATCGAGAAACTCATATAGGGCAGATTCATCAATTATACCCCCTCTGCTGGTGTTTATAATTATTGCGGTCCTCTTCATCAAAGAGAGTTGACCTTTTCCGATCAAATGGTAAGTTGACGGCATCAATGGGACATGAATTGATACGACATCAGATGAAGCCAGCAGTTCATTGATTTCCATCGGACTATAGCCTAATCCGGAAATCTGCCCCGGTTCGACCAATGGATCATAGACATGGATGTGGCATCCAAAGCCAGAAGTTATCCTGGCCACATTCCTGCCCACCGATCCAAAACCTATAATTCCCCATTTTTTCCCATTTAATTCAAAACCTATCTGGGACTGGGCTTCATTCCACTTTTTCTCCTTTATCTTCTCACTTACTGTTTTAAATTTCCTAAATAGGACAAGTGCATGCATCACTGTCAGTTCAGCCACAGCCTTGGAATTCATTCCTGGGTTGTATGTTATTAGAATGTTTCTGTTTTTAGCTGCGTGAAGATCTATACGAGTTTCGTCTACCCCTGCTCCTGTCCTTGCAATCATCTTCAGGTGAGGGAGAAACCTGATTATTTTACCTGTGAGCTTCGACTTCCTGTTAACTATTATGTCACAGCTAGAAAGTATCTTGATCAGTTCATCCTCACTTGAAAATGGATTAAAACGTATGACAACGGCTTTTGACTTCAACTCCTCAATGAGGCTGCTTTCCACTGATTCTTCAATACCAACAGTGAGCCGATGCGAATTTGGGGTCGTTCTGAATCACCTGGCAAATATCATTTGTATACGACGCCAATCTCCTGTAGAATTGGCCTCAGGTTGTAGAAGTCTACACTTAATTCACCATTGTCGATACGTTTTCTGGTGACTTCCTCCTTCTTTACCCTTTCTTCGGAATTCTTAAGAACTGTCAGCACATCCTTACGCTTTACCACCACGGCACCATCGTCATCTGCAACAACGAAATCTCCGGGATGAACCTCTATGCCGCCACAATTGATAGGTTTATTCACATTTCCCGGGCTTTTCTTGGTCGTGCCCGTCACATGAATGTATCTTGCCCAGGCTGGAAAACTGAGTTCCCTCAATTGTTTGGTATCTCTCACTCCGCCATCAATTACAAGACCAACTGCTCCCCTACGCATGGCAGAATGAGCCATCAGTTCTCCAAAATATCCGTTCCTGGAACTTGGGGGAGTGCTCACTACAAGAATATCTCCGGGCCTTAGGAATTCAAGAGAGGCATGAATCATCAGATTATCTGGAGCTACACAATCGACGGTTACAGCTACACCGCAAACTGATGTTCCTCTCTGAATAGGCTGTATATAGGTTTCCATCACGCCGGTCTTATTTTGTGCTTCACTTACTGTAGCAACTCCGAATTCAGCAAGTTTTCTGCAATATTCAAGATCCTTTTCACTTCTGGGTATCTCTCTGACAATTTCGAATTTCACAGAAACTCGTCCCCTACAAAAGGATAAACCCTGGTAAACGCTTCGGCATACTTTGATTTATTAAGACCTGAAATCCTGCGTGCATGGTTACCTCGTATTTCGGCCCGCATCGAATAGTACTCTATCAGATGCTTCTGGGTTTGAAAACACTCCATTGCCTTTCTCTTCTTTTCAAACGCGCCAGTGATGTCTATTATTACGTCAGGATAGAACTCAGAAATCTCGGACTGATGGTGTTCGAAACCGAAAATCTTGGTCTGGTTGGCCACACCAATCTCAGGCATGACTCCATTGGCAATCGAAAGGATTGATGCTTTTCTAACAACCTCGGCAACAGTCTCGTGATCTATATTGAAAGGATCAGTGAGTGAATGAGTCAGGATGACTCCAGGGTTTGTTTCTCTAATCAGCCTTACTAATTTCATCAGGCGAGTTTCGTCAACATTCAGAGGATAATCTCCCCAGTCCCAGAATTCTATAGGGACCCCAATGATATTGGCTGCTCTCTCACTTTCCTGCCTCCTGATTGACTTGACTTCGTCCAGATTTTTTCCACTTTTCCAGAGCTCGGCAGATTCACCCTTCTCTCCGTATGAAAGGCAGACAACCTTCACCGCCTTATTCCTATCTACGTAGCTGGCAATTACCCCTCCTGCACGCCAGACATAATCGGCGGCGTGGGCACTTATGACAAGCAGATCCAGTTTACTCATATTTTCCACCTCTAATCAAAGAGCAACTTTTGTTGATTTTCAACAACCATCTTGTGAATGTCATCATCGCTCAGTCCTCTCTCTTTAAAGAATGATACAAACCGTTCCATACCTTCCGTCGGGAGTATTGCGTTTGGCTGTCCAAGATCGGTAGAGAGAATGTTCCTCTCGGGTCTAGTTTCGACAACCTCCTTGAAAACATAGTCCCATTCAACTTTCCCTGTTGCAGGGGTAGTATAGCATCGTTCAAAATATACCTTGTACTGCAGCAGATCTTTTTGCTGAGAGATTGTAAAGTTAGTTGTGGGAAACTCCGGGTGGGTAACCACGATCTTGTCAACTCCCCTCTGCTTTGCTCTCTTGATGACCATAATGCTTTCAGCCACGCTGAGATGGCCCGTAGCCATTATCATACCATAATCTCTAATGAGGTCAAGTATCTCATCTACCTCGGGCAACAGTTTACCGCTCTCATCCACAGCCTTTATCGGAGCGCGAAGCATTCCTTTTTCGTATAGCTCCCTCTGTATTGTGGCCCAGTACGGGAGCTTCTTGTTTTCCTTGTCCAGGAACTTATCCTTTTCATTATACGCGTCCACTGTCGGGAACCATATCATTTTTGCTCCCATCCTGCCAGCTACGTCAACGGCTTGAGGATTGAGGCCACCAATCGAGTTGTTTAAACTTATTCCTCCAAAGACCTGAACTCCTTCTACAATCTTTGATACAAGCTTAGCCCGTCCATAGGATGTTGAATGATGTGATTTTATTATGAACCCGCCCATACCAATGTCACGCATTTTCCTGGCCAAATCAATGTCATCTATACTCCTTTGCATAACGTCAGGAGAGGTGTGCACATGAAAATCGAACGCCCCTTTTAACAAGTTTAATCCTTTCATCAGAAACCACCGCTTATCTCCAACAATTGTCTGTTCTGTACTATATGCTCTCTCAAATGGTCTATATGCTTGGTCACACAGACTTCGGCCCGTGCCTCATCCCTGTCGGCTAGAGCCTGAAAGATTTCCCTATGCTCCTGAAATGACCTTTGGGCCCTTCCCGGAATGAATGCTAGCTTGTACTGATACCTCATCAAGCGGGTCTTGAGACTGATGAGTACGTTAGTCAAAGTCGCCTGCGCAGCTGACTGATATATAATCTCATGGAAATTAGTGTTTAGTCTAGAATACATTTCGTAATCCTTAGAATCTATAGCCTGTTTCATAGAGTGCAGAATGGATTCAAGGCTACTCAGTTGATCCGAGGTTATATTTCTGCAAGCCTCCTTTACAGCATGTATCTCCAGCAACTTCCGTATTTCCAGTATCTCCACCGCTTCTCTCAAGGAAATCTCCTTAATTATGACACCTTTATGTGGCTCAGATTCCAGCAGTCCATCGTCAACTAATCGTAAAAATGCCAATCTTACTCTGGATCTGCTAGTGTTGAATTCCTTTGCGATCGCTTCTTCCTTTAGCTTTTCCCTTACGGCGTAATAGCCCCTTAGAATCCTGGAACGGAGGCTTTCATAGACATAGTCGGTGTTCGCCGTGGTCTTCGCTTGTGTTCGGGTCAATGTGACCAATATTGTAAACAATAATGAGTATTCAAATGTTTTCATAAAGGTGTACATTACAGCTGACTTTGAACTTTACTTATTTAAACAACGGCGTATCATAACTATTATGGTTACATTCGCAGACAAATATTTTTATACATCTAGTTTTTTACACTACAGATACATTGAACGGCCCTAGTAATTGTCAGCCAAGATTTGAAACCCCACGAAACTTGGATTTTACGGGACATTTCCATAAATTTACTTACTGTTTAGAGTTACCAATCTGGAATCAACTTCCTATCTCTTCTAATACGTCCGGGAAGAGTTTTTCCAGACTGTCCCTGCATAGAAAAAGCGTCCAAATAGGGCATTCTCAAGACAAACGGTGGGGAAATTGATTTCAGAGGAAGTTGTGAGCAAAGCGATTAAAGGTGCCTACGACCTCCACGTACATTCTGAACCGGACCTCATAAAGAGAAAGGGAGACGATTTTGAGTTTGCTAGATTGGCATTAGAAGCAGGAATGGCTGGTATCGGGATAAAGTCGCACTACTTCCCTACAGTGGAGAGGGCAGCTCATTTGAGAAGTATGTTTCCGGCCCTTGATGCAGTAGGCGGGGTATGCCTTAACAATTACATCGGTGGACTCAACCCAATGGCGGTCGAAGTGGCAGGAAGGGCTAATGGAAAAGTTATTTGGATGCCTACCGTTGACTCATTTAATGAGTACAATGCGGTAAGATCCGGGAACAAGCAGGTAAAGCACTATTGGTCTAGCATGCAGGACGAGATAGAGAAGAGCGGAATTCAATTCAGACCAATAAGAGTTGTTTTGGAAAACGGAAAATTTGCTGAGGGTGTAGAAAGCATCCTGGAAATAATCAAAAAATACGACATGATTCTTGCAACGGGCCACCTGTCCCCAGCAGAATCGATAAGACTGATCGAGAAAGCGCACGATTCCGGGCTTAGAAAGTTCATAATCACCCATCCAGACTCGCCTACAACATTTTTTGACCTAGATCAGCAAAAGTATCTTGGCAGATTTGGTGTCTTCTTTGAAAGGTCCTACAGGATTCCTGCGATAAATTTTACGACCTGGGATTATTTCATTTCTGAGATAAAGTACACGGGCCCAAGCAGGAATGTTCTCGCAACTGATCTCGGCCAACTGGATTCACCTTATCCTGCTGAGGGTATGAAGGAACTTGTCAAAAAGTTGCTCGAGAATGGTTTCTCATTAGAGGAAGTCAGGAGAATGTGTGTGGAGAACTACGTTTTCCTTCTAGGTCGGAGGGGACATAATTGAGGATCAAGTACGCAGACCCCAATTACCGCAATCTGTCCTTACCAAACGGAAGGAAACTTCACGCCAACCCATACTTATGCAATTCTCAAGAGAACCTCCATGTCGTCTCTAGTTCCATCTTCTCGAAATCTCAAGCAGTAATAGAATGTAGAAATAAAGAGGAAGTGTGAAAAATGGAAGCAAACGTAGCGTCGGATAAGTCTGCAACAAAAGTCATAGTTGCCAGCGCATTAGGAACCATTGTCGATTACTATGACCTGTTCATAGTTACGACAGCAGCTTCTCTGGTCTGGCCAACTATATTTTTTACTGGCTTAAGTGCAGCAGCAAAAGTGAGTCTGTCTGTAATCACATTCGGTATCACATACGTGAGTAGACCTCTTGGGGCCATTATTTTTGGTCACTTTGGAGACAGGATTGGAAGAAGGAATATGATGGTTTGGACTCTTATACTCACAGTGATAGGAGTTGGCGGAATCGCAGCACTTCCACCATCCTCAGTTGTCGGGGTTGCGATTGGAGTAGGTGCTATAGTCTTGTTCAGAATAATTCAGGGAATTGGCTTAGGAGGAGAATGGCCTGCAGCCTCTTCACTTTCTATTGAATATGTTTCCAGGTCGAAGAGAAGGGCATTTCTTACAGGATGGATACAGAACGGCGCAAATATCGGTCTTCTATTTGCATCACTTGTTTTCACTTTTGTCTCAACAGTATTTACCAAAGCTGAACTCTTGGCTTATGCATGGAGAATTCCATTCATAATTGGAGTCGTAATACTTGGTATTGCGATTTTCATCAGGCTGAAAATTGAAGAGAGCCCATTGTTTAGGGAACTGAAGAAGGAAAACAAGGTGGAAAGACTCCCGTTGATCGATTCCATAAAAGACAAGTGGAAAACCATGCTCCTTCTGCTTCCGACGACGTTCTTTGTAATAGGTGCGCCGGGTATTTTCGTCAGTGGTCCATATGTGCTGGATGTTGTGACAGCTTCACACGCGGCCACTGATGCCCAGCTTTCTCTTGCGGTTTCAGCTGCTTCCGGTCTTGCTATATTGTGGGCACTGCTAGGATCCTTCCTTGGAGACAAATTCGGCAGACGTGGTCTTATGATACTATCTAGCGTGCTCGTGATAATATTTCTATATCCATTCGAATTGCTCGTGAAGACCGACAGTTACGCCCTGTTTGTGGTTGGACTGGTGCTGCTGAATGGATTCTTCAAGATAGCAGACGGTGTAACACCAGCTCTCATCAGCGAACAGTTTGAAACACGCTACAGATTTTCGGGTGCTGGATTTGCATACCAGCTGGGTAGCCTTGCTCTCGGCATAATCTCAATAACTCTGATCCCCTTCATTGTGAGTTATTCAGGTGGAGTCACAAATTCGTTTGGCCCCATAGTCATAGTAGGGATTATTTCAGCAATCTTGACTGTGATAACCGTTGCGGTAATTCCTGAAACAGTGAATAAACCTGTAAAGTAAACATATATTTTATCGTTCATCTGCTGGGTGAAATAAATCCCCACATTTTTTGTGGAAAGCATGCCGAAGGTCTATCCATTTTAGGAACCAATTGAAATTTGTATTTAACCTACATTTCGGAGTGGGAGCATATCAGCACAACTTTTCATGGAATATGTGTGGTATATCAAATAGCGTGTTCTTTCTATTCTAAAATTTGCTGCTTCAATTAATTATGCAAATCTTAACAAAGTATTACCTCCTATAACACAAGTATGTCAGACTTGGAAGTTTCAATAGCAGTCTGGGATTATGACAGAACACTGCCTTTAATCTCTGGAAAGGTCAAGATAGACGGCGTAAACCCCATTTCATGCCGACTTGGGTTGAGGAGACATTTTTCAGAGCTCTTAACCATGCAGAGTTTGATGTTGCGGAACTCTCACTTTCAGCCTACCTGCTAACACTATTTGATGAAGACCCCAAGTACATAGCGATTCCCGTATTCCCATCGCGGTCCTTTAGGCATAGATCGATATACATCAGGAGCGATTCTGACATAGAGGTGCCTGAAGACCTGAAGGGAAAGAGAATAGGCATCACGAGATACAGACAGACTGCGGGCGTATGGATAAGGGGAATTCTGGAAGACTATTACAATGTACCCGTTAATTCCGTAACATACGTATCGGGAGGGCTCGAAATTCCTGAGACCGAAGGAAAATTCTGGGGAATGAAGGAGCTGAATGAATACCTGCAGAAAGAGAAAAACATCCGTGTGGAGGCTGCCGAGGAGAGATGCCTCAATGACCTGCTCCTCAATGGGGAAATCGACGGAATATATTCTGCAAGAGCCCCTTCATCGTTCATCAAGGGAGACCCTCGTGTGAAACGCCTGTTTTCTGACTACAGGACCGAGGAGATAGAATATTACAAGAAGACCGGTATTTTCCCAATCATGCATGTGATAGGCGTCAGAAGAGAACTTTACAAGAGAAACGGATGGCTGGCTTTCAATCTGCTGAAGGCATTCGAGAAGTCTAAGGCAATTGCTTACAAACTCAACAACCAGACAGGCGCACTCAGAAGCATGATCCCATGGATGAATGAAGAAATTGACCTAATGATGAGCATTGCTGGTGAGGATTATTGGCCATACGGTGTTAAATCTAACACCTTAGCGCTGAACGCTTTCCTTAAATACTCCTATAATCAGGGACTTTCCAGAAAATTGCTGGATATTGAGGATATTTTTGCAAAGGAGACAATTCAGACATTCGACATAGATCCTTTCTCTCCTGCCCAATTTTGAATTCTTCTGAATAAATCCTTTCGTCTATATTATTTCTGAATAAAATTAATAATGATCTTTTATTTGATCTGAAATATTGCAGGTGCAGCAGAAATGGCGGAAATGGAAGCGGTAAGCAAAGATGAAGTTAACTTCAGCAGTACATGGAAAACAGCCGGTGCTTCGTTTGTCAGTGTATTCTTCCACAACTACAACAACATCGCAGCAGCACTGGTTTCCGGAATAATATGGCCATCGGTGTTTTTCCCATCATTCAACCCCTACGTAGGGTTGTTTCTCAGCTTGAGCACTTACGTTGTGGGGTACATTGCCGGGATTGTTGGGGCATTTATCTTCGGGCAGTATGGAGACACCAGCGGAAGAAGGAATGTTGGAGCTGTGGCGCTGGCAATAACAGCAATTGGCGCCATTGGTATCTCCCTAACCCCTGGGTATACCACCCTCGGAGTGACAGCAGACGTCCTCCTGATTGTATTCAGGTTTATTGCTGGGATGGGTATAGGTACTATGGTAGGGGATGGGGCATGGGTTGTGGAGAGTGCTGCGAAGTCGAACAGAAGGGGGCTATGGGGTACCACATTCGGAGTGGGTCAATCACTGAGCGTTGCTGCTCCAGCACTGATCCTGTTTTATCTGATCACCTCCTATCCCCATGCATACGTATTCAGCAGCGGCTGGAGGATCATCTTCTACATAGGCGCAGTCGGAATAATCGTTGCACTCATCATCAGGATCTTCATAACTGATACCAAAGTATTCAGGGAACTTAAGGACACAAATAAAGTCGAGAGCCTTCCCGCGATACAGGTCTTCAGGCCATTCTGGAAGCAAATAATGATCCTCATGGTCGTTCAGGCTGCTTCTGCTGGTGCCATATTCGAGCTTGCATCGTTTACGCCTGGTTTCCTGGGTTCGGAAGGTCTCACACCATTAAACGCGACACTTGCTCTAGGCATAGCTTCTATTGTCGGAATAGCGGTCAAGTTGCTGACAGGCCTTCTTGCTGATGCAAAGGGAAGGCTATTTGCTATGAGAGCCGGGATGCTTGCAGTGGCCATCTGGGCGATACCGTATCTTTACTTTCTCTACCTGAAGCCGAGCCTCCCGCTTCTAATTGTTGATGAAATTATAATGTACGGTGCTGCCAGTATTCAGATTGCAACAGTGGCATCACTGTTTGCTGAACAGTTTGCCTCCAGATACAGGTACTCAGGAGTGACAATCAGCTACAATTTCGGTCAGCTACTAGCAGGAATTGTTACAGCGGTGATCGCGGCTGCTATTCTTTCAGCGCTGAAGGGACCGGTACATTCATGGCCCTACATAGGGGCACTTATGCTAGTGCTCAACGTGATAGCCTTTGGCCTTCTCTTCACACTGAAGGAAACTTTCTCAAAACATATTGTTGCGGATTAATATATCCGCAAATTTTAATTTGTTTTCCTGGCTGACCCCGTATGATCATAGACGCTTACACACATTGGACGCCTTTTAAGTATGTCAGATTCCTGAAATCGGTGAAAAGCACCTTGGCCAAAAACGAAGCTGAGCATATTTCTTCTCTGTCATCAGCGAAACCCGGATTTTTCGATCCTGAGGCCAGAATAAGTGATATGAATCAATACAAATTTGAAAGCCAGGTCACAATGGTTCACAGCATTATAGAACCCAACACCCTGAATTTGTCACCTGATGAGAATCTAAAAGGATGCAAGCTTATTAATAATGATCTGGCCGAGCTATACCAGACAACCAAGGGAAGGATAATACCGGTAGGGTCTGTGCCTCTCCTTTCCGATGCAGGATTAATGAGGGACGAAATTAGACGCTGCACTGGTGAGCTGGGTATCAAGGGATTCATGGTTCCAACAAATTGTGGTGGTGCTCCAGTCGATACCTTTATTAAATTCTGGGAAGAGATGGACAGAATAGGCCTGCCTGTGTACATTCATCCCGTTGATGCCCCGGCAGGTTCCACAAGACCATACGAGATGGAATACGACCTGATGCATGTTGTGGGATGGCCTCACGAAACGGCACTGATATGGCTTAGGATGGTAAAATCTGGATTATTGGACAAATATCGGCGACTTAAGATAGTAACACATCACATGGGCGGCACTATACCGTATCTGCTGGGCCGAATAGAGGAATCCTTCAACAGGGAGGCCTCGAAAGTACTGGATTCTGCTGGGAATGTATACACCGGTACGGGATCAGTGTTGCAGTATTTACGAAGGTTCTATTATGATACCGCTATCGGCGGTAATCCATATGCCGTTGAGCTGGGAACGAAGGTATTCGACATCAGCCAGATCATATTTTCCACGGATTATCCATGGGGTCCCCAGGGCGGAAAGAAAAGAATGGAAACCTATCCGGGAATCATCAGGAACCTAAGCATCCCTGAGGAAAGTAAGGAAGACATTTTCTACAGAAATGCCAGTAAACTGCTGGGGATATAGTCTATCATTTCTCCTCGCGATACCATCCCGAAGCTCTGAATATTGGTGCATCAGAGTAAGAAAGGAGGATTAATGGCTCAGAATTTCTGTTGACCCAGTGATATTCTGTCCAGCTTGGTACTGCGATTACATCATACTTGCCAAGCTGGAAGTTCCCTGAAGGTGATGAAAAGACACCAGAACCTGAGTATACAAGAAAAACAATATTTTCAGTTCTCTTGTAGATACTACTTTCGGTGAGACCTGGAAGATGCCAGAATTTGACCTCAAGAGTGGGATACAATGATCCTGAAGTTGAAGGGTCCAGAAGCTTCCTGACTGTCTCGCAGTTTTCTGGATTCTGCTCTGATGCCTCAATAACAGCCTCAATAGTGTACTCCCTTGGATAATATAGAATGCCTTCAGCATTCGGGTTCTTTCCGAAATAATTTACACCGAGTTTACCCCAGTTGTTAATATTGACATCTGCAGGAATCCTGGGCTCAATTCTGGTTCGTTTTGAGTCGGAATAGAATATCCCTCCTAGCCAGTAAGCCATTATAACATCCATGCCGTTGAACCAGATGACTTCTTTTTCACTTTCGTTCCGGTGGCTGTGCCATACATCGGCCGGGTTCAGTATAATGTCACCCTTTCGGAGGGGCAAGTCATATCCCGCTGCATTGGTGTATGCACCATCCTCAGGCCCCTCCAGAACCAGCCGGAAAGAGCGGGCAGTATGCCTATGTTCAGGCGCAAACTGCCCTGGCTTTATCATCTGCATTCCGCTCCTCATAGTAGTGGTCGTCGCAGCTGGAATGTATTCCTTGAGATCCGGATGCTCAAACTGGACATTGACCCTTTCGGCTTCCTCGGGTCTCACCATGGAAGAGAGTTTCCTGAGAAGCCTCAATGTGGTTTCATATTTCCAGGAATGCACATGAAAAATTGGTGATGGTGCCTCTGTAAACATCTTTCTTGTTCCTGCAAATTTTCCTGAATCTGATATGAGAAAACTGCTGTACCCGTTTTCCCTGAGCTCGCCCAGAAACTGGGGATCAATCTCTACCATACTGTATCAAGAACCACTCTGTACTTAACCCTTTTTCTGTGCACCCCTTCGGACAGATCAGATTTAATAAGTTCCGGCAATTCCTTGTGATATGAAGCTGCTCTCATTCTACAGGAACAATAGACTGTACATCGGTGTAAAGTACCATGATAGGGTTGTGAATCTGCCTGAGTCATATTACAGAGCCTACTGTGAGACTCCCCCTGAGTTTCTCAGGGACCTGAAAAGTTTCCTCGAAAAAGGGAGCGTTTCCACGGACCTTGTCCTTGACATCCTCAGTAATGAAGATAGTCTTGTAATTGAAGACGAAAGCAAGGTAAAATTTGCTCCTCTTCTTCATCCAGGAAAGATCCTTTGTGTGGCAGTGAACTATGGCGAGCATGCAAAAGAAGCCGGCGGGTCCTCAATAGAAGAACCCTATGTCTTCACGAAGTTCCCTGAAAACGTTGTACCGCATAAGGGAAGCATTCTTGCACCAAAGTCGTCCACTCATCTTGATCATGAACTTGAACTGGCTCTTGTCATCGGAAGGGAGGGGAAGTATATTTCCAGGGATCATGCTTTTGAACATATCTTCGGATACACTGTGTTCAATGACGTCAGCTACAGGGACAGACGAAAACATTCATCACAGCGGTACATAACTAACTGGCTTCATGGAAAGAATCTGGATACTTCCGCCCCTATGGGGCCTTACCTCGTTACCTCTGACGAGATAGGAGACCCGCACAATCTGCAGATGACCTTCAAGGTAAACGGAGAGATCAGGCAAAATGGTAACACTAGGGACATGATTCATAAAATACCTGAGATAATAGAATACATATCCAACGGAATCACCCTCAAGCCCGGGGATGTCATATCAACCGGCACTGTAACGGGAAGCGGCCTTGGAACTGGCAAATTCCTAAAACCGGGAGATCTGCTTGAGGGCTCTATAGAAAAGATTGGAACCCTGGTCAATTATGTAGTGGCTGAATGATGACTTCCGGATTTCACCGTCAGGTAGTCAGTTACTGTGAAACTACCCCGCTTCCAGTCGGCGAGGTTTCCTTCCTTGGGAGGAATGGAAGCAGGAATATAGGAAGTAATCCGAATATTGACATAAGATACAGAGACTTGCCCAGCGGATAGAAAAGCAGGAACAGCGAAGTTATGCCAGTCCCCGTTGCTCCTCCAAGTATCTGGCCCATACCCCATACCAAGCCGCTTGACACGGAAGATGCCTCTTCAGGCACAATTTGGGAAACGTAACCAAGCAGGACTGGAAAGCCACTGTAATTAAAGAGTGCAAAAATGGCATATGTTATCAGCATGAGGGTTACGTTTCGATTAAACAGCAGGAAGAGAAGGTAAAATACTAGTGTAAATACAACAACTATGGACACAGTGAACTTCCCGCCGAAGATGCTGGTCATCCTGCCCCATATTGGCTGACCAAAAGCACCGATGACCAGCCCTGCCGTTATGATTGTCGTGGAAAGTACCAGTGATCCTGTATCTAACTTCACATAGGTTGGCAGGTAAACTATGATTCCTCTCGCCATCATTGCCTTGAGAAAAACAATGGCAGTAAATATGGCAAGGAAAATAACGACTTTGCGTTCCAGCCTGGTCTTCTTGGCTGTACTCTTAGCCTCAACTTTTGAACCCTTTGCATTTGACCCAGTGGAAGCCTTCCTTGATATGAATGACAAACCGAACAACGGCAGTAGAGATACAAGAACTATGAAGGAAGAAATTACACTTAGGCCAATGAATTCTCCGTAAAGAAGCACTACAGCCACCATAATGCTCGGTACAAAAGCGCGTCCGAGGCTTCCAAAAGCTCCGTTTATGCCCAAGGCGTGAGGGGCCCGATCCCTTCCGTAAGCTTTTCTTATTACTGTCGCCCCTATTGGATGGTAAAATGTCTGTCCCACCCCAAGTACTATTAGTCCGGTGATCACAGCCGGATAAAGTGTGGAGGGAACCATGAATGGCAGAGTGAAAATGAATAGGCTGGCTCCTTCAATTACAATCCCAATGAACAAAAAGATATTTTCGCGATGAACCTTGTCAACAATTCGGCCCATTGGAGTACTGAGAAATCCATTGACGAGATGATTAAGAATGTAAACTGCTCCCAGGAACACTAAGTTAGCACCTTTGAGATCAGCGTAGAAAGTCAGGAGGAAAGGATAAACATAGGTTGTTCCATCATTTGTGAAGTGAGCAAGAGAGGTATAAATTAGTGTCCTTGTCTCATTGTTCAACTGAAACAGCCTGAGATAAAGTTGTCATATTTACGTTTAACGAATTTGGTTTTTACACTATAATGAATCAGTAAAGATATATATGGCTTTCAGTTGCGAATCCATGGCTAATCTGGAACTCAGTCTTGGAATGGCCGATTACGACAGAACATCTGCGCTTATGTCAGGAATAGTCCGTCCGGCCGGAGTTGACCTGCATTATATTGTATCACCGCCCTCAGAAACATTTTGGCGTATGCTCAAATTCGAGGTATTTGACATCTCGGAAATGTCAATGTCCACCTTTTTGATATCGAAATCACAGGGGAGAAGGTGGAAAGCTATCCCAGTGTTCCCCTACCGGTCCTTCTTTCACACTGCAATATTTGTCAGAGAGGAATCCGGATTCCATTCCCCTGAAGAACTCAAGGGAAAGAAGTTTGGCGTTCCTGAGTATCAGGTCACAGCTGCGGTATGGCTCAGGGGGGCACTAGAACAGGATTTTGACCTGAAACCTTCGGATATGAAATGGTACATGGAAAGAAGGAGAGAGCTCAGCCACGGCGGCGAAACTTCCTTCAAGTCCCCGAAGGGCGTTTCAGTGGAATATCTTCCAGATGGTGTCACGCTCAAGTCCGCCCTACTTGATGGTAAAATTGACGCACTGATGCCTAGCCCTTATCCTGGCATGCCATCGCTCCTTAACAGAACGGACTACCTTGACCTCACCCGAACAGAAGGTATAAGGCTATTATTTGAAGACCCAGTAGAGGAGGGGAAGAGATACTTCAGGAAGCATGGGTACTCACATATAAATCACACAGTAATTGTGAAACCGGATCTGGCTGAGAAATTCAAATGGCTTCCCCTGAACCTTTACAAGGCTTTCGAGGAAGCCAAGGAGTATGCTTACCAACATTTCGACAAAATAATCAAATCTAGCCTTATTTTCGCATATCCGTACTGGGTGGAGCAGCTGAAGCTGTTTGGGACAGACCCCTATCCCTATGGCATTAAGGCCAACAGAAAAGCGCTGGAGGATCTTATTGGAATGTCGGAGAGCCAGGGGTTGATACCATCAAGGCTGAAGATTGAGGATATCTTCGATGAGACAACACTGAATCTCTAGGAGGCTTTCTTAATTGCCTCCAGTACCTTCTCAGGCGTAAGGGGCAGGCTGTCTATTCTCACAATCTTACCACTTATCTGTCTGAGTGCATCCTCAACACCGTTCACTATGGAAGCTAGCGGACCCAGTGAGTCCCCTTCCCCGGCTCCCTTGTTGCCCAGGGTAGATCTTGGAGACGGTGTGCAGATGCTGTCATCGATAATTGGTGGAGTTTCCATGGTAGTTGCCTTGAAGTAGTCAGAAAATGTCGATGCCAGAAGCTGTCCATTGGAATCGTAAACAAAGTCTTCCATGAGTGCCACTGAGATTCCGTGCATAGCATTTCCGATTGCCTGGCCTCTGACAATCATAGGATTGAAGACCACGCCGTGATCGTCTACTATAAAATACTTCAGTATCTTTATGAATCCGGTTTCCCTGTCCACCTCCAACTCAACTATATGTGCACTGCTCGGGTATGTCATGTAGCCTGTCGGAGATCCTTTTCCCGTCACGAGCTGGTGCATCTCCCCCATCTCCTGTTCACCTTCCTTCACAAATGCCTGTGTTGCCCTCGGCGTGTTACCCACAACCGTTACCTCAAGACCCGGCTCAATACCTTTCTGGAGAAGTGATGGGTTCTGATACGCATATGCGGCTATCTCCCGCAGTGATACCCTTAAAGAGGGATCTTTGGTCCAGTACGCCATTCCATCTTTTAGATTTATTTCGCTCTCACTTTTCTGAAGCATTACTGATGCAATTGCGATAATCTTGGCCCTGAGCTTGAGACCGGCCTGGATAGTGACTTCAACGTCCGGTCCAGAGAATTTGTTTGCGTGAGTTCCGGAGTAAGGTGTCCATGGGTTATTCATTGAATCAAAGTGATCCACGCTGATGTCCGAGGGTGCAACCCCAAGAATGTCAGAAAGCAACTGACAGAATGCCGTACTGTGGGATGTCCCCATATCGGGCGATCCCGGCCTGACTACAATGTTGCCCCTGGGATCAATCTTGACATTTATGCCCTCAATCTCACGCATTGTTGCAGAAGCTCCATGAACATAGGTTGCCAGGCCAATTCCTATGAGCCTCCCCTCTGATCTGGCCCTCTTCTGGAACTCCCTCATCTTTTTGTACTCTGAGAGTTCCAGTGCCCGCCTCAGCATCTCCGGATAATTGCCAGAGTCATATACCCTCCCGCTGGGAGTCTTGTATGGAAACTGATCAGGCTGAATGAAATTCCTGAACCTGATTTCCGCCGGATCGATGTTGAGCTTTTGCGAGAGAAATTCAATCATTCTCTCAACAACATAGACTATGCCAGGCTTGCCGACGCCTCTGTTTGGCATGGTATAGCAGGTATTGGTCAGAATGGTCTTGGAATCCCAAAGAATGTTCTTTATTGTATAGGCACCATTGATGAGTGTTGCATGCATGGAGGAGTATGTTCCGGCGTAGGTCAGAGATGCCCCGTCGTTATTCAGGTCATGAAGCTTGAAACCCAGTATTTTTCCGTCTTTCTTGGCTGCTACCTCGATATCGAATATGCCTCCTGCTGTCATCCCGGAAGCCAGCATATGCTCCCTCCGGTCCTCAACATACTTTACACTGATTCCAGGATTCCGCATTGCGAGTATGCTTGTGACAAAGAGCTGCCTCCATGGCCTGGTTTTGATGCCAAAACCCCCTCCGATATCCTTGACAATGAGCCTGATCTTGTTGGAAGGAAGCCTCAGGACGTCACTAGAAACCATCATCACATGGCCGGTCATCTGCACGTTTGACCATAAGGTTAGTTCACCCTTCACTTTATCAAATTTGGCTATGACAGCAATAGGCTCCAGAGGAGTGGAACTGAATCTCTGTAGCTTTATCCTCTCCTTTATTACAACATCGGCTTCTTTAAAGGCACCTTCTACGTCGCCCCATTCCGCATGATTATGGGCTACGACGTTCGTGCCAAATGAGTCGTAAACAAGTGGCGCACCGGGCTTCATTGCATCCTCCATATCAACCACAGCTTCAAGGGGTTCATAATCCACGTCAATAAGCTCCAGTGCGTCCTCAGCCACCGCCGGGTCATCAGCAAGTACCGCTGCCACTATCTCCCCCTCGTAACGGACTTTCCCCTTCGCCATGCAATACTCCTCCTTCTTGAATTTGGATATTGCATAGGGTGGTAATGGCTCCGACAGGGTGGCAGCGACCTGCCCGTCTATGACATCAATGACACCTGAAAGCGAGCGTGCCTTCTCCAGATTCACACGCCTGATTTTCGCGTGGGCGTAGGGGCTCCTAAGAAAGGCTGCGTAGCAGACGCCGGCAATATCCAGATCATCGACAAATTCAGTGTCGGCCGTAATCAGTCTCCTGTCCTCGACTCTTCTAACAGGTGTTCCTATCCACCTCTTTTCGAACTCAATCATTGTTATCCCTCATCCTTTTGGCTGCCAGTTTTACTGCCTCAATTATGTTCAGGTAGCCTGTACACATGCAGAGGTTTCCTGAAAGATACTCTCTTATCTCTTCCTCAGTTGGATCAGGTTTACTAGAAAGGAGAAAATATGACTGCATAATCATCCCTGGTGTGCAGTATCCGCACTGGAGCGCATGTTTTTCTGAGAAAGCTTCCTGAAGAGGATGCAGGGCATTATCGTGCTGTATCCCTTCGAGAGTGAGGATTTCAGCCCCGTCCGCCTGATAGGCGAACATGGTGCATGATTTTACTGAAACCCCGTCAACCAGAACTGTACAAGCACCGCAATTGGTTGTGTCGCATCCAACATGCGGGCTTTTTAGGCCCAGCTTCCTGCGCAGAAAGTAGACAAGTAGCGTTCTTGGCTCAACCTCTTCCTGGTAAGATTTCCCGTTTACCTTCACATTTATGAGTTTTTTCCGTTTAAATTTGGGTCGAATTTCCTCTTCCTCTATCATGTCAGTTCACCTCCGCCTTCTTAAGTGCCGATAAAACAGCTCTTTTCAGCAGGACTCCGGCAATCTCCCTCTTGTATTCCCTTGACCCCCTGAGCTTGTCGTCCGGGGGATCAAGCGAATCTGCAAGTTCTCTTGAGGCCTTTTCCAGGATCCTTGGTTCTGGAGAGTTTCCTGTAAGCAACTCCTCAGCGACTGTGCCTCTTATCGGTTTGTTTGCCACTCCTGTGAGTCCGACGTTAATATCTTCGATTGAGCCTTCTTCATCCAAGATTAGTGATACGCTCACGCCCGCTATTGCAAAATCGCCTGCCTTTCTTTCAAGCTTCTCATAGGAGTATCCCCATCTCTCTCTAGGAATCTTGAAATAAACATTGGTAAGGATTTCGTCCTCCCTCAGAGCAGTTTCGAAGGAATCCTTGAAGAAATCACTTGAAGGAATGAGGCGTCTGCCTCTTACGCTCTCAACCTCAGCCTTCCCATCGAGGGAAAGGAAACATGGCCCCCAGTCACCAGATGGGTCAGCCTGGCATAGTGAGCCGCCGAGGGTGCCTCTGTTTCTGACCTGAACATCCCCAATAACCCTCGACACTATGGGGAGAATGGGAAGATGCTTTCTTATTATGTCGTTTCCCTCAATCTCATGATCAGTGACGAGGGCTCCGATTTTTAGAGTACCGTCGCTTATGGAGACTTTCTTCAGGGATGAAATGCGTCCAATGTCAATAATCTCCGGAAAATGTCCAATCCTCAGTTTCATCAATGGGATCAGGCTCATCCCTCCCGCCAATATCCTTGCCTCGCCGGCATGATCATTCAAGATTTCCTTGGCTTCGGACAGATCCTCTGGTACGAACAAGAGAAAGCTAGATGGATTCATTCCAAGTCAGACCCATAACATATTTTATCTATTTAAACATTGATTAAAAGAGATACTTAAGAATATTTTAACAGAACAACGATTTGTTAGGAACCTGTTCTTGCGAGAAGCCAATCCGGGGAAGAATCAAATAAGTTGCCATGTCAGTAGAAACATAATCCAAACGACGTCCCAAATTCCATCGGGAGTATTCTGCGAACAAATTAATAGCATGATTACATTTGTTCAGCCATGGAGAATCCGCTAACCGGTTTCCTAGACAGTCTTAAGGAGGAGGGATTCAATACCTATTATCAGTCAGATATTGGAAAGGGCAATTACAAGCCCCTGTTCACACCGACTCCCTCACCAATGGCAGTTCCTTACAGATGGGACTACAAGAAGGCAAGAGAAAAGCTCTATCAACTTAGTGAATTTCTTACGCCCGATGTTGCTGACAGGGTAAATATCCAGTTTGAAAACCCCGGATTAAGTCATATCCTGCCCGCCGCAACCACTCCCACCATGAGGGGTGGCATACAGTTACTTAAGCCTGGCCAGAGTGCGCCTACGCACAAGCACACTCCTAATGCGTTCCGGTTCGTACTTGAATCTGATTCTGAACAGTCATATACAATAGTTGACGGCACCAAGCTCCCTATGAAGCCCGGTGACCTTATTCTTACGCCTAACTGGACATGGCATGACCATCATAATGAAGGTTCAAGTGACACAATCTGGTTCGATGGCCTGGATCTGATATTTGTATACTGGATGGGTGGGATATTTTATTCTACTATGGGCGGAAAAAGGCAGAAAATTGTAAGGGATCATCAGGTTAACACTGGTGCAAATGGCAATGGGGTCATTCCTACTGTTGGAAACGACGAGGAAAATGGCCAGCTTCTTTACTATAGTTTTGAATCCGTAAATGAAACCCTTAGCAGACTGATGGCACAGAATGAAAAACAAGATATGTTCCAAGTTCGCTACATCAACCCTGCAAACGGGAAAGATGTATTCCCTACTATGGCCCTTAAGATGACGCTTGTAAGACCTGGACAGAGAACAGGACTTTTCAGAAAGACAGAAAACGTAGTATATGTGACATTCTCAGGAACCGGGAAAATTAGGCTGGCAGACTCTTCCAGCCAATTTGAGCTCACTAATCACGATGTCGTGGTGCTTCCAAGTTGGACAGAATACGAAATTGTCGCTGACAGGAAAGAACCTCTGTTGATCTTTTCGTATTCCGATGAGCCGTTGTTCAGATCGGCCGGACTGTACAGGGAGCAGAAACACCAATAAGGGTAGCGTTGTTAAGATGCCGGTAGCCAATATTTCGACTGAAGACGGTATCCTGAAGATGGCTTACTATGATCTGGGGAGCGGCTTTCCGGTTGTGCTTCTGCATAGCTTCAACCACTCAAAACTAATGTGGCTCTACCAGATTCCACCGCTGATTAACGAAGGTTACAGAGTAATCTGCCCTGATTTCAGAGGACACGGAGAAACTCCCCTACTAGGAAAAATTACAATGTATACACTTGCAAGAGACACTATAGCTTTGATGAAAGAGCTGGGTATAAAAAAAGCTGTATTTGTCGGTTCGTCAATGGGGGGATATGTTATTCTTTCATTACTCAGACTATCACCGGATCTAGTTAAGGGAGTTATACTTGGAGGGACAAAGGCACATCCAGACTCTGATGAGGCGAAAGAAAGGAGAAGAAGGCAAATTTCGGTTGTTCAGGAGAAGGGGGTTGGAGAATTTGTTAAGGATGTGCACAAACGCCTATCCAAGGATACTGCCATGAACAGACCCTGGGTGGTTGATCTCGTCCGAACCATGAGCATTTCCACATCCAAGGAGAGCATAGTTCAAACCCTTGAGGCCATGATCAACAAGAACGACGACAGAGATCTATTAAGGAATCTCGAAGTTCCTGCCCTGATCGTTTGCGGAGTCGAGGACACTTTCACTCCGCTCGAGTATTCCAAATTTCTTCACGAGAACATCAAGGGTTCAAAGCTGGTCATTCTGGAAAAGGCGGCGCATATAAATATGCTTGATCAGCCACACAAGTTCAACCAGGAGATGCTTTCATTCTTGAGATCAGTTATTTCTTGATTTCTCCTATTTCCTCTTCGAGCAGCTTCTTCTTCAGATTCGGCTTGCCGAGACCATACTGTAGCATAGTCTGGCTGGAAATGTGCTTCCACATAGTCATCCGGTATTTTGACAGCCTCTGATCCTCCGGATCCCTGGGACGGGGAACGTCAATGTCGAGAATCTGGGAAATCTTGGCTGGTCTTGCAGAAATCAGCGCAACCTTCTCTGAAAGGAATGCAGCCTCGCCAATGCTGTGTGTCACAAAGACTATTGTTTTGCCCGTTTCTCTCCATATCTCCGTCAGCATGGCACCAAGCTGGAACCTGCTCTGTTCATCCAGTGCCCCGAATGGCTCATCCATCAGAATTACATCTGTGCCTAGAGCCAGAGCCCTAGCCACACTGACCCTCTGCTGCATTCCCCCAGATAATTGTGAAGGATAGAAGTTTTCAAATTCTGACAGACCAACAAGGCTTAGGTATTTTCTGGCTCTCTCCCTTCTATCGTTCTTCCTTAGGCCAAGGATCTCAAGACCAAATTCAACATTCTCAAGTGCAGTTCTCCAAGGGAGCAGACTGGCATCCTGAAACACTATTGAAACCTTATCGGGTCTCGGCCTCGTTATTTTCACGTCATCAATGTATATCTCGCCTGAGGTCGGTGAAATCATACCGCCGATCATCATTAGAAGTGTTGATTTCCCGCTCCCACTGGGACCAAGAATAGTGAGAAAGGTTCCTTTTTCTATTTCTATGGAAAGATCATTTATAACTTCGGTCTTCTTTCCGTCACCTGTATCAAAACTCTTTGATATATTGCGAACGGAGATAATTGAAGGCATTATCACAGCAGTAGAATTATGGTAATAAAATCTTTTGGTTTCGTTATGTGGCAAAAACACTCTTACCCTGACATAATATATGCATCATGGCTTGCAGGTGTGATCTCACAATAAGGATTAACTGACAAAGTCTCATATATTAGGAATCATTAATAATAGTAACTGGAGACTGACATCCTTGCTAAGGTTAAGAGTGCTTGATTCGTTATGAAGATAAGAGAGATTGTGAAG
This sequence comes from Thermoplasmatales archaeon AK, assembly GCA_031625175.1. Taxonomy (GTDB): domain Archaea; phylum Thermoplasmatota; class Thermoplasmata; order Thermoplasmatales; family Thermoplasmataceae; genus UBA447. The sequence goes on along the minus strand of JAHXPV010000003.1, from coordinate 52,955 downwards.
GATGACTACCCGACCGTGGATGCGGAGCAATCTGTTCTTGCAGCTGGGCAAACAATGCTGGCAAAGAATTATACTGGAGTGGTTGTCTTAAAGAACGGCATCCCAAGCGGCGTTATCACCGAAAGATCATTGCTGAGGAACCTTCTTCCATTGGACAGGAAACCATCAGAGGTCCGCTGCGAAGAGATTATGGTACCTCTGCTGAAAGTAAGATCTGACTTGAGTGTCTCAGAAGCTGCCCAAATCATGGTGACAAACGAAAGAACAAGATTATTTGTCTACGAGAAGGGGAAGCTTCTCGGTTGGGTTCTGCTTACAGATATTGTTCCGTATCTGGTTGGCAGAGAATTGACTTCCTTGCTCAAGACCCACGTAACACCTACACATGAAAGGGTGATGTGCCCAAAGTGCAAATCTGATTTCCTTAGGATGGCAACATTCGACGAAGGAAGGTCAGTCAGATGGGAATGCCCAACATGCGGATACACTGAATAAAGGCTAAATCATAAGATCTAATCTCCCAGTAAGATTGAAAACTGGCAATCAGGAGGGGAACAGATACATCGGTTCTTTGAAAAAGGACGTTTTCCACATTCTAGATCTGGTACCCCTTTCTACCTCGAGCGTTGCTCCGGTTTTCAGCGTCGCGGCTGCCTATGGTTCCATGGCACTGCTCTTGGGGCCGGAAGCCCTGATGTCTGTCATCGTATCGCTTCCACTGTTTATCTTCGCGTCAATAATTTTTAAGAAGCTCAATATGCATTTTCCCCATGCAGGTGCATCCTATTACTGGGGAACCCGTATAATCGGAAGGAAGTATGGAATCCTTCAGATGTGGATAATAACACTTGCCTACTTCTTCTCCCTGCCATCCATTGTTATTCCTGCAGGTGGCTATACACTGTCGTTGCTTGCTTCCTTTTCACTCGTAAGTTCGGCAGTGGTGAACAATCCTGTGATGGATGGTCTGATGGGCATCATCTGGGTTTTTCTTGCAGCGGTACCACTTTTATGTGGGGCAAAGCCTACAGCAAAGTTCACTGAGATATTTTTAGGAATTGAACTGTTATTGCTTTCTGTTTTTATCATTATCGGAGTCCTGTCCCTTCCCCATGTCCCCGCGAATCATTTCAACATTCATTGGTATTTTGACCCACGAGTAAATTACTTTTCCCTAGGACTCTCTATGGTCATAGTAGCAACCATTCTGGACGGATGGGAGATTGACAGCTATGCTTCGGAGGAATCCAAGAAACCCAAGATCTGGCCCGGAACTTCCGGAATTGCAGGATTGGCCATAGTAGGGGTATTGTATCTAGTTACTATGACAATTCTGAACCTGGAGGTTCCTTTTCATTCTCTGGAGGGGAGCCTGGATTCCCTCTACCTCTGGGCCAGTTATATCACTCCCAAATATGCCTGGCTGATGGATGTCGCAATTATTTCTTCTACGGCTAGCTCTCTATGGTTAACCGCATTCATACTGACAAGGGCATGGTATGCTGGCGCCAGGGACCACATTATGCCATCACCCTTCGGCTGGCTGCATAGAAAATTCAAGACACCATGGTTCAGTATTCTTATCTTGACGCTATCTGAGCTGATTGTGCTTGCAATGGAAATGCTGTCGAAAAGCGTGCTATCATTCTTTACTGCTGTCCTTTCTGCAGCAGGAGCATTCCTTCTTTGCGAATTCATACTGGATTCCGTCTCATCTACCTACCTTTTCTGGTTTTATCACAGACCAATGGGTCTGGAGCCGAAGGAGGTACACACCCACTGGGGCATGAGGGTCATAAGCCCCATCACCTCCATAGGAATGTCTGCAGTGCTTGTACTCGCGTTAGTTTCCAATCGGTCGCTTATGCAAGTTTTCATAGTGGGGTTGCTAATTGGTGTGATTTACGTATTCTTCGGAAATAGGCGGTTGGAGCATCTGTCCCGGATTGAAGAAATAAACACAACTTAATTCTTCTTCCAAAAGTTCCTCGCAACTCCCGGTAACTCGAATTGCGCATAAGTGAGCCATATACCTTAACAAGAATTACACTCTGTCATTGTGCCCGACAATGACAGGAGCTGCCTTAACAACAATGGTCAAAAATATGCTTCCCGCTATAATCCGGACTCAACTTGGATAGGTCAATGATGCTGCGACAGGAAAATTTCTGAAGGAAAACATTTAATAGAATTCTTGCCTAATTGAAATTGGTGATACATATTTCGGAGAAGCATGAAGATATCCACTACCATGATAGGGAAGACCGCATTTTCGTACGTGGTATATCTGGAGAGTACAGCTTGAAGCAGGAGCTAAAGAGACTGCGTTCCCTTCCGAGAGTAATCAAGAGTGAGAAACTGAATTTTATAGACGGCCCGCAGGTTTTCAGCAAACACTTTATTGAGCCCGAAACCGGGCTCGGACAAACCATTCATATGCATCTCGAGGAGTATGCTCCCGGCGGAGTGTCGCAAAAGCATGGTCACGTCAATGAGGCCTGTTTCTATATAATCGATGGAAAAGGCTATGACATACACGATGAGGTGAGGTACGACTGGGAGGAGGGAGATATTGTCATAGTGCCAAACAACTGTGTTCATCAGCACTTCAATGCAGATCCCTACAAACCAGCGCGAGCACTTGTGATAAAGTCTAAACCAATGTACCTGTTCATGAACATGCTGTTTCAAAAAAATGTAATCCCAAGGCCGAAGGTCCCATCAGAGCATGGTGTTGGCTTCAAGCCGAGGGAGGATCCGAAGCCAGCTAAAGAAGAGGCGGTGAAGTGAGATGAACCAGATGGAGTGGGGAGAGAGCAAAAAGTGGTTACAGGGGGAAGACACTTCCTCATTCTACAGACACCTCCTTGAAGATGCAAGAGAGAAGCCCTACAAGGACAAACTGAAGAGAATGGTCGTGAAACCTTCCGAGATGCCATGGGAGCTTTCACCTCAGGGAATACTCAAGCACATGGTCAATTCCGAGATGAACACCCGTCTTGAAACGCTGGATATATATATGCAGATCATACCTCCGGGAAGCAGGTCCGGAAAGCACCGGCATCTGGCTGAAGAATTCATATACGTAATGGAAGGTGAAGGTTATGATATCCACGTTGATTGCGATGTTGAAATAACGGACACATACCACTGGATACCCGAAAAAACAGAGAAGAAATTTGAATGGGAAATTGGCGACGTGATCTACATACCTCCGAATACCATTCACCAGCATTTCAATGGAAGCAGCGAAAAACCAGCAAGATTGATTTCCGCCATCAACAGGATCTACAAATTTTCTGGACTGAATGACCTTGAGCAGATAGAGAATGCCCCTGAATACAAAGGCGACAGGAAACTTACTGCGGAAGATGTGAAATCGATGATATCCAGGAAAAGGCTGTGATTACCTCCCTTTTCTTGGAATTCAATCATCACCCAGATTTATTTACAATAAGACCTGTAAGGGAGCAGGACATATCTCTCTGCTTCAGACCTATTTCTGAATTGCAAGGAATTAGAAAATCTCCGAAGCCGAAATAAGCAGCCATATACTCCGGATTTTTGTTTCATTCAATACGGTGAACAAAACTCGCCGTTTTATGTTTGACGAATAAGCCGCCGTAGCAGTACTTGCGGGGAAGTTAAGGATTGAGCATCTGATGGGTATTATTTCCTCTCTTTAGGGTATTGGCGCCAGTTGAAATCCAGACTCTTAACAGTCACGGGCAGCGCACCAACGTCATCCAATGGATTGCCAATGTCCACGAAATTGAGTTCATTCAGTGAAATACCGTCAAGGCAGATAATGCGCGACGTGTCAAGACCCTCCTCCTCCATAATATGCCCAAGACTCTGAGCTATATCTCCGTCGGTCACCAGAACAACTTTTCCACCGGATTCAGTCAAGTCAGATATAGGCGCTTTCAGTTGCTTTACGAAAGAGATCATGTTGCTATAATTTGCCTCCTCATCCCAGTGGAACATCAGCACAACGCCCCTGCCTGGAGTTATGCCCAGAGATTCAACCTTCTCCCTTATGTGATCATTTAGGGGCTCTTCATCATCATTGTGAATATGAATGACCGGAAGGTTCCGCAGAGGAAATCCGTCATAGCTCGGACAGTAGATCGTGTTTCCTGACACCTGCATAGTGAATCCGGAGACACCTGCCACCGTGGCTCTAAGGCAACTCCTCGGTATCAATTTCCTGAAACCGTGCTTATCGATTTGTGCTGCAACCGCCATTCCAAGTTCGCGTCCGATATCTCCAAAGTCCGGCAGAGAAGCATTATAGACAAATTCACCGACTCCCCCGGAAACCATTACGCCATCGATCTTATAATGCCCAATGTCAGGAAATTCTGTAAGGGCCAGTTCGGGAAAAGAGTTGAGCACTTCTTCATTCCCTTTAGTACCTTTCATTACAATATCTGCAAGGCTCGTCGCCAAACGCTTCTTTTGTTCTACGCTAACATAACTGCCAGGCCCCAATTCAAATCCGAGCTTTTCGGACAGATTGGAAAAGTCTGTTGTAACCTTTTCCACAAATCCGTCCCTGTTGAACAGCACTAGCCTTCCTCCAATGGAAAGAGCCCAGCTAGCCAGTATCTGACCTCTGGAAACCAGCGCGTACTTTGTCGTTCCGCCTCCGATGTCAATGTTCAATACAGTCGATCCTGATCTGATTGATTCATCTACTGCCCCTGAGCCATGGGCAGCCAGTACAGACTCTAGCTTGTGCCCTGCATTTACAGATATAAATCTGCCCGAGTCGAGGGAAAGTGATCTTCCGATTTCGGAGCTGTTTTCAGATCGCATGGCTTCCCCGGTCAGAATCAGGGCACCTACGTCAATGCTATCCTTTGTGACACCTGCTCCACTGAAAGCAGCTGATATGATCTTCCTAATTTTTTCAGAATCTATGAGGCCACCATGTTTATACGGCGTAAAATTCACAGGTGATTCGTATACCAATTCCCTTGAAACCACTTTGAACTTGGCATATCTGCCTGATCCGCTCTTTTTGATATTAATCCGCATCAGGAGAACAAGCGTTGAGGATGAGCCAATGTCTATTCCGGCGCTGACAAGACTGAAGTTGTTTGATTTCCAGAGCCAGTTTTCACTCAGAGGAACCTCGAACTCGTCATCATCATGGTGATGCCTTCCTGAAAGTATGTGTGGTGACATTATATCACATATTATTGCAGTTATATTTCTTCAGCAATCATCCTGCTACCTCCATTCTCCACCTTGTCATGCGCCTTTCAAACAGAAGGAGGCCTATATTTATGATCATAGCAATGATAGATATTACTATCACAATTGCATAAAGAGGATTCGGCTCGAACAGGACGGCATATCTTTCAAGGAGGTAACCTAACCCTGTACTTCCCACAAATTCTTCTGCTATGATGACAGCCCCGAAGGTGAGATTGAAGCAGATGCGGGCTCCACTCAGAACAGCTGGAACGATGGATGGCAGAATTATCTTTCTGTAAATGCTCAGCGGAGTATAGCCCAGGGATCTTGCAAGACGGATATGAATCGGATCAATATTCTGGACTCCGAACATTGTATTCAGCAAAATGGGGAGAAGCCCGCTGAAGAAACCAAAGGCAAGCTCGTAGTTAAATCCCAGACCGAAGACTGTCCAGAACAGCGGCACCAGAACGACCCTGGGAATGCTGAATAAAATGATGACATAGATTCCGAGGGCATCTCTGAGGTAAGCGATGCTTCCGATAAGTAATCCCAGGGAAACCCCAACCAGAATAGACATGACAAATGCGATTGCGGACACGTAAATTGTATGGAGTATTCTACCATATACGGCTGTCTGGCTGATGGTACGCGGAATGTAAGCAAATGCTGTAGAAGGATAGCTGACAAAGACCTGGGGGAGAATCCTGTGGGCCACAAGCAGATACCATATCAGCAGGAACGCAGCTACGAAGGCAATCTGAAGACCCAGAACCTCAAATCGTTCTTTTCTCATATGACAGCAGCCTCCTTTCTGCCAGTTCAATGAGTTCCAGAAGAGCGAAGACCAAAACAACAATCAGAATTATTACTGCATACATTTCCGAGATGGCAAAATTGAAATTCAGAATGTTTACGAGACGCCCCAGACCACCGTAGGATGCTATTATTTCGCCAAATATCACACCAATAAACACGAAGCTGAGCGTGAGGCGCAAACCACTCATGATGAGTCCGGTGGCTCCGGGAATTATTATTTTGAACAGAAGCTGAGATGTATTTGCCCCAAGTGACCTTGCAAGTCTTATGAACTGCCCCTTCGACTGACGCACTCCAGCTGTGACATTAATTATCATCGGGAAGACACCAAGAAAAGCGCCATTGACAATTTTGGACAAATCGCCCAAACCGAACACCAGGAAAAATACAGGGTACAGGGCAGCCCCGGGTATTGCAAAAAGAAGGTATACCATCGGCTCAAAGGAACGTGTTATAAGGCGAAAATAACCGATTGCCAGACCAACAGGAAGACCAATGGCAACCGCAATTAAGTAGCTGATTACCACCTCGTATAAAGTCAGTTTGAGCGCAGGCAGGAGGCCCCCAGGCACATAGGGGTTCGAAGGGTTAAGAAGTGCTCCATAACTGCTGAGAACCTTTGTGAGAGAAACCAGAAAGAACGAATGATCAAAGGAAGGAATTATCTGCCAGAGAATGAGGACAAGGGCAAGCACCCCCAGCTGCAGTGAAAGTCGTCTGAGATTCATCGGAGTTCACACTCTGCAAAGTTTTAATGCGATTGAAAACATGATATATACATTTTGTTATTCCGCAATATCGCCAAGCATTACATTTCACAAATATTTCTTAGCAAAGAACAAAAATTATAAACGCTGGTTTGAAAAATGACAACCAGCATTAATAATTACGTTGGGGGGAACGGATCATTTATTGCTGGATAGAACTCAGATGTGTAAAGGCTGGAGAATGACAGGTGAGCTGCCTCTGTTGCGTTCAGAACACCAGCGCTCTCCATTGCATTGACTTCCTCGTGCAGTGAAGTAAGGTATATCGTTCCGTTTGTTGACCATTTCATTATGCTGAGATAGAATTTGGTTTCATTTGGACCCATGTTGTAGTATGACTTTATGAAGTTGTACTCCTTCGTGTAATTCTGCTGGAACAGCACGTTCACCTTGAATATCGCCTGCAGAGCAGCGGAAAGAGTGTTGGGATGCGCCTTAATGTAGGAGTTCAGAGCGACAAGGACAAAACCGGGCCAGGACTCGTTTATGTCACCGACAACCTTCAGCTGATGATTCTTGACGAGCTCCCAGGCATCGAAGTAGGCTCCGGTGGTTGCGTTGGTGGCATTATCCCTGACTGCTGCATCCTGGGCCTCGAATGAACCCACATAATCATGAGTGATCTTGGAAGTGTCCCAATGGTACTGCCCGGCGAGCAGGAGATCCAGCAGATAGTCCAAGCTTCCTGGTGCGCTGTTTGCAAAGCTTAATCCGGTTGTGTTAGCCAACTTGCCCATGTCGCTGAAATTGTTGAGCTTCGTGTTGTTGGGATTCACGAGAACATAATCGCCAATGGGCGTTATTCTGTAAACTGCGACTATGGTGATGTTAACTCCCTTGGCAATTGCAGAGACTGCAGCATCGCCAGCGATCATTCCCAACTGAACCTTGCCTGACTCCATTGCAGAGAGGACCGCGCCGCTCCCTCCGGGGAAGTCCTCAAAGTTCACGTTGGGGTTAGAATCGTATTGCTTAAATACAGAGGTGTTGTTGTACATCCATGCCCAAGCACCAGCATCAGGATGGGAGACACCAAAGTCCCCGATAGTCAAGGCTGCTGTGTTTGCCTGAGGAACCGTTGAAGTCTTTTTTGTGGCATACAACCCCCAACCGATCCCGGCAACAACCACTAGAACCACAACGAGTCCGACTAAAGCATACATAAGCCCCTTTGACGTTCCTCCACCACTTGGCGGTCTGCCTTGATCCGTCATAGCGTGTCTAAGTAAATCACTATATTAAAATATTTGCATGAATATTGAATCAGTAAAAAATTAAAATGAGTAAATTCTGCAGTTGCAGAATATATTGAAATTTACTTCTTTGAAGTGCTTAATTGTACCAACTCCTTATCATATTCCTCCTGCATGAGGAACTCAACGCCGTTTTTCTCGAGTTCGCTTTTAAACAGTTCCCGCACATAGGGATCCTCATCCGAATAGTCTATCTGATCCCCGCCCTCTCTCCTGCTTATCCATGCTTTCGGCACACCCTGCTCGTTCCTGATTGCAGTTCCTTCATATTTGAGAGCAAGGTACCTTGCATTGGTCCGACCGGTGTTAAAATGCTGATGGAACCACATATTCGGAGGGGTGATCAGGGTGCCGTCGTGCCAGTCATAACGGTTGTAGCCTGAGCCCTCCGGCCACATAAGCGAGTACCCGCTTCCGCTCAATATGATAACGAAAGCTCCCGGCCCGTGCCGATGACCCTTTTTGTACTTTCCGACTGCAAACTCAGATATGTGGGCGTTCATCGTGCCTCTTGACAGGTTGAACCTGATGTGCCCTCCGCCACCTCCTCTTTCCTTCGCTGTGACCAGTTTGAGGGTTCTAACATCACTTACAAAGTTTGTGTCCAGATAGAAACCGTCGACCCTTGTCTTTGCCTCAAAGTAATCCTCCTCCCCGTTAAATCGTGATTTGAAATCGTATCCTGTATTGAAAATGAAATCCTCATCCTCAAATATGTTCATGACCATTGGGGCGTTTGTAACAGCAACAAATTTCGCAGGTCTTTTTCCCGACAAATTGTTATGAACAAATCTTGTGTTCAATGGAATCGCAAAAAGTGATCCAGGTCCCCATTCGAAGGATACCTTCTTGCCTTCATGGTTCCATACGGTCGTTGATCCGTTTCCTTCCAGAATATATATCATCTCTTCGAAGAGCTGCTGTCTTTCGTTGAGGCTGGAGGCTGGCGGTATCTCGCAAACGTAACAGTCGTTGGATTGCGCCGAATCTTCGTGGTTTATGAAAACCCCTCTTCCTCCCCGGGACTGCCAATCATCCAGCTCAACTTTTCTCAGGTCAGGTACGTACCTAGCGGAAATAATTCTCAAACCCTCTTTTTTCACCCAGCGCTCATAGTAATTGGCCTTATGCTCCACAGCGAATTTCTTCGACAGACCATTTTGGCTATCCATGATACATTAAACAAATCATGAATAAATATGGTTTCCTATCTCTTTGATCGCCTGATTAGTGGCATCCTCTGATTCAGTGATTTCGTTGACCTGCCGAACATGCGGCATAATAAATAATGATAGGATTCTGCGCTATTACATGAACATAGTCAGGCAAATTGAGGTGTTTCAGACAGCATGAGATCCGGTGGGTGAGTGCACAGAATGCCTGCGTCTTCCGATGAGGCCCATTGAAAGCCATATTACTGATCTGACGATACCTGTGATCCCAGAAATATCAATGTTGGAAAAAGATTCAGTGGATTTCCCTCTCGTGGACATCATTTCGTAGAATATACCCTCAATGCTGCTGAATATCCCATCTGTCATTGAATTGACGATTCTGGACAGTACATGACTGTTGAGCCTTGCGTTAAGACCAGGCATAAGTTCTCTGGTTACAGCAAGGTCATGCTTCCAGCATATGTACAGGAGTTCCCAGAAATTGCCAGGCAGAAGATCCCTTTCCGGGAAATGGTTTTTGTTGCGCAGCCTGCTCGTTGATATCGGAATCACCGGCAGAGGAAATATCCATACTTTCAAGCCGCTGTTAATTATTCTCTCGACAACCTGGATGCTCTTTCTGACATCATCCTCGGTTTCATCATCGTATCCTATCGTCATAGTGTAGCAGGGATGAATATGGTTATCCGTCAGTGTAGCAGCAGAATCAGTTATCACATCTCCCCAGTCTTCCGGAAGATAAGGGAAAACTTTTCCTCGCATGTATTTTGATATGATCCTTTCACTTCCGTTTTCAAGGCCGATCACTGGAGTCTCTGCCCCATACCTGTCATATTCGGCTATGTTGGCTATCTCCTCTATGGTCTCCGGGCTCTGCCTGATTGGCGGCGCCGAAATATGGGAAAAGTATATCTGTTCCGCACCCAGTGCCTTTACGTTTCTGAATAACGAGACTATTGCATCATGGTTTGGTGTAAGCCTCTTTGACCCGTAAAGCATCAGGTCATCTGTAATGAGGTCGACATTTCTCTCTCCGCTTGCAAGGTTGATCTCAATTTCCTTCCTTATCTGTTCCCAGGGGATGGTCCTGAAGGTTTCCGGCGTAATGGAACAGAACTGGCAGCCGCGGGGACACCCTCTTGTTATCTGAACCTCTCCCATCCTGGAAGGCTTTACTATACTCGGAATCTGGTCCACTCTCGGATTACGGCCAAAGACTTGTGTCGGCAAGGAATGGTTTTCAAGCATGGAGCGCACAACCTCAGGAAGATCCACTTCCACCTCTCCCTTGAATACAACGTCAATCCAGTCTGGCCTCTGGAAGTCGAATTGCCACGCACCGGGTCCACCGGCCAGGACCTTGAAACCGTGTTTCTTTTTGAGATTTCTTATCTTTAGAGACAGTTCATCGAAAAATTGACTCGTCCAGCTGGGTCCGCCTCCGAACAGTATCGTGAGCTTTGTGGATACAGGACTCAGCCCAAAGGGATCATGCACAGAGATACCCAGAACTTTAGTATTGGAGTTGACCACGTGTTCAAGCAGGGACGGAGGGACAACCATAACATCCTTGAATCCCGCGTATATTAGAGCCGCCTCAACCTTTCGGAGAGCGTAGGGTGCAAATATGGCTTCATTCCCGTCATGGGGCAGCTCCGGCGTGAAGAGCCAATTCATAAGTTGCCTCGGCACTAGCCGGCTGGGCATGCATGCTACATACCCCAGCGCGGTAGATCTGGAAAAATCCGTAAAACTAGCTCTGTCTGAAGTTAGTATTATGGAGTTTTTCATATTTTATTAACAAATATTGACATAAAACCATTACCAGTTTATTTTACTGGGAAAAATATTGAAGGAGTCCGGCCAACCCAGTCAGAAGCAGTTCTTGCCAGTCGGAACTCATTGACCCAAATAAACAAGGTACAGTGCCTTGTTCTATAATTACCGAATTAGTTCATGATATTCGGTGAGTGCTGAGAAACTCACTCCACACAGCAGCTCATCTTTGACACATCCCTGATGAATGCCTGTGCTGCAAGCTTGATTCCCTCGGAGAATGAAGGGAAAATATGCCCAGTGGAAATTATTTCACCTATGCTGAGTCTGTGCCTGATCGCGTAGCTTCCCTCTGTTATTATGTCTGTTGCGTTTGGAGAGAACACCTGAATTCCTGCAATCCTGCCGCTGTTTGGATCGGTTGTTATCTTAATCAGACCTTCTGTCTCCCCTACAATGCTTGCCTTCGTTAAGGCGCTGAGCGGCAGAATTCTGCAGCTGCATGCGCCTGTTCTTCTGGAGTAGTCGGCTTCCCTCTCACCGACCCCTGCGATCTGGGGGGATGTAAACACTGCCCAGGGGGTTGAGTTGTAATCAACCTGGCTATCTGCGCCAAAGATGTTCTCTGCGGCTATTACCCCCTCTCTCGCAGCGAGGGTCTCAAGATAAAGGGTTTTTGCAACACAGTCTCCGGCAGCATAAACCCTTGGATTGCTTGTTCTCATATTTAAATCCGTTACTATGTAGCCCCTACCGTCCGTCTTTATTCCAGCATTCTCCAGTCCAAGATCGTTGGTGTTGGGCACCCTGCCTGCTGCAACGAGGAGTGAATCAGACACAATAGTTTGTAAACCCTTGTGATTGATAACCTCTGTGAAAATCTTCCCATCCTTGCTATAAACCTGCTTTATCTGTGATTTGAGGTGGAAACGCATTCCCTCCGACTCCAGCCTTTGCCGGAGAGCTTTGGCGATTTCCGGCTCTGTCTGTGGAAGTATATCACTCATGGCTTCAATAACTGTCACCTCTGAACCGAAGTGAAGGAGCGCCTGCCCCAGTTCTATGCCTATCGATCCTCCACCTATCACTGTGACCGATTTAGGCAGGCTCTCAATCCGCCATATGTTGTCGCTCGTCAGAAACTGGACACCATCTAATCCCGGTATCTTCGGAATCGCTGGTTTGGATCCCACTGCGACTATTATAGAGGAACCCTTCAGCTTGGCTGACATCCTGCCTTCGTTGTTGACGACTTCGATGGTGTCTTCTGAAACAAACCTGCCTTTTCCCTCGAACACTGTTACATTGCTGTAGGATTTTATCACTCCCTCATATTTTCCTTCTCTTGCAGACTTCACAAAATCCCTGAGGCCTTTCATCACAGCTGCAAAATTGAAATCGATTTTTTGCCCGGAAATACCTTTGATCCTAGGAATGCCAGGGTCGAAAACCCGATGTGACGCCTCCAGAAGATATTTTGAAGGTACACACCCCACATTCACGCATGTACCGCCTATGGGTCCGAAGCCGATCATAGCGATTCTGGCTTCGCCCCCGGTAAGCTCGCTTGCTTTGATAGCTGCTGAGAATGATGCCGCACCCCGGCCTAAAATCACTATATCATACTGTTCTTCCTTCATATTTATGAAACACTCCTGATCTGAGCCTTGTATGGAGACTTTGCTCCGAAAACTGGGGATTTCAGGGCGTCCTCGGGATTCCTCCCCTCCTCAACCATAAATGAGGCCGTTCTGCCCTCCAGTGACACAACAACGTCGTTGAAACCTTCGTTTTCGAGACTTTTCTTTACTTTTAATGCACAGTCGTTGCAGGTCATTCCATATACCCTTAGTTCAACCCTTTTCATGCCCATATCAGGACATTATAGGCCGGCATAAAAGGAGGAAAGTAAACAAAAGTTTACTTGAATAAAACCTGACATTTCCAGAAATTGTTATCAGGGTTCAAAAATTAGAAATATTGCTGTGGCGCGACGGATAGAACCCCATATTCTGATTTAGGATGCGTGAAGTAGCGCGAGTTTCAGAGTCAGTCTTTCCGAAACACTACTACCGCTCTGCGCTTCACAAAGGAATTATCATTCCGGTCATAATCTATTAGCCTTAGGTTATCCTCTGATGCTGACGCAAGGTAGTCCAGACAGCGCTTTCCCTCCGGAGAGCCAGCTGAGACGGGGTAAAGCCAATTATCGAAAGTTAGCCTCTCATTTTCTATCCTTAAGCCAATTTGCTTGAATCCGGAATTATTGGCAATTTGGAGTATTTCCGCTACCTTAAGGGCATAGACATGCGTTGGGTCCCTTGTCCTCTCGAGGCTGTTAAAAAAGCCGGAAAAATCTTCGTCTGGAGTTACCATGTCCACGTAGCCGAATTTTCCTCCCGGCCTCAGGACTTTATATACTTTTGAGAAAAATGCCTGTTTGTCCTGAAAATGATGAGCAGCCCTCCTGCATACGGCAAGATCGAACTCCTCATAGTCCCTTAATTCCTCCCACCCCAAATTCAGGAACCTAATATTTCTGATATCATTTTCAGTGGCTAATTCTATGGCTTTCTGAAGCATTTCCCGGGTAGGATCTATTGCGACTATCTCCTTAACCAGAGGGGAAAATGCAGCAGCCGTGAATCCTGTCCCTGTTGCAATGTCGAGCAGTTTTTCAGTACCCTTTGGACTCATCAGGTTTATCAGAGTTTCAAGATCGTGACCTCTTTTGTGAGATTCGCTCTTTGCGTACCCATCTGCGTTTTTGCGGAAGAATGGATTCGACGACACCGTAGATAATTGCATGTTTGAATAAAACGTGATCCTAAGAAACAACATTTCCGGTGGCAGTCTGAAATGTTTTGATAAACGATAATTTAATAGTTAATTGATTTATTGAACTTGGGAAAAAATGAGTACCGGCAGATATTCGGCATTCACGGTTGCAAATGTTCTCATTCTTGTGTTCCTCTCCATTCAGGCGTGGGCAGGAGATGTTGTGAACCTTTTTGGAGTCTATCCCTCTGTTTCTCCGAAAGGCATTACTCCGGGAACCTATGTTAACCTTATCCTGTCTGTGAAGGGGATTGGACCTTTGTTCATCTGGCATGAATTGGAGGCCATCATAATACTGGTACTCGGCATTATCCTGGTTCCTCTGGCTCTTGCTAGGCACAGGAGGTCGCTCACAGTTTGCTCGATACTTGGACTGTTCTTCATAATCTCAGCGATAATTGGGGGCCTCCTATTCGTCTTATCCGGGTTCAGTGCCCAGGGATCATCAGCACAGATGGGTGGAAGCTTCATCGGCGCCTACGCCATGTACTTCCTTTTGCTCTATTATGCCAAGACAAGCGCCCTGACAGGCTCTCGTGTCGAAGCTAATACGGACAGCTTGAAATCGGTCTGAAATGTGGCCTCATATACGCGGGAACTGACCACGCACCTTGCTATCAACTTACAGGGTATCTAGGCTCAAGTTTTAGTAAATCCACGTGTTATATTCACAATGAAATTGAGATGGCTGACGATTCCGGTCGTCATCATTGTTCTCGTTTCCTTTTTATCTCAGCAACTGGCTATTCTTAATACTGCAAATGGGGTCTGGAAAAATACAGGCGATGCAAATTACCGGAATGGAACACTCAATTTATCAGGTATTTCAGGTAGAGTCACAATTGTCATTGATAATACCGGAGTAGCACATATCACTGCTCCCAACTTCAATGATCTGATGATAGCACAGGGCTATTATGAGGCTTCGAACAGGCTTTTCCAGATGGATCTTCAGGCTCTCCTGGCTATAGGCATTCTCTCCAAATATATTGGAGAACGGGCCCTTTCCTCTGATGAGGCCATGCACGTGATTGGGATCCCTGAATATGCGGCATTCCTCAACAACTACGTTATGCAAACTGAACCTGCATACTACGGCTACATTGCCAGCTTTGTAAAGGGAATAAATGACTACGTCAACTCTTCCCTGTCCAACCCGCCCTTTGAATTCAAAATGTTGGGCTTCAAACCATTTCTCTGGAACACCACGATGTGTTTCGCATGGCAGGAGTACATGTCATGGACTCTTACGACTGGAGCAGGTCAGCCGCTGGAATCCGCTATACTTCTCAACGTTCTCGGTTATCAGAACCTGAGCCAAATATGGCCCTACTACCCTTACTACTCTGAAAATGTGACAGTGATTCCCGGTGACGGGACAGTGAATGGATACAACCTGTCCGACCAGGGTATCTCCCCTAACTATTTCTGGAACCTTGACCTTTACGATGGCTGGTATACTGGCGTAAACCTCAGCCTTCTAAGAAATCTGACGCCGCTGTTGGAATATTCTCTCCAGAACATCTCTGATCCCTTCGCTTCCCCTATTGCCGGTTCACTTGCATCTTCAGTAGGAAGCAACAGCTGGATTGTTTCTTCTGACTATTCCTCTTATGGTGTGCCGATGCTGGCCAATGACCCGCACCTGCCACTTTATGCCCCATCGCTATGGATCCCAATGCAGCTTAAGGCACCAGGTATAAATGTCACTGGCTGGGCACTTGCCGGACTCCCCGGGATACTGATAGGGCATACTCCTAACACCTCATGGGGTCTGACCACTCCGGAGGGCAATTCCGCAAATGATTATCTTGAGATTCTCAATGGGAGCCGATATTATTTCAACGGAACTTGGCTTCCACTAAAATATTACAACTACACGCTCCTGGGAAAGGAATACAGTGTTGAATTCACTAACAACGGCCCCATTATAGGCAGATTGGGTGAGTATGCCATATCGCTGAACTGGAGCAATGCTAAATATTCCCTGGACACTGTGGCAGAACTAATGCTTGATCAGTCTTCGAACTATTCGGATATGGTCAATGCACTCAAGTATTGGGGAACTCCGCCTCAGAATTTTGCCCTAGTCTCCAACAACCATGCAGGATACATTACGGCAGGTGCTTACCCGCTCATCAACATAACGCTACCCGACGGTAAGGTTGTTAAAACTATCGGTTCGCGAACCCTGCTGAACGGGTCCATGCCAGGCAAGGAACCGGTGGGTAATGTGTCATTCCAGTACCTTCCGCAGGTAACAGATCCAATCAGAGGATTTGCCTTTGCCCCGAATCAGCCAACTGTCGGAATGAACTATGCCTTTCCATTTGTGGGCGGGTTCTGGGCTTCCGGAGGCCGTGCACAATCAATATACCATTTCCTGTCATCGCACGCCGGACTTGGGACTGCAGGGATGATGTCGCTGCAGGGTAACCTTACTGATTACTGGTCAGAATTGCTGGTACCCCTGATGTTGAGTTCTCTCAAGGGGATGTCAATGAACTACACTGAGGAGGCAGCGTACCATGCACTGATGGTCTGGAACAATACTGCCATTGTGAACAGCACAGGGATGACCGTATATTGGTATTACCTTTCAGCTATCTTCAATCTCTCATTCGACAGGATATATGCCGAAAAAGGTGTTTCGTACCTGACTAAGCCTTTCGACAGTTCCCTGATTTATCTTGCCATTCACGATCCAGATTCTTTCTGGTTTATGGGAAATTTCACAAACCTCTCCAGAATGGCATTCAGGGAAGCAGTGTCTGACCTTTCTGCTCACTTGGGAAACATTTCTGGCTGGCAATGGGGAAAAGTCCATATGCTAGAAATAGAAAGCCTCACAGGTCTTTCGGCCCTGTCAATTGGTCCCATTCCCATCTGGGGAGACAGCCATACGGTGAGTGTAGGGTCGGTGCCGCGGTCACTATCCGTCCCTGAACCCTACGTTACGGTAGGCTCATCCTTGAGGGAGATTTCAGCGCCTGCCATAGGGATATTCCTAGGGGTGTTCCCCGGCGGACCAAGTGGAAACCCTCTAAGCCAGTACTTCTCAAACCAGCTGGATTACTGGATCAACCACCAGTATTACAATTCCACTTCCTACAGGGGGGTGTACACAATTGTCCTCACTTAACGTAAAAAACTCACTGGTTGTTGCGGCTGTTATCGCTTTCATAGCAGTGCTGCTTTCAGATCTGTATTCCCCTTACTTAGAGATAGTGCTTATTTCGGGGATTCCATTTATTGGAAGGAGCGTCAGGCTATCTGCCGCTGTCAGCTTTGGAATCGGGCTGTTCACCACACTGGGCATCATACTATCAAACCCTCCACTTAACGTGTGGAATATGTCCACTATTCTGTCCTCAATAACAGGCATCCCTTCATTGCTAATACTACTGGTGTATCCTATTCTAGTAGCTGCAATGTCAGCCTCTTCGGCGTTCATTTTCTCCTACCTTACTTCGAGTCAGGGCGGAAGTCCGCCCATCGCATCTGACAGATAACGCTGCGGAATTATTTGCCTGGAACGCCGGACCCCTTTTCATTTAATTTTGAAAATTTAAGGGCAGAGAAAATTCCCGCTGCTATGAGGAGTACAAAACTCACCAATAAGGCTGAATGTATCCCCGACATGAATCCGGCTGTAATCTTGCCGTCAATAATTCCTGTCCCGAGGAAAACCTCGAATGCAACATACCGGGGCACAGACACGGCCGCAACTGATATGGATATAACGTAGCTAAGGAGCGTCCCGATGCTTGAGAGTGTCCTCAGGAGTCCGGAAATGGAACCGTACATTGTTCTTGGGGCGCTGGACATCACTGCACTGTTGTTAGAAGGCCAGAATAGGGCACCTCCCACTCCACTGACCAGTGATGCTGCAATAACGATATAGAAAGAAGAGCTCGCGCTCAAAGCAAAATAAATCAGAACGCCGGCAGCCATCAGCATAATTCCAAGGGAACTCATCGTTCTTGTGCCCACTTTATCCGAAAGGCGGCCCATTCTCGGAGCGATGAAGCTTGCAATAACGTAGCCTGGAACGAGCAGCAGTGATGCATCCAGAGGCGAGAGCCTCCTGATTCCCTGCAGATACATTATTATGATGAACACAACGGAAAGATAACCGAGTGCTTGCAGAAAGGCAGAAATCAGCGAAGAGGAGAGGGCTTTTTCCCTGAATGCGCGGACGTCAATAATTGGTTTCCTAGCCCTCCCCTCAACGATCACGAACAAGGGGATAAGAAGCAGTCCCAAAGCAATCATAACGAGATTTTCTATGTTCACCCCCCTCCCGGCGATGTCGGTAGCACCGTAGGAGATTAGGCCCAGCATCATTCCAAGTGTGATCATGCCTCCAAAATCTATGGAAAGAAGATGTATCTCCATCCAATGAAGGTCGTTATGACTCCACCAAGAACAATTCCCAATGTGCCTCCAACGTTCCACCCGAAGGTCGTATAACCGAATGCACGACCCCTTTCCTTCACATCGAAGTAGTCTGCCACAATCGCGCTGCTGTTAGCCTGCATGAGAGCAGCGCCGACTGCCTGCAGTGCTCTGAGAGAGATGAGGTAATAGATGTCCGGTGAAAGGGCGCAGCCGGCTGAACCGATTATGAAGACAAGAAACCCCAGGTTGAATATCCTTGCCCTGCCGTAAAGGTCGCCCAGTGATCCAAACTGGGTTGTCAGAACGGCCACAACCAGAAGGTAGATAATAATAGTCCAGATCGAATCAAAAAGTGACGACTGAAACTCTCCGGTTATGGTTGGCAGGGCCAGGATTACTATGGTGGTATCGATAGCCGACATCAGGGTTCCTATTATTACACTAAGCAGGACCAGATCTCTTCTATCCAACTTTTATCACCACCTTCGAATTGAACCATCTCTGTGCAAGAGCTGAACTCTGGTTTTTCAAGTCGGAAGCAATCTTGGAAAGTTTATCCGCGTCAAGTGAAGGATTTAACCTGTTGTCGCTTGTAATGATTCCAAATTCACTAAGTATCTTCACCTTCTCCGGCGTAAAGAGCGGCGGCCTCAACTCCACCTGCTTCTTTCGGTTCAGGTTGAATACGATCGTCTTTATGAGCCTTGAGGCTTCGAATTTCCGATAAAGCGGGTCTCCAGACAGTTGTGAGAATGATTCCTTGAGAGCAGAGACAATAGATTCCTGGGAAATACCCCTGACGGAATGAGGACCGGAGGGTAGCAGATATCTTACCCTGCTGAATTTGGAGTTCAAATCTTCTGGAAAAATGTATATCATCGCGCTGTGACCGAACAGCTGAAATTCGGAGAACAGCGCTTCCTTCGGCAAGAGCATTGACCCTCCCACGTTCCCCATAAGGTGCTCCGGCATGAAGTCATCGGGCAGAAAAACAGAATTCTTCAGATTGAAGAGGGCGTCCTCAATCTTGACCGGCTTAGGGACGCCTGCATTTCCAGCCAGGAACAGGTACATGTGCAGATTCATCAGTTCTTTCACTGTAAAATCATTGGAGTCAATAACGTCAATAGGTGCCGGATTATGTATTTCACCGTTAGCTTTTATTAACTCAAGCTCCACTCCGTTTTGCTTCACTCGCTGGAGTGATAGAGTTCTTGATTTCTTCACGAACTGCCTCAGAAACTGATCAGATACAGACGCGTTGAGGCAGACTGTCCTGAACTCCCACGGAGCAAGCAGATTAATCGGATTGGAAGAGTTCTTTTCCAGCGGCTCAATCTGTTCAACAACATCCCGGAGATGAAACGTATCGACAAGGTATTGCACTATACGGGTTTCGCCAGTTTCCGCCAGCATCAAGAGATGATTACAGTTATCAATAAAGCATTTTTCAATTTTGTGAGGGGATTTCGGACTCGTACTATTTTCTGGATCTATGAAAATAGGGCTCGTTTTCATGTTTTATTTTGTTTCTCATGTTTTAATTCCTATACCGTATGATCAATGAAAGATCCAGTGAAGGATACCATCATATTTTGTTGAATCCAATGTTTAGGCCCCTTCTGACGGGCAGTATATCTCTGACTCTTGCAAAGAAATGAATGTAAAAGCCACATTGGCAGTTATTTAACAATGAATTCAAGAAAGATCGTTTGGATTTCGGAACCTAATTCTGAAGGGTGATTATGTTCCAAAAATCAAGGGCAATGCAGTTTGCCCGTCATAACACTAAATAACATTAAATAGTCAGATTAAGTAAGGTTTTAAGGGGAAAAATGACCGGGGACAGATTTAATTATTATCTCAAACTGATTATGAATTCTCAGGTTTCTGACTTCACTCTTCTTTCGGAACAGTTCGAGAATGATGTTTCCATCTCACTTGCAGAAGCACAGGAGC
The DNA here is from genome assembly GCA_031625175.1 of Thermoplasmatales archaeon AK. Classification (GTDB taxonomy): domain Archaea; phylum Thermoplasmatota; class Thermoplasmata; order Thermoplasmatales; family Thermoplasmataceae; genus UBA447. The sequence goes on along the minus strand of JAHXPV010000003.1, from coordinate 32,762 downwards.
TTGAAAGGGTTGTGGAAAAACACCTCCTCATGGCAAACCGCAGCAAGGTCAAGGTTATTAACAAATCGACGGGAGAAGAGGAAGCGCCACCGAGGAGTGAAATAGACAACTTTGGAAATTCAGCAGATTTCGTTGGAGAGGAGGTTGCCTTCGGAATAACCTGGAAGGTTTACACTCCAAAGCCAAATTTTGCTAACTCACCTGTGAGCAGATGGTACTACAACAAGAAAATAAGCTCCATCCTGAACGAGGTCCTGCTGGATGCCGTTCCCGGCCGTTTCCATGGTTATTTCGATTTTCCTCCATGGCTCCTTGGAACTTCATATGCCACTGGCACTTTATACATGCCGGTAAGCGAGATAATCAACCTTGCGATAGCAAGATCCCTTATTCCAGATTGGGATTATCTTGTATCAAGGGGAATACCAAAGCAGCTTGTAGATGTTCTCAGAACCGAGAATGTCGGTTCACACACCTAGGGACAAATCAACTACTTATACCATAGCACAATCTAAAACAATGAACTATAAGGGAATAATAACGCCGATGCTGACCCCCTTTGACAGAAAGGGTGAGATTGACTACGATGCCACGCGCTCGTTGATTGAGTTTCTCAAGAAATCCGGAGTGAACGGCCTTTTCCCGCTGGGAAGCACCGGACTCTTTCCGTTCCTGAGATTTGAGGAACGCAAGAGATTTCTTCAGTTTGTGATTGAAAATTCCATGGGCCTACCGGTATTCAGCGGCGTCGGATCATCGTCAACTCAGGAAGCGGTGGAGCAGGCAAGATTTGCCTCTGAAATCGGTTCAGCAGTGAATGTACTCATGCCCCCCTATTACATTATTCCGGGTCAGGAGGAAATTCGAAATCATTTTGAAACGGTTCTGAAGGCTGTGGATCATCCCCTGTTCATCTACAATATCCCTCAACTGGCTGGATCGAGAATTGAACCTGAAACTGTTCTTTACCTGAAAGAGAACTATTCAAGTGTAGTGGGCATGAAGGAGAGCTCAGCTGATATGAGATACTTTTCACAAATTATGGCCCTTCATGACAAAAACTTCTCCGTTTTCCAGGGCCAGGACGATCTCCTGTTGCCGTCAATGGCAATCGGTGCTGACGGAGGGGTCTGCGGGCTTTCAAACTTCAGTCAGCATGTGGTTGAGGAGTATAAGCTCATAAATGACGGAAACTACGAAAAAGCCAGAAAAGTGCAGTTGGACCATGTGAATCCGCTACTTAGGTATCTTAATGGCGTGAGATTTCCATCGGGGTATTACGCAGCTTTTTATGAGAAATTCAAGTTCGACGGTGGCTACAGAGCCCCAATGCTTAAACCTGATAATGTTTACGTTTCCGGGCTGATGAAGTTCCTGTGAGTTGCATGATGAGGCCGAAGCATCCAAACCCTAACCATAATCTGAGCTATAAACGCCATCTTGATACTGCGGCAGGAAAATTGCATCATTTCAGCTAAAGTATAAATATCGTCTTGCTCTTACAACTTGCCTTAGTGAAGGAGGTTCCAAAATGGATAAAAACGGATATGTGAAATTTGAGACTCCCGAGTCTGTTGAGAAGAAGCTTCTTGACCTTGTGGAAAACTCGTACAGAAGCGGAAAGATAAAGAAGGGTACAAACGAGGTCATTAAGTCAATTGAAAGAGGAGAGAGCAAGATTGTTGTAATTGCTGAGGATGTTTCGCCGCCGGAAGTGGTGTACTATCTTCCCATGCTTTGCGAGGAGAGAAAGGTTCCTTTCGGCTACGTGAAGAAGAAGACAGAACTGGGTTCAAAGGTTGGCATCTCATCCGCTGCATCCATAGCGATACTGGATTACGGCAAGAATGAGGAGACATTCAAACAGGTAGTCTCTGAGCTTGCTGAGATTAAGAAGTAACGGTGATAGTGTTGGCTGATGAGGGTACTCCGGCGGAAGTTGTCGAATTAATGGGCAGGACCGGGATGGCGGGGGAGGCAACCACTGTTAAGGTGAGGGTGCTTTCCGGAAGAGATCAGGGGAGAATCATAGCACGGAACGTGATGGGACCAGTGAGGGTCGGTGACATCCTGGTTCTGAGAGAGACGGCCAGAGAAGCCAGAAAACTCTCCATAAGGTGATCCCCGTGGCAACTAAGACATGCAGCTTCTGTGGATCAAGGATAGAACCGGGCACCGGAACACTTTTTGTGAGGAAGGACGGCACGCTGTTCTACTTCTGCAGCCGCAAGTGCCAGACAAACATGTTCAAGCTCGGAAGGGCACCGAGAAGAACAAAGTGGACAAACGAATATCACACCATCAAGGGCATGAGGAAGCAAGCCCCCAAGGCATGAGGTGATGGGGCTGGAGCAGACGCTGATCCTGATCAAACCCGATGGCGTGAGACGCCGCCTGATCGGTCGAATCGTGTCCAGATTTGAGGAAAAGGGGTTCAGGATCATAGCGATGAAGATGCTGAACCTTGAGAGAAAACAGGCCGAAACCCATTACAATGTGCACAGGAGCAAGCCATTCTTTGAGGATCTGGTAAGGTACATAACATCAGGTCCAATTGTGGCAATGATTCTCGAGGGAAACAACGCGATATCGGTAACCAGGCTGATGTGCGGGTCCACAGATGGTTCCAAGGCGCAGCCTGGAACGATTAGAGGAGATTTTTCCCAGAGCATTGAGAAGAACATCATCCACGCCTCTGACTCCCCTGAATCATACCAGCATGAAGTGAAAATATTTTTCTCACCAGAAGAGATTATGAATTTCCAGTATGGGGACGAACATCACATCTTCTGATCAGGTTCTTGAATCCAGGACTTACCGCCAACCCATAGTCTGCGTACTGGGTCATGTGGATCATGGGAAGACGTCAATACTGGATGCTATCAGGGGCACGTCAGTGGCCAAGAAGGAGGCTGGAGGAATAACCCAGAGGATTGGGGCCACGGACATAGATGTGAGTGAAATCGAAAGAAAATCAGAGGGAGTACTGGGTAAAGGCCGACTCAAGATTCCGGGGCTGCTTTTCATAGACACCCCTGGGCATGTCGCATTTTCCAACATGAGGGCAAGAGGGGGGGCACTTGCTGATCTTGCTATTCTCGTGGTGGATATAAACGAGGGATTCAAGCCCCAGACTGTGGAATCAATAAACATTCTGAAAAAATTCAAAACACCTTTTGTCGTGGCGGCTAACAAGATCGATCTGATTCCCCTTTTCAACAAAATAGAGAACGTATCCTTCAGGGAGATGCTTAAGATACAACGTCAGGAATACCTTGATGCCCTCGACACGAGAGTATATGAACTTGTAAATAGATTCTACGAGTTTGGCTTCCCCTCTGAGAGATATGATCGCGTTACGGATTTCACCAGAACTGTTGGAATAGTACCGATGAGTGCAAAACTCTCAATAGGTGTCCAGGACATGCTCGCAATGCTCGCAGGGCTTGCTCAGAGATACCTGGAGCAGGATATAAAATTCAAGGCAACGTCAGGAAGGGGCACTGTAATAGAGGTTAAGAAAGAGGAGTCCATAGGCACACTTCTTGACACGATACTCTATCAGGGGATCCTGAACAAGGGGGATGCGATTGCAGTAAACACAACTTCCGGACCAGTTCTGACTAAGGTAAAGGGGATGCTTGTCAACGCAAAGGGGAGATCAAAGAAGCTTATTGAAGTTGACAGGGTCCTGTCTGCAGCTGGAGTAAGGATACTTCTGCCTGACAAGATCGACGTGATCTCTGGTTCCCCTCTGATAGTTGTGGATTCTGACCCAGCTAAGGCCTTTGAGGAGATCGCCTCGGAATCCAGGGTAAACATTCCTCTCTCTGAAAGCGGTGTTACCATAAAGGCGGATGCTCTCGGATCACTTGAGGCACTTGCGTACGAACTTCAGGATAAGGGTTTCAGGATCAGGTCGGCAGCCATAGGCGACATTTCAAAGAGAGATATTATCGACGTTTCCACACTTAATAATCCAATGGACAGACTCATAATTGGATTCAATGTCAGTATTGCACCCGAAGCTCAGGAGGCAGCAATAACCTCGGACATCGGTCTCATAACGGGGGACATTATCTATTCGCTAATTGATTCAGCTCAGGCATGGACCCAGAAGAAAAAGGAGGCACTGGAGGAGAGCAGGAAGAGCTCCATGCCCATTCCTTCAAAGATTACCATTTTGCCGCAGTACATATTCAGGACAGCGAAACCCGTAATTGTCGGGGTGAAGATTCATGCCGGGAGGATTAAAGTTGGAGACAACCTTATCAGATCGGACGGAAGGTATGCCGGCACAATCAAGAGCATTAGGGACGGAGACGTGTCGAAGCAATTTGCCGATGCCCCATCAGAGGTTGCGGTATCAATAGATGGGGTCACGCTCAACCGGCAGATATCTGCGGAGGAACCACTCTACGTGGACATACCTGAGGGCGTTGTGAAGGAACTCAGAGAGCACAAGCTGGACGAAGGGGTAATGGCAACCCTAGAGGAGATAATAAGGATCAAGAGGAGAGAGAACAAATTCTGGGGAACTAGGACCTGAGAGATCCGACTTTTCTTTCCCTAGCCAGCAGTGAATAACCCAGAAGTACTGATGCAAGTACTGTCAGTGCAAGTACCGAGTCTGTGCCGGCACTCACATTCACATCGCTGATTATCATTGCCAGGCCGAGAAGAAGAGTGCCCTTGTAGATTGTTGTGCCCGTGACAACTCCCACCGTGGCTTCCTGGTTGTATCTTCTGTGGCTCAGTACAAACATTACCAGTTCTGGAAGCGTACCCACTATGCCCGGGAATATGAAGCCGGCAGCGAAGCCAGACAGACCGAGGTGGTCTACTGTTTCACCTGTCAGTATCACCAGCAGATCAGATGCCACAAACAGGGCTCCCACGGCGATTACCATCGAAGGGATGCTGAATTTCTCATCCTCTACACTTTCCTGCTTCTCAGAACCAGGGAACCTTAAGTCCAGGACAATGTATATGGCAAAAAGCGCGATGAGCGCGGCACCCACGGCAGTGGCGAGCAGAAATGTACCCTTAACGGCAGCTGCGATCAGCAGGATGGCTGACACGAAGATTACTGCACTGTCTCTTCTGTTTTTCCTTAGAGGTGCAGCGTACATCAGCGGCAGGAATAACAGGAATAGAGCCAGTGAGATCACGTTGGAACCCTGTATGGTACCAAAAGCGATCTCTCCGTATCCTCTGGAAAGCGCTATGGATACAACAAAGATTTCGTCTACGATGGCGGCAACCGAAACAAGGTAGAAACCCACATGTTTGCCTCTGAGACCATACCTGTAACCTAAAGCGCGGGAATTATCAAGAAACTGCTCACTGGAAAGATACAGGGCGATTGCCGATATGATTATCCCGACAGAGATAACCTGAATGCTGAACTGATAATTCGCATAATCAAGATATGCACAGATGAAGAATAATATAAGAATTGAGATTGATTTAAGCCTGGAATTCAAGATATCATTGTATCAGGAAATGCTCAGGCTTTACGGCCCTTACCTCTTCCACTATAGAGGTGCCTCTTCTCAGCCTTTTGCAGTCCATGGACTCCGGTTTGAGCTGTTCAACTATGTAATCAAAGGCGATCTCTGCACCCCTTGGGTCACCACAGGTGTAAATATCTAAAGTGACCAGGCCGTGTTCAGGCCATGTGTGAAAAGAGAGGTGGGATTCGGCAAGAAGCACTACGCCGCTTGCACCCTGAGGCTGGAACTGATAATAATCGGAAGAAATCTTCGTCAGCTTTCCAACCCTTACGGCGTCCTCAACAATAGGAAATAAGCTATCGACTCTTCCAATAAGGTCTGGATCTACGCCATACAGATCTGCCAAAATCTGAAACCCTACTGCCACTTCCATCTTCCTCCATACATGATCAACCCCATTTTGTTAGGGACTCGTATTAAAGTGTTGTATTTAAATATTTATTCGATGGAGTTGAGTTTAATTCTATTCGACATCGTGAATATTTATTGAAAATACGATAAAGGAATATAAATATTCTAATTAGTATGTATACTTATTTATATTAATGGAGTCACAAATATTTAATTTTCAAGTTTACTTCTGGGAATTTTGATTGCAGCTGGAGCATCTCCGAGACATCATAGTGGAACCTCCTTTCTGAAATAAGGATCACAGCGTCAACTCCCCTGGTAGCAGCATCAAATGCAGCATGGAACGAGCCGTAGCGCACATCTTCCCGCAATCCAAACTTATTTGCGAAGGTATGGGAAAGTTCTCCAGCGGTTATTGATATCACATTTCCCTGGACAAGAGTCTCTTTTATCTCCACCACTCCGTCTGCGGCATTCATGCCTGATAGAACAAATACATGCACTGTTCCTATCTTCACTGAAATGAGGCCGGAGAGATTCGATACCAGTACTATTTCCCCATCATTGGCACTGTTTCGTGCCACCCCTGTTGTAGGTTCATTGCCAGTCGGTGAACAGTAGAGATAGCCGTCATGCATTCCAAGGTGAACCGTATCCCCTTCTTTCACTGGCCCTGAAGATATGGCCTCCCATGTGGTGAGGTCATCTATTTTTGAAAGGCTGTTTGTTACGAAATCCTTGAGGGAGAGGAGCCCGCTCTCCAGAAAGTGGAACCCCTCCTTTGTTAGGCTATATTCATCATCAATATACCCTTTCTTCCTCAATATCTTGGTATGATACTGTACACCCTGCACTGTAATCCCGAGCTTCTTGGCAAGTGAGGGACACTCCCCTGATCCAGGTTCACGGTGATGAAATGCCCAACCTAGTATAAATAGTTCACAGCTATCATATCCTCGTGGTCATGGGAAAAATGTTGAAAACTGAGACGATCCTTTTCGATCTGTCTGATGAGGTCACGGACTATTTCCAAATTCTCTCCGCACAGCGGTTTCTGAACAATCTGCGGAACTCAGGCAGTATACCGGATGTCATAATGACGCTTCAGCATAGGAATGTTTACACAACAGGAATACATGATAATCCTTCCGAGTACACCGGTCTGTCCGGACTACCAGTAAAGGTCGAAAGGGGCGGCTCTATCACCTATCATGGTCCTGGACAGCTGGTTGTATATTTCATCATCAGCCTGAAGGACAGGGGGATTAACATTCTTGACCTGATAAGGGCAGTACAGGATTCCGTGGTCGCATACCTAGCAATATTTGGTGTCGCCGCAGAGGGAAGACTCGGGAAAGAGACCGGAATTTGGATTCAAAGCAGAAAGATATGTTCTATCGGTTTCGCCGTGAGGGAATTCGCCACACTTCACGGAATCGCCCTGAATATTTCCACCGATCTCAGAGCCTTTGAGGTCATAAAGCCCTGTGGATTCCCATCCGCCGTCATGACCAGCTTATTGAGTGAAACCGGAAAAAATGTTGATGTGAAGGATGCAGCCCGGGGGCTTTACGATGAACTCGTTTGCCGTCTGCCTATTAAAACAGCTGAAATACACAGAGGAATAGAGTCATTGGAAAGATATGTCAGTGAGCAATTGTCTGAGACTGCTCACGCAAAAATTGGGGCAGATAGTAGTATGACCCGGTCCCCTTTCCGCTGATACCACTCAACTTCCATCCAACGAATGGCTGAGAACCGACCATGGCGCCTGTAGTGGCACCCCGTTCCCTATTGGCATATATCACTCCAACCTGCACGTTGTCAAAGTAGTATTTTATTTCCGCAGGATCCTCTGTGAATATTCCGCCTGTGAGACCATAATCCGATGAATTGATCTCTTCAACGGCTTCCTTCAGGGAGTTTACCTTCATCACGCACAGAACAGGAAGGAAAAGCTCCTCCTTCACAACAGGAGATTCGCGTTTTGCATCAAGTATAACTGTCGGCTCGACATAGTAACCAGCCCTGTCGATGACGTGCCCTCCCACTGCAACATTTCCGTAGTCTTTGAATTTTTGGCTGAGGGTTGCAAACTTATCAAAGGCGGCCTTGTTGATGACGGGATTCAGGAAGGTTTCTTTCTTCCTTGGATCGTCCGGAGTAATGCCCTTAACTCTCTCCACGAGCTTGCTGCAGAACTCGTCGTAAACTGTCGATTCCACATAAACAAGTGAAGTTGCGCTGCACTTCTGGCCTGCGTATCCGAATGCTCCTCTAGTAACCCCCTCCACCGCCTTCTGTATGTTTGCCTTGGCCGTTACAATAACGGCATCCTTTCCTCCCATCTCTGTTATAACGGGTTTGGGCCTCTTTGACTGAGCGCTCCTGTAAAGGTTCATCCCCACCTCCCTGGAACCCGTGAAGACTACACCGGCAACCCTGTCATTGTCAGCAATTTCCTTGCCGACTACCGATCCGGCACCTGTCAAGAAAGCCAGGGCATCCTTCGGAACGCCGGATTCATGGAAATACTTGACTGTGAGGTATGTTGCAACCGGTATATCACTAGAGGATTTCAGCAGTACGGAATTCCCGACAACGAGGGGACCGACGGTCATTCCCACTGTTATAGCATAAAAATTGAACGGGGGAATCACAGCAAATACACCATAGGGTTTCATTACGCTGAAACTTTCCTCATTGTCATAACCTTTCCCGGTAACTTTGTGGAAACCCTGGTTTTCTATGAGATTCAGGGAATAATACCTGATGAAGTCTATAGCCTCATCAACGTCTGCCATCGCCTCCGTCCTGTTTTTCCCGTTCTCATAGGTAAGTATGGCAGACAGCTTGAATTTCTCCTGGGATATTTTGTCGGCAGCCTTCAGAAGGATTCTGGCTCTTTCCACGTAACCAAGATTGTACCAATTTCTCCATCCCTGGTCAAGCATGGTTATAGCCTTTGCAACATTCTCCTTCGATGTGACCTGGAAAGTTGCGATCTCCGCCCCGTCTATAGGCGATATGTCCTTGAATTTCTCATTCTCGTAAATCTCAGACCCTATGATTATAGGATACTCTTTGCGAAGATAGTTGCTGGCCTCTCTGAGCGCGCTCTCGTATTGCTTGTGAAACTCTTCCTCCTTTCCCGCAACCTGCATCCTGACAAAGGTTTTTTCATTCTCGAATGGCATAATTACGCATGCAATTATATTATAATAGGGTAATGGGAAAGGAATTCGGATTTGCCGTTTAGACCGGATTCATTACTCACTTCTGCACAGCATTGAGGCCACGGTCCACAGGAATTGCCTGCCCGTTGATGCCAATGGACATCTCGCTGGCGAGGAAGACGTTGACCATAGCAGTTTCGATTGGCTCCAGAGTGGTGCTCTGTGAGAATTTGGTCACGTTGAACGGGAAAACCTTGAAGTAAGTGTCCTCCTTGTTGACGCTTCCAGGAAGGACGGCATTGACCCGTATATTATATTTCCTGAGGGATTCTGCTGACTTTCTAGCAAGCTCTGTCACCGCAGCTTTCGAGAGATTGTAGGAAAGATCATTTCCGTGAAATATTCCGGGAGACGCGCCTATCAGGACTATTGAACCGCCATTCTTTTTCATGGGTTCTGAAAAATACTTTATGATGGATACATGGGAATAGAGGTTTGTGTTGATCATACTGTCGAAGAAATCCTTTGAAGGGAAGGGATCTTTGGATGATTCCCATTTTCCGACGTTGGAGACGACGCAATCTATCTGGCCAAATGCCTGCAGTATTTTGTCCCTCACTTCCTTTACCTGTGCTTCGTTCGTGAGGTCTGCTTTGAATGCTTTAACCGTTGAGGACTCCACCAGACCATATGTGTTTCCGGATCTGGATACCATGGCAACCTTGGCACCAAAGTTTATGAACATTCTCACCGTGGAAATACCCTGTCCTGCCCCGGCTCCAAGTACGACGGCAACTTTTCCTGCAAGAGAATCTCTTATTATGTCTACCATGTGCCAAGATTGGCTTCCACATTATAATCATAGCGAAAGTGGATTCCGGTTCTAAGTTCAAATTGATGGGAAAATGTGATTCCTGGAATGACTCAGCGGCCAGCCAAAGATCAGATCGAAACTTTCCCAGGAACCTTCGGGAACGGATGGACTAGCTCAATCCGGCTATAGCCGCAAATGTACCTGACCAGTCTTTCTATGCCAATGCCAAAACCGGCCGATGGATCAAGGCCCATCTTGGCAAATTCGAGAAACCATCTGAACTGATCCTCCGTCTGATTCTTCTTCCGTATTCTTTCCTTTATTCTGCTCAGGTCGTATTCCCGCTCGCCTCCCGAGAGAGCCTCCTGGTAGCCTTCAGGATATATCAGATCCATATCCCTCAGTATGCCAGGTTCCTCAGCCTTTTCCAGATCATAGAATTCCCTTTTGTCCAATGGTATATCAATGATCCAGAACGGGCTCCTTTCCTTTCTGGAAAGGGCTGATTCGAATTCGCTTCCATATTCTGATTCGGCATCGAGATATCTGATCCTTTTGAATGGCTTTTCTGGAATCCGGAGATCACGCCCAATCTGCTTGAGTTCATCAGAAAATGTTTTCTTAACGCTCCTGAGGATCGAGATCAGAAGATCCTCCCCTAGGTCCATGACGTCTTCGCGCCTCGCCCCCCTCACCTCCAGATCCAGTTGTGTGAATTCCAGCAGGTGTCTTCCTGTGCTTGCTTTTTCGGGGAGCTCGAGCCTCACATTTGGAGAGAATGTGTAGATCTTAGGAAACCTTTTGACCAGCATCTGCTTATGGAAAATCATTGATTTTGTAAGGGCATATCTAGTCCCGTCGTACTCGAATGACGGATCATAAACCGGATGGTTCAGCGGATCTGTTACGGTTGAGAATATAACCGGAGGCACTTCGAGAAAGCCTCTCTCCTGAAGAAACTCAGACGCCATCAGCCTTACATGGCTGTGGATCTTCAGTGCTGTTTCCAGTTTGGTATTGGAAAGATGCTCCCACAATTCGTTTACAATTTCGTATTCCATAATGTTTCATATTATCCCAGCATATAAGCGTATTTTCAACTATTACTGACAAATCGTCCCAACTTTGGAATAGATAGACAAAATTACTGACATTATGTCTAAGTTATAAATAGATCAATTGCTATTCACATACATGGACCAGAAGGACATGAAGATTTTCCAGCACCTCATGGATCATGGCCGTGACAAGATTTCTGATATTTCAAAGGCGCTAGATATTCCCAGAGTTACGGTATATGAACGGATCCAGGGTATGGTCAGGGAAGGCATAATAAAGAAATTCACGATAGTTCCGGATTACAGGGCAATTGGCCTCCCAACTGTAGGTTTCATCTTTGTCTCCTTCAAGTCGGATTCAAAAATAACTCAGCGGCAGCTTGCACAGACATTGGCAAGGTTCCAGGAGGTTGAGGAGATTTACATAATAGCAGGTGCCTGGGACATTCTGCTTAAAGTGAGGGCCCCGTCAGTTGAGGATATTGGAAACTTTGTGCTGGACAAGCTGAGAAACATCCCCGGAGTGGAAAAGACTGAAACTGTCACAGTATTTTCGGTAGTCAAGTAGGGAAGGTCTCACTGACCTGCTCAATCCCTCTCCCCCTTATCAGTGAAGGCATTATTAGGGAAGTAATTACTGTTGAGAAGATAATAGCAGTAAAATAATTGCTGTTAATTATACCGGCGTCTAGAGCTACGGTGGCTATTACAACCCCTACTGCCCCACGCCCTCCAAGTATTCCAGCGACGCTAAGTGGAGAAATGAACCTCAGGGATTTCCTCGCATAGAAATAGTCGAGAATGCCCCCGATTACACATGAAAGTGCAACCAGCACGATTATCAGAACAGCGAGCTGAGCATCGGGCAGGGTCGTGCTCAGGCCAGCTATGCTGAAAAAAAGAGGTATGAAAAAACTGTCGTTGAGTCTTCTAAGTGTTCTGGTAAGAATCCCCTGCAGGACTTCTCCAACCACAACATCGCTGATCAGCATTCCCGCAAAAAATGCGCCAAGGACATACGTTACGCCGAGAAATTCAAGCAGGGAGGCGATCAGCAGACCACTGGTAATAACGATTCCAAAGACTACCTTCTCTCCCCGCTCCCTTGCCCTCAGCGACTCGAAAACGTGGGAAACCAGGGCAGAATGCTTCCTGATCTGGAAATCAATAAGGAACAGAACGATGAGAAATGCGATTATTCCGAACACCCCTATCACTATTTTGCTGGGATTTGAAAAACCGGAGGCGACGGTAAATCCGATTATGTCTGTAATAATCACTGAGGAGAGGATAACCCTACCTGCCTCAATGTTAAGGAGGTTGTATCTTGAAATGAGAACTGAAATTATGGATATGGATGGGATCCCGGACGCCACGCAGACAATAACCGCAGTTTGGGTGGGTATTTTAAACAGTCCCGCTGTTACTATTATCATGGCTATTACGGGGACAATGAAACTCGTCAGGCAAAAAAGTGCCGCCTTTTTAACGTTCCTTGTTATAGTCTCTGTTGTCACTTCCACACCGATCAGCAGAACAATGAAGAATAGGGATATCTCTGAAAATCCGGAGAGCACGGCAGAAGGTTTAATCAAATTGAGAACCGTTGGTCCGAATACTATCCCCGTGATTATCTCCCCGACGACGGCGGGCAGCTTTACCCTTTCAAATGCCTCGCCGACGATCAGTGCAACCAGGAGAAGCAGAAGCACTGCAAGGATTATGCTCATTGCCGATCAGAACAAACAGACAGTTTAAAACTTGCCGTACCCCCTAGAATCCGTACATCATGAGGCTCAATACTTCCTGGGGTTGAAGCATCAGGAGGCGAAAGTGGGAAAGATACTTGACCGATTACCAAGATGAAATACCCCTGGCTTCAAAGAAGGCCCAAGAAATAGAGGAAGAATACCAGCGCAGCAAGCAAAATCAGGATTCCCAGATAATAAAATGCTCTGAATGACCGCCTGGGCTCCGAGAGTCCGTATTCCTTCAAATCAATGTCACTCAGGTCATAGTTATACTCAGGCGTATCAGACCTGTGTGGCGCGTCACCTGTATAGTCTGCAGCCGCGCTGTTATTATTTTTGTTTGACTGCTGGGTATTTTTCTGCCCTCTTCTGTACCCCCCACTTCCCCAGAAGAACGGGAAGAAAAAGAAGAAGGGAAAAAAGGAGTAATAATATGAAAAATTGGGGTAAAATCTAGGAAGAATAATATCAAGGGCTATGAAAATTGCCAGATAAACAACCCAGATCAGTAGGATTATTCTCGTCTTTCTGTTTATAGCTATCCTAACGGAATTTAGATTAACCTCATAGCTTTTGCGTGAAGATGATCAGTCTGGCAGGACAGACGCTGAGAGATTGCTTCTGTTGCTGAATCGCAAATGTTTAATTGCTCAACGAAATGAGTTCATAATGTATGATGAAAATCAACTTCTCGCTGAGATATTAAATCAGGTTAAGATCAAGAAGTTTCCAGAAGAATACGTGGAACTTACACGGGATATGGAGGTTCTTGAGCTGCCCGCAGGTGATGAAATAAGCTTGTACAGGGAACTTGAGGGTATTTATCTCCTGGTGGATCAGCATAGGATATTCTTTAACAATCCAATCCTAGCAAAATTCTGCTACTACGCAGCCAAGAATGGTTCGAAGACCATTGCGGTGCCGCCCCCCGACAAGGCAAAGAAAGCAGTGAAAAGATACCTTGAAGACCTCAGCAACATAAAAGGTTTAATTGACGAGAAAGTTGATGCACTTCACCTAACTGGAGGCGAAACCGAGAACATAAAGGAAAAGATGTACATGTCTCTGGGACTGTACGGAATTATTGAACCGGTATGACGGAGGCCAGTTGCACACCAGACCGGCATTAATAAATCAAAAATTTCATGGATAGCTTGATTTAGCAAGCCCAAAACCGAAGCCTGTGGCATCTCCCTGCGATGAGATGACAATTATCTTCACAACGTATATACCAGAATGGGTGAACGGATCGAATGGAGCCATCTTCTCAACAGCAGCCTGATTCAAGGTAAGATTGACAGTAACGGTCGTGCCGTTGGTTATATTGAGCAGTTCGTAATTCTGTTTCCCGAGAGAAGTCAGATTAGTCCAAACGTATGATGTGTTGTTGAGTGGCGATATGTCATAAACATATATCTGGCTGGCAGTTGTCAACACGGTCATGTTGAATTCGATGTAGGAAGTGTTGTTCGTAATGAAATATATGGGTTTTGTGTTATTCTCCACTTTGAGGTAACCGGTTGAAAGTGCAACGTTTGTTGATATTGCTCCGGTAGACTTTTCCACAGTTGTATAAACCAGGCCCGCAAAGACAACCAGAATGACAATGGCTATAACCAGGGAAGTTTTTCTGCTCAACATCTTAATGCTCTGGCATATGGAAGCCAGAGATAAAAACGTTATGAGTTAATCACCAATTATTAATCAGTTATCTATTAATACCATCTTGATATCAAGGAGCGATCAAATTGGTCCAATATAAATGGGTTGCACTCTCCAACACAACGATAGGAGTCTTAATGGCTTCCATTAACGGAACTATAATGATGATATCTCTGCCAGCTATTTTCAGGGGAATTAACCTGGATCCATTCGCGGGTTCGTCCTTCCAGTACCTGCTCTGGATTCTGATGGGGTACATGATCGTCACTGCTGTCCTGCTAGTGACAGTCGGAAGGCTCTCCGATATATACGGCAGAGTTAGATTATTCAATTTTGGATTTCTCATTTTCACGGTCGGCTCCATCCTCTTGTTTCTGACCCCCGGAACCGGTGACCAGGGTGCACTTGAACTGATCATTTTCAGAATGATACAGGCCGTGGGTGCAGCTTTCCTCTTCGCCAACTCTGCCGCTATTATAACGGACAGCTTTCCACCAAGTGAACGCGGGAAGGCAATGGGGATGAACCAGATAGCGGGCCTTGCCGGATCGCTAATAGGGCTTATTCTAGGTGGGCTACTTGCAGGAATTTACTGGAGATACGTATTCCTTGTGAGCGTCCCCGTGGGAATTCTCGGAACAGTGTGGTCTTATGCTAAGCTGAAGGATAACGCAGTCAGAAGGCTTGACGAGAAAATAGACCTCCCCGGCAATGTAACATTCGCTGGAGGCCTTACACTTATTCTGCTAGGGATCACATATGGCCTCATGCCATACCAGTCTGATTCTATGGGCTGGGGTAACCCCTGGGTGAAGATCTCGATAGCAACTGGAATCGTCCTGCTGGTTCTATTCGTACTCATAGAAAGGTATGTAGAGCAGCCAATGTTCAATATGAAGTTCTTCCGCATAAGGGCATTTTCCACAGGCTCTTTTGCAGGGTTCCTCCAGTCTATGGGAATGGGCGGAGTCATGTTCATGATAATCATACTTCTGCAGGGCATATGGCTACCTCTCCATGGATACTCATACACAAGCGTTCCATTCTGGGCTGGAATCTACACGATTCCAATGATGCTGGGATTCGTGGCGTTCGGTCCAATAAGTGGAGCCCTGTCGGATAAACTGGGGGCCAGGTTGCTCTCAACGCTTGGGATGGTTGTAGGGGCTATTGCATTCATTCTGCTCTCCTTGTTCAGTTACAACTTTGCTTACCCACTCTTTGGGCTCACGCTGTTCATGATGGGATCCGGAATGGGCCTGTTTGCGGCCCCTAACATAGCTGCGGTTATGAACTCAGTTCCTCCCCACGATAGGGGTACCGCCTCAGGAATGAGGACCACGCTTCAAAATACCGGCCAGACAGCCAGCATGGGAATATTCTTCACTATCGTTATCATCGGACTGACCACACGGTTGCCTGTTTCCTTTAGCTCTGCCCTTTCTGGGGCAGGGGCTCAGGTACTCATTCCGGTATTCAATCAGATTCCTCCGACTTCTGCACTCTTCTCTGCATTTCTTGGCTACAACCCGATACAGACTATATTCAGCCTGCTACCATCCTCAGTGACTTCTCTTCTTAGCCCCTCAACCATAGCTACCCTCGAAGGCACCCATTGGTTCCCCACTGCATTGGCACCGGCATTTATGGGTTCTCTCAGGCTTTCCTTCTATGCAGGGGCAGGAATGTTTACGCTGGCAGCGATTCTCTCTGCCCTGAGAGGAAAGAGATTCGTCTACGACGAGGTGATGCCAAAGGGAGCTCCCTTGCAACCTGGGTCAGCTGCTTTAAATCCGGTCGATCCGCCAAGCTCAGATAAAAAGAAACCGGAAAAGGTAGGAATTGAAGTTTCGAGGTTAAAATGAGAATAGCTGATGAGAGAAAACAGGTAGAAACAGAGACAGGTTTCAACAGCGATTCTGTTGAAATCTGGAACCTTTTCACGAGATTGTTTCTTGAATGGCGAAGAAGCATAGAGCGTAACCTTGGTTCCAATTCGATAAAACCGGTAGAGATAAAGATACTGAAAGTCCTGGAGGAGCGCGGTGAGACACCTGTAGCGGTGATAGCGGACCGTGTAGGAGTTACTTCTCCTTGGGTTACTGCTTCAGTTAACAGGTTAGTTCAAAAAGGGCTTGCCAGAAAGATACGAAGCGAATCGGATAAACGGGTTACAAGGGTGAGCATCACACCCAACGGGATCGTTTATCTAAACCGCATGAAGGAGTTCTATACTTCAATTATTAGGAATGCCTTTGATTCACTCACCGAAGAGGAGAGGAAGTCCCTAACGAGAGTTCTGATAAAGATAGAGGAATCTCTTAGATCACAGTTTTGACAGACAAAATCTAACCTGTTTTCAGAAACCCTTATTTGCTAAGAACGATGTTTCTCCTGCTCATTGGTAAGGTTACATATTTATTAGGCGTGACACAATAAATTATTTGAGCAAAAATGCAAAAAGATTATCTTGAGTGGCTGGACTGGAAGCCGGGAATTCTCAGGGCCATCTTCGAACTGGGCAGTTCTGGTGAGATCATACTGGAAAACATGAAGGCGTCTGGAAGGGAAGAGATTATCAGTGAAATTTCAGAGTATCTCATCGGAATGAACATATTCGAGTATGATCCGGAGAAGAAACTGCAGCTTTCGCAATTTGGACGGGACCTTTACAACAAGCTGCTTGAGATCAACTATCTCTTCACGCAGTATGTGGAGATTCCTCCTGAGGACAGTGACTGACTTCACTTTTTGAACATTTTTTCAAACAGTTCCTTTGAAGCACCAGTTATAGCCAGATAACGATCCACTCCAAAATTCTCTATCACCGAGGATGCTTCTCTAATTACATCATTTTCATGGGAATGATCTGAGGGATTCCACCACCTGAACACAAATTTGTCTTCATTGGCATTGTGATCTTTCAAGAGACGGATATATAGGGGTGCCCTCTCTCTAATAAGCGACTGATCTCCTTTCTCAATCCATCTGTCCAGGTTCTCTGACAGTTTCAGAAGCAGCTTATGATCAGCCTGTATCTGCTTCACCCTTGTGGATTCATTAGCCATTTGATCAGGAATGCTTTCCAGAATCACTGGAAAAACAAGTTTTTCCTCGATCTCAATGTGGCAATCCTTAACATAGGATCGAAATTCTCCAAACTGGGGACTGTCATCGGTCCTGATCCAGCCTGAGATTTGCCGTATCAATGAATGCTCAACCATGAGGATGTCTACGATCTCGAACAATCCGGACTGATAAGTATCAATTTATGATATTGAAATATTCCGCGGATTTCTTAAGACAGGAATGTATAATTCCCCTATTCTCATGTTTGTGCAATGACAATTGATATTCCGTTTGGAAATATTATTGGTGGTGAAGTTGTCGAAACCGGCCGAGTGACCCAGCTCAAGAGCCCTGTGGATGGAAGAGTGCTTGGAAAATTGGTGCTTGCAGGCAGGGAAGAGACCCTGAAAGCCATAGATTCAGCCTTTGAAGCCTTTCATGGGAAATGGGCAGTTACTGGTGTGAAGAAGAGGCAGGAGATCCTTGCGAAACTCGCATCAATAGTTCAGGATAAGAGCGAAAGATATGCCACTCTTGAATCCCTGAACACGGGCAAGACACTGAGGCAGAGCATGTTCATGGACATACCGCTGGCAATCTCACATATGCAGTACTTTGCAGAAACCAAGGAATTTGAGTTTTCGAGGTTCATAGAACACCCTGAATACCCAGGCACGAAAGGCATCGTTCAGAATGCCCCTATGGGAGTTGTGGCAGCAATTGCCCCCTGGAATGTGCCGCTCCTTATGGCTGTCTGGAAAACTGCTCCTACACTGCTGGCCGGTAATACTGTGGTACTGAAACCATCTCAATATACTCCACTAACTGCTCTGGAACTGGCTCATGATGCTCTTGATGCGGGGCTTCCTCCTGGAGTATTGAATGTGGTATCCGGTCCGGGAGATGAAGTAGGTAACACGCTTCTCACTGATGACAGGGTGGCCATGGTTAGCTTCACAGGTTCCACATCTACAGGACGCAAAGTGGCTTCGTTGGCGGGTCAGTACCTGAAAAAGGTAACTCTCGAGCTTGGCGGCAAGTCCCCAAACATTGTACTTCCGGATGCAGATATCAGCCATGCCGCAAAAGGTGTCCTTTTTGGAATCTTCCTTAACTCAGGTCAGCTGTGTGAATCCGGTAGCAGGCTGATTGTGCACAAATCTGTGAAAGAAAAGCTTCTCAATTCAATTGGCAGGATGATGATGACGATGAAGGCGGGAAACCCGATGGATATGGAGACAGACATCAGTGCGATTACGACTGAAGAACAGCTGCTCAAGATCAGGACACTGGTTGAGGACGGGATCAGGGATGGAGCCACGGTACTATTGCAGAGAGACATCGGGAACGAAGTGCCTGAAGGCGGATACTACTTCCCGCCGATGGTGCTTGGAAACCTGAAGGAGAACATGGAGATAGGCAAAGAGGAGATTTTTGGGCCAGTACTTACTGTTATGGAATATGAGAAGGGAGATGATGCTGTTCGCCTCGCAAACTCCTCAAAATACGGCCTCGCAGCTGCTATATGGACCAGAGACATAAACAATGCAGTAGAGATGGCGACAAGGATAGAGGCTGGAACGGTCTGGGTCAACGACTACCATCTCCTTTCAGCGGCAGCACCCCGTGGCGGATTCAAGAATAGTGGGATAGGCAGAGAACTTGGGAGAGAGGGAATCCTTGAGATGACCCAGACAAGGCACATATTTCTAAACGACAGGGAGAGTGACCTGGACAGGGTTGCTTATGGCCTGATCCTGAAAGATCAGGGGTGAATCATAGAAATAATTTAGGCACATCACTGTTTGTGTGCGCCACTAGTACCTTTGGGCCATCCCCCTCACTCAACCAAGACAGTGCCTTTAAGTCAGGGTCACATTCATCCGTTTCGATGCCGAATGATCTTGCTATGGCCACTACGTCTATCTCCGGCCTAAGATAATCCAAGTCCCTCATGTTGGGGTAATAGGAGCTGGCGAAGCTTCTGAGAATTGAGTATCCACCATTGTCAAGGACGAGCACCTTTAATGGTATTCCGTATCTCTTCAGCGTCCACAAAGCCTGAACTGTATAAAGAAACGACCCGTCACCCACCACTGATAATGTCTTCTTCCCGGACAATGCAATTCCAGCTCCTGCCGCAAGACCCCATCCAAGTTGACCAGATTTTGCTGTAAAGTACCTGTCAGACCCGTAACCCAGCACCCTTCTCAGAACCGGTGATGCGGATATTGCTTCGTCTACCACTGAGTATCCCTTAAGGGACTCCCTTATGCCATGGATGAAGTACAATGGATCCAGCCTTTTTCTGGCCCTTGCTACTTCGCTCAACAACGAGTAATCTTTTGGACGGCGGTAATTCCAGTTTTTCTTCCCGTACTTCAATGCGTTCTTCAGAAATTCACCGGGGTGCATCCTCACTGTGAAATCAGCCCTCTGAGGTGATTCAAAACCTACAGACACAACTGTCTTTCCTGGAAGCAATGGCGCCGGAGTGAAAGGGTACAGTGTGAGATTACCGCCAACGATCAGCACAAAATCACAGTCTGCGAGCATCATATTAATCAGGGCAGAGGCAGGAGGCAGATCACCTGCAAACTGCTGGTCTTCGGAAGGATACGGTGACCTGCTTGCCAGCGGTTCGGAAAATACCTTCAGGCCCAGCCTGTGGGCAAACTCAACCGCGACATCCATAGCACTGAAAGCATCAATTTCGTATCCGAGAATTAGCGCCGGATTCTCTGCAGAATTCAGCATTTGCATTATCTCCATTGTTGCCTTGTCATCGTATGTATTTTCAAGTTCCGTGCCGAATTTTCCAGTCACTTCACCGGATTCCTTGTCCATGATGTTCATGGGAAAACTGAGGAAAACGGGTCCTGACGGTGGTGCAAGGGCAATCTGGTAGGCTCTCCTCAGTGATCGTGATATGTCGTTCGGGTCTCTTATCTCATAATGATATTTCACGAATGGCGATGCCATTGTTTCGGTCGGACCCGATAGGATCGGTTCGTAGAACATGTGCCTGTAATCCTGCTGTCCCGCAGTGACAACAACGGGTGACCTGTTCATGCTAGCAGTATGAAGGAATGCCATGGAGTTTCCAAGCCCGGGCACTGTGTGCAGGCTGCAAACTGAGGGTTTTCTTCTCGACTGAGCATAGCCGTCTGCCATGCCGAGGGCAATCGAATCATGCAATGTGAGGATGTAACTGGAAACGCTCTGGAGCATCGGCAGTTCTGTAGTACCAGGGTTGCCAAAAACAGGGTAGAGAGAAAGTCTCTCAAGCTCTTCCGAAAGAACCTCGTGTGCAAGCATCAGATCACCCTGTTCATCGGATTCAGTCCCTGCATGTACCTTAGGACATTTGCAGCTGTCTCCTGAATGAATCTAGCCTGGCTCTCTAGCGTGACTCCAGCTATGTGGGGTGTGAATAGGGTATTTTCTGCCCTGAAGATCGGAGACAAAAAATCAGGTGGCTCCTTTTCGTATACATCTATTCCTGCCTTGATCTTTCCCACCTCAACTGCTCTCAGAAGAGCCAGACCGTCCACGACCTCTGCCCGGGAAGTATTTATGAACATGCAGCCGTCCTTCATCAAGCTGAATTCATGATCGCCTATCATTTTCCGTGTCGAATCCGTTAAGGGCACGTGCAAAGTGATTATGTCAGAGACGGAAAGCAGCTCGTTAAGCGGAGTGAACATGGATCCGTATCTCACTTCCATTTCCCTGCTGATCCTCCTCACATCGTAGTAGAGGATGGAGCATCCAAAGGGAAGAAGTCTCTCAGCAAGGCGCTGACCGATAGCTCCCATTCCTACGATTCCCACAATCTTGCCGCTCAGATCTCTTGAAGCTGTAAGCATTGGCCAGGAACCGCTCCGGATCTGGTTGTCGAGGTACCTGAAATCCTTGAGAAAGTAAAGAATCATTCCAATGACGTGCTCGGCTACACTTTCCTTGTTGGAAGAAGGGGCATTAGCTAACATGATTCCTGCCCTCCTGACAGCTTCAAGATCGACGTTGTCATATCCGGTGCTGGCTACCTGGATAAACTTCAGATTCGGCATTTTTCCAAGCAGATTTTCTCCAACAAAGTCCTCATCTGTCCGCACTTCTATCCCTGGCAGGACAGCTGAAACAGACCTGCGTATCATTTCCACCGGCAGGAATGGTGGGAGTATTGCAAGAACCTTCATCAGAAACAATCTCAAAAAGGATATATAAAACATCGTGGATGCTGGTGTAGATGGCTGCGGGCATGGGAAAGTGAAGGACAAAGAATATTATCTCAGTAAATAGATCTGATAATGTCGAGGATTTCATCGTTGCTTGGCTGCCGCGGATTGGTTATAACGCAGGCGGATGAGGAGGCAAGATCCAGCATATCAACTTCGCGTCTACGGTATTCGTGAGGATCTATGCCCGCTTTTTCTGCGCTGTCAGGTAGCCCCATGTCTCTGAAGAAGGACCTCAGTGTGGCAGAAAGGTTCTCCTTCCTATACTTTTCAGGGAAGTCGCCAATAAGGTCGAGTTGCCGGTTTTTCACTGCATTCTCATTGAATTCTGTAACTGAGGGAAGAAAAATGCTTACACATATACCGTGCGGAAGTCTGTACAATGAACCGAGAGCATGACCAAGTGCATGAGCAAGGCCAACCTGAGAGTTCGAGAAAGATATTCCAGCCATAGAGGCACCAATCTGAAGCATGTGTCTTGAGGTGAGATCGTGTTCAGCCACGAAATAGTTGTTCGCAATTAGTTCAAGCGACTTGTCTGCCATTGCGTCGGAGAATGGGTTCTTCCAGGCGCTTGTATAAGCCTCCACAGCATGCGTGATTGCGTCTGCAGCTGTATTTCGCATCACATCGTGCGGGAGAGTCTCAACCATCTTTGGATCGATGATTGCATAATCTGCCATAATTTCGTGAGATGCCAATTCGTTCTTTCTGCCCGTTTCATCACAAATTACTGCTGCCCACGAGCATTCTGAGCCAGTTCCTGTTGTGGTGGGAACAAGGGCAAGCTTGCATTCGTTTTTCAGATCCAGCTTAAGGATTGGAGTGATCTCCTTGGGATTGATGTCTGGGGCTCCATATTGAGCAAACAGGACCTTTGCCGCGTCCAATGTAGATCCGCCACCAACTCCAATGATGAGGTCAGGTGCGAAGTTGGCGACCTGCTGCCTGAAGGACGAGATAAACTGGAAATCTGGTTCCACCGGCACATCGCTAATAACTTTCACACTTGAACTGCCAAGCCTCTTCAACACATGATCCAGAGAGCCGCTGCTCGCGATGTTTTTGTCAGAAACAATCAAAACTCTTTCAGCCGCAAGATTAGATATAAAATCTAGGGAATCTTCCCCAAATATGATTTCCGGAGCCCGGAAGAACCACATTTCAGAACTCAGTCCTCACTTTTGTTGCAGTATTCACCATTTCCTTTGCAGCTCTGGTGAATCGCATAATCTTGATCATTGAGCCATCCAATTTGAACTTTTCTGTTAGAATCCCCTGAATGGGATCGATCTCCCCATTGATAAGGCGTCTCCAGTTTCCGAATTTCCCTCTGTATCTGAACTGTGGCTTGGGTAGATCGTTCAGGTTTGTTGAAGTCTTGAAACCTCTGCAAGTTCCATGATGAAGATCGAGATACAGGAAGAAAGACTGCGGCAGGTTCTCGTCTTTCTCAATCTCGAAGATTATATCCCCCTCCCAGTCCTTACCCGCTTCCTTGTAAGACTGATTTTCATTGAGCGCAGCTACATAATCTTTTGCCCACTCTTCACTAGGAAATTTCGCCATAAGTTATCATGTGCATAGGGGGCATAACTTTTTCCTAGCCAATCCTCTCAAATAGGGACAAGCTTTTTGATGTCCTTATCCGAGCCACACCACATTGACCTTCCCCTAACCTATTTTCAAATCGTTTCAACCGTTCACGGTATAAGATTATACCTCAGCTTTTAGATCAATAGAAATACAGTGGGTAATTTAATAATGCTGAACAGATGTCTGCCTATGAGGTGGATAACCAGAGAAAGAGCTATGGTAGATAGAATTGCCTGCCCGTGGCTCATAAAGAACTTTGTGGACCCCAAGGCTGAATTCTTCTTCGTCTCCCAGGCAGAGGTCATGAGCAAGGCCGAGGAATTAGATGCCATTCCATTTGATGTTGCAGGGGCTGAGCTGAATCATTACCTCGAAAATGGTGAGGAGCATTCAAGCTTCGACGCCATCATCAAAAAATACAATCTGAGTGATCCCACACTTTCGATGGTAGCAAGAATTGTGAGAGGTGCAGACACCAAGACCACGAGTCCGCCGTTGGAAAGTTACGGCCTCAAAGCTCTAGCAACCGGTTTCAGAATAATTGCAAAGAACGATCATGAAAACATGATGCTGCAATTTCCGGCTTACGATGCACTGTACGCCTTCTGCAAAACGAACCTGGAGTCCGGGAACAAGAGGACTTAGAGAACTTGCATTTAATTTGACCTTACAGGCACTCTGATGTTTTTCACAGAAACCTAGGCCTAAGGTGAAGGCCTTAAATGTAAAAGTTGTGCACTAATTGAGATAATCGTCCTCCTTGTAATAGGGTAGACATTTAGCAACACTTGATGGTACTTTCTTGAAGCCTTGTTCAACGCAGTATCGCCGGCGATGTAGCAAATTCACCACCTCTTCTGATGACGTGACGGCTATGTGCATAGAAAGTTTCCAAGGACTTAGACGAGTATTTCTGAATCCGAAAAGCATAACCAGTTATTGAGAACTCACCCTTCCCTAATGCCCATTCAGAAAATCGAAACCTAAGGATTCACGCCGGAAACTGATTAAGTCTTGAACCATCTGTATTTCAGATAGAGAAACAGATCATATGCTATTTTAATCCCACCCGCTGCGAACAGCAAAGACGATGGAGCAGTTCCGACAAGGTACCCGCCTATTGCAGGTCCAGGAATCTGTCCCACCATCCTGACTGTGGAAAACACGGAGTTAGTGTGTACCCTGTAATCTGCGGGAATTATTGTGTTGGTGAAGCTGTCACGAGCAGGAACATCAATCTGGCTGGTAGTCTGCCTCAGATATAGAAATAGTTGTGCCGCATACAAGTTAGGGATAATCGGCATTAGTATCAGGAACACGTTGCTTATCAGGTGTGTGAACACCATAGTTTTTATTAGCCCAATGCTGTTTGAAATCCTTGAAGAGATAAGAACAGATATTCCTGTCACCACATTGACAATAGTGAAAATAAGTCCTGCTTCATAAAGAGAAACACTATACACCACCTTGAACCAAAGCGCCAGCATCGAAACTGATACGAATCCTCCTCCGAACGAGTCTATAGCAAAAAGACCCGAGAGTGTCAGAACATGCTTTCTGATTTCTTCAGGAAAATTCTTGGAATGCTTAGGTCTGGAATATCCCGGGAACCTTATAATGACAAACACCGCAAGATGAATAACAGAAAGCGTTAGGAGGACCGAGAATACGTCGTAGAATGTAAGCTTCTCTATCAGGAATAGGATGACGTAAGCAACGGCAGCACTTCCATACGACCCGAAGTTGTAAATAGAGAATGCCACATTCCTTGATTGCTGCTCCTGCTCCTCGTGGGCAATGGTGAACTGCTCAATTGGCTGAAAAGCCGAGTAATCCCGGCCAGTCAATGATATTCCTCCTAGAAGCAGGGCGACTATGAAAAATATAATGCTTCTGTAGATTGTGAGAATGGCAAGCCCCCCAATTAGAAGCGCGGAAAGCAGAAATATCCTATTCTTGGTACTTAGAGGCACATAGGGGAATAACAGAATAAGAGTTGAGCCGGAGACAACACTAATAAAGATTATAATCCCTGTACTCAGTGCAGACAGCCCCAGGCTTCCCAGGTAGTATGGCGTGATTAATGCCATAACTGCAAAAATGAATGATCTTAGGGCCTTTGATACTGAAATTAACACACTCGCAGATTTCATTCCGCAAGATCATCGAATCGATCCTATTATAGGCAAGTGGCACAGAGTGAACTGTGAATTGGCCATGGTGCTTCTCCCTTCATACAAGCAGTGACTGCAGGCTTTCAGTGCAATATCTCTGATGAGGAGCAAAAACACACGGTTAAGACCATAGTAATCAATTAAATTAATTATTTGCAAAGGTACGGAGAACTGCAAACGATTATGTCATTGAATTTTTTTCCGACAAGAATGAGGAGGCAGCAGCCATAGGGAACAAAGCAAACAGGTACGACATTACCAACAGTAGAATTATGGGGAGTGTAGAACCGCCAGGTATGCCCGCTATTGCAGCAAAAAGAGAAGCCTGTGCGACTCCATATGATATATGTGGAGACGTAGCAACCAACACACCGGCCGGAGAAGCGAGAGCTGATATGGCGATTCCGCGCATCCTGATTATAAATAATCCCGCAATAACAGAGGGCAGGATAATTAGGTACCAATACCCAACATATGCAAGGATCAGGGAGAAAATGAAAACGATGATAAACGAAATGACAGTTGCAGTTTGCTGGGATCTTGAAATAATCAAGGCATACCTCCTCCCTTGTAAAGGTAGAAAAACTGGGCGGGGGCGTCCATATTTATGAGAGTGAAATAGACGCCGTCATTCCAGTACTCAAAAGTGTTGTCGTAATATTGGGAAAGGGGATTTTCAGATATGCCACCTGGGTATATGCCTATGCCCGTAATGGGATCGCTCATATTCACTATCATGCGCCATGACGGTCCGAAGTCAGAAACAATGCCATACGCAGCATTCACTGTGTTTCCATCCCCGGGTGCAGGTATCGGCTTCGTATTTAAAGGGGAAATACCAAAGAAACTAGACAGGTATCTCTTGTGTATTTTCCCCCACTGCCAAGAGGAGGAATAATATCCATAATTATCAGTAATGTAGTTGATGGCCTGAGAGTATGCTCCGAGCATGGCAGTGGTTGCATTACCTTTCTGATTTGGCAGAGGATTATTGAAGAACGATGAGTTCTGATCCGTCGCGGTCCAGTTTACCAGATCTTCAATAAGAGGCCCATGGTAATAGTCATCTGATCCTAGGAAAAATGATGTCAGGCCCAGGCCATAAGTTCCGTTTATCCCATAATAGGTAAGCCACGGGGTGAATACAGTACTGACGAAATATCTTATGAAAAAATAGTATATGGTCGCGGCTGTTGAGTTGATATCCATATTGCCGTTCCACGAACTTAAGGCCAAATATTCTGGAGTTTTGTTGAGCCCCTCGAAATTCAAAGCCCTGATGAGAGGCTTCAGGAATATGCCGGTAGTGAAATCGTGAACAGAAAGCTGTATATTCTTCATCTTTGAATAGTTGAATCCATAGGTGGAATTCAGCATCGAGTATATTTGGTCTGCCCTGTAACCTGACTCATAGTCCCACCCGATGTAATAGGGATAATTTGGTGAGACCGTTATCTGGTTGGCTGAAAAAACAAAGCCTCTCGATGGATTGTAGAGATGGGGCAAATAGCTGTAAGGTATAAAACCGGTCCAGTCATAGGAACCGTTGCCAGGAAGAATCCCCCTCGGATTGCCTTTGTCAATGACAGGATAGAGACCATACGGAAATATCCCTATGTTTCCTGAACTGTCAGCTACAGCCCAGTTTTGTATGGCAATTTTGAAGTATTCAGTGAGGTTCTGGACGAACTGCATTACGGAATGCGATCTATCAATATTAAGAAAGAACGTGACTTCAAAGGTGGGAATATAACCTGTCCAGTCCATGGCTATTGGTACTCCCAAACTCCCATTGATGACGACTCCATTTTTCGCAACTTCTATTTCAATGTGTACCGGTTTCTCACCCCTCACAAGTATAGATTCATTTTCCAGCCGGAATGGCACCCATGAATCATTGAAGAAGTAATCACCAGGGTGGGCCGGGGATGTCTGCTCCGCATAGAAGTATGTTTCCTGTATCTGGCCATTGGTGGCACCCCATGCTATGTACGGATTGTGGCCAAGTATAATTCCGGGAAATCCAGGGAAAGTGACGCCAATGACATTCATTCCGGGCGAAACGAGCTGGAATCCCATCCATATTGAGGGTGCACTCGTGGTCAGGTGAGGGTCATTTGCTAGCAACGCGGAATCATTAGATGTCCTTATACCATTTACAGCCCAATTGTTGCTTCCAAAGTCCTGGAACACTGTGTAGTTCAATCTGAGTGCGTTAGTTTCTGAGGCTCCAATGAAGCTTTGTGAGGCTTTTGCAAGTCCACCCATTGCACCTGTATAGAATGAATTGAACGCTGAATAGGCTGAATCTGAAAGGTTCACGTAGGGTACGTACAGATTCAGGTCACTGATATCTCCCGGTTGGTAGTATATAGCCGGGTTAAGTGAATACGGAACTATGGGGTTCTGTATTCCTGACGGATATGCGGGGTATATTGCCCTGATAACAGATTCAGGCATCTTTTGCAGTGCAAAGTTGAAATATATAGGGTCGAGACCTCCTGCGCTGTTCGTCCAGAGGAAGAGCTGTTGAACGGCGAGCACATCAGTCACGTTCCATTTATGAGGCTCAACATTCAGTATTTTGAAAAGCATTGGCAGTTTCGCGCTAGTTATGTTGCCAATATATGCGTTAATTCCATCCACGAAAGATTTCAGATATGTGTACGTCATACTGTCTTGGCTGAGGTTCTGCCTTTCCATCACCGCAGTATTGTAAAGTTGTAGTTCCCTCATGAATATATCCGTCTGAAGTGTGGAGGCACCTGCTATCGCAGAAAGATTGCCCAAAGCGGTGCGTTTTAGAAAATCAAGCTGGGCAAGCCTGTACTCCGCTTCAAGGTACCCCTGCTCATAGTATACAGCCCGGGTATTGTTACTAGCCAGACCAATAAAACCATCCGCCTGCCGATAAATAAGAACACTGGCGGAAACATTTGAAAACTCAACCGATACGCTTTGGCTTCCTGGACTATAAAAATAAGCGGGAGGAGAGAAAATACCGCTTGAAGGATT
The DNA here is from genome assembly GCA_031625175.1 of Thermoplasmatales archaeon AK. Taxonomy (GTDB): domain Archaea; phylum Thermoplasmatota; class Thermoplasmata; order Thermoplasmatales; family Thermoplasmataceae; genus UBA447. The sequence goes on along the minus strand of JAHXPV010000003.1, from coordinate 4,339 downwards.
AATTACGCGAACCAAAGGGGGAAGCGGACCAATGGAGGAAAATCCAGCTAATAGCAATATGGCAAGTACGATTACGGAAATTGACAAACGTAGATAACTGACTCTCGTTGTTGCTAATATTGAATTCAATATATATTTTTTTCTAGATAACCACTGGCTTAATTTTGATAAAATTGGAAAAACAAAGCCTCATCAAATTATGTGGCCATTAAATTACTTTCATCTCTTAGCGTCATATTATGTGCAATCAGGATGTTCAGACTTATGTCGAACAATGATGTTCATTATTTCCGTCTTTGACCTTTGCCCTATCTGATTGCCAGGACGATGCAGTAGTATGCTACTGTCCTCACCGACTGAGACACCATTGTTCCTGCTACGAAAATAGCAGACAGTTCCGCAGTTTATTATTTCCCAATCTAAGGCTCACACAGAAGACCTCCGCTAAATTACCTCGCATAAAATCATTTTGCAAGCTTCTTCTCGTGTAAAAGCCTTAAAGTAATCTTTATTCTGAATTTTCTCATCCTAGGAGTAAGGTAGGCGGAGATTAGAACCCGGCATTTGATTAATATGGTCAATCCAATGAAACTCATGCATCTCAAAATAACTTCGGTCTATTTTTACCCAGCCAGTTTTAAGGAATAGAGACGAACCAGTTTACTGATCTGATATCACAGCCAAAAACGGAGGGGATTGATGGGTTTGTTCCTCATTTTATGGAGGTTCGGACCCTATGGAATCCACTTTCATTCTGACTAATGAAAATAAGGCATTCTATAACGCCAGGAAGAGACTAGGAGCGGGCACTGCAAGGGCGGTATTCGACTACTGGTACCATTTCCATGTGGATGATCCGGTCAATGCGGACGAGGCCATTTATTATTATATCCTGGGGAAGGGTGCTTATGAAAGAGGTTCTGCCGTTGACTATGAGGATGCTGCATACATATCTGACGATTCTTTGCAATTAAATGAAGGTGGACTGTAATGCTTTCATTGGATAGCATAAAGATTCAGGAGATACTCAGAGAGTTGGAGAATGCTGATGTGGAAGAAATCAGGAAGACCATCAGCAGGGTCCGCTATGTTTTCAAGGGGCTGAAACCATGATAACCCTGAGGGACAGCTCAATCCAGAGGCAGATTTCCCTTCTGTTCCAGCTTGACAGATCTTACACAATCTCAGCCAATGATCCTAAATTGATGATGCTAGTGGACTATGACCTTGCTGAGGCAGAAAGGCAGCTGAATATCTGGATATCCAACCATGAGGATGACTGCTGCATCATCGGGAAAAATCCACTTTCGATCAAGATCTTCCCGACATTCTTTAATGATCCTGAGCAGAGGCTCCAGCACGATGCCTTCGTGGCAAGGAGAAAGAGGAGGTATGGAAGATGACCTTGGATTTTCCTTATTCTGAAATTAATATATATGAAATTCCCAACGGCAGGAATGTTCTGGAGAACGTTACAGAGCTTGTTCCGGGAATTTTCATATATATCAAATTCCTGAGGCCGGCCTTCCGCAAAATCAGAAAATTTCTCTTTTTGCCAGAATTAAATAAATATTTAAAATATTTATTTATTTTCTATTTTTCGTTTTTCTCCCGTTGCTTTTCTAATTGTTTCTCTTATTATGGAGGTGTCGCATGAATTCCAGGAAGGCTGGAAGGCCTACAATAGGGGGATCAAAACTTGTTCAGAGGGCCATAACATCCGATCCCGAGATTGAGGAATTCCTTCGCAAGAACCCTTCAATAAATGCCTCAGAGGTGTTCCGAAGGGCGATACGGAGCATGATGCCCCGCGATTCAGATTCGATCAGGCTGTCCAAGCTGGCTGAGGAGATATCCCGGATGAGATCTTCTCTTTCCATGAAGGAGGCTGAGTACGAAAGCCTGAAGAAGAGGGTTGAGGAGCGTGAGAGGGTTCAGCTTGACCTCAGGCTTGAGCAGGACTGCCATGCCTGGTACCTCAGGTCCCTGGTGCAGCTGGGGATATTCAGGATAATGAGAAGGGACCCGATGGATCCGCTGAAGATTATTGAGGACGAGATCCGGGCTGGCGTCATGAAGGCATCTGAAATATCATATGAGAACGGCAGGATAAGGCTTACTGACAGAGCTTCGCCGAGGACGAGGAGGCTGCTCCGGAATTTTATGAAGGGAGACATCCTTGTTACCATCCCGGGATCTGAGTGGGTCACGCCTTCCCAGGACTCACTGAGATCACAATATGGCCTCTCCATTGACTTCCCACTCTTTGAAAGGGAGTTCATGGCCAATCCATCCATGGGAGATCTTCCACTTGAGTTTTTCAGGCAGTTCAAGCCGCTCATTGTAGAAAACAGGATCAAGGCTGAGGTGAAGGCCAGGATGGAGCCATCATACCGCTCTATCCCCGTGGAAGTTGGAGGAAGCAACTGAGATGTAGCTGCAAAGGGACAACGGATACAAACACAAAAGGAGGAGAATATATGAGCTCAAAGGGATCAGCTGCAGAAGGCATCCTGCTAAAAATGCTTCTTGCTGAGGGCATTGAAGCGGAACACGGATCACCATCAAGGCCGGGAGACATCATTGTTCCGCCTAACGTGATAATTGAAGTTAAGGATCCTAAGGGGAACTCATACAGCTTCAGGCAGCATTCTGGCATTGGAGAGAAACAGTGGAATTCTCTAAAGGTCAAGGTTGAAAAATTTCCATGGCTTCAGGTTTTTTATGTGGTACGATTTAACCGCAAAACTTGGAGATATTTTCAGTTTCCACAGTTTCCCCTTCCACTAAGATACAATGCTGGTAATGATATAGGTAATCTTTTTGAAATTCTTCTTGAAAAACAGAAACAATTTAGTCTCAACAGGGTGATTTAAGATAGAATCTACACGAAATTTGCCTGAAGAATGGAGATCAATTTTATCGTATTTAGCGTCAATTGAAGGTTGCAACGCCTTTCCATTGGCAAGAACACCCAATGAAATCTCTGAAAACTTGAAATTGCCTCCAACAAAAGTTAGAAAAATCTTATTGGAATTGTATAATCTCGGAGTGGTGGACAGACGCACCAGGGGCTTCAGGAACGGCTACCCGGTAAAAACTTTTTACTTATTGAAGAGAAAATTGCACAAATAATTAATATAGTCACAAATTTACTATTGTGGAGGATATGGTCTAGTGGTTTGTAGAAGATGTATAATCCCCTTAGTCGATAGAGTACGATTGTCAATCGACCTTGATAACTCAACCTTTTTTCCTCCAGACCTAAGGAAGGTGGATTGTTTTGTACATTTTGAGACGACGGGATCATGCTTAATTGAGTGTAAAACCACATACATTAAAAGAGCCATATCTCAGTTCGAGATCTGCTTAAAATATCTTCGAGAACATTGGAATGACTTTCTTTCAGCTGAGGACTTGCCAAATGATACTCCCTTCCCCCATAAATTTATACTTTATTTGGAAAGAGGGTTGTCAAGAGAAAAATATTCTTATGAATTGGAAAGAAATACAAGGCGGCTCAAGGTCAGAGGCAATGGTTACCATAAGGTTCTTGGTCATGCATTCATTGAGGTTTATACAAGAAGAGATATTGAAAATATGACCAAAAACTTAGACCGTTTTGGGAGCGTGGGGTAATTGCCAATAATGGTAACATTATCCGATGCGGTGAGAAAAAAAGAGTCTAAAATCTCTCTTGAATTGACTAATAATATTATCAACGTGCTACAAGGTGTGTTTGGTTTTGAAGGCAAAGCGTTGGAGGTATGGGAACGCGAAACGTCGACTTCCTTGGGTGGTAAATTGGTCGCTTCTGCTGAATGGAACAAAGGCGACTATGAAGGTAAATTCTCAGAATACACTGACCAGTTGCTAAGTGCGCACATATTGGTAGTCAAGGGGGTTATAAATATTCCTACAAAGCTAAAATTGTGGGCACAATTTAATACATGGTCAAATCTTAGGAAAGCATATTCAGATGTATTCATAGACACGGATCCCTGTGAAAAGGACACGATCGTTGATGTCTTCTGGACAAAGGACGGGCAACATTTACCAATAGATTTTGTCAGTAGAATGGCAGGAATCAGAATTTTCGTGGATGGAAAAAATCGCAAAGCAGTGGCTGAGTGTAACATAAGTCCCTACGTAACCCATACGAATGAATTCGATGTTGACGGTATTGTTGGCATTTACTCTTCAAAGGCAAAGCCATATTTTCTTTTGAAGAGCATAATGAATAAATTAGTAAAGGATTCAGAGAGAGGGAAAAACTATCAAGAGAAGCTAGACTTGATAAACATTGAAAGGTTATCAAGGAAAATCTACGAGCTTGGCA
>JAHXPV010000002.1:0-129565 GCA_031625175.1 Thermoplasmatales archaeon AK | reverse complement strand
GGTGCAAGAATCAGGTTTGCTCCACAGAACAAATGGGAAGTGAATGAACCTAAGCGTTTGAACACTGTTCTGGCTGCGTTGAAAAAGATTCAGAAGGAGTTCAATGGCGAATCTCATGGGAACAGAAAGGTCTCAATCGCAGATATAATCGTGCTTGCAGGTTGCGCTGCAGTCGAGAGGGCAGCAGCTCTGGGAGGCAAAGCTGTAAAGGTTCCGTTCACACCCGGCCGGGTGGATGCCCTTGAAGAGCAGACAGACGCCTCTTCGTTCGCAGTTCTTGAACCATTTGCCGATGGATTCAGGAATTACATGAAGGGGAAGGGACGAATGTCGGCGGAGGAATATCTTGTGGACAAAGCAAATCTCCTGACCCTCACTGTTCCTGAGATGACAGTCCTGATAGGGGGAATGCGGGCGCTTAATGCCAACTACCAGAGGTCTCCACTTGGCGTTCTGACGGATAGGCCTGGAATCCTGACCAATGACTTCTTTGTGAATCTTCTCGACATGGGGACTGAATGGCGGCCAATGGATGATGAGCACAGCATATTTGAAGGAGTTGACAGAAGAACAGGATCAAGAAGGTGGACCGGTACCAGAGTGGATCTCATCTTCGGTGCCCACTCAGAGCTCAGAGCAGTGGCAGAGGTCTATGCAAGTTCAGACGCAAAGGGAAAATTCGTGGATGACTTTGTGGGAGCCTGGAATAAGGTAATGAATCTTGACAGGTTCGACCTCCATCGCTGAAATCAGCATATATGAGTACGCGATAGGGATCAGTTGAGGCCTGGCGATATCTTAACGCTGGAAAAGGGCGAAATAAGGCTAGTCTGCCCCATCCCTGAGTCATTGGCCCCCGAAATTGCAACGGCAGCCAATGATCCTGTAATTGAGAGGAATATTGGCAGCCATAATTTCCCCAAGCCGTATAGAATATCAGATGCTGTGGATTTCATCCGGATGAATAGGTTTGAAGGAAAGACCCCTTTTGCGCTTGATTTTGCAGTAATGTATAATAAAGAGTTCGCCGGCATTGTAGGGCTGAAGGACATAGATTATCAGGATATGAAAGCCCATATAGGGTACTGGGTTAAGTCCAGTTTAAGGGGACTGGGCATTGCCACGGTTTCCGTTGAACTTATCTCCAACTTTGCAAAGGAATCCCTTAGGCTCCACAGGCTTTACACCAAGGTTGTCCATTTCAATTACGCATCTCTGAAGGTTCTTCTCAAGAATGGATTCATTATAGAGGGTTCCGAAAGAGAATCCTTACTATTGAAAGACGGTTACCATGACATGTTTATTCTGGGAAAAATACTTCACTAAATCTAATTGTTCCTGTTGACGTTTCTCTGAACCATTAAAAGGGGACTCGGACCAAGAGCCTCCGATTAGACCGGGCACTGATGGCTTCTGTATTCCCGTAGTCCCCAAAATTATGATTGCCTTCGCGGTCTTCGGTTGCTTGGCACTGATAGGCAGGATATGCAAATGAAATTAATACGACCAGAGCATGTCAACTCATGGGACTCAGCAAACGTGATCTCTCAAGGAAGAAGAAAAGCCTCGAGATGAAGCTCCAGGAACTGAATGAGAAAGCAAAGAAGAACCCTCTCAATAAGCAGCTGCAGGAAGAGATAGCGGAGTTGAAGAGGAAGATAGGGAAGGAAACCTAGGTCTCTTCTGGATCTTAATATAAGGAAGCTATCGTGCTCCGGAAAGGAGAGCTTGCTGCCATTGCATTTTGAACATGACTGGCGTCAAATAACAAAAATGCATTCTTATTTCTCCGGCACAGTTTGTGAAATCAGAGGAAACGCAAAATTCTCACAAATTCAGTAGGTAAATTTAAGTACGTTTTTTACAATTAAAAGTCAAGTTGGCAGAAATAGATGACTATCATCTGATCCTCAATAGAATAACGAAGACAAACAGATACAAAGGTCTTCTTACTCTGCAGGACGAGATCTGGGCACTTAGGAGCAAATACCCCTTTTCGGTTTTTTCCAATATCAGGGGAAGGCTTGAGGAAAAACTTCACACCTTCGACCATCCACGATGTGACCAGGTGGGAATAAGTGTGATATTCATGAATGGTTCTAAGAAAGCACTGGAGCCTGAGGAATGCATGCAGGCGGCCCAGAAGAACATCAAGCTTTCTGATTTCATTTTCACAAAATATCATCAGGCAGTTGATTACGAAATTTCCTCAGACAATATAGTGGGGACAAGCGAAGCTCAGGGAAAACCCGAAGCTCCCGCCGCAGACAAGGGCAAGAGTTCCATGGCATTCGAAGTGCTCCAGACAAGAATAGAATTCCTCATACGAATGGTTGATCACATAAACTCTCTGTACTCAGAGACCATTCCAAAGATTTCTGATGATATCAAGGAGATCAACAAGAGGCTTGAGACGCTTTACAAAAAGCTGGAACAGAGCAACCAGTAACACTCATAACTGTCTGATTATAAAGGTCTGTGGATGCAGTGCGAACCGGACAAATCTGCTACCTGCATGAGAGCAACCTATCTGTTGACCATCGTGTTTTTTCCAACGTTGGAAAAAATTGCACCTATGGCAAGCGTTAACTTTTGAAATACCATCCACTGATATGGCGGAAAGAGTATCGGAACTCCTGGACGAGGTATCTGGAATAATGGGGTATGCTGGGCGCTTGGAGCCGGAGGCCATGAAGGCTTTCGGCGGTTTCAGTCAGGCCGTTCTTAAACCGGGGCAGCTCGATACCAGGACAAAGGAGCTAATCGCAGTCGCGCTTTCCCTAGCCAGCACATGCGAATGGTGCATAACGTACCATGCCAAGCAGGCCTTGAGCGCCGGAGCAACAAAAGAAGAACTAATTGAGGCAGGGATGGTGGCGGTCCTGATGGCAGGTGCTCCTGCCCTGATGCACATGAATTTGCTGAAGAACGTTCTGGAGGAGAGTTGATCCGGTCATCTTTCTATTTTCTCCACGTTTAGGATGTTTCCGTTCACTGATCGCACGATTACGGTATCTCCGGCCCTTACCTCTGCGCCCCCGATGATGTTAACCTTCCAGTACTGTTCTGAAATCCTAGCCTCGACATAGGAATCTTTGCTGCGTGTTATCACCCCGATCTTTCCTATTAGTGCCTCCATGCCGGTCTTCGGGCCCTGCCCGAATGGATACCTCAACAAAACTCTCGCAAACCAGGCTCCGAACATGAAGAAGAGGACCGCTATTATTGCAACCGTCACATAGTAATTGGCTGTTGATACCATCGGCATCTATTGCTGAATCTTCTTCGGCCTTCCCCTGTGTCCCGATCCGGCGGCTTTCCCCCTCCCCATGCGATGGGAATCCCCCTGAGACAGGACACTGAGCGCCCTGCCTACCTCGGTAACCCCAACCAGCCTTTCAGCCGCAGATTTCTCTCCTATGAAGTTCAGCCATTGCACGACATGACCCTGGGAGAGATGCCAGTTAACACAGCCCGGGTCTTCAGATTCAAGCCTTGTCATCTCTTTCTTGAGTTCATCCAAGTTACGTGCTTCTCCCTTTACGGCCCCGTAGGACTTGAAATAAAAGGGCTCCATGTTTATTGATGCCGTTAAGGCATATTAATATTGTTAAACCTTTCCAATTACTTTCAGAGACAGAACATCAGAAGTTCTGATCAACCTGGCAAATTCGCCGTTAATAGTGGCTAAGGAGACCTGGTGAACAACTTCAGGAGAAATCACTTCGCCGTTTATCCCCCGTGACTCGAAGGAAGCTGTTGCATCTGGCACAACCACAGTGTTGTATCCCATATTTGCCGACATCCTGGCAGTAGTGGAAACACAGTGTTCCGCAGTGAGACCTGCCATGATTATTGTGTCTATGTTCCTGGACCTGATCCAGCTGTCCAGTTTTGTACCTATGAAGCAGCTGTTCACATTCTTCTCCATGACGATCTCATCATTTTTAGGCGACACCACCTCCTTTATCTTGTTCCCCTCTTTTCCTGGAAAGAGAGGGGAATCAGGGTTTCTGGAGTTGTGTTTAAAGAAAACCAGGGGGAGGGAATGTTTCCTCCAGTGCTCTATCAACCTTGAAACGTTCGTTTCAGCGTCCGGGTTGTTCCGCCTTCCCCATCTAGGGTCATCAAAACCCTTCTGTACATCTATAATCAGCAGAAGCGACTTATTGGAAAGCTTAACGCCCTCATCGATTACCATTGTCACCTTATAATGTCAGTATTTTTAATCCTCTTGATTGGAAAATTAAAATAACCAAAGATAAAATGCAGCATGATCTTCATTGAGTACAGGCAGGGTCATTGAGGGAGCAGGCTTTTTGATGCTATTCGTAGCCGCACTGGCAGAAATTTTTAGACTGCTCTATTGGTTCCTTCTGCTTCAGTTCCTGGCGATTGCCCTAATTGTAGCAGGAGCTGGAATTTTTCCCAGGAAGCAGCGAAATGGCATATATTTGAGCGCAGCAATTTTTGTTGTTCTTGCGGCCCTTATATATTTCGGAACCTTGGGGTTTATAGTCAGCAAATCCCTACTTGGCGTAAGCCTACTGGCAGGCACTGTTCTGCCCAACAATAGCTACGTCTCCGGAATCCTCTCATATGGTTACGCATTTTACTACGCCATAAGCTATGGACTCTGTTATTATTTGTTCATCTTTACCATTCTCAAAAGGCTCGCACATATAGGCTTCCTTGTAACAATCCTAGTTAGCATTTTCCTACGCCTCTTTGCCTACTTTCTCTCACTCGATAAGAGCATTGGGATACTGGGCCATAATTTTTCAGATACGCTAATTTCGTTTGCCAACCTGATATCATTGCCCTTAGCGGTTCTGACCTCCGTTGCTGGTGAAGCCATACTCGGCATTGCGATGCTTATAGTGGCAGTAATTATTCTGCGTTCTGACAGCTTTGGTGGGGTACGCCAAACACCGTCTAAGCAAGCCTGAATTTTCTCAGGTAGAAAATTTCCATCTCTGTTCCGCCGACTGGGAGATAACCATGATTGTCCAGGATCTTGTCCAGCTCACCTTCTGATATGCGTATGCTTACTGGTGGTCCAATGTCCATTTCCTGCTTCTTGAACTCCATGAAAACAATGATCTGGGCCTTAATTTCATGGGAAAGCTGTCGCAAAATTGAATCCCTGCAGAGGAGGTCATGAAAACTGTTGACAAAGATAACCTTGGTGAACCCGATGTGAGGAAGACCACTGCAGACATCCAGCCTGTGCTTCCGGATGTTCTGTTTGTCCGGTATTAGAGAGAGTGAGTCGTGCTGAGCATCGAAAGCATGCACTTCCCTGACATAAGGCGAAAGTAGAACTGAGTAATAACCATCCCCCGCCCCTATATCAGCCACCACGTCAGACCTTTCCGGAGCCACGAAAGTGACAAATTTCCCCGGGTCTAGAAATTTCTGCCTGATCATGGCTGTTCTCTCGTAGTTGAAGTGATGCATGGTCACTGCAGTGATGAAGGCTTAATATTTTATTCGATATTAAGACTAGAAAATTCAGTCAAGAAAAAGGTATTCAAAATGAGAATCGGAATAACCGCCGGTGACCCGGCTGGAATAGGACCGGAAATAGTTGCCAAATCTGTCAGGGAATTTTCCTATATTTTCCAGAATATCGTGATTTACTGCGATCTCCACGATTTCCGTCTCACTTGGAAGACACTGTTCAATTCTGAAATACCGGATAGTATCAATATACATGACGTGGGACATGATAGTTTCTTCCACGGAAAACCCAGTTCTGAAGCCGGCGGAATTGCATTCCGAAGCATAGAATCTGCAGTTCATGACGCTATAGCAGGAATAACAGATGTCATTGTCACAGCACCTATTAACAAAGAGTCCTTTGTAATGTCCGGGAGCAAATTCATTGATCATACTGTCATGATAAAGGACCTCACCAGGTCTCCCTGGCTGGAAACGGTCTTCGAAACGGGAAATCTCAGAGTCAGTTTCCTGACCAAGCACATTCCCTTCAGTGAAATACTCTCGCATCTGAATCACAAGGAAATATTGCATTCGATCGAAAGAGCCGATCTTTCTCTCCGTCTGCTAGGAGTGAAACGCAGGAAAATTGCAGTAGCAGCCCTGAATCCTCATGCGGGAGACGGGGGAATTCTTGGCACTGAGGATATCGGAATTATAATGCCCGCAATAGAACAGGCGAGAAAAAGCGGATATGATGTAACAGGCCCAGTTCCGGCAGACTCTGTCTTCCACAGGGCCGCTTCTGGGGAATTTGACATAGTTGTTTCCCTATATCACGACCAGGGACACATTGCTGCAAAGACACTAGACTTTCACGGTACTGTAAGCATGAATATCGGAGCCCCTTTCCTCCGGACCTCTGTTGATCACGGGACCGCCTATGACATAGCCGGTAAGTGGATCGCGGACCACAGCAGCATGAAGCATGCAATAATGAAGGCACTAAAGTATGCTGAAGAGTACAAAAAGAACTACAGGAAACTGGAAAGAGAGATCAACCACCCGACCTGACCCTGGAGTAAATTCGTACCGATATGGCGAACAGCACTGCCATGGTGATCAGTATCACAGCCATGGAAAGCGGTGCTGCACTCAGATCAGATCCGAGAAGCGCATCCCTTATGGAGTTGCAGATATAGCTCAGAGGATTTCCCATTGAGATTGCCCGGAGCCAGAATGGTGTTTCTGGAGTTATGGGATAGAAGGAAGTGCTCGCAAAGTCAAGGAAGAAAAACAGTACTATTGTGATCGTGTTGTAGGCCTGCATTGTCTTCGCATAAACTGATATGATAAGGAATAGCGACGAGAACAGAACGGTACCGGCGATAAGCGAAATTATAAAGATAAGTGTTGAGACAAGGGTAAAATAAAGATGCACCCCTAGATCTATCGCAAGACCCATCATAATAAGGCTGCCGCCAAGGGAGAAAAACACTGAAACAAGCACGATTCCCATAAGATAGTCTGATCTCCTGAAGGGCCCTACCATCAGCTGCTCGAACATTCCCCAGCGCCTGTCTGACCAGAGCAAACCCCCGCCAATGTTCCCGCTGGTAAGTGCCTGCATGCCAACGATCCCTGGTGCAAGAAAAGCTGTGTACGATTCAACATGCCCTCCCAGGCTTATCCCGGGAACGATACCCTGAAACATGAGCCCGAGAACGAAGAGATACAAAGCCGGCAGACCAAGAAGGAAGGTCAGAGTGCCAAGATCCACATTGACAAGGATGTTCCTGATTGTCAGCCTGATGAATGTTGGAAGTCTCATTCCTTTACCACTTCCATGAACACATCATCAAGGGAGGGGGTCTCTGCAAGGATTGAATCTATCTCAACACCCAAAGAGGATAGTCTTTGGACTATTTCAGAAACAAGCTTGCCGATCTGTGCCGAGACAGCCCACAATTTTGCCCGCTCTACGCCATAACTTGTTGCAAGGGATGATGCTGCCAGAAAATTGTGCAGATTCTCAACAGTATTATCGTTTGCCTCAGAGGAATAGAGGATTTCCACTCTCTTGAGGGAACCGAACTTTGCCTTCAGGTCAGCAGAGGTCCCCTCTGCTGATATCCTTCCATCGTTGATGATGCCTATTCTGTGGCAGATGTAGTCAGCTTCCTCAAGGTTCTGTGTTGTAAAGAGAACAGTAAGACCATCCTTCGCCTTTTCGGAAATGAAATCAAGAACCCTCCTCCGCATGATCGGGTCCAATCCGACCGTTGGCTCGTCAAGAAAAAGAATCTTCATGTCGTGCATGAATTCTCTGGCGACCTGAAGCCGCTTCTTCTGACCTCCCGAAAGCTCAAAGACACGCTTCCGGCGGATGTCATCCAGACCAAAGAGATCTATCAGGTATTCCATCCGGTCATTTGCAATGTGCTTTGGTATCTGCCAGAGCATAGAATAGATCCTGAAATTTCCCTCAACAGTGGTGAAATCGTAGGCTTCACCCTGCTGTACCACGCCGATAATGGATCGTATCTTCCTTGCTCTGGTTGTTACATCAAGTCCCAGTATTTCCGCCTTTCCTGAGGTGGGAGGGATCAGTGTGGTCAGGATCTTGATGGTTGTGCTCTTTCCTGCACCGTTCTTGCCAAGAAGGCCGTAGATCTCGCCCTCGCTAACTGTAAATGAAAGATCGTTCACAGCATATTTCCTGTTGTCATAGGTTTTTCTAAGATTCTGTACAAGTATCGCCGGACTATCCTGGTGCACGCAAAAGCATAGGCAGCGGCATAATAAAGGTTACATGCATTATTATCAGAGCAGGTCGTTGATAAAAGCGATCACTGCTGCCGCAAGCTGAACTGCCTCCTCCCTGGTCCTTCTGTCCGGTTCCTTGAACCGGATGGTGTCCCAGACCTCATTTAGCTCCTCGAGAATCACCCCGTAGGCTTCATGTTTCGATCGAAACGGCCCATACTTCTCATATGCCCGTTTCAGCTCGGAAGTGACCTCTCGAAATATGGATCCAACCTTATCCGCATCAAACTCTGAACCCAGATCAATCACCGACAAATATTATCCTGCTTCCGTAGTAGTCGAATCTGAATTCCTCCCTTCTTAGTTCTGGCAGGTTATGAAGTATCTCCTCATGGGTTTCAGGTGGGGCCAGCAAAAGGAGGAAGCCTCCGCCGCCTGCCCCTATGATTTTTCCACCGACAGCACCGTATTCCAGCGCCGTCTGATAGTATCTGTCAATCAGCTGATCGGTTATGCCACTCGCGAGTTTTCTCTTTGCCATCCAGTTCTCGTGTAGAAGCTTGCCAAATCCCACGAGATCGGATTCACTAAGTCTCTTTACAGACTCATAGGCCATTTCCCTCATCTGATTGTAGCTGCTCAGGTTGTCCTGAACCTTCTTGCTCTGCTCCTTGTGTATTTCTGTCGAGCTTCTCTCCTTACCGGTGTACAAGAGGAGGAGCCATTTCTCAAGAGCATCCCTGGACGGTTCGGTCATAATTACTGGCTTCACGGCCACCCGCTCGTCGCTGAAGAACTCCATCAGCTGAATTCCGCCATAGGCTGCGATATACTGATCCTGCTTTCCTCCAGCCTCCTGAAGTATCTCCCGCTCAATCTTCACAGCTTCTCTGGCCAGCTGCTCCGGAGATGCGTGCTCCCCTAGATATGCATGAAGAGCGTTGAGCAGTCCCACCAGGAATGTGCTGCTTGAGCCGAGACCTGTTCCGCGGGACGGTATATCTGATATGCTCACAATCTCTATGCCGCCATCTATATCCAGAAGCCGGAGGGACTCCCTGACGGTTGGATGTTTGATCTCGTCCACTTTATCCACTATCTCGGTGACTGAGTAACTTACCCTGATCTTTGAATCAAATTTTTTGTTGACCGCCACGTAGATGTACTTGTTTATGGCGGCAGACATCACGCATCCGTATCCGTTTGAGCGGTAATATGCAGGAATGTCGGTCCCGCCCCCTACAAAGGTTATTCTTAATGGAGTTCTCGACATTATCATTCTGGTCTTCATTTCATCACTTTATTGGTAGTACTCGTTAATCAGGTTCAGTCCGGTATCTAGATCGATCTTTGGCTGGAATTTAAGTTTATTCTTGACCTTTGTCATATCAGCCAGAGTCTCATGGACATAATTTTTGACAGGCATTGAAATATAACGTGGCTTTATGTTCTTCCGCAAGATCCTATTAAGCTTTTCCACCAGTTCATTCAGACTGTAATTTTTCCCGAATCCAACATTGAAGACTTCGAAACCACTGATACTGGTAGCCTTGACAAGAGCATCAACGACATCCGTGACGAAAACAAAGTCCCTCCGCTGAGTTCCGTCCCCGTATATCACGGGAGGCTCATCTTTCTTCATTGACCAAAGAAACTGCGTGGCAAGGTTGGCGCCATATACGGAAAAAAACCTCATCGCAGCGACATCCAGTCCGTGAAGATCCGAATATAGCTGCCCCAGTCTTTCGCACGCAATTCTGGCTTCAGTGTAATAATCCGTTACCTTAGGAATGACCGACTCCCTGTGTGGAGGTTCAATTCCGTTGTAAATAGAGGATGTGGATGAAAATACAACCTTCGATTCGTTTTCCTTCGCAAATTCAAGAACAGATAGCATACCTGAAACAACCTCTGAAACAAGGAACGGGTTGTTCCTGTACATTGGTGATGCTGAGTAGAATCCCAGGTGAAATACGATATCCGCATCATATCCAGTCATGTTTATATTTTTAACGTCATCATTAATTACCTTCAGGTTCTCTGATTCCGAATCCCTCAGGTTGTCCAGTGAACCTGTATGCATGTTGTCAATAACAAGAACCTCGTTATCCTCAACAATAGTCTTGACAAGATTTGATCCTATGAATCCAGCACCCCCGGTAACAATGACCCTTTTACCTTTCATCTGAACCGTTAAAATATTGGGATTAAAAAACATGTGTATTGATTCAGCTTTGGACCGGGATGATTTTCTCCTGTATCCTCCTGTCGTGCATGAAAAATATCGCAAATATGGCTGCCCCGATAAAACCATATACAGTGACAAGGGCCCATAACTGTATTGGTGAAGCAGCCAGGGTGAAAACAAAACCGCCCACGAGGGGTCCGACGGATCTGCCAAATGACATGAAGGCATTGAATATCCCCATATTTTTTCCTATGTTTTCAGGCTTTGAAACCATGGTTACCATAGTGCTTCCGGTCGGAAAGGAGAGATCCTCGCCTACTGTGAGAACCATTGTTGAGGCCACAAATTCAGTCAGGTTCTGATCGAAAGCATATGACAGGAAACCCGCTGAATAGATTATGCTTCCAGACAGGTAGGAAAGATAGTTGCCCATGCGTCTTGAAACTCTGTATATCAGCCCCTGAGTGGCTGCGACCATGATTCCATTCGTGAAGTACACAAGACCCAGGGCGCCAAAACTGAGATCAGCAACGCTTCTTGCATAGTTTGACAACGTAACTGTCTCCTGCGACTGCACCATGAAAAGAAGCAGAGCAGTGACTGATAGTACAAGGACTGCTTTGTTTCCAGTTTTTCCCAGTTTAGTCGGCTGCACCGCACCATTTTCCTCCTTCACTAAGACAAGTATTGCAATGGCTACTACGCTCAGAATGAAGCCGTAATAGAACAGGGAAGGGAAACCGGAGTAGCCCACTAGAAAGCCTCCAAAAGCCGGTCCTAGCCCCCAACCTATATTGTTCCCTATCCTGAGGACTGAGAACCCCTTTAGCTTCACCGGGCTGATTCTCGAGACAAGAACATTCAAAGGCGAAGCCTGCATTCCGTTTACTGCCATCATCGTGACGATCCACCCAGGATAAATGGTATCTGAAGTTCTTACCTGAGGAACTGCGGTAGAGAGGCCAAAAAGAAAGCTTACTGAAAGATATGACACCAGTATAAGCCTCTTGGCCGGTATTCTGTCCGCAAGAAAGCCTGAGTAAAACTGGAGGGCCATTGAGATGATCCCACCAATCGTGAATATGAAGCCGTCGAGAAAATAGGATATACCAAGGTAACTGTGGATATATATGGCACTGTATATCCAGACCGGGGCATAGGCAAGTCCCCTGAACATTGACGCTGCTGTGGCCACGTAAACGTACTTCATTCTGCAGGAAAGCCCAGAGATAAAGATAAAGGTAGTTGGCCGGACTAAACAAGGTTCAGGAAATTACCCATAATGGTAACTATTATACCGATAGAGACCAGAACCACCACCCAGAATCCTACGTTTCCATTCACTGACTTACCAACGCCTCCCCCAAGAGCCGCCAGTGAAGCTAGTGCGAGACCTATCGATATCGGCCCGCCTGATCTCAGAAACATTCCGCTGAGTAGGGGGACAAGAGAACCGCCGAAGCCGCTGATAGTGGAAACAGCAGTGCCTGTTCCCGCCTCCAGCAGTATATCACGTCCTATTTTCCCTTTGAGAAGGTACCTCGGAGTCTTTAAAATCAGCTGTCTAGATGTCCGGGAAAGCTCAGCCCTGAGTCTCGAATATTCCGCTATAAAGAAGCTGAAGCCCCCCACAAATGCAGAGCCTGTTGCAACCCTCACAACTAGGCTTACATCAAAGGCTTCCCCGGAAATAAGGGTCCGTGAGATCAGCATAAGCGTGGTAATTATGCCGTCAGAGAGACCAAGTGTCAGAGGAAAGAGCAGTGCTGGTCTATTCATTTCTTCGGATGCTTTCCACGAGACGCTTACCTAGCACAATTTCGTCGACACTGTGTATTACGGCTCCACTCTCCTCTATGCTGTTAATGAGAGCGTCATAATCTATGCCGTTCCCTTCTACAGTAATAATCGTGCCCATAGTTTCCATGTCCATCTCGGTCACACTAACATTAACCGCCTCTACACCCTGAACTCTCTCTATTGCTCCGGCCAGCTCAAGCAGGGTGGGGCGATTAAGACCCTTGTCAACATCCAAGACAACTCTTCTCACATTCATCTTTATCTCACGCAGTATGAGGTATGTTTATCTAAGCACAATTCTGTGAATAAATTTATTGTTGACAGGATCGAATACCCCTCTATTCAGCGCGCACTTACCTTGTCACTGTCCTGCATGCTGCCACTTAGTTTCCTCATCGCAATGTTAATTCTTCCGGAATATCTCGTGAGATCGAAAACGATCACAATCACGAACAGAGAAAATATAACGGTTACACCAAACACGATTCCATCCAGACTCCTGAGAAGGGTGCCCATAGAACCAAATATGGACACCAGGATGAGGAAATAGTAAACAATTGCCACAGAGAATCCATAAATCTGCACCAGTCTCGTTATAAGGGTTGACACGAATCTTACCCTCTCAAGGTCCATGGATGGTTGAACTGCTCGCTTCATTGCGTCATAGAGGTTTTCAATATCCTTTCCAGCCACCCTGGAAGCACCCTGAACGCTTTTTTCAACATTGTCAATGGATGGGGACTGGGCAACACTTTCAGCCATCTTGCTCGCACTGCTGTTAACGAAGAACCCCAGCAGTTCCCGCATAAAATTGAGGTTGAGTATATTTTCAAGCTCATTGACCTTATCCTGAAGCTTCTGCAGGTACTCGCTGAATCCGTTCTTAACAACCCTGGAAATGAGGAACGTGAGGATCACTATTATGGTTGGAATTATGAGAAGTATGAGGTTTTCCATGAGCTTTAGTGTAAATTCATCAGACTATTAAAATTTCTTAATTGTTGTCTCAAGTATTTGATAAGTTCCGGGGAATAACCACTAACGTGAGGTTATTCCCAGTTTCCTGAGGTCCTTCAGCAAAAACTGGCCGGACTCTGTGAGCTTGAACTTCTGCTTGGAGCCATTCTGAACGCTGGCCTCGATAAGTTTTCGATCAAGCATCTCATTGATCACTTTCTGGGCAGAGTTATAATTGAGATTACATCTGTAAATTATCTTTGTAATTCCAACATCCCCATAGGACTCAGTAAGTTCAAGGATATCCTGGACAATCTTTGTATGATCACGCCTGTGCCTCTCGCTTCTGTTAGTGGAGGTGAGGCTGCGGGACAATCGTGACTGACGATGGGCAACCTGCCTCCTCTCCGGTAAGTTCGACCTTTTCTGCGCCAGTGCATCTGTTCCAATATGCATAACATTGTCGCCGTCCCTGAGGACGATCCCCTTTAGGATCGGAACTGAGAATATGCCTGACAGAAAGTTCTCATACGGGGAAGACAGTTGATATGAGATGACATATTTGTTCTTCAGACCAAGGTCCTTTGCCCTGAAATATGTAAGGGCAATCGTGTCCAACCTTTCGTTCCTCGGTCCGTTCAGGATATTGACCGGCACTATCTGTCCACCAACAGAGATTAGGGCATAATCGAATCTGTGCAGGATACCACTTTGCCCCCTCTTCTCATACTTTTCAACAAGGGACCATTCTGAAAGGCTGAATTCCATGACGCCTGAATTCTGGGGTTGTTTAACCCCTGTAGGTAGATCGAGAATCTCCATCATTATCACCGTGTTAGGTAGATAAAGTAATACATGCTACCTTCAATATAAAACCCTTTTGCTAAATCAGCGCTGAATTTTTTGTCCGACGTGCGTTCCAGAAGGTTAATTTCGCCTGACTAAATAATTCAAGGTTCAAGTATAAAACTTTTATGAATTATTGTGTCTGCTCTTGTCAGACAAAATTCAAATACTCTTATGATAATGATATGCTATGAGGGGTGAGAAGTTTATAAAGAGCTTCAAGGAAGAGATAGCCAGATTCAGGGAGATTATCCGTGAGACTGGTGATATTGAACGCCCCATGGGTAAATAGACACATAGGCAAAATTTAACATTCAGGAATAACTTTAGAGACGTGGACAACCGCTGGAGGATCTTCCTCCTAGTTATATTGATTGCAGTTCTTAACATGGCACTTGTGCTCATAATCGCACTTTTGAATGTGGCAATATGAGTTGCGTTGAATGCCAAATGGAAGAAATCCGTCTGCATGGGTGCAGTTACACGCAGTTGGAGACTGGCATTCATTTTCAATGATGATATTTTTAGGAAGTATAATATTCATAATGGGAGGAGTTTCATGCCACAATTAAGAAATCTGGAGAAGTTTGAAATTAACGCTCTGGACATGTGCAAGGATCCTGAGTTCAGGGAAAAACTCAAAGTATGGGTTCAGAAGAAGAAAGAGCCTCTGGATGCGTACGGGCTTAAAAAGCTCAAGGACAAGATAGAAAAGCACCACCGTAAGCTTGCAAAGAGAAATGCCTGACATGGATGTCACCGTAATTTCTATAGGAAATGAGCTTCTAAGGGGAAGGACATTAAATTCCAATTTCACATATATATGCAAATTTGTCACAGCCCTTGGTAATTCTGTGAAAAGAGGGTACACGGTTCGGGATGAGTACGAGGAAATTGCATATTCACTTAATGAGTCCCTTGCAGTTTCTGACATTGTTATAACTACTGGAGGGCTGGGACCCACTTTTGACGACATCACTGTTGAGGCCATCGCGAAAGCCCTGAATCTCGAGCTTGTGGTCGATGAAAGAGCCCTGGAGATGCTCAAGACGAAGCTAAAGAGACAGAACCTTGAGCTGACTCCATACAGGAAGAAGATGGCTGTAATGCCCAGGGGATCAGAGCCACTGTACAATCCGGAGGGCACCGCTCCTGGCCTAAAGATAACGCACAATGGAAAAATAATAATTGTGCTCCCCGGTGTTCCGAGGGAAATGGAGGCAATACTTCAATCTCAGAAGACGTTGCTGACGAATCCTAATTTATCTTACTATGAAGCAATGGAAAGGTTCGAGGGAGTCATGGAGAGCGTTGCTGCACCATTCGTTGAGGCTGAAATGAAGCGGTGGGACGGGAAGATATTCATAAAATCCCATCCAATCAAGGATGCAGACAACAGATTCGCCATTGATATAGAGGTCCTTTCCTATGACACCTCGCCTGAGCAGGCCAGGAAAAACGTCAACGAGGCACTCAGCAGGTTGAGGCAGAGTCTTAGGGAAAAAACTTATTGATTCAGTGGGCCCCGGGAGGGAAAACCACAGAGTCGTAACGCAGGTACCTTGGATCCTCAAATCTCAGATAATCAGGATTTATTCCCATCTCAATGGCCATATAATAGGCGAAATAGTATAGGGGAATCATTGCCAGGATGGGATTGAACAGCTCGTTGTCAACAGGAGTGGTGTAAAGTGAATAATCGCCATCCTGGTTTATCACCACAGTCTTTGTTCCAACCTCCCGACATGCCCGTACTATATCCAATGTCCTCCCAGCGTCCTCAGGACCAGATATAATGAAGACCGCTGTTCTATCATCAATTACAGAGGTGCACCCATGGTTAAACTCCTCCAGTTCTATTCCCTCTGCATGAAGATGGGTCGATTCCTTCATTTTCTGGGCAGCTTCACGGGCAGCAATGAAGTTAGGACCGGCTCCCAGGACAAAGATGTCGTGCAGACCTGCGAGCTCACCGCAAATCTTCCGCACCTTTTCCTCTGCAGCAAACATATCCCTCCGGATTGCTTCCAGAAAACCTCTGAAATCCAGATCAAGTGAGGCAATCCTGTCGGCTATAGTCATTGCCGCAAAGGCATTGTCAAAGAATGCCTTTGTGTTGCATAGTGACAGGTCGGGAGAATTTCCAATGACATAGCTGACTTCTGATTCCTTCGCAAGAGGAGAGTCAGGATAGTGAGTTATCCCCACGGTCTTGAGGGTTCTCCTGTACTGCCTGACAACCTCAACTGTTGAAAGGGTCTTTCCTGTGTGTGAGAAGGCAATTATGCTGCCTGACGGCTTGAAGTAATGTCTCAGTTCGTATGCTTGAATATGGTTCCATTGAATTCCGCTACCTGAAAGAAACTGAGCCCCAAGCACTGCCGAATGATAAGCTGTCCCATTTCCCGTGAAAATGAGCGGCTCCTCCAGAAAACTACTGTCAAAGCTCTCCAGCTTTTTTAACGTCCCGTCAATTCCGGAGGGGATCTCATGAATCATGTCGTACATTACATATGGATGAGATGTGCGGCGCTCAGGAAGTTCGTCTGTCATAATTTAAAAGTGCAATATCATTTTTAATCATTTGCCAGATTTGTTGAGATAGAGATTTATATCGGAAACGGTGATGGGACATAGATCACAGCAGCCTCGACAATCCGTCCTCCCAGGATCGCTTGAACTCGCTAATGTGAGAATCAAGCCTGACCAGATTGAAGTCAGAAACTCTTACTTCTCCGCTTGTTACACTGCCGATTTCAATGATCGGGACTCGGGGCCCGATTATTCTATTGAATTGATCGACATTTTCAGGCTTGACCTCGACAGCAATTGCGGGGCCGCCTTCGGAAAAAAGCTTCTCAAATGTCCTGAACCTGCCCGCCTTGGTGATATCAACATCAAATCCCAGATCTGATCCAAAACCCATCTCCAGCAAAGTCTGAATCAACCCGCCATCAGATACATCATGAGCGGCCTCAAGTAATCTTTGCTCTACTAAGCCCGGCCATACATCTCTGATTGAATGCAGCATTTCAAGATCGAACCATGGTAGAGCCGAAGATTCCTGCTCTAGGATCTTCAGTATCTGGCTGCCGCCGAGATTCTGATCTATTCTACCGATCAGGATTATTCTGTTGCCTGGGGATTTAAACTCAGTCGTGATTGCGTTTGAGACGTTTGTAACAATTCCAGTCATGACAATGGTCGGGACAGGCTTGATGTTGCTGTCCCCATACTGGTTGTAAAGACTTACGTTTCCGGATACAACGGGTAGATTGAAGCTCTTGCAGAATTCGCTGATTGCACGTGTAATCTCCATCAACTGGCCCATTATCTGCGGCTCCTCGGGATTCCCGAGATTCAGGCAGTCTACTACAGTGTGGGGCAATCCTCCACTGGAAAGAATGTTCAGGAAAGCCTCCATCATAGTACCAAGCGTCCCGGCATATGGATCTATTGCTACCATATCGTACCTTGATCCTGCGGTAAGAGCTATGCCTCTTTCTGAATTCCTCAGGGGCCTCAAAACGGCGGCATCGGAGTGTGTTTCACCGTTGGGTTTTCCCGTTAATGGTCTTATGATCGTTTTGCCCCGCACCGTGTGATCGTACTGCCTGGTTATGGGGGATCTGCTTGAAAGATGAGGTGATGACAGAACCCTGACAAGAAAATCTCCCAGGTTTTCAGGTTCCTGAGGTAGGATCAGTTCACGCCTTCTGGGTTCCGGAAGCTGGTAGTTTCTGCAGTATATGGGGCCTGATGTGACGAAGTTAAGGTCCAAATCAAATACCTTCTCACCACGGTAATAGAGCTTAAGATTAGTTCCCGGTTCAGAACGCCCCAGAACAGAATACTCTATGTCCCATTTCTTGAACACTGAATCCAGCAGCTGCAAGTCCTTTTCATCTATAGACAGAACCATCCTCTCCTGACTTTCACTTACCCATATTTCCCACGGTTCCATGTCACTCTCTTTGAGCAGCACATTGGAGAGTTCCAGTGAAGCTGTGACTCCCCCTGCGAGACACATCTCACCCACTGAACTGGAGAGCCCGCCTCCTCCTAGGTCCTTCATCCCATGGATTACACCCAAATCGTTCAGCTCAAGTATGGCATGGATCAGTGGCTCCTTCAGTATGGGATTGCCAAGCTGCACCACGCTTTTTGGCACGGCTTTTCCAGATTTTAAGGTTGCCGAAGCAAAATTGACGCCATGGATGCCGTCTCTTCCCGTGCGCCCCCCACAGAGTATTATAAGATCCCCGACCCTGTCAATTCTACTGCGAACGATCTTGTCCTTCCTGACTATACCGAGGCATCCGGCATTAACAAGTGGAGTGCTGTTGAAGCAGCTGTCAAATGATATTGAACCGGCAATGTTGGGAATACCCACCCTGTTGCCATAGTCCCTTACGCCAGCAATAATACTGTTCATCACATACCTCGGCGAAAGTGAATTCTTCGTCTTTCTCGCCCAGGCTTCGCCCAAATACAGGGAATCCATCAGTGCAATCGGGAGACCACCCATGCACAGAATATCTCTTATAATTCCCCCAACACCAGTTGCGGCGCCGCCATAAGGCTCTACTGCACTTGGATGGTTGTGGCTTTCCATCTTTATCACATAAGCGTGGGTATCATCAAATTCCACAACACCGGCATCATCCTCCATGGCAAGAATTGCCGGACCCTTTTCAAGGCCTGAGAAATTCTCCCTTAGATAAAATTTCGATGACTTATAGCAGCAGTGCTCGCTCCATGCCTGTGCCATGGCTTGCAGTTCTACATCCGTAGGCTCCCGGTCAAGTGCCCTGAAATACTCCCTGAGCCTTATCATTTCCTCGATGTTTAGGCCAAGTCCCATTCTTTCGCTCAATTCAAGGAGTGATGAATTGCTGAGACCTGTTACCGGAACCTCGCGTCTGTAATTCCCATTGTTGCGATTCTTCTGCTCCAGCTTCATAATTCAATCACTCATGTCATATTCCTGTATGACTGGATTCGTCAGAATGGTTTCAGAAATTTCCTTTGCAACCTTCATTGCCTTCTGTTTTGAACCTTTGATCTTAAGCTCCCTCAGGGTCCTCCACGCCCTCGAGATAATTCACAGTTACCTTCACCATGACCATGGTCTGGGATTTTAAAGGTGCGATTAAATCTATTGTTCTCGAATGAGGCCTATCTGAAATTTTTTCCATTGTGCACGGCACTGATAATGGGCGAAAGCGATTCCTTCACGGAACTGGATCTCTCAGCGACCGTTCCGGTTACGATCACGTCGGCCCCAGCTGAAACCACCAACTTAGCGGATGAGGCGGACCGTATCCCTCCACCAACAACAACAGGAATACTTACACGCTGCTTCACCCTTCTTACTATCTCAGGGTCAACAGTAACCGGACTTCCACTCCCCGCTTCAAGGTATATGAGGTCCATTCCGAAGAGCTCAGCCGCTATTGCGTAGGAAAGTGCAGTATCCGGATCATTCCTGCCTATAAGATTGGCCTCGCCTGTTTTCCCGACTGTCATTCCTGGCTCAAAGACCAGGTAGCCCATGGAAATGGTTTCTATTCCCAACTTCTTTAGAGCTGGAGCAGCCTTTGCCTGATGACCCACAATGAATTCCGGGTTTCTTGAATTCAGGAGGCTGAGGAAGTATATGGCATCAGCATGTCTGCTGATCATGCTGGATGATCCAGGAAAAATAATGACAGGTTTCGTTGTCACCCTTTTGATTGCGACAATGCAGGAATCCATCTTTTCCTCATTGATATTTGTGGAACCACCTATCATGAAGAAGTCTGTGCCTGCATTTTCGGCTTCCTGAGCAATCTGAGCTGATCTGTCCTCGGTCTGGGCTGCCGGATCGATAAGGGTCATGTGAACCGGATTCCTCTCAAGCAACGATTTCAGGGTCCCGAGAACTGTCAAGTCACTCCCCCGACTGCAAATGACACCAATCCGAGAATCATAGCCAGCTTAGAAACATTCTGGCTCCTCTTGGCATCCCTGGTTATTAGGGCCGCCGAAATGAGGAAGAAAACATCAGAAACTACGACCGCATATATGTAGTAAATATTGAAGATCGAGAGCAAGTAGGGAACAAATGACGTTGCCACAGCTGCAACAACCGATGCTATTGCAATGATAGCGGAACTTTTCACTCCATGGAGCCGGGGAAAAGTTTTGCGATCAACATCCCCTTCCATGTCCTGTATGTCTTTTATTATCTCTCTTGAGAAATTAGCAAGCGTCGCCATAATGAAAAGAAGTACCATACGGGTGACAACCCCAACTGATACCCCGCCAAAAATGAAAATGAGGCCAACTAGAATGCTTATAGTAATGTTTCCTGTGAGGCCAAGTTTCTTTGTCTTTATCTCATATGACACCAGAAGCCCCTCGGCCAGGATCACAAGGATAACAGAATAGACTGAGATGAACAAAGCTGAGAGAACAATAGCAAGGCCAAATGAAAATACCGAGAAGTATAAAGCAGCATTCCTGCTAATTTTCCCAGATGGCAAAGGCCTTTCTGGATGGTTGATCCTATCTGTTTCGACATCCACAATGTCATTGATCACGTTGCCTCCTGAAATAACGAGGAATACGCAGACGGAAGCAATCGCCACTGTAACAAGTCTCGGGGTCAGGTCTATTCCAAGCGCGATGATAGCAGAAACAACCGTTCCAACTATGCCCATGATTCCGTTGACAGGTCTTATAATTCTGACCCAGCTATTCATCTGCAGGGGAATAAAAGTCTGCTTATTATTTTATTGCGATCTGTTACTTTCAGGCCGCCGTCACTTGCCAAGATTTGAAAGGATTCGGTCTCGATAAATTATGCATAAACTAAGGCAGGGCCTTTCTGATTGCTTGCATTACATCTACGGGTTCAGAAAGTTTCAGACCGGTGTGAGAAAATATACTTCGGAACGGCTCTATCCCATAGTCACTGAGAATGACCTCCATCAGTTTGGCCAAGGGGGGGAGATTAGTTCCGGCGCGCTGGCAGAAGTCAGTAATCTCGTAGAACCACAACATCAAGCTCTCGGCAGGCAATCCTTGCAGAAAGCCCGCAGAATCATCATATATGCCCGATTTATCAGGAAAGTGCATCCTGCGAATGAAGTCTTTATCCTCTAAGGGGCCTATCCACATGGGCCCCTCCTTCACGTCCTGGTAGATATCTGAGATTGCATCTCTCTTGGATAAGGTTGAAATATTCTCCAGAGTCCTGTCGGCCTTTGCTGCCCCTTCAGTGACCCGGAATATTAGTCTGTAATAATGACCTTTCCAGAAGGATATGATCGGTTCTATACCTCTGTCAAGAGCCGCAGCCCGTTTTCCAATTGCTGCAAGCAGAACTCTCACTCCTGTTTCATGTTTCAGCCTGTCATTGCACACAACCGCATCGTACCTTCTCTTAGTCTTCAGCGGAACTGAACCGGTGAGAGCAGAAAGGTCCGTGGCAGTCGCCCCGACGAATCCCTCTCTTTTGATCTGCCTTAATGCCAGATCCAGATAGGGAATTATAGATCCATATGGGTCAAGATCTATGAAATCGTATAGGCCCTCCATCACAGCCTTCTGAAACGGACCTCTGTAGAGAGAGGGATTCACACCATTAATACTGCAATTTTCCTCAATAATGCCGACTGACTGCGGGTTGGTTTCCGCAATTGTAACATTTATTCCAGCCTCTTTCAGAACCCTTATCCCCCTGACACCTGTTCCCCCGAAGGCATCGAGGAAGTGTGATGGTCTCACTGTATTCACGAAGGCTATTGTGATGTCCCTGTTCAGCTTCTGGGAGGGGTTGTAGAATCCTGCTGAAACTTTCCCGGGGCCTTTAGGAGCTGAGTCTGACCCGGAAACTATTGTAACTAACCCCTCGCTGAAGATCAGGCTGGACCTTCCTCCCCTCTGAGGACACGCAACACTTTGAACGGAAGGATATTCCTGTTAATGGGTGTAATGTCGAAGACGCGGATGCCTTCCAAGCTCCTTATCTCCTGAAGCACCGGGTTCCTGGACTTCTTGTGAAGAGTTACTATCAGTGGCTTTTCAGATTTCAGGGTTTCCTCTATTTCCTTCTGAACGTTCTTGGTCAGGTTCTCCAGTTTCCCCACCTCATCTATAACTATGTAGTCCGCATTTGTCCTTGCCTTCTGGAGGCTTGGTATGATAAGCTCCTCAAGAAGCCTTGTGTCGACCCCAAGCTTATCTATCTTAACCCTTGAAACAATCCCAGACTGTGCAAAAGTGACGCGTTTCTTCGTAGCAAGGTCCAATATGGAATAGCCGATCAACTTTGTGCCCTGATTTATCTCCGAAACAAGAACCCCCTGAACGACAGCACCGTCTTTCTCCAGCATTTCTATTATCTTCTTGAGGGCTTCTGCCTTTATTGAGCCAACGGGCCCTGTTATTCCAATCTTAACTGCCATAGTCATCACTCAAAGTACATTAGAGGATAGTCCATTTCCTTGACATAGCGAAGCCGTCCAGTAACGGTGACAGAGTTATACCTGATCTTTATGGAGACTCTGAGCATGTCCCCGCTGAGAGTCAGATACTTATAGGTTCCCTGCCTCTTTGAAACCATATCCCTGTCTATGGTTACCTCTGCGTCCTCCACGAAGGGCTGTACCAGTGCACTCTGCCTAATTGCTATCTCCAGGGATTCAAGATTGCTCAAGTTCAGGGGAACACCAACATACTGATGATAGATCGTGCCCAGTTTTATTCCCGCCTCAAAAATTGCTCTTTCCTTATCGGTACACTGAAAAAAACTGCTAGCCGGATCTCGCATTGCCTCTACGATATTGCTTGGAAAAACTTAAATATTTTGAATCGGACTGTGTCTGACCGGTAAACAAGCATTTCAACAATTTAAGTTGGGATCTTTCAATATACCCCATGTTTGCGCAGAAGCACAAAACCCTCTGTTTGATGCAAATCTTGGGAAGCACCTTCTGACTGCCCACTGCGATAGTATGAAATAGAGAAATCCAATTGCCCTAGGTCAGATGGAACCAAAGTCAATGAATGGTGGACAATCAAAGAGGTGGAGACATTTCTGGGGCAGATTCATGGGACTTGGACTTCTCTTTATTGGTGTCGGATTCTATTTCGGGTGGTCTCTTCTTTATGGAACCTGGACAGACGTGGGGCTTTACTCTTTTGTAATTGTGCTGGTTGTTTTCGGGCTTCTTGAGCTCGCGCTTGTTCAGACAAAGATCAAAGAGGAGAATTCTATCCAATGAGTCTCTCTTCATTCGTGGGTATAATACGGGTTTTTATGCAAACATCACCATTGGCATAATAGCATTCAGAATAGGGCATGTTTCTGCCTCCTAGAAGCAATTCTGGTGTCACGTTATCGTAGCCATCAACCTTCAGTGGCTTCTTGTCCTTTTCCAGGAGCTTTCGTGTTCTGAACAGAAATATGTTGAAGCTGTTCAGTGCTATGGATGAGTTCCTGGCTGCAGTGAAGTCGTCAACATTCTGTGAGATGCTTATTATGGCGGTGGAGTAGTGCCTTGAGTGCCGTACCACTGTTTCGAGTATTTTTGAGGCCTGCGGATCCCCCATGATCATATGGCACTCCTCCAGAACTATTATCTTTTTCCGGTCTGGATCCTCCGACATCAGCGTATATATCCTTTCCATCAAATCGGTCAGCGAACTGTTCCAGCCAGATTCTCCGCCGAGAACGTGAAACGTGTTTCCCCTCCCTGACAGCTTCTCACTTTGGGCCGCCATAAGAAGTTTGTTATATTCGTTGAGGGGATCGAATACAAAAAATCCGGTGTCTGAAAACGAATATAGCATTCTCAGAACAAGAAGCTTCACAAAAAAGCTCTTGCCTGATCCGGTTTCACCTATCACAAGGGAATTGAATGATGGAGACTCGAATATATTAAGAAACACTGGTGAATTGCCGACTTCTTCAACCCCAATCAAAATCCCGCTGGTCGCGGGAAATCCCGAAAAATACAATGGCAAAATTTCGGAAAGAGACCGGGTGTCTAAGGGATAGATGGGGCACTTTGGATGCATTTCCAAGGGTTGAAACCGCTTTATGACAGATCTTCTTGGTACCATTGGCCTGAAAAACAGGCCTATAAATCTGGCTATCCTTGTTATGTTCGTGAAAGTCTGACTCAGATTAACTGGATGGGATCGGAATAAAACAAGCTCAAACCTCATCAGCTTTAGGTTTCTTCCGGTTTCTTTTATGCGTGTCTGCAGCGCTTCAATTGCCCTGATCTGGCCTGATAAAGCCGATGAGGACGAAAGCATCTTGTCTCCGTAGAATCTTAGGTCTGCGCTCCTCTCCTTTCTCAACCGGTCCAGAAAGGAATAGCCGCTTTCACCGGAAACATTGCTCAGAAGCACTTTAATGGCCACCCCTGACTTCAAGCCCTCCAGGAGCTGTAGGTATAATGGTCCGCCATCGTATTTGGAGTCGACCAGGCACATTCTTACTTTTGAGTTCTCTTCTATTTCGAACCGTTTCCTTATTTTTATTTTCCTTATAAGCTCAGACGACTCCCTCAATCCACCCTCCATCCCGCATCAAACCGATTTCAAGAGCCACAGAGCATCTGCCATGCTGACCGACGACGCCTTGAAACCTAACTTAGAGAGATCTTCGATCAGGTGACCAAACCCCGTTATCCTTCCGCTTTCATTCCCAACGGCTGAGGTATACAGAAAAGTTCTGAATACCCTGTTGGATTCTGACACAGTTGAGAGCAACTCTGTATAGTCTTCAATCTCACTGGTAATAATGGATCGTTCTGCCGGTTCCTTGCAGGCTGCAAAATATATCGGAAAGTCTGCCTGATCCAGAATCTTAGCTATACCTTCAAATGCAGAAGCCTGATCCTCGGGTCTCCTGAACAAAACCGGATAGCCCCTGAGTTCTGATATAAAGTAGGAACGATTGTTAAGGGTCAGCTTCGTGAAACGATCGATGGATTCAATAGCCAAGGGAAAGTCAACCCTGACTTCTCCAATTGAATGTGCATCGGCCGCAAAAGAGTAAAGTGTCTCAATCAGTGATAAGCCCCTTATCCTTGGTACGGTGAGCATGAATGATAAAATTACAATGAAAAATCCTGAAACTATGCTGTATCTGGAAACAAGCAGTCCTATCAGCAGTCCAGAGATCATAAGGATAGAAACTTCTGGCCTCATTCCGAGAATTCTTGGCCTGAAGTTCATAATGTTTGGCGGAAGGTCATTGAACTGGTTTGGCATCAGTTATCACGCCTAAATTTCAGTTCATCGTTGATCATAGACTGCCATATATCAGGCACTGGTTCCTTTGGCACCGACACCCATCTTGACGCATGATCGCTGGTGATTGAAGTCAGCATCCTGACAGCACCCATCATCGTTTCACCTGATCCAAATTCCTGGCTTCCCCTGAACATCCCGAATGCCCTGTCCTGCAGTGAAGAAAATGTTAAATCACTGAAAACCTGCTGCCCCGTAAACATTGATCCGGAATAGACACCCATTAAGATATATGAAACAAATATTGGAAAACCTATAAGTAGCGAGATCTGGATGGCCTGTATCCTGAATATCGAGCAAAGATACAGATCTAGCAGAGCCAAGTAAGGCACAAAGATCATTCCAAGGCATAGAGTCATTGCCCTCAGGAAATACCTCTCAAGTTTTGGTACAAGTGAAAGTGCTCCGAGAAAAGGCAGCACTATTATAAGGATCAGAAGCACTGCTATTCTGATAGAAAGAAAGCCAAAGAAAACTGTTGTGCCAATAAAATAGCCGGTGAGGGTCAGGAGATTTACGAGACTGTCATCTGGCGTGGACCCCGTCCGAAGAAGGTTGCTTCCAGTGACAGCGTATATGTTATTCCATTGTATGCCTGCAGAGTGATACAGGGTGAGATAGATCGATCCGGCAGAGTTGTATGCAAACTGCACAAATTCAAAGGTTGTAGTCGAAACCAGTAGTGCCAGCGCAATGCGCATCCATACTAGCGACGGGGAATACCCCCGTCCCAGACTGACATTGACCAGATACCATATGCTAAGAGAAAGGGTGAGAATTGGTATTATAGGAATTGCCCCATATAAGAGGGCAGAGCTCTCCAATGATAGATACCTTGAGTTGTTCAGTGCGAAGGATAAGAAAGCGTAATCTGGACCAATGCTGAAGCTTTCGCCATAGGACCAGAAAGGGAATATGAGAGAGAAGAGCGCGGCTTCAAAAAGATGCGCTGCGTAATTTATGATCGAAGTTAAGTCCATCATGAGCCGGTCACTATAAAGTTGAAAATAGCATAAACAAGACCCGAAGCTGCGAGAATGTAAATAAAAGTGCCAATCACTGCATTTTTTAATCTGTATCTTGCCTCAATTTTTCTCGATTCATCGGAACTGAAGAATCCCAGAGCCACCGGTATCCACAAAATAAGAAGAACAACCGCAGATACGGAGACTATTATTTCATCCAACCTTTGTGTTATTTCCTGTATCTGTTGAGCCACGGTTGCTGAATTTGCAATGACCAATTTTGTCAAAAGTGACAAAAGTATCATTAATTAATGTTATTAATATGTTGTATTTATGTGCTTTGTCTCTGTATCCTTGTCTTCACCTCATTGAGGGCTTCAATACGCTGTCTGCTCCTCTCTTCTCCCTCCTTGAACCTTCTGACCTCATCCTCGTCTTCCACCAGAAGAGGAGGGACTTCAATCGGTCTTCCATCCTGATTTATAGCAACATATGTGAGATAGCATGTGGTGGTGAAATTCTTTACACCTGTAAGCGGGTCTTCTGACATGACATCAACCTGAATTTCCATGGTACTTCGGGTCACGTAGTTGATCCTCCCGGATAGATGGACTATATCCCCCAGATGTATCGGTGACAAGAAGAATAGTCTGTCAATGCTTCCGGTTACAGTTCTCCGCCTGCTGTGCCTTGTCGCTACCACGGCCGCCACGTTGTCTATCCACTCCACCAACCTTCCCCCGTAGAGATCGTTAAAGGTGTTTGTGTCAGGCGGCAGTACAAGCCTCTGCATTTCCGTATATGAGTCCTTCCAGCTTTTCTTTTCCATTTACTATCATCTTGGTTATGCTTCCGGATTTATGAACTATAGCGATTAATTTAAGCAACCAGTGAATCATCATTTGTGGCTAGCGATAACACAATCACAGAAATGGAAAAGAAGAATGCTGCTCTTGAGGCATTAAAGTTTGTCACTTCCGGTATGATAGTCGGATTGGGTACAGGGTCCACAGTCAGGTTTTTTCTGGATGGACTTGGCAAGGCAGTCCGTCGCGGGATAAAGGTGAGGTGCGTTGCAACTTCAAGAATCACTGAATCGATAGCCAAATCCAATGGTATAGAAATTCTGGATTCTCTGACTGAGCCAATTGATCTAACGGTAGACGGCGCAGATGAGATAGACAGGTATGGGAACCTGATAAAGGGTGGCGGAGGAGCCCTTCTGCGTGAAAAGATTGTTGCTGCAAACAGCAAGAGGCTCTTTATAATCGCTGATCATACAAAACTCAAGGATAGGCTGGGATCATTCAAGGTGCCAGTTGAAGTATTTCCTTTCCTTGACAGGCTAACAAAGGCAAAACTGGAAGCTCTGAATGGGAAATGCTATCTGCGGGAGGGTTTTATCACGGATAATGGCAACCTGATTTACGACTGTGATTTTGGCCTTATTGAACGCCCGGAAGAGCTCGAAGGAAAAATAAAGAATATTCCGGGTGTAGCAGAGGTGGGGATATTCACAAACCTGCATCCGGTCGTTTTGATAGGCGACGGAGAATCAGTCAGAGAATTAAAATTATTGAACATCAGGTCTGGAAAGACTTAAGCTGTTCAATATTCTCCTGAATTTCATTGATCTTGTTCGTGAGATCCTGAATGATTTCTTCTAAGATCTCGTTAAAATCCTTTGACAGCCTGTATCCGTGGATCGGCCTTCCCTTACCCTCCTTCTTCATGTTTCTCTTATTAATCCAACCTTTACGCCGTAACCACTGCATCGCTATTGAAACTTCAGGCTGTCTGAGTCCAGTCTCCCTCTCTATTTCAACACTTGTTACTTCACCCTTGTCACGCACATATACCAGGGTATAAGCCACACTTCTGGGAATGTCTGAAATAATCAGGTACTTGGCCAGCTTGTCGTTCATCTCCGATAGTGCCATTGTCATCAAGACATAATATTATATTTCTATATATATGTAACCTATCCTAAAAATGTCAATATTTGTACTTTTCTATCCAACTATTATGAACGAGGTTATGAACGAGGTGATCATGATTTTGCAAGTGCTTCTAGTTTACTGATAACTGTGTAAAGGGCGGCCCTTCCATGAGCGGGGACATTGGGATCATTTGCCATATCATCAAGGAGGGACACAGCAGAGGCACATCTGACGTCAAACCTCTCCGATTCCTTCATTAGCCTCGCCTTGGAGTCCGTTGCGGTTTTTCTGACATTCTTTGGAATTGTTGTATCCTGTGCAAGCTCATCAAGCAGATACATGACTTCATCATACAGCTTCTGATCCATTCAATCACCTCATCATTTTTTGTCCCATTTCCTTCTTTACACCAAGAACCATCATTGTCTTGGATCTCTTCACACCCGGTGTTTTCGCCAACCTGTTGACAAGGAACTCCTGAAAGTCCTCAAAGTTTGGGAACCTGACCTTCAGAACTAAATCATAATCGCCGGTCACGATGAACACATCTTCCACATAGGAAACCTCGGATATTACCGAAGCCACATTCTCTACCCTGTTAACATCGGTTTCAACGCCTATTATAGCAGTAACGATCTTGTCCGTGTAGTATTTCCCAAAAGTTGCGGTGAGTTCCTCGACGTCCATGTTATCCTCCGGGTCAATTCAGCTTTAGGTATTACTGTTTCGTTATTGAATCTTATTTATGCCGGATACTGGTTTGTACCTAGCAAACCGTAAGATGACAGGTAATTGGAAAGCATTTTCAGAAACTTATGCCGTACTTGCAATGATGTTGATTAATGATGCCGACAGAAATCTTGATAGGTCAGGTTCGCTGCTGACCATTGACTATGATGTTATTTTTCTTGGTGGAAGAATCGCGGGGTTGGGTCAGCTATCTCGACGGTAATAGAAAACCCCAATAGCCCTTGGTGGACTGATATTTTACATTTTTCATCCAGATGATTGCGGTTATGCACTGAACTCTGCAAGGGACGAATTCACAGAAGCCGAAATTTCTGGAATATCCAAAAGGTTATTCTCCGGGCCCTTGCTGGAGTGATGATTGTTATTGGTGTCTAAAGCACAGTCCTGCTAGTTATAGTTGATGGTAGCTTAACATAATCAATCAAGTTACTGAAAACAAGTATGTAAACTACTGACATTATGCTCATTGATTATATTTCATTGACCGGCGACGAGGGAATCATGCTATACCCTCCAACATAATCCAACAGCAAAGTGAAGGAAGCTTATTTGTTATCAATAAGGTATTTATTCACTCTTAACCTAAATTTTATGACAGATATGACAAATTGGGGTCCGTTCTCTGTGGAAAATAAACGAGTGCTTGTTACTGGCGGTGCCATGGGTATCGGTTGGGGGATTGCAAAGAGGTACTTGGAAGGCGGAGCTTCTGTGATGATAGCTGACTTGGCAGAGGAATACGCGCGGAATAACATTAAGCAGCTGGAGGAAAAGCTTCAACCTAGAGCGGCATTTGTAAAAGTGGACCTCACTCATGAAGATGCGCCGGAAATAATGATATCTGAGATGGTCAGGGTATTCGGGGGAATAGATATTCTGATCAACAATGCGGGTATTTATCCAATGGTTCCTTTCCTTCAGATGACGCCTGATCTTTTCGAAAAGGTGTACAAAATTAATCTAAGAGCGTTAGTCTTTACCTCAAGGGCTGCAGTAAAGAGAATGATAGAGCAGAGTACACCCGGGAAGATAATTAATATCGCCTCAATAGACAGCCTCCATCCTTCTGGTTTGGGGCTTACTGCATATGACGCATCCAAGGGAGGTGTATGGATGTTTACGAAGGCCCTCGCGTTGGAAGTTGCTAAACATGGCATTAATGTCAATGCCATAGCGCCTGGTGCAATAATCACCGAAGGTGCACAGAGAGGTGCGCAACCGAAGGATCAGAAAGATATCCAAAGGATGCTTGAGGAATTTGTCAGGCTTATACCTCTTGGACGACCGGGAACTCCGGACGATATAGCAAAAGTAGCAGTTTTTCTTGGCTCACCAGCTGCCGATTATATGACAGGAAGCCTTATAGTTGCAGATGGGGGTAGGCTGCTCTCTTAAACCTTCTGCACCTCATAAGGCAATCCCAAAGGAACGATAAAACATGAATCAACAGTTCACTGTTGGATCCTCTTTTCAAATACCGAAGCGTAATCAAATTCCCTGTCTAGGAGCTCCTCTAGGTAATCAGGAATGTTGCCATGGACTTCCAAGCAGGTGAATCCTTCTCCTGATAGCCTTATTTCTTCGTCAGGTGCAATTATCTGAAAATCCCGTCCGTTTACTGTTACTGCAGATCCGATCTTTCCAAATCTGATGAATCTGGCTGATACCAAATTAATAAAGCGATAACTAATGAAAACCCAGCCAAGGTTCAGGTATCGAATATCATTCCTATCTTGGGGAACCTCGTCTTCAATAGCTTCACCCAATGGCGTCCCTTTGAAAAATGCGAATCGGGAAACACTGGAAAAACCAAGCTTCGATACGAGTCCAGATGACTTAGAATTCCCATCGTGAATCAGCATTCTCACATATTCCTTGCCAGCGTTCTTGGCAAGTTCAATCGCCCTAGCAGTGAGTTCGCTGCCAATTGACTTTCTGCGGTAATCCGGGTCGACCCTGAGACCACTTAGCCATGCGGAATTGTCAGAGAGATACTCTATTTTCAGGAATCCTCGGATATCCTTCACGTCCCTCCAAACCAAGATGAGACCGCTTTCCAGATAAGAGGGGCCTATTTTGTTTATATAATCATCATACCCAGAAATTCTTGATATTTCACTAATCTTTGGCCAGTCCCTTGGTTTCGCAGGCTCGATCATCCGCGTTTGCCAATATATTCAATTCCACAATATATACATAACCGCAAACATTACTTTCAGTAGCGAAATTTGCTTTAATTTTACCACATTTATTAGTGATGAGTATAGTTATCTAGTTTGTGCAGGATGTGTAACATATAATGGACAGCTGCATCCGTGATTTGCTTAGGTGAAATACAAATCAATGATCCCACTGTATCTCGCAAAGAAGAGGAGGTGCGCAAAACACTTCCTATTAAGATTGAATCTAGTTGTCGAAATGGCATCTATGCATCACTTTAAATACATTGCCCATAATAGCAGTTA
The DNA here is from genome assembly GCA_031625175.1 of Thermoplasmatales archaeon AK. GTDB lineage: Archaea > Thermoplasmatota > Thermoplasmata > Thermoplasmatales > Thermoplasmataceae > UBA447. The sequence continues at coordinate 98,133 of JAHXPV010000002.1, read as the reverse complement.
ATGTCTAAATTTATTCATGTCTGGAAGATTCGTTGTCAGTCTTGCCACGGTGAATTCGAGCATGTGTTCAGAGCCTCAGACATCCTTAGGCCTCATATATTCAACAATTTGTTGTTCACCTGCCCGGCCTGTGGGGCAAAGAGATTCGATCCGGTTACGCCACTGGGCAAATTTTCCGAAGATGAATGGATGAAAGAACACGGTCTCAACAGCCTCAAAGATGTACCTGAATACAGTTAGCTGGATATTCAAAAACAACATCCAACCTCCAACTCCATTTACCAGAGAAAAATGAAATCCAGCTACTGATCTCTATATCTTATGTCACATTCAGGGAAAGTTCCTCTACTTTATTGACCTCCAGGCCAAGCTTCCTGGTTTCCCTATACATTTTGTTATCATCGGTCAACAAAGCCATTTTGTGAAATTTGCAGTAAAAAACATATGACACATCATAAAAGGTGAGTCCGGTAGATAATGAAAGTTTCATTATATCTGCTATATCCAAAGTATTCAGTCTTATCACTCTGATATTGGCAATCACTTTCTGGATTTCTTTAGTTAAATCAAGTATTATCTCTCTATCGATCCCTTTTATATGACCATCGTTTCCCTTTGTTAGTATGCTGCCAATCCCGTAACCCGTCAGGTCCAACACAGAAGATTCTTTTAGAATTTTTTGCACCTTTTCTTCCGAATCCAAGATTAATAGGGCAAGGAGTGATCTTGAATCCATAACATAACCTGAAACCATCCTGTCACCTCCGATCGCGATCTTCTCTCAGATCAGCAAGCAATTGGTTAAGATCAACGTCCTTTAGCATTTTGTGTATCTTGAAAAGACTGTCCAAGAAGTCTTTATCCTTTATTCTTTCGATTTCCCTCCTCAGTGCCTCCCTCATAACTGCGGAGTAATTTATCTTCAATTTTTTAGCTTCTGTCAGTGTTTGTTCATCCACACGTATACTTACAAGTTTTGTCATACAATATTGTATGTTATTTTCCATATGTATATACATTGTGAGCATTTCACTAATTTCTGTGGTTTTACGTTTCAGAAAAACTGCAAGCAATTGTTGGATATAGTAGGACAATGACGGAGCATCCTATTCCCCATCCAACGTGAAGAAGATGGAGAGGAGGAAATATCTTGGTGCACTAATACAGTCGGATCACATGGATCTGATGGCTATCCCATGGAGAGGGATTCATACTTCGAAACATCGAAGAAGGTGTACGGAAAGGATCGTCGTATCGTGGTATACCACAGCTCAAAGCTGGAAAGGAAGAACATCATTTCCTTCATGAGGAGATTCAGTGATGTGTACATGAAAGTCCGGAAGATTGTTGAATCCGGCGATTCCGATTCAATGGAGAAAGCCAGGCTGTATTTGGAAGCGGAGAAACTCGACGAAACAATATTATTGCCGTCGCTTGCCATCAATATAGAGAGGATGCATGATCGCATTTCAGTATCGGGAAAAAACGCATTGTTCACCAACATACATGACATGAAGGCAGATGAGCTGAATGATCTCTACAGAAAGAGGAACAGGGTGGAGCACTGCTTCCACATAATTAGCATGGGAGTCTTGCATCTCCGATGTACCACTGAACACCCCAGAAGATCAGGGTTCACATGTTCTTCTCTTATTTCGCATACCTGTTTCTGGCATTTATATACAACAAGGTGAGGGAAATACATCCGCAAGTATCCCTTGCATCCCTACAGGGTCTCATTTCAACTGTCAGGTTACAGTACATTATCGCCGGGAAGGGGGTGAAGTAGGAGCTGGATTCAAGAGACCTAGATGCACTTGAAATTACCGGCAAGCCTGAACTCATCTCAGTGGCATAGGCACTACACCATCCATGCATCGCAGAAGGTGTAAAAATCCATACAAGGAATTAACTCATGCGATGAATCATGTAAACTCACGCTTCGTTATTTGCTTTTCATTATTCAGGTCTTTGTGGAAACTTGACGGTACTGGTGTGTTCAATTAATTTGTCTCGAAATTCAATTACTGATATATTGCATAGAAGGATAGGTAGGGAGTTGAACCCTATTAAATGGGATCTGCAGTCCCACGCATGACCGCTCTGCCACCTATCCATAGCGGTTCATGCGTATTCTATGATGCTTAAAATTTTTATTCCACTACAGGCAATGAGTCAAAACATTATGGAAAAGGTATAATGCTATAGAGACATGATATTGAGTTTATCATGGCAGATACGGTGGCTGAGCAGATAGTATCAATATTGGTCAGGGCAGGTGTTAAGAGAATTTACGGAATCCCCGGAGATTCCATTAATCCTCTTGTTGATGCAATCAGAAAAAACAAGGGAATAACGTATGTCCAAACCCGGCATGAGGAGGGCGCAGCTTTTGAAGCTGCTTTTGACGCACGGGTATCGGGAAATATTTCAGCATGCATGGGCACTTCAGGACCCGGTTCAATCCATCTTCTCAATGGACTGTATGAAGCCAAAATGGACGGTGTGCCCGTAATCGCCCTGACCGGTCAGGTTGAAACCGACATGATAGGCAGGGATTATTTCCAAGAAGTCGATTTGAACAAATTATTCGAAGATGTCAGCATTTACAACAAGCAGATTGTCAACCCAGACTCGGCACAATATATAGCTTGGAGGGCTTGCAGAGAGGCAATCCTTAATGGTGGGGTTGCCCATCTCACACTTCCAGTTGACATTCTGAAGGCTCCTTCAAAGACAAATTTCGAAACCGACTTTGACAGTTTCTTCACCACAAGATTTTCCGTTGATGCCAGCGCAGCGACCGATGCTATTGACGCCAGTTCCAAACCTGTTATCGTTGTCGGTAGGGGAGTCAAAGGATCGGAGCAAATGGTTCTCCGACTCTCTGAGACAATAGGCGCTCCAATAATATACGCATTAAATGCGAAGGGCATCTTTGACGATTACGATGATAGGGTGATGGGCGGAATGGGGCTTCTTGGGAGCAAACCTGGTGTTGAGGCGATGGACGGTTCAGACCTGATTATTTTCCTCGGAACCTCTTTTCCATACTATTCCTTCGTGCACAAAGGAACGAAGACCATTCAGGTTGATATCAACCCCAGAAACATAGGAAAGAGATTCCCCGCGACCCTCCCGTATAATTGTGATGTCAAAACATTCCTGTCTGCGATCAAGCCTAAAGAGAAGAAGAAAAAGCACTACTATGAACTTAAGGATTCGAAGCGAAAATGGTTAACACTGCTGGAGCAGGAGGAAGAATCCTCAGGCAAGCTGCTCAATCCACAAACCGTCGCAGCCGAAGTCTCAAAGCACCTCACTACAGGATCAATAATCGCAGTAGACACCGGCAATGTTACTGTTTGGGGAATGAGGAACATCAGAACAAGAGGCGGAGTCAACTTCCTCTTCTCTCCATGGCTCGGGAGCATGGGAATTGGAATACCTGCAGCCATTGGTGCTTCATTTGCCACTGACCAGCCGGTAACCGCATTAGTTGGTGATGGAAGTTTTGCAATGACCATGATGGAACTAATAACAGCTAGAAAATACAATAGGAATATCAAGATCGTAGTATTCAACAATTCAAAACTTGGTATGATAAAATTCGAAGAGGAAGTTATGGGGTACCCTGAATGGGGCGTTGATCTCCTTAATCCTGACTTCGGGGAGGTTGCCAAAGCCATGGGAATTTACGGTGATCACGTTGAAACCCCTGAACAGCTCCCTGATGCGGTTTCAAAACTCATGAATAGCAATGGTCCTGGTGTTCTGGATGTAAAGGTCGATCCCAACGAGAGGCCCATGCCACCGAAGCTCACATTTTCCCAGGCCAAGGGCTATATTACTTCCCTGTTGAGAGAAAGACTTTTGCCGACTGATTGAAGATGACCTCTTGCAGCAAGGCAAAAAGGTACCTCCTGTTTTCCATTTTACCTGAAGATCATATAAGAGCCGTGCTGATGGCTTCAGACGCCTTTGATCTTATCATAAGAAAGCACACTGACAGACAGGAAGTTGATTTCAAGATTCTGGACAAGCAACCTGCAGAAGAAATCAAGCACTTGGGGGTCATTATTGAAGTTGAAGAAACAGTTTTTCAGAGTTCTTGTGAAGATATTCTGCGGGAAGCGGAACTTATGGCGGGTGAAGAGAGATTCTGGGAGGTGCACAACTTTCTTGAATACCTCTGGAAGAGTGCGAGGGAACTGCAGAAGTCCATTCTCCACGAAGTAATAGGAATTGTAGTTTCTCAGATTAAAGCACAGATGGGGCAAACTGATGTGGCCGAAAGAGTCTACCTCAGATCAAGAAGAAATCTGATTTCCCTGACCAATGGGGCTTTCGCTAATTTCCTGCCTGAGAGTTTTCGCTACCCTCTCACGTTTCCATTCGCTACAGTTCTTCCCTACATTGAGGATTCAATGTGTCGCCGGAACGGTGCGTCACATTGAGATTACACCAAAAAAGAACCTTATTATAAGCATTTATTATGTTTGCGGGATGAACCAGATTCAGGAACTCCTCTCAGATTCAATGGTCGGAAAGACAGCGACGATTCATGGCTGGGTGTACAGGATAAGAAGCAGTGGCAAACTCACATTCATAATTCTGCGTGATTCCAGCGGCATCATCCAGATGCTTTCCAGCACCAGAACCCTCTCTGAAGAACAGCATCGGGAGCTTTCCTCACTGACAGTTGAGAGCAGTATGGAAGCTACAGGCGTTGTCAGCAAGGACGACCGCGCTGTAACAGGCTATGAACTTGAGATAAGATCTTACAGGATATACCAGAGGAACGAAAATTTTCCTATTTCCAAGGATCTTGGAGAGGAATTCCTCCTTGACAACAGGCATCTGTGGATTAGGAGCAGGGAATTCACATCAATTCTGAAGATTCGCTCCACAATTTTCAAAGCGTATGCTGATTTCTATTATCAAAATGGATATTATCAGGTTCAGCCGCCTCTGATGGTGTCAACTGCCACGGAAGGCGGATCTACCCTTTTCAAGGTGCCCTTCTTCGGTGAGGAGGTCAGCTTGACCCAGAGTGCCCAGTTTTATCTTGAAACCTTCATATTCAGCCTCGAAAGGGTTTTCACGCTTGCACCGAGCTTCAGAGCTGAGAAATCTCGCACCAGAAGGCATCTCACAGAGTACTGGCATGCTGAGGTGGAAGCTGCATGGCTAGACAATGAGGGGATGATGAGTGTAGAAGAAAGAATGATACAGTACATCGTAGAGCAGGTGCTCGAGCACAATCTAGATGATCTCAAGCTACTGGGAAGGGATATTGAGCTACTTGAGAAGGTCAAGGCTCCATTTCCAAGAATTAGGTATGGGGACCTTATGAAGAAATGCCAGGAGTGGGGTCTAAACCTGAAATATGGTGATGATCTCGGCGCCGATGAGGAAAGGGAAATAACAGTTCATTTCGAGAAGCCGGTATTTGTCACCCATTATCCCGCTGAACTGAAAACTTTCTACCACAGGCCAGATCCAGAAAATCCTAAAGAAATTCTCTGCCATGATCTTCTGGCTCCCGAGGGGTACGGCGAAATCATAGGAGGGGGTGAAAGGATCTGGGATCTGAAGACCCTCGAAGATAGGATGGAACAGTACAACCTGAACAAGAGCGATTACTACTGGTACCTTGACCTCCGCAGGTACGGAAGCATACCACATTCAGGCTTCGGGCTAGGACTTGACAGGCTGGCAATGTGGATCATGCACCTGGAAACAATCAGGGATGCAATACCTTACCCGAGGACTATCAGAAGAATAAAACCTTAGAGCTTGCCGATTTGCCACATTTTATTACTTTGTCTGGCATAGCGGTGTGATATGTATCTGCTTGAACGCGCCCTTCGCGGTCTGGATCATGACCGCATTCCGGTATGGTTCATGAGACAGGCGGGAAGGTATTCCGAACACTACCGGAACTACCGTTCAAGATACACCTTCAAGGAAATGTGCAGAGATCCGAAGATAGTGGCTGACATTACCATCGATCCTGTCAGGAGACTTGGGGTCGACGCTGCTATCATCTTCTCCGACATAATTCTACCAGTTGAAAGCATGGGCTTCAATGTCGAGTTCCTGGAGAACATCGGTCCCACTGTTTCCAATCCCTTTTCCTCTGCAGGAACTTTCCACGATTTTGATCCTTCAGGCTTTCCCTATCCCCTGGAACAGGCAATCGGGATTGTCAGGGACATGGCGCCTGAAGTCCCGGTCATTGGTTTTGCCGGGGGGCCTATAACCGTTGCCTCATATCTCACAGAGGGGCGGCCTGATTCCGATCTTAGAAGAACAAAGAAGTACATCATTAAGGGGGACAGAGGCTTTGCCGAGCTCCTTCAGGGGGTTTCAGAGATGACGGTGAAGATGTCCAAAATGCAGCTTCGTGCTGGTTGCTCCGCAATACAGATATTCGACAGCTGGGCGGGGAACCTCAGCACTCATCAGCTAAGAGAATATTCAGATAGATACCTCAGTGAGATCAGTTCGGAACTTTCCGGTGAAAATGTGATATACTTCAGCACCCAAACAGGAGGAAACATAAGTGTCCTGAGGTTATCAGGATTTCATTTTTTCAGCCTTGATTGGCGGACTGATCTTGGACTTGCCTCTGACATTCTGGGGGAGGATGCAGGTGTTCAGGGGAATCTAGATCCTCAGGTACCGGCAGTATCAAAGGATCGATCTCTACTTGAGACAGAATTAATCCTGAGAGAAATGAAAGGAAAGTCTCGTTACATATTCAACCTTGGACACGGTGTTCTTCCTGACACGCCTGAGGAAAACCTGAAAGCCATCGTAGAGGCTGTTCACCAGGAGGTGATTCCCTGAAAGCTGTATTGTTAATGGCTTATGGCAGCCCAGACAACGTTAACGATGTTCCCGAGTACCTGAAGCATATCTACGAAGGAAGACCAGTTCCTGATTATGCAATGAAAGAAAACATGGAGAAATACAGAATGCACGGGGGAAAGTCCCCATCTAATCGGATCATTGAGAACATCTCAAAGAAGCTTAAAGAAACGCTAAATGATGAGTATTCGGTTCACCTTGCATTCAAACACTGGCATCCATTCCTGAGTGAAGTGGCCCCCCTCCTGAAGCATGAGAACCCGGAAGAGATCATCGCTGTTCCCCTCTTTCCATTTCCAAGCAGGAACGTTGAGAAATCATATCTTGAACCTCTTTATCATGCCCTTGCTGACTCGGATATAAAGGCCCCAACTGCATTTATTAACGGTTTCACGGGGCCTGCTCTCGAGTCTATCTGGACAGACATACTAGCAGAGGCTCAGATGGATTTGTCAGATACTGCTCTCCTGTTTGATGCCCACAGTCTGCCAACATTTCGGGGTCCTGAACCTGAATACGATTCATCGTTCCGTAAGACTTCAGAAGGAATAGCCGGACAGATCGGGGCAGACGCTTATTTCCTAGGATATCAGAGTATTGGAAAGTACGGAAACAGCTGGCTTGGACCTTCGCTGTATGATGTTTTGCCAGATATCCAGAGCCATGGTTATTCCCGAATCCTTGCAGTTCCTGTAGGTTTCATTTATGAGCACCTTGAGGTTCTATATGATCTGGACTACGAATTTGGAATGCATGCTCGTTCCAGGGGTGTTGATTACAGGAGAAGCGGGTTACCAAATGATAGAGACAAATTCATTAAGCTCCTGCATGACATTATCCTCTCCGGTGGAGAAGGAACCTCATGAAGAACCTGACACTCTTTTCATATGACCTGCATGAATTCGTTCGTGATCTGGCAAAGAAGAGTACAGAGAGCGATATCACCCTGTACAACAGGAAGGACTCAGAAGCAATTTACACATTCATAAGCCCGACTAAATTCCCTGACAAGGCTTCGTCCCTCACCGATTCCATATTTCCGGCAGATTTCGCCCTGGTGAACGGCGACAGCATAAACAGAGAATTCGGAGAGTGCCTAGTTGCTCTAGACCTGTTTCGTCTATCTTCCGGATGTTTTATCGTTTCCCCGGGCAAGGAGGATAACATAGAGAAGATCAGGAGAATGACTGCGAAAACCGCGCTGAGCAATTACACCTTTTATACAGGAACACCCATGGAGTTTCTTTCGACACTTGAGAAGCTGGAACACAAACCCAGATTCAAGCAGACAACAGTGGTTATAGATCATTTCTTCAAGGTCAAGAGTGTCGGCACAGTAGTTCTTGGTTTCGTGCTCGGGGGAAGGCTGGAGAGGCACCAGAAGCTGAACCTTTCGCACATCGACAGGGAGGTCCAGGTAAGGTCAATTCAGGTGCAGGATGAGGATTACGAGTCAGCTGAAAGCGGCACAAGGGTTGGCATATCACTGAAAAACGTTGAAGCCGATGAGATCGAAAGAGGCTTCTTTCTCACTGAAGTGCGGCCACAGTATGCTACATCCATCAGTGGGACCATGGATCTTCATCCCACTAGCAAGCTGTCAGCCGGCACCGACTTTGAGGTTTTTGCTTCAGACATCATGAGATTTCAGCGTGGAAAATACCAGTCAGGAACCGTAGTGCTTGATCAGAAAATAGCCCTTTTAAAGGACGAATTCGTTCTTGTTAACCCAAATACGGTCCCCCGGTTTATTGGAAGGATCCGGCCCGCAGCCGGTCCATCTTAATCTTCAGCATTTCTCTGCTTCCGATGTCATGCCGCACGTAGAACTCGCCTCTGATCTTACCAAGGTTTCCTTCCACTATATCTGATGCCTCTGGTATGCTGTCAGCTATTCCGACGAGTGCCAGACTCCTTGATGTGCTCTGGACAACTTCATCAACGGTCCCTGAGACCTGGGCATAATAGTACCTGAACGACTCTGACTCCTTCATTTCATCTATCCTGAGAACAGAAGGCCTGGGTGATATTCCGTAACCCTGAGGGACAATGTATTTCAGAACTGTGGCCTTTCCCCTGAATGAAAAATTGCTTTTCAGATTCCCGTCAGAGATTCCGTATAAAGTCTCCATGAAATCTCCCTCGTACAGGGACATCACATTTATCCCTTCTGGATCGGCAAATCTCGCGTTGATTTCCACGACCCTTGGTTCATTTCCGTCTGTCATGAACTGCCCGTAGAGTATCCCCCTGAACGTCCTTCCCTCTTTTCTAAGGCCGTTCACTATCATTTTAAGAATGTCAACCGCCCTGTCTCTCATCCTCTGGTTCACAAAGGGGAGAAGATGATCACGGTCGGTTATTGAACCCATGCCGCCAGTATTTGGGCCAAGATCGCCCTCGAGGGCTCTTTTGTAATCCTGTGCCAGAGGCATGGGCACAAGGTTGATTCCATCAGTAAATGCCTGAAGAGAGAACTCCTCCCCCACCAGCCTCTTCTCGATCAAAACAACACCATCCTTTCTAATGACCGACCTGGCATAGTCAAGAGCCTCCTCCTTTCCCTTTAGCTGGACACCCATAACCCTGACCCCCTTCCCGCCTGTCAGGCCGATGGGTTTCACAGCCACATCGAAATCGAGGTCCCTGAAGAATGAATCGAGACCGGGCTCATCCCTGAAAACCCAGTTTTCAACGTCTCCGGGTATCCTGTTTCTTGCCATGAATCCACGCAGAAATTCCTTTGATGTCTCTATAATCGCTGCCCTGCGATCTGGGGATGCCACCCTCACTCCTTTAGCAAGGAGCTCTTCCGCGAGAGGGGTCTCCAACACGGGGTCTGGCCCTATGAATGCTATATCAACTCTGTTTTCTATAGCAAACTTCACAATTGCCTCGTGATTAAGCTCATCCACATTCAGAAACTTCCTGGAAAGTCTGATGATTGACGGGTTCCGGTTTTTCAGACAGGAAAATAGGATTCCTCCGGATCCGACTATTCTTCGGGCTACTGCATCTTCCCTTCCTCCTCCGCCGACGAGAAGTACCTTATTCAACCTTATCCACTCCCGTTCCCGCGACCATCTCCTTGAGCTTTTCAGGAGTAATGCTGAAATAGCGGAAAAATTCCTTAGTCACGCTAAACTTCTCCGTGTTCCTGTATTTTTTGATTGATATGAATTTGCGGCTCTTTAGAACCTCTATATGGGGACGGGCTTTTTCTCCGTACCTGTTTATGATGTCGCCTCTGATGCAGCCATCATTTGCCGCAATGAAGCCGAGTATTTCCAGATCGAGTCTGTCAAACTCCTTCTTGGAAACTGGAGAGACCACAGGCACAAACTCCTTCCTAAGCTGGATCTTGTATGTTATCCCTGTTCTCGCTATCTGAAGGGCACTGTCACGCCTTGAATACTCCCTGATCAGACGCTTCAGTTCCTTTGAGACAAGAGCCGGGTCCTCTCCGAGAACTGACGCGATATCATTGACCGAGAGGGCTGATTCGGAGGCGTAAAGGACAGCCTCTATCTTGGACAGCAGATTCATAATGATGTAAGGGGACATATGTTTAAAAAATGTTCTTATTTCTCTAATTTTAGCCTTGCTGGAAACGTAAAAGTATTAAATCGGCTATGCAATTACCGAACAGGTGTTCGGTAACGAATCAGACTGGAAATAAAGACGCATCTTATTCCACATCCACACAAAAGACAGCCAGATCCAGAAGCCTCTTCTTCATCTGGTTTGCAGCCAACCTTACGATTGGAGACTTCGCGCTTGGCTTCATCCCTGCCGAGGAAGGGCTCTCGATAAAATTTGGCATACTTGCATTCGTTCTGGGAACAATACTTGGAGGCATCCTGCTTGCCTTCATGAGTGGGATTGGCCCACGTTTCAGGAAACCGCAGATGGAGCTTTCCAACGGACCTTTCAGGCGTGTTGGGTCATCCATCATGGCAGTGCTTCAGTGGGGCAACACGCTTGGCTGGCTCACAGTGAATCTGGTGCTTTCCGCTATCTTCCTATCTTTTATAGCAGGTCCCGCATTTGACGGACCGATTCTTATCGTAATAGCCGCTGTGGTTTTTCTGATAGTCTATTTTGGTCACGAGGCTGTTAAGTTTCTTGAAACTGTCCTTTCCGTTGTTTTGGCCGGTCTTTTCATATTTATCACATTCAGACTCATTACAGGGCATTTCACTCCTGCAACTCTCACTTTGTCTGTTCCCTTCTATGCTGCCTTCGGTGTCACACTTGCCAGTTCCTTCTCCTATATCATGAGTTGGGGGCCCTATGCTTCTGACTATTCCAGATTCGTGGAGGAGAAACATGCAACCAGAAGGACATTCGCTTACACTTTGGCAGGGGCTTCCATTTCATGCATATGGATTGAAGTTCTTGGGATGTACGTTGCCATATATTCGGGTAGCATCAGCGGCAACCCCGGATCAGACCTCGCTGTGATTACGGGATCAGCCAGCTTCATAGGCGCTCTTGCACTGGGGCTTGGGGGAGTGGCGGCCAATGCAGTCAATCTGTATTCCAATTCAAGCACACTGAAGACCCTGGTAAAGAAGCTTGGTTACCGCACCTCCCTGGTTCCGGGATTTCTGATATCCATAGGCCTAGGATTTGTAGGTCTGCGCAATTTCTACGGTTTCTATGAGACATTCCTGCTTATCCTTGATTACTGGATTACTCCCTGGCTTGGGGTTCTAATTGCCCACTATTTTCTGATGCCAGGATATTCTGAAATGGCACACAGGAGAGCTTTTGGAATGGTCTCATATCTGATAGGAATAGCCGTCTCCGTTCCCTTCATGAATCCAGGCGCCTATTTCGAAGGGCCCGTAGCGGTCTACTTCAGCGGAATGGATGTAAGTTATTTCGTCTCCTTCCTTGTCGCCATGCTGCTTTATGTTGCCCTAAGCAGGGCAGTCTCACCGCGGGAAAGCGCCGCAGCTGGGTCATAAATTCTTTATTAATGTCGCACCATTTTCCATTATGGATAGCGCGGACAAAGGATGGGTTCTGGTCACTGGGGGAAGCCGGGGGATAGGGAGGGCAACTGCCCTGCATCTTGCGAAAAAAGGGTATGACATAGCCTTCACGTACAACTCCGGTGAACAAGAAAGCCAGAGTTTATCCAGGGAAATTTCTGATTTAGGGTGCAGGGCACTTAGGTTCAGGGCCGACCTTTCCAAAAAAGATGAAATATCAAGATTCTGCTCTGATGCAAGGAGCCAGCTTGGAAAGATATTTGCCCTCGTGAATAACGCAGGAATATACACTGGCAGCACACTCAAGGAGACCACAGACGACGAGTGGGACAGAGTGATTGGGATCAATCTTTCTGCCCCGTTCCTCATTTCAAGGAACCTTGCCGATATTGTAACGGACGGAGGCTCAGTTGTCAACGTTTCCTCGGTCTACGGGTTCAGAAACGATCCTTGGGGGTTTCCCTATCAGGCCTCAAAATCGGGGCTCATACACCTGACCAGAGCACTTGCAAAGGCTCTGGCTCCGAGAGTCAGGGTGAATGCAGTTGCCCCCGGGTACATTAGGACAGATATGAACGCTGACGGCTGGACTGATGATGATTTCAGAACCAGGATAGAACGCAGGACTCCCATGAAGAGATGGGGAGAACCTGCGGATATAGCCAGAGCAATAGACTTTCTCATTGATCCAGAGAGTTCATTCATAACCGGCAGCCTTCTGGTTGTGGATGGCGGCATAGGGATATAGGTGGCTGGATGGTAGTGCTGCGTGATTCAAGAATTCTTGAGCTTTGCAGCTCAGGGAATCTCATCGCCGAGAACTTCTCTCCTGAATCCGTAACGCCAAACGGTTATGACCTCAGGGTAGGAAAGATCCGTTTTGGAGGTGCCGAGGGCGATGAGTTTACCATTCCGTCCAATTCTCATTTCCTCATTTCAACCCAGGAATATCTGAAGATGCCGGCTACCGTCATGGGGCAGATATGGATCAGGTCAAGCTTCTCTAGGAAAGGCATTCTGGGAAGCTTCGGAGCAGTCGAAGCTGGATACTGCGGCAATCTGACACTCTCGTTCTTCAATCTGTCCTCCGAGACTTTAGTGGTCACAAAAGGGCAGAGGATAGCGCAGATTGTTTTCCACGAACTGGACGGATATCCGGAAATGACATATCCGGAGAGATCGGGAAACTATCAGGGGATGCGAGGGATAAACATTAAGCCTAAGAACGAATAATTATCTGAAGCCGCATGGTGGGTGACATCAGGATAAGTGTCAGCAGGAGATCCAAGGCTGATCCTGAAACCCTTTTGAGGCTGGTCAGAAACTGGTATGATCTTCCGGAGTACTGGCACGGGATAAGAGAAATAAGCGCCGCAGACGGTGGCACTCTTCGCGTGAGGTTTGCATTTCCCGGCCTTGCGAAGATGTCGTATATATGGGATCCGCTGGCACTGGCCTGTACTGAGAATTATCTGGACGGCCCCTTCTCTGGATTCAAGAGGGTGGAGTTTGTTCCTGAACCCACGGGAACGCTCGTCAGGGCAACATGGAACATAAAACTCTCCCTGGGCCTCCTTCCACTCTCACCGTTCATAAGGAACCACTTCAGAGAAGGAACTGAGAATGCCCTCAGGCGCCTGTGTGAAAGGGCTGAGATGATTCAAGCGCCAGATATCATTCAGAGGAAGTGACGGGTACGTCCACTGTCAGACCTTCAACGCTTGCCTCCGAGTTCTGAAAGATGGATCTGGCCTCCTTGAGCATCGGTTCAGGGGATTCATACCTCGGACTGTAGTGGAACAGGTAAAATCTGCGCACACCCGCCTTCTTCGCTATTTCAGCAGCCTGTCTTGAGCTGGAGTGGCCGAACTCATTCACCTTGGGTTCAAGGCTTGAATCTGTGGTTGTCTCATGAATTAGGACATCGGCACCCTGGGAGAACCCCACCATGCCATCGAATGGCCTCGTATCACCCGTGTAAACAATCCTTCTTCCCGGTCTTATGCCTCCGGAAACCTGCCAGAGATAGAATGTCTGCCCTTTGGCCGTGACCTGACCTTCTCTCCTGAGGGTTTCAAGAAGTCTCATAGGGACTCCTGCCTCTTCCGCCTTTTTTCTATCAATCCTCACAAGGTCCTTTTCTCTGAATCTGTAACTTATCGCCGGAACAGTGTGATCGTTCTTAAGAGTGTCGAGATAAAATTTCCCGAAATCGTAAGTGGTTCCTGCATCCAGTTCAGTGACTTTAACTCTAAAGCCGAGCCGATAATACCCGATATTGAGGGCAGAACTGAGAATATTTACAGCACCCTTTGGCCCATATATATTCAGGTCCTTGCTGCGTCCGTTGAACGACATGCTCTGCACAAGTCCTAGCAGACCAAGAAAATGGTCCCCGTGGAAATGTGTGATGAAGACATTGTCAACAGACATGAAAGAGACTCCCAACTTCATCATCTGCTTCTGGGTACCCTCTCCGCAATCCAGAAGATTGCTGATCTCATCAATTTGCAGCGATATTGCCGGCAGGCCCCTGCCCGGGGAAGGCCATGATCCCCCGGTACCGAGGAAAGTGATCCTTATATTAGACGCCACAAATGCCTATGCCAGCAACATATTTATATCCACTTTCTGGCAAAGTTCAGTCTTCCTGGAGAACCTGGGATATTGCGACTGGCAGATCCTCAACTGTATGTGCAGGAAGGTATCTCCGCAAATAATTCCACAGAAATGTGTCAGGAAAACAGCCCATGCTGGTCAGGTATGCCTCAATCTGGTGCTCCAGTTCCACGCCCTTCTCATCGAAGTCGGTGAGAAGAATTATCTCCCTGTGGCTTCTCGAAATACTTTCTGAAAGTGAGAGCAGAGAGCTTCCCCTGTTCAGGATTATGATTTCACCCACAAACTCCAGACTCCTGAGCGAAGCTTCGTCCTTCTTGCCCTCCACAAGTATTGGGATCTGTCTGTTCTTGTCCCGGTAACGCCTCAGTATCTTCTCTAGGCGTCTTTCCTTCACCATTACGCCGACCTTCCCATTTGATCTTTATCCTATGATCATTCCTTCAGTCCCAGAATCTCCTGTTTCTCGCAAATTCCATCTCTCCGTTGAGAATGGCCCTGATAAAATCCTCCTCGTTTCCATATGTGACTTCGAGCAGTCGCGATGCTGTTTCAGGACCTATGCCCCTGGCAGCCATGACCATGACGGCCTTCATGCCGCGCTCCCTGACAAGGTGGGCATTCTTAACCAGCCTTCGCCGGACCTTCCTTGCCTCTTCAGTATCATCGCCAATCTTGGAAATCATATCCCGTTCATACGGTGAGAGAGTCGCAACCAGCGAGCTCCCACAATTAGGGCATTTAATGCTCCTAATATCACGAATCTTCATCGTCCTGACGTTTCTGCAGGAAGTGCAGAGGAGTGTCACTTCCTCATTTAGAAGCCTGTTCTTGACGGCCTCGAGAATTGTCTTTGTTGGTTTAAGTGGCGCGACCCTCTCCGAGTAATGGGAAATGAATATGTTGCTGCTTTCGCTCATGTCGTCATTCAGATCGAGGTTGATTTTCCCATTCCTTATTCCTGAGAGGAATGACCGGAGTGTTTCCAGATCCATGTAATCCGAGATGAGTTTCCTTACAGAATCCCTGTACAATATGGTGCCATAATAGGAATCTATGAGCTTTTCCATCCTTATTCTTCCGAGATCAGCGTCATTTGAGACCACGCCGAATTTCCTGGCTTCGTAAAGGAAGACGGAATTGAAGAATCTTGACCTCCTTGCAGAGCCCGATATATAGGTTTCAAGTTTATCCGGATCGACGCTCAGGAGGATTCTCCTTGCATCGTTTGCAAGGATTCTCCGGCCTGCCCTCATATAAACATGGTACGGGGAATAGTCCACTTCCACACTCTCGCCTGTTATTCCAGAAAGTATTCCAGATACTATCTCAGCCAGGGCAAAATTCGCCCTGGTTCCCAGCAGTGACTGAATAACGACTTCGTTCGCCTTCGCTTCTATCACGACGTTCCCTGCTGTTGATCTTACCTTGCTGTACCAGTCTGAAAGAGCTTTTCTGGATTGCTCATCCAGGTAATCCGGAAGATATTTTTGTTCCCTGTTCCGGGAGACTCTCTCAGCAACATCTGGCAGGACCGGAATCTCCTCGCCGCTCCACTTGGGCGCAATGGCTGCAGTTGGAAATGGTTCAACAAGGATCCGATCCCTGTCTATGCGAATAGTTCTCCAGGTTGAGCCCTTTATCACAAAATAGCTGCCCGGCTCCAGTTCATTGACTACATATCTCTCGTCAAGGGTACCTATGAATTTTCGGTTAACCTGATCAATAACCTTGTAATTCTTCTCACTAGGAATCATTGAAATATTTTCCATGAAGTAGTTGAGAACACCACGTTTTTTTCCGATAGTCTGATCATTGATCCAGATCTTGCCGATAGATTCAAGAAATCTGCACAGATCCAGGAAATCCGTATATTGCAGATCCCTGAAGGGATATGAATGGCTGAAGACTTCGTAAAGGTCTTTTATTTCCGCAGTTCCAGAATATTTCAGCTCCATCATGATTTGATTGGCAAGGGTTGCCATTGAACCCCTCTTCAAGAGGATGTCTTCGAGTCTGTCGTCGGCAGCCTGAGCGATTATAGCATTTGCCTCTTCAAGCTCAATTATGTCACTGCATACAACGTTTCCCAATGATATCTTTTCCAGTGAATGTCCTGATCTGCCGACCCTCTGAATTAACCTGTTGATCTGCCTCGGGGAATTAAATTGCAGTACGAGGTCGGCGGATCCTATGTCGATGCCAAGTTCCAGCGAGGAAGTGCAGATGAGGGCTTTTATCTCTCCTCTCTTAAATGCTTGTTCAGCAGATTCCCTGGTTTCCTTTGAAAGTGAACCATGATGGACTTCAATGGGAGGGTCTTTTATTAAAAGCCTGAGCCTGAATGCCATGTCCTCTGCAACGCTCCTCGTGTTAACAAAAACCAGGGTCCCGCTGTGTCCCTGAATCTGCTGCCAGATGTACAGGAGCGCTCCGGCATACTGTTCATCGCAACCCATTAACTCGGAAAATTTTGGGTCTGCCTTGGGAGGTATTAGAGAGGAAATTGCCATCTTCTTTCTGATCTCACTTGTAATTACCTCACCTCTGCCTGTGGGATCCAGAAAATTCAGCAGTTCGGAACTATTGCCGATTGTAGCTGAAAGGCCAATCCTTTGAAAGTCACCAGAAAGATGTCTGAGTCTTTCCATCGCCACTGCAAGCTGGGAACCCCTTTCATTCTGGGCTGCCTCATGAAGCTCATCGACAATGAGATACCTTATGTTTGAAATGATTTTGCGGAGTTTCTTTCCATTCAGCATCAATTGGAGGGACTCTGGAGTTGTAATGAGTATGTCTGCCGGCTTGTCCGCTATTTCCCTCCTCTGGCAGGTGCACAGAATAGACCTTTAGCCTCTCCAGCAAATCCCTATTGAGAGCCCTCAAGGGCGTAATGAAAAGTGTTGATACAGGTTCGGTCCGTTCCGAGAGCATTCGATTGAATACCGGAAGAATGGCGGCCTCCGTTTTTCCGCTTCCTGTCGGAGCTATAAGTAGGACATTCTTTCCGGATAGAATTTTTCCTATAGCCTGGTTCTGAGGAGGAGTTGGTTCAGTGATACCGCGCTGGCGGAGCATTTCAACAATCCTTGGATCTAAGAGATCAAAGGAATTGCTGACTTTCAATTCAGGTCTCACTTCTAACCCCTAAAAGTTCCTTAAACATTCCCTTTGTTTCCCTCAAATTAACATAAACTGTGACAAACTCTGACAATTTATTCAATAAATGGAAGTTTTGTATTTAAAAATCATCATCGTCGTCGTCATAATCGTCATCGTCGTCGTAATCTCTCCTCTTGACGAAGTTGACCATCACGGCACCCCCAGATGGCTAAGATTTATCACCTATAAAAACCTTTATTGAAGAAAAAGGGGCTCTCTGCACAGCGTTTTGATGCTTTGACGACTTATCTCTCAGGCTTTCATATATAAGTGCGCCCTTTTCTAGCACACGGGGATTGTGCTTATGCCGCCACTTTAGTACACGGTGTAAAGTGAACCGTCCAGAGCCTAATGCTCCATATACTAAGCGAGTAATATGAAACCGCTGCTAATTCCAGTGCAGTTCTGCGCAGTTGTTCTTTGGATTGAAACCTTAATTACCCCCTACTTTATCTGGGAATTGAAATTATGTCGGATAAGCTCGCTGAAGTAGAGATCTCAAAGGACGGAGAGATGTATTACGCCAAGATAATTCTTCCGTCAGGCGAAGTGCTGACCCTGGAAAATGAAGATTTTGAAGAAGTTCTTGAACAGGTTGCAAACGATCTGCAGGATCGTTTTGGTCAATAGGCGGGGATGGCCCAGCGGTACGGCGGTAGCCTGCTAAGCTATTTCTCTTATGAGTGCGTGGGTTCGATTCCCACTCCCCGCGCTTGATGGAAAAATATTTGCAAGAGAACCGCACCCACTCAAGTTATGAAACCGTCATGCATATATTATTGGCAATAAGTCTCCGTGACCGTATTATTTTCTGAATATCATGATTGAATATGCATCCGGCATCTTTTCAATGCCATTAATCTCATCCACTAATTTCATCCTCTTCCTGAGAAACTCCATGTCCCTGGTTTTTGAGAAGAAGAAATCCCCAATGACGAAAAAGGCCCCAGTTTTCATTACAGTTACAATACCATCGTAGGCCTTGAAGCGCGACCTGCCAAGATTGTGGAAAACCAGATTGGAAACAACAAGATCAAAGTACTCAGCCGGAAAGTTCAATGATGTAAGGTCAGACCTCACAAAATTCACGCGGTCATGAAGGCCCGCTGCTATCATGTTGTCAGCGGCCAGCTTTATATTGCCTTCGGGTAGACTCTTAGTGCCGAAGAGATCAACTCCAGTGACAGTGGAGTCCCCAAAGTATCTGGCAGTGACCTCGGAAAGAAATCCAAGTCCGCATCCGGCATCAAGGATCCTCCTTACATCTCCGGGATTGCTGATCCTTTGAAATGCCTTATGAAAGGCACCTCTCAGAGTTTGTCTTACTAATTCGGATTGCTCCGGTGTAGTATGATGATATGTTCCATAATTAGGAGTTTGTTGCACTGATGTTAGAAGTGGTACTTCATTTAAATTTTTGTCATCTGGCAATGCAATTTTTTCTGCAAAGGAAAATTGGCCAAAATGAAATTGAAGAGAATGCTTCTTCAGGAGGTTTAAGACAGGTATGACAAAGGCTCAATAGGACTGAGGTTTAACGGGAGGATGTGCCCTTTCTGTATTTTATTGGATTCCATGTTATAGACATGATGCCGCCAAGCAGCCCAAGCACGAATCCGACGAGAAATCCGCCATTGTCACCTATCCAGCTCAGCATAGAGGAAATCAGAATTATTGAACCATAAAGACTGTGATTCTTCCAGTTGAGAAGAAGTAGAATGCCTGACACGACGGTCAGTGCTCCCCAGAGAATTCCAAGATCAGCTTCAACAGACTGCATGAAGGAACCACCAGTCTGACCAAGTATGAGCCGTACGCTAATACCAATGTACAGGAAAATGGAACCTGCGATCAGTGAAACGATCGATGAATCTATTGGTGTTCGGAAGAACTTATCCAGATCCACGCACTGGAATAGTTAGCGCTTATTTATGAATGGTGCTGAGTGAACCCCCGTGAGGGGGTGAGGTGTCCAATTATTGCAGCGTGATTACCTGAGTATCAAATGCGACCGGAGCTGTGAACTCTATTATGGCCGCATTCCCTACCTCAGGTGTTACCTGCCCCTGGACACTCATCCCCTGGGATATGTTCAGACCGAAGCTGTTGCTTACATTGAGTATTATGGCAGCTTCATCACCGGGAGAGAGCACGGGATACCTGTTTGTCAGCGAATGTGTAGGATCGAAGTACGCTATGACTCCGAAGCTGGTCTTGTCCTTGTGTGATGATGACAGCAGGCTCCAAGCCCCGAGTGCGAAGAGGTTTGTCGTTCCGTTGGAAGCAATATCGACAAACACACTGGAGTTATAAACGAGGACAACCGTGACACCGCTGATTGTTATGGTTACACTTACATTAGCCAGATTCACAGGGCTTCCACCGGTATTGTCCGTCAGGAAGATCGCAAGATCCATCACTCCGCCTGCCTCAGGAGGATTTGCGGTGTCGTAGCCAAGAATCTGCGATATTATGAGACCTGTCGCAACCTGGTTCGTCGTGGTCTGTCCGGTTGAACTTGCGCGCTGCTGCAGGATTCCAGCCGTATGGATTAGCACGGATGCAGCCACAGCTGCAACAAGCACAAGGGCTATGAATATTATGAGAACACCAATTCCGGTCTCGGCCCTGTTGTTCTCATCCCGTGAAAAAGCCCTCAATAGATACCTGTTAAGATGTTTGAACACCCCTGCCTTGGACATTATATATGACCTCTTATGTATCCTTGTACCCGTTAGTGTATATCACCAGGTTTCTATATTAAAACATTAGCGCTGAGAACGAAAAAATTTCGCATTCCAGTGTAATTGAGAAAAATAGTTTCCTGCATTCCAGAAGAACATATACCTACACACAGTGCTGCCCGGTTCTATACAAAAAACGCTTATTAGAGGCCCCCAGAATAATTTCTAGATTTCAATGCTTAGTGTTGAGGATAAGAAGTTCATCATAAAGAGTGTGGAAAACGGATACAAGATAAGAGACCTTGCAAAGATGTTCAATGTTACTCCCAGGAGGGTCCAGCAGATACTCAAGGAGGATCTTAACAGCGACAGGAACAAGAGGAAGACTGACGCCCTTACTCCGGAAGAAATGAAAGAGATAGAAAATCTATGGCTAAATTACAAAATAGGTTCCAGGACCATATACTATCTGCTGAAGAGCCAGGGGAAGAATGTTTCGTACTACCAGATCTACAACTACATGCGAAATAAAAGCATGATAAAGGCAAAGGACGGCCTGAGACAGCAGGATCAGGAAAAGCTTGAGGAGCCTCTCTCCACAGTTTACATTGACTACCATCAGACCTCAACGAACTCCCCCTACGCTGTGGTTTTCGTGGATATGGTGACAAAGAAGATATTAGCACTTACTGAGGCCAGAAAGATAACCAAGGAGGTGCTCCAGGAACTTGTTGACAAGGTGTCAGCCTTCACGGAGGAAACTGGGCTGAAGGTTAAGAAGGCCCATCTGAGAAGCGGGGTGCTCAGCATACTTTACGGGGCGACCGACCTGAGGTTCTACATGAGAAAGAAGGGAATAATCGACGTTGAGGCGGACAAGCACGGAAACAGGGTTCACCTGGCACTTTCAAGGCTTTGGCAGAATTATGACCGGTTCAGGTGGAACTTTGAGAACGTTGAAAGATTTGTTGAATGGTACAACAACAGGCCAGTAATAAACAGGGTTGAAAACAGGGTCACCACTCCGAACGAGATAATGGAACGCTTCATTCTAGGTTCCCACATGCCACTTTCGAAGAATTAGCCAGAGCAGTCATCTACCTCTCAGAGGCGTAGAACCTGTAAGGGCCTGCGTTCTCCAGTTGGGAGAACTTTACACCGTATACGCTTTCAAGCGTCTTCTCGCTGAGGACTTCCTTGGTGAATCCACTATGGACGAGGTGTCCGTTCTTGAGTAGGATCACATAGTCGCTAATGGAATATATGAGATTAAGGTCATGCAGGGAGACAATCACAGTCTTCCCCTCATCCCGTAGTCTCCTTATTATATTTATTACCTTAAGTTCCTTGTCGACATCGAGGAATGCAGTCGGCTCGTCCATGATAATCATTGAGGATTCCTGATAGACTGCAGCTGCAACCATCACGAGTCTCTTCTCCCCTCCGCTTAGCTCGGAGTACTGCCTGTCAAGGAGATGGGGGGTTCCACACTTTTCCAAAGCCTCCATTATGCTTATGGTTTCTTTGTCTTTGGAATAGCCTGATATGGATATCACATCTCTTACGGTGAAATTGAAAGGTTCAGGTATTTCCTGGCTTACAACAGCAATATGCCTTGATATCTCCCGGGGTGACTTTTTAGCAATGTCTTCACCATTGAGGAGGATTCTACCGGAGACCGGCTTTATCTGACCGAACAGACACTTAATGAGAGTTGTCTTTCCCGCACCGTTGGGCCCTCCAACCGCAAGTATTGTTCCGCTTTCAACTTCGAAGCTGATATCGTGAAGCGAGAATTCTCCATTGGTGCAATGAAGGTTTTCCACCTTAAGATACATAATAACCCCTTGAGATCCTGCCCAGAAGGAACAGGAAAAAAGGGACACCGATTATGCCCGTCACTATCCCTACCGGAATCACTCCGTTATGGATGGTGTCCCTCGCAATATCGTTTGCTCCCAGAAGAAATATGGCACCTATCAGAAATGACATGGGAAGAACAACCCTGTTGGACCCTCCAAATATTATTCGGGCAACATGCGGTGTCACGAGTCCAACGAAACCGATCAGGCCGCTTATTGAGACGGCAGCAGAAACGCTCAGCGTGGTTAGAATCACGCTTATTGCCTTGGTTCTCTCCACCCTGACGCCGACAGATCGGGCATGACTTTCTCCAAGCTGCAGTGCGTCCAGTTCCCTGTGCTGCAGGCCAAGAACAAAGGAGCATATTATAACAACGTAAATCACTGGAATTACCTCTGGCCAATTCATCCCGACCAATGATCCGAGAAGCCAGTCATAGGCCTCATTTTGCAGTTTAGGGTTTGAAAAAAGCATCAAACCCACTATAGAGGATACAAAGAAAGACACTGAGATCCCAATGAGAAGGAGATAGGTTACCGGTGTTCTTCCCCTCTTCAGGGAAACTATGTAAATAACTCCGACAACCACTACAGAGAAGAGGAATGCGTAGACCTGAAGCGTGTACAGACCGAACAGGCTGGAGTTGGTTGACAGGGCAATAACAGCTCCGAGGGTGGCTCCACTTGAAATGCCGATTATGTATGGTTCAGTTATAGGGTTACGGAAGATGCTCTGCACAACGGCACCTCCCGTAGCAAGCGATGCCCCTACAAATATCGCTGCGGCTATGTCAGGCAGGCGTATCAGCCAGACTATGGTTTCCTGCGTCGCGCTGAAGTGGTTCTGAAAGTAGCTTCCAAGTATAGGCAACTTGCTGAGTAGTACGTAAAAGACCCTGTCTGCTGGTATATATACAGGCCCAAGTGTGGTTGAGTAGAGAATTAGAGCCAGCAGGACCAGTACAAGCAGTCCAGTCTTGATCGAACCAAGAGCCAACCGGAAAGCTGCATATGTCCTGCTGTTTTCAGTCATTTAACTCAACAGATTTGCCCCGGGCGGGTACTGCAGAGAGACAGGGAACTTCGGAACCATGCTAATGTTTACGTACTCAGGGTAAAATTGCTGGCCCAGCCAGTAAATTGCATAGATCACTCTGAAGTCCGGTTCATTGAAGTAGTTGTCGTTGGGAATCACGGAATAGTTATGGTCTTTAACAGCAGCCAGTGTGCTGAATGAGGTGTTATCGGTTAGGGCACTCGTATTTACATAGTGATCGAGGATGATGTAGCTGGGATTTTCAGAGGTGATGTTTTCTCTGCTCATTATATAGTAATAGTAACCTGTCGCTATGTTTGTTGCATTAAGAAGCTGGAAATAGTCATTGATGAATGTTCCGTTTCCGGCTGTCCATGCACCTCCCTGACTGTCCAGGTAATAGAAAACACTCAATCCGCCGAGATGATTGCTCGTTATGATACTGTGAATGTCCTGTAGGCTCTGGTTCATCCAGTTATTAATGCTGGTCGCGTTCTGCAAGCCCCCCATTAGTTGTGCCAGCTCAACCGTCTGATTTTCAATCTGGCCTATGCTCTGCGGATTCATCACAAGATAAGGAATTCCCAGGCCGCGCACCAGCTGATCAATCTGTGATGATGAAAAAAAGCCTTCCCCGGAAAGCACAACCTGGGGTGACAGGTTGGCAATCTTCTCTACAGGAAGTGTCTCTTCGTCTCCCAGAACAGGGACCCTAAAGGCTGACGGAGGCGGGTAAGTTGAGTACATATCAACCCCAACAACTTTCCCATAGTCCCCCAGCCCATATAATGTTACAGTGGAGGACGGCACCATTGAAACAACTCTGGAAAATTCACCATTTAATACAAGAACGCCATTCACCGGTGCCGTCGTGGTCAGAATGTAGCTACCTGATTGCGATAGATTGACGATTGTAGCTGTTCCATTCGGATTCTTGATTTCCACCACCGATACCTGGTATATGGGGGCAAAATTCTCCTTGTAAACATAAACGCCCGTTCCTACTACGATGATTGCAATTATTGTTGCAAGTACCGCTGTCACCCATTTTTTCATGCTATCACCAAGTTTACTTCAGTTTGTGTAAGTTTACTTCACTATTTGAATCTTCCCCTGTCAGGAGATAATGCCTGCACTACCGTGACTTCTGAAAGTTTCATAATATCGCCCAATGGCCTCATAAATTTCCGGTTGTGTTTTACCAGTGGCCAGGGCTGAGAAGAAGGCTGCGGATATTCCCACTCCCTCTTTGACTATACCGCTTTCATAGGCCCTGAGCCCTGGAAACATCATTTCTGAGAAATTAATCCCCGACACCAGAAGCCTGCCCTCTGGGACAATTGCCCTCATGGTTTCCCCACGGTGCTTCATCAGCCACCGATTCGTGATCAGATAAGGCAATGCAGATCTTTGGAGCGATGATGAAAGATGATAAATGTTTGCCATCTGAGTTCCACCAGAGAGGAGAATATACGTATCAGCAGAACTGATGATGCCAAGTGAAATGGCCATAGTGTAGTCTCCGTATTCCTCTACAATTCTTAGAGGATTTCCAATTGCGTGACTTTGTCGTGCCAAAGCTCCATTGACTATTTGCATCTTCAGTTCTGACGGGTCCAGAGGGAGGCTACTGCTTGCCTTGAAGTCCCCGTATGTGCTCATTACAACCTGTGCAGTTGTTGTGCCTCCGGGTATAGTCTCGGCAATAATAATGAGGGAATGTTTGGACAAAAGCCTTCCGAGTTTCCTTCCTGTTTGGTAAGCTTCTTCAAATCTGGGCAAGGCCTTCTCTGTAGCCGGGTTCCTGGCCGGTTTAAGTCCAGTGTAAAAATAATGCGTTTTGGGCTGCACATCAAGACCTGCATCCACTATCATGGTCTCTATTCCGGCAAGTTCATTCATTGCTCTTGAAGGTATTGCTGGTGTGGGAATGCCAGAGGGGGTAATTGGGGGAATCTCGGAGCTCAATGATCTGCCCTCGCTTATTATCTCGGAATCAAGCGTGGGAGTAAGAAAGGTCAGATCCGGATTCGCCCCGGCACCTGTAATCCCAGGTATTTTTGACACCTCTGTACAGCCTGCCAGCAACACAAAGATAGGCGAATCATTAATCTGCCTTGAGAGATACAGAGCGGTTTCTTCCCTTCCAAGTATCCCTTTCATACGTTATGCCTCACAGGACTGTTCTCAGGGCTAGCACCGGCAATATCCAGACAAGAATAAATATCAGGCAGGAAACACCGTATAGCCTCATAGAGGCTCTCACATCGGCTACTGTTGGAAAGTTGTGACCCTCGTTTATTATATAGTGCCCTTCCTTCTCCAGTTTCACATTAAGAAAGGAGGCCGCTGTGGACATTGGCCACCCTGCATTGGGGCTCTCTGTTGCTGCAATGTCTGAATAGTGGGGGATAAATCCTCTGAGAGCAAGCAGAGAAGCAGATATTGTTAAGACTCCACTGGCCAGTCTCGCAGGTATATAATTGAGAACCGTATCCAAAATGGCCGATGGCTTTCCAAACCTGATGTTCCTGGAATCCTTGTATCCGACATTAGAATCGAGTGTGTTAACTATCCTGTACACGATGGATCCAGGAATGCCAAAGATGGGAAAGTAGAATAGCGGGCCAATGAAACCATCAACCAGACCCTCAGACAGGCTTTCCACGCAGGCTGAACAGATTGTCCCTTCAGACAGGGTGTCCACCGGCCTCCTTACGATCATAGAAAGTTCCTTCCTTGCTTCCTCCAGATTTCCTAGCTCCAGGGGACCTATCACCTTGTTAATATGCTCATACATGGAACGGATAGCGAATGTGGATTTCAGGATGTATGCGGAGACAAAAATGTCCAGTATGAGGAACAATCGTGCTGCTGTCAGTATTATTAGCAGCGGGAGAAGCCCAGCTATCACGATGATAATGACAAAAACCACTCCTGACGCAATACCTGATCCCAGCCTCCTCACTCTAGGGTCCAGGTAATTAATCACTTTTCCAAAATAGACAACCGGATGCAAAAACTCCGGCGGTTCGCCGAAGACTAGATCGAAAACTACGGCTATCGCCAGCACTATCAGGAAAAATTCAAAGATCAAGTCCCTCTCCTCCGGCGGCACTTGCTGATTTCTCCATCAGCTCCTTTAAAGAATCAATAAGAATCTTTTCCGTTTCAATCTTCCTGACTGCTAACCTGAAATATCCATCACCCAATTCAGGGTAGTCCCTGAGATTCCTGATCATAATCCCTCTTGACTCCAGCCAGGCTTCTACCATATCAATGCTTAAACCCCTCGGTACTTTGAAAGTTACATAATTGGCCATAGGATTTCCCAAATGTTTGAATCCCAGTTTTTCCATGCTGTCAATGAGATAATCCCTGCACATCTTAACCCTGTCCGGCAGAGATTCGAGAATACTGAAGTCAAAATCCCTAATTGTTTCAAGATCACGTTGGCTCAATAGCCAGGGCTCCATCCTTGCCTGGAGTTCCCTGGAATTTTTATCATCTGATATAATATAACCAGCCCTCAGATTCGGATTCCCCAGGATTTTGGAGAGAGATCTGCCAACGTACAGATTGGAAAATTCATCAACCTCGTAAATTAAGCTTTTTTCTCTCCAGTTCCCAACGAATTCAATAAATGCCTCATCTATGAAAACCTTGCAGCCGGATTCCAATGATATCTGTATGACCTTTCTTACCTCATTCGCATCATATAAGTTGCCTGTTGTGCTCTCTGGCCTTGTCAGGTAAATACTTTGGGGTCTGAAGTCTTTCAGTATCCCTTCAAGATTCATGAGAAGTTCATCGAATGAAATGGTCCGGTACTTCTTAGTGTAAACGGAGGCACTGTGAATATACTCCCCGAAGGTGGGTGTCACAATTAAACTCCGTTCTGTCGAATACCAGGAGGGGAACCTATGGATGAAATACGTTAACCCTGCTCCAAGGGTGATTCGTGAAACTGAAATATTCAGAAACTTGGCTAGGGGCTCAAGGTATGATGAAATGTCAGAATCTGAGTATATCTGTGTTCTCCCAATGAAATCGTTTATGTTGGAACTGAAATCGAGTATCATTTCTGGATCCAGATTGAGTTTCCTTGCAACTTTCCACACTTTCCCACCGTGCTGAAACTTTGTCAGTTTTTACCACCGCCCCAGAACCAGCAAATGGCTAAGGAATGACCAGTCTAACCCATATTTCAGCGTGATGAAATGAACCACTGCCGCCGCGAATAAAAAGATCATAAAGGTGTATTCACCTAGAAATCCTATTATGTCTCCATTGATGCCTTGAAATATCCTGTTCAGAGCCACAAATGCGACATACCACATAAACAGGGAAATCACCCAGGGAACAATGGCGGGAAATCCGAAAGGGATTGAAACCGCTGATGGTATAACTAAGGAAATCAACAGCATTATTGACTTTCTGGAATTGGCAGCCGCTATGAAGGAACTGCCCAATCCCTCCGCAAAGGGTCTACCGAACACGCAGGTTAGTGTTACTGCTGATGCTGTCACTAATTGCCCAGACAGGATAGCCAGCTGGCCGAACTGTTGGCCGAGAGTGGACATGGCTCCAATTGTGATTACATAAACTACAAATGCAGCACCTATTGCTCCCGTGCCGTGATACCTGTCCTTCAGAATTTCCCGTCTTCGTTGGAAGTTATTTCTCGCCATCAGAGCGTCTCCGGTGTCAAGGACTGCATCAAGATCATTGAATCCCCTGATTACAAGCAAGAATGCAACGGCACCCGAGGCGGCCAAGATACTTGAAACAGGGTATAGCAGATAATAAATGGCTCCGGCTATGAGCCCCAAAACAAAATTAACTACAAAAAGCAGGTATATGGCCGCTCCTTCAACCTTCGTGTAATTCACAGGTATTATTGTGAAGAAGCCAAAAGATGAACGAACCATGCTGATTAACTTTGAGGGCGCTGATGCCATTCGAATTACTGAAGTAATTTGTAAAAAACTTAAAATATTTTGCATAGCTTCTGCAGTGTGCAATTTCTGCTTAGAAAAACACACCTCACCATGCAGTCAGCTAATGCTATGGGACCAATGCTCAACATCATTGCACTGTTCAGCATAATCTCCATATTCACGGGAACCTTTCAGCCAATAATTGTTCTGTCTGCCTTCCTGTTATCGTACCTTAACATAATTGCAATCTACTGGCTTTCACGGACGTTCACATCAGACGGCGGATACTACACATTTGCAGGGAAGGTGTTTGGGCCCTCTGCTGGAACTCTGACAGCACTTCTCTACGCACTGTATGGTCTGCCAGTACTGCTCGATCTTAGCCTGTTTGTGGAATCAATCTCTGAACAGGTGGTCGGCGGATTCTCGGTCCCTTACCCAATTATCGCAATGTTTGTGGGCCTCATGTTCATTGTGCTTAGTATTTTCATTATCCTGACAAGGGAAAGGAGATCGTTCGCCTTCACAGTTGCCGCGGGCACATTTGAGCTGACATTTATCATAATCACATCGATGATTTTCCTCATCAGGGGCAGCGATTCTATTTCTCAAGCTGTCAGTGGTTTTCCAGGATTTTCAGGAACAGCTCAGGGTTTAATTTTCGCTCTCCTAGCATTTTCCGGGGGCGGATCCTCCATTTTTCTGAGCGAGAAGTCGAGATTGCCAACAAATGATCCCGCTAAATCCATCATCCTGTCTTACACCATTGTTGGTCTCGTGCTTGTCCTGGCCTCATTCGCACTTAACGGAGCATTTACGAATGGGGCTTCTTCATCCTCCGGTACATTCCAGTTAATTTCTGTGGTATTTTCCGATCTCGGACGTAGAGCAGCCTTGATATTTTATCTGGTGGCTCTCCTGAGTGCCCTCAATCTCACTACCTCGTACCTCAGGGCTCTAATGGGGTTCTTCCGGCGGGCTTCAATCGATAACGTGATGGGAATGGGAACATTAGCCAACAGAAAATTAGCTATGTCCGTGTACGCAGCCGCTACTTTTGCGTTATATATTGAAATATCCCTAACGACAAATACGTTTCTGGCCTTTGAAATTATTGCCGGACTGGTGTCGCTTTCATACATTGTCGTCCACATAATAACGAATTTCTCATTCCTGAGGTTAAAGGTATTGAAAAGATCAATTTTGTACAAGACTGGTTCTGCTGCATCATCTGTTGTCCTTATCCTAGTTCTCATCGGGAGCATTTCCGGAAATCTGAGTTCCGTCCCTCAGATAGATTTCCTGTTTGCCATCGGTATCGCAATTTGTGGGGCAATCATATTTGTGGTCAGGGCTATAAGACCGTCAAGCATACGCGGACTGATGGTTTGGGCATTGCAGGACGATCTCAATGACAGATGATCAACGTGTATTTCCATCCGGCCTTATAATGGCAGGAGGAAGAGGTTCACGGCTCGGGTTTATTGAAAAGGGAATGATTAAGATAGGGGGAAAAACACTCCTGGAAATGATATTCACCGCATTATCTAAGACTGTACATTCCATTTATCTTTGCGGAAGCCTGAATTCTCCCGGGGCGAATAAATTTGCACACTCCCATGGAATAAATTTTATAATGGGTTCCGGAAGAAGCTACACGGAGGATTTGATGAAGTCGCTTGGACTTATCGAGGATTATCCAGTAATTGTATTACCATCAGACGCATATTTTTCAGATGAAGAGGCAATTCTCGAAATCGCGCTGCTCTCTGCGGGTTCCAAAGGGGAACTTGTCAATATTATTTCAGAGGGCAATGAAACGGGGATATCAGTGTTCAAGGCAAAGCCTGTCGGATCAGAAACGCTAAGTTATGCTGACCTTCACATTAGATCAAGGATAGTAAACATCAATACCCGGGAACAGCTTCTCAAATTAATCAGGATAAACCAGTGACCCAGTATTTCAGCAGGGTTGATTGCAATATACCCTAATATTTGCAATAAAAAGCTGACAATATCCTTTTATCTTCAAATGCAATAATCCCATGTCAGTTCGGGGAGCTTCTAATTGAGGCTGAGAGGATCCTGCGGGATCGACCCTATGAACCTGATCCAGGTAATGCTGGCGGAGGGAATTGAAATGTACGAAGAAGCGATATTAGAGGATTGGTTGAACGGTATCTGGGGTGGTGGCAATGGTTCTTAAGCCCCAGAGAGCAGTGCTTGTTTCGTCTGTTGCGGGTTTCTTCATGTGGGGGCTCATTTCCACCATTGGACCTCTATCATTGAGCTTTCCGTTTCTTCATGGAGCCTCCAGGGCAGTTGCAACAGAAGTACTTACAGTTGGACCCATCTTTATTCTGCTCGGAAATGTGATAATGGGTATAGTTTCTGATCGGGTCGGAAGAAAGCTTGTCTTTGTCGCAACCATGATATCATACGGGGTTGGGGTCATACTTGTCTCCCTGACGAGCTCTCTGCTATTCCTGATAATCGGAATAATACTTTCACAGTTTGGAATAGGCGGAGAGGAGCCACCCTCACTTGCGCTTGTAGCTGAGTCTTTCGGAAAAGCGACGAGAGCCAGATGGCTTACATTCACTGCAAATTTCGATAACATAGGCAGTGCCTTTATTTCCGGGCTTCTTCTTGCTTCCGTGGCGATACAGAACTTCCTTTATGGTATTTTTAGCAATTCGTTCATAGCGTCTCTAGGGCAGGAGGAGATATTTTTCCGGTTTGCCCTGCTTGTCTCCGCATTATGCCTCATTGCCATTATGGTATACGCGAGATTTGCGCTTCCCGAATCCGTCCGGTGGCTCTCGGTTAAGGGAGTGGAGCCGGACTCAAGCATCAGAGAGCAGATCGACATTGATCAAGAGGTGAAGCGATCACCTCCGAGGCTCGCCCTTTCAATCCCTGTATTGATGGTGATAGGTGTATCGCAATATCTAACATTCGGCCTGATGTCCTATATAATTGGACCTTATGAATTTCCAGATTATTCAGCGCAGATTATATTCTATGGCCTTCTCGGGTCCACAGTTGCCGGCTTCATAGCAATGCCCCTTATAAACAGGGAAAGAAGGGGATACACCCTGTGGTCCTTCGCAGGCGGTTTCATCACTATAATCGTGATACTTGCCCTCGTTCCGGATCTTTCTAATCTCTACATATTCTTCCCACTGCTGTTCATAAATATGATGTTCAGTGAGTTCGCCTGGGCCTCGAGAACAACTCTGGAACCTGAGGTGTTTCCAACACGCTACAGATCGACTGCAATAGGACTCGTAAGGGTTGCACCCATGGTTGCTTACATATTATCAGTATATTACACTGCCAATCTTGACCCGTTCCAGTTCATACTCTTCAACGCAATTCTCTGGGGAATCGGAGTAGTTGGCGCGGTTGTGTGGTATCTTATGGGTTTGGAGACGAAGGATGTGAACATTGATTACGAGACCAAGAAGGTACCGGAGCTTCAGAAAACCTGAAAACATTTTATACCCTGTTAAACATTTCAAAGAGCCGGACTAGGCCGGGGAACTAGGCGATCCCTGTTACCCGAAGTCTATACGCGGGGGCGACAGCCTGAAGAGACCCACCAGACTTCCGTTGGTCCCTGAGGAATCGGTGAAGTTCTGTCCCTTTGGATCGAAGGTTTGGGATTCTGGGATCGAAGGAACCCAGGATTTCAATTTGCCAGGAGAACCCGCCAGGACCGGAAGGGAGCAACGGTATCCTGGACTCTTGATGCTGAAGGGGTGCGGAACCGAGAGGATGCAGGGGGAAGCCAGCGGGACATCTGGCCCGATTCAGGCGTGTCCGGTATATAATTTCAACAGGCAGGCGCCATGAGTGCCAGTTTCTGTTGATGACTGGGGAGACTTTGGGTAACAGGTATGGAAAAGTATTCCTTCAAGATAATCCAGGACCCACTTAACGGTCCGCTGAAAGTGCGTTCTGATGTTCTCGAAATAATAGATCTGCCAGAGTTGCAGAGGCTGCGATACATAAGACAGCTTGGCATGTGCCATCTCGTATTTCCCGGAGCCAATCACAGCAGATTCGAACACGCGATTGGAACTTTTCATATAGCAATGCAGTTTGCTGAAGCACTTGGCGTAGAACCGAAGCTGTCGCATGCAATAGAGGGGTTTTTCAAATCAAGCACAGGAATGGATCATCTTGAGGCGGGAATCAGGATGATCCTGGGAGAGGGACCTTTCTCAAAAAGCTCCATTCCCTCTGCACTTGAGCACATAGGGGTTTACCCAAAGGATATTGCGGCCATCTTAAGGGGGAATTATCGAACAAAGGTCGTGAGCAGGCTCATCAGCGGTCCGATAGATGTGGATGAGTTGGATTATCTGCGAAGGGATTCCCACTATACAGGTGTTTCAATCGGCAACATTGATTACCGCAGAATAATGAATGTCACGGCTATTGAATCTGACAACATTGTGATAAAAGAGAAGGGGCTAAGCACTCTGGAATCAATCCTAATAGCAAGGATACTGATGTATAGGGGCGTTTACTTCCACAAGACCGTCCGGATTGCTCAGACGATGGCGGAATACGCGCTGAAGGAGATGGATAAAGAAATTCTGAATCCTTTCAGTCAGACGGATTTTGACCTTTTCTACATGCTGAGCAATGGCAAAAGTGACATTGGCAGGCTACTTATGCGGAGACAGTTATTCAAGCCGGTACTCAGGGTACCATACTCTGATGAAGCATACAGTGCAGTGGTTGAAAAGTTGGATTCTATTAAGCATCTGGATCAGAGGGACTACATCGTGGATGTCATTCCGCCTTTGGATTTTTCGGGACCAGAGAGAACCAAATCTGACATGCTTGTGCTGTACGGAGATGAACTATCACAGGCCGTTGAAGTCTCCCCTCTTTTGAGGGCGCTTCAGGAAACCATGGCGAGGAGAACATTAATTGTCTCCGCTCACCCGGAAAAGGCGGCGGAAGTTACGGAGGGGCTCCGGAACTGATTTATGGAAGCAGTCTCTTGGACATCCTGTATGCCCCTCGGGACCCTTCATAAAGTTCATGATAATATGATGGCAGATGTCTGATTATACTGTATCCGTTTGCTTTGTAGAATTCGATCGCACTCTGGTTTTTGTCCCTTACTTCCAGGATGGAGACAGTGTAACCCCTCCTTTTCATCTCCTCCTCTATAGCTCTGAGTAGCTCCCTACCATACCCTTTCTTCTGATGGCCGGGATCAACTGCTATGCTCTCGATATCAGCGGCTGTTTCGCTAAGAGGGAGAGCTGAGACATAGCCGATTACTTCACTCTTCTCTAATAACACGAAGCTGAATGATTTCGGATCGTTAAATATGCGCTTCAGCATCTGCTTTGAATAGGGGCCAACTGGAAAAGCCCTCTTTTCTAGTTCAGCAATTGCGTCAAGGTATTGCGGTTCGTAAGGAACTATCAACCCCACGTGATGGCAAATTTCCTAATTACTGTTTTTCGAATATTTATATTGTTACTGTTCACAGATCAGAGTAACCGGCACCTAGTCATGAAATATTACCAAAATTTGAGTAACTACCAATAGAGTTATTAAATCAGTCGTGATGATTCCCGCGTGATAGAAAAGGCAATATCCAGCCTGAAAGCGGGAAAGCCCTTACTCATCTTCGACTCTAAGGATAGAGAGGGTGAGACTGACATAGTGTTTCCTTCTCAATTCATAAATAGTGACATTATAAGATTCATGAGAAAAATGGGCGGCGGTTTAATCTGCACCACCCTTAAGGAAGCTGATGCCAGGAGGATCGGACTTCCATTCATAGAGGACTTCTTCAGACAGCACCTTGATTTCAATCACAAGGTATTTGACAACTCTGACCTGAGATACGACAGGAACAGTTCCTTCTCTGTGACGATAAACCACAGGAATACTTTTACCGGGATACCCGACAGAGACAGATCTCTCACCATTGCCAGCTTTGCCAATTTCCTAGGGAGACTTTCGCAATTTGATGGAAATGTGCAGGAGGAGTTTTCCAGGGAGTTTAGAATCCCCGGACATGTGATTCTTATTATAGCAAGGGACGGCTATTTCGAAAAGCGTCGGGGCCACACTGAACTGAGCACGTATCTTGTGGAGAGAGCTGGTCTGATTCCGTCGGCAACCATAGTGGAGATGCTGGATGACAGCGGCTATTCTCTGCCTGAAAATAAGGCCAGAAAATTTGCAGCAGAGAATTCCCTAACATTTATAGAAGGAGAGGATATAATCGCCTCGTGGCTTAATGATAAGGGTAATGGCTACGGGGGTCTTCGACATATTGCATCTGGGACACATTCACTATCTTACTGAATCCAGGAAGCTGGGAGATGAACTCCTCGTGGTGGTGGCAAGAGATTCTACTGCTGTGAAAAATGGGAAACGCCCGCTCTTTGATGAGGTTTCCCGTTTGAAGATGGTTGAGCAGCTGAAACCTGTAGATCGGGCCATCCTGGGGCATGAGGGTGATATGTTCATCACAGTGAAGGAGAATCTGCCAGATATCATAACACTGGGATATGATCAGAAATTCAGCGAATCTGCTATAGAGAAGAAATGCAGGGAGATGGGCCTCAACACAAGGGTCGTAAGGATCTCAAGCTACCAGAAGAGCCCATATAAAAGTAGCTCCGAGATCCGTTCAAGACTCATGGACCTCATCGAGGGATCGATTTGAAGAAGTTTGGAGTTGTGGACACAACCTTTGCACGATTCGACATGGGACGTTCGGTCATTGATGAGCTAAATTCAATCGGAACCGGATTCACAATTGTCAGGTACACGGTTCCCGGGATCAAGGATATACCAGTGGCTGCAAAGAAACTTCTGGAAGAGCAGGGCTGTGACATAGTAGTTGCGTGCGGGATGCCAGGCCCGAAGCCGGTGGACAAGATATCTGCACAGATCGCCTCCACCGGAATCATGCAGGTGCAGCTCATGACAAACAAGCACATAATCGAAGTCTTCGTTCACGAGGATGAGGCGAAGGACTTGCGGGAACTTGCCTGGCTTTCCGACCGGCGGGCAAGAGAACATGCTGTCAATGCATACAATCTGATGTTCAATCCCTCAAAACTGACCGAAAACGCTGGAAAGGGTCTCAGGCAGGGATTTGAAGATGTTGGTTCCCTGGAGGAACCGGCAAAATCTGGAATAAGACACTAGGTGATTGGAAATGAAAATTGGAATCGTTGTTTCGGAATACAACTACGATATTACCATGATGATGCTGCAACGGGCACAGGAGCACGCCAGGTTTCTCGGCGCAGATGTGGCAAAGATCCTCAAGGTGCCAGGAACCTTTGATATACCTCTTGGTGTCAAGAGGCTGGTCAAGCTAAAGGAGATCGATGGAGTCGTAACCCTCGGAGCTGTTATCAAGGGCGAAACCGATCATGATCAGGTTGTGATGCAGAACGCAGCGAGAAAGATTGAGGACCTTTCGGTTGAATTCGAAAAACCCGTCTCTCTTGGCATCTCCGGGCCGAATGAAACAAGGCTTCAGGCGCAGGCAAGAATTGAGATGGCGAAGGACGCTGTTGAAGCGGTTGTAAAGATGATCACCAGGCTGCAGGAACTATGAAGGTGACTGACCATATAGAAATGATCGATGGCACTATGGCCAACTCCTTTCTCGTTCAGGCCGAAGGTGGCACAATCATTGTTGACGCAGGCACCCAGAGATCGGGACGAAGGATAGTTGAATTCTGCAGGAAAAGAGGTCTTTCGCCAAGTATGGTTCTGATAACGCACTACCACCCGGACCACATTGGCGGACTGTATGCCGTATACGAAGCATTCCGCCCGAAGATATACGCAGGATCTGTGGAGATTCCGGTTATCGGAGGCAGATCCAGAATGAAGCCGGCAAATAGCCTTATTTCAAAGGTGGTGGCATCACTTATCAGATCAAAGCCTGTGACCGGAATCTCTGACGCTAAAACCTTGAATGATAGCGAAATTAAGGTGATCGATACCCCTGGTCACACACCAGGAAGCACGTCATATCTCTTTACTAGGGACTCGGCGATTTTCGTTGGAGACGCACTATACGAGAAACACGGGCAGCCTCAGATAAACAGAGCATTCACTCTGGATTACGAAAGAGCAAAGGACTCCGTGAGAGAAATAATGAGATCCGGCGCGCAGCTTGCCTTACCCGGTCATGGAAAACCCTTGCGTTTAACCTCCGCTGCAACGGATCAATGAACGTTCATCAATTTTCTGAGGGTCTCAATTGGCGCCTCTATCTTTGCCACGGCATCATGCGGGTGGATGCTCTCCTGGCTTTGCGATTTTACCGTGAGGATGCAACTTCCGGGAATTGCAGAAAGGCGCGTCACAACCGCCTTTGCAACGTCCCTCACTACGTCTTCCACAAACTTAGGGTTCTTGTGTGCCCTGTAGACAAGCTCACCCTCGTCGATCCTTTTCAACAGGGAAAAGAGCGGCCCCCCGGTCGTTTCTTCCACTACCGATATAATGTCCTCGATGTTGACAATTGAGGCTTTCAGGTTTGATATCTGCACCGTGACCCTGTTCCTCTGGTTGTGGGTGATTGACGGGATTTTTTCCAGAGCTGCCGAGACTTCTGTATGCTCAGAGGAAATAAGTGCCCTGGTGGTCTCCATAGCACAGGGACATGCTGTAAGGGTAAGGCACGTGACCCCGACAGTCATAGAGGGGTCTTCCCCTCTTTTCACTGCTGCAGATCCATATATGTCGTAGGGAACGATGGCTGATCTGCTGGAATGGTCACTTTTCTCCATGAGGAGCGTTGACAAGATCTCAACTCTAGCGCTGTTTGAATATGGCAGCTTCTCAAGCACCCTGGATGCGAGCGAGGCAGCCAGAACTTCAATCCCGCTTGTTACACTGTTGTTAAGTATAACTTCATTTATTGCCTCAACGTTTCTTGAAAAATCTGCACCTTTCCGGGCCGCAGGAAGATCTGCAAATATGGTAATCTCCGCCGTAAGATTGATTTCCCTGTTCCCACGGTTCACCTTTATGGGGTATTTAATTCCAGCCAAACCTACCTCTGTTATGGGAATCTGAACAGATGGTTTTGATGCCTGCACATCCACAAGATCAATCAAGATACGGAACCTCTTCTCTTTGTCTCTTCCTCATACCTCTGCTGAATTGATGCTTCCAGTTCCTTGTACTTATCCTCAAGTGCCTTCTGCTGCCTGTCCAGAGTTTTGAGCCTTATCTCGCTAAGTTCCTTTTGTTCGCTCAGGTCATCAATCAGCTTCTTCCTATCCTCTACCCTGTAAATTATGTTTCCAACGCTCTTATAGACTGGTGTTTCCTGATTCACTGACTCCAATTCCTTCAGCGTCTTCTCGATCTCCTTGACACGGGCTTCAATCTGGTACCTTTGTGCGGCCAGCTGCTCAAGTTGAGCTTCAAGCTGCTGTGCCTGTCTGATCTGGTTCTGCATGTAGTTGCTCAGGTTAGGTTCCATTTAATTAATCCTCCCTTTGATGTCCTCAACGACCTTAAACCATCTGGCAATGGAATTGAGCGTTGATTTCAGTGCAACTGTATCTGGCGACTGTATATAAATGTAAAAATTGTCTTCATCTTCGGTAAGTTCTATCCTGGATCTTCCCATAACCTCTTCCAGGTCTGGCTTCAGTGCCAGTATATGGATCGTGAACTCGTCCCTTGGGAGAATCAGTTTTGCATTGAATTTACACGTTGTTTCCGTAACCATGTTAATTGTATTAGTGCCCTGGCTTATTTAACATTTTAACTCTTTGAAAATTCCGGCTAAATTGAGGCAGCATTACAGTCTGAAGGAAGCAGAAGGAAGAATCAGGGAAATGTTAAAATCGTGGTCTACGTTAAAGTGGACGGGCCCGTGGCCTAGTATGGATAAGGCACCGTCCTTCTAAGTCGGCGATCGTGGGTTCAAATCCCACCGGGCCCGCCTGTTTCCAAATCGATGTCCTGGCCTTTCTCTTCCCTATAAATGGACAGAAAATTCAATCCAGTGTTCTTCCCCAACGCTACACGTATCCCCTTTCAACCAGCTTGTTAACAATCCTTTCCCAGAATCCTTTTGAAAATATGGAGTAAGCAACAACGGCTCCAAGAAGTATCGCAGGAGCTAGGGCGTAGATAGGAAAGATGATAGCTATGAAGTATCCAAAAATGAATACAAGTGTGGGCACCACCAGAAGAAAGTTCCTAGCTCCAACTCGACCCTGAGGAGAAAGTGTATCTGTTATCTGGATCGGCCTTGTGAATGTTGAGAAAACAATAAGCGAAGCTGCATACAAGGGAGAAAGGACAAGAAAAGTTATGAAATATCCAATGACTAAGTTGTGCAAGACTAAACTCAACACGATCGACACAGCAACGAAAGGAATATTGAGGATCACTGCCTGGACCATTTTCGAGGCTATAACAAGGGAGAAGTAGGTGTTAGCCGGCATTGCCAGTGATGATATCCAGATGCGCTCCAGAAGCAGCGTGCTGCTGAAGAAAAATGATATTGGGAAAAGCACAAGGTAGAAAAGAGCCAGTGAACCTAGACCGCCCTGGATGAAACTATTACCTGCCTGAGGTGAAGTCAGATAGTCCAGAATGCCAAAAATCAGCGCCATAAT
Organism: Thermoplasmatales archaeon AK; assembly: GCA_031625175.1. Classification (GTDB taxonomy): domain Archaea; phylum Thermoplasmatota; class Thermoplasmata; order Thermoplasmatales; family Thermoplasmataceae; genus UBA447. The sequence goes on along the minus strand of JAHXPV010000002.1, from coordinate 59,299 downwards.
GACCATTATGAACAATGCCGTTTTTAGCTGAATTCTCGTGGAAAAGGAAGTTCTCCCAGACCTCACTGGTCCTGTTGCCTGACCACCTAATGATATCATTTTGAAGTTGAACGAGAAGACAGCAAGGTTGGGTGTACGGCCGAAATTATGGATCGAAACCCTGTATGAGCTGGAGCTCTGAAACCTGCCCAGCCTTGGTCTCACTTCAATTCCCTCCACAATGTTTTTGACACTGAAATAAACCGAAACGATTAGCACAGCCAAAATCAAAAGCGATCCATAGACGTAGTGGCCGTTGTAAGCAGCAAGGAGAGAATATGGAAAATTTAGGTAGGATACCAATACGAAGATCGAGAATAATACTGCCACCCAAAGCTGTCCAACCCTATAATTATCATATCAAGTGAGTTGGTCCTCAGGCCAATGACTTCAGTGAGAGAAAGCACGAAGAAGAGCAACCCAACTGAGACGAACTGCACAATTATCACGGAAAAGGCGAGAATACGTTTCGGGATCGGCAGAAGGAGAAGGATATCCTGATCCGGCTTTGTAAATGGTATCCCTCCCCCTGTCACAGTGCTGAGAACCACAAACAGGAGCAGGAAGAAGCTCAAATATCCTAACTCTACAGTTGAGGTAACAGGGCTGATAGACTTTGATGTAATGGATGCAGTTCCCGCCAGCCCAGAACCTATGTCCAGGAATGCAATGAAGAGGAGAAGTATAAGGTACCCCTTGGAAAATCTGGTCCTGAAAAGCAGACTGAGGAGCTTACCTAGCATTTTCCATCAGCCTTGCGACTATGGATTCCACGGGCTCGTTCTCAGTGTTTCCTAGCTTCTGAAGATCATTCCGTCTCCCTTTCCAAATTTCCTGGCCATGGGAAATTATTATGACGTCGTCTGTCAGTCTTTCTGCAATGCTGAGTATGTGCGTGGATATCAGAAAGGTTGCATTCATGGATGATAGAAGCTTGATCATATTTTCCTGGGAAGGTATGTCAAGATAGTTCAGAGGCTCGTCCATGAGGACTACTTCAGGGTTATGGATGATTGAGATTGCAACAGAGACCTTCTGCCTGGTGCCCCGGGAAACCTTCGTAATTTTCATATCCTCGTATTCCTGAAGATTTAGAAGATCGATAATCTGATCGATTCTCGCCTGGCTTTCCTGTATTCCCCTGATTGCTGCCACATACTCGAGATTTTCTCTGACGGAAAGGGAAATATACGGTACAGCATCTTCCGGCAAATATCCAAGAATTTCCTTAGCCTGCATGCTGTTTGGACTGTTTCCTTTCAGCAGGACCTCTCCGCTGTCAGGCAGAAGTAACCCGGCCAGTATTTTCAAAGCAGTAGACTTTCCGGCTCCGTTAGGTCCAAGAAGTGCCACTCTTCTTCCGCAGGGCACAGAAATATTAAGTCCGTTAAGGGCTCTGACCCTACCGAAAGCCTTTACAATATTGCTGGCAACAATGCAATTGTAAGGATTATATGTTGCCGGGCTGTTGAATGAGTCCATCTTTCTTGAATGTGAATATAACGTATAGTTTTTTCCTGTGGGACCAGCAAGAATAATAGGTCCACCTACTGCAGACAGACTAAGAACCGATCACCTTCACAGCCGATGAGGTAAGGGCGAAATCATCCAGTCCCCATTCCCGTTATTGTTCATCAGAACAGATCTATCCCATAGAGCCTGAAGTTTTCAACCATAGAGTAAAAGAAGTAATGCACAAGGAACCTGATTTCCACAGACATATCCGGATTCACGGCCTTCTTGTCGAAGAATTTTACAATGGTGTTGTAGACTGATTTCTTTATGAATATGCCCTCTTCCCTCTGGTAGTCCTCCAGATTCGTCCCGACATGAGATTCGAGCATGTGCCTGAGCTTCAATATTTCAATGTCATTTGGTCTCCATTTTGTTGCTTCCATAGAAGACTTTGCAGTCTTTCTGGTTCTCTGAAGCTGGATAGCCGTAAGCAGGATCGTGGAAACGTCCTCGGATATGTTGTCAGCGAGATAATCCCGACCGAAGTACCAGGCTACCGATACGGCCAAATACTTCGGTAAAAAGATTCCAATCAACTTTTCCGAACTCATTGATGTCCACCTGTTCCTCTGCTTAAAAGAATGCACTTACAATATTGCTGTCTGTCTGGCTGTCAATAAGGCTTATCCTGGATACAAAACTAGGTGCCTTGTGAAGAGAGAACACCATAACTGTGCCAGGATTTAGATAAATCGTATCGCTGATTACCGTAATGTTGAGATTCGGGTTGACAGTTATTTCATAAACGCTCGTCCTGTCATTGGCAATGGATACCGTGTATATTGATCCATTCTGGAATTGCACAACTACATCAACGTTTCTGAATGAGACGTTTTGTGTTATTTGAGATACTGTCAGCGAATAGTTTCCTGTGACAGAGTTCGTAATGGTAGTCATATTCTCAACCTCTACAGTGGCTGTGGGCGGAAGCGGCCCGGAATTTGGCACATAATTATGGAGGAGTGTGAAAGCTGAGGCCACCAGTGAAACCGTTATGGCAACAAGCAGAACTGTTGCTATTATTGGTGACACAGCCTTGTCTCTGGGCTTCAGCTGTAAATTCATGCGTATCATTCTATTGTAGAGGGAATTTAAACATTACTGCATATGCTGTTGCACACACAATTTCATACATATGGCTCCAGAATCCGATATTATTTTATTTTCCCGATCGATTGGTTGATTATGACATTTAAGATCGCAATGCCATCCTGTCCCTATGGAGAGGTTCTGTCGCAGAAGTACACATGCGATGGCCAGGACATGTCACCAGAATTGTCATGGTCAGAACCACCGGCATCCACAAAATCATTTATCCTGATAATGGAGGACCCTGATGCACCCAGGGGCACCTTCGTCCACTGGGTGCTTTACAATATAAAGCCAGAGGTGACCGGACTTCATGAGAATATTGAAAAATCTGAGACCACCGCAGAAGGATTCGCCCAGGGCTTCAACGACTTCGGCAGAATTGGTTACGGTGGGCCGTGCCCACCCAGAAGCCAGGTTCACAGGTACTATTTCTATCTGTATGCTGTGCTGGAGCAGCCTACTTTGAAACCAGGACTGAGGAAGCAGGACCTCGATAAGATTCTGAAGGACAGGACTGTGAAAGTGGTTTCCCATATGGTCAGATTTGGAAGAAATTACCAGGTCAACAAGAAGGATTGAAGCAGGAATGCCTGATCTTTCTGTACGCCTTGCATCTGGAATAATACTGGAAAGCCCGCTGATCCTTGCATCCGGAATACTTGACGAAAATGGCTACTCTATCAAGAGGATTCTGCAGGAGGGGGCAGCCGCTGCTGTAACAAAATCCATTGGTATACAGGAACGTGCGGGTTACAAACCTCCAGTAGTCGTTGATCTTGGGGATACTGGAATCCTGAATGCTGTGGGTCTCTCAAACCCTGGAATTGATGACTACCATAACGAGATGAAAATTGCGCTCCAGGCAGGTAAGCCCATCATAGGGAGCATCTTTGGGGCAACAGTTGATGAATTCCTCCAGCTTGCAGTAAAGATGGAGTCGTACGGGGCCAGCGCAGTGGAGCTTAATCTTTCGTGTCCGCATGTGAAAGGGGTGGGGACAGAAGTAGGGTCGGACTTTCCTCTTGTTGAGGAGATCATAGCCTCCCTGAAAAGGAGATTATCCATCCCCGTATATGCCAAGCTGAGCCCTAATCTCACCGATGTTGTTGAGGCTGCCCGAGCCTGTTCCAAGGCAGACGGTGTTGTCCTTATCAATACTATACGGGCCATGTCAATAGATATTCATGCAAAGAAGCCGGTCCTGAGCAACTACTATGGAGGCCTCTCAGGACCTGCAATAAGACCGGTAGGGGTTCGTCTTGTTTATCAGGTTAAGCGGGAGACAGGAATGGAAATCATAGGTGTGGGAGGGATAGAGAATGGCGGGGATGCCATCGAATACATGATGGCTGGAGCGTCAGCTGTTCAGATTGGAACCGCTGTTCGGAAATACGGGAGATCTGTGTTCATGAAAATCAAGGATGAGATTCACTCCTTCATGGAGAGGGAGGGATACAGCAGGATTGAGGACATCGTGGGGGCTGCACTGCCTTGATGCATAGCTCTGTGGAAAGGGTTGAACGCCTCAATGGTGACACTTCCATAATCAGATTCACCTGGAATGAGGCTGTTAAGCCGGGACAATTTATAATGGTCTGGATACCTGAGGTCGGAGAGATACCGATATCTGTTTCCCATGTCGGTAACCCCAAAGGCATCACAATCAAAGCATACGGACCAACATCCAGAGCACTGGTGGATATCAGGGAAGGGGACAGAATCTTCTTTCGGGGTCCCTATGGAAGGCCTTTCTTTCTGGTCCCCGGACGGAGGTTGATAATAGGTGCTGGAACAGGGATGGCAAGCCTCCTTCCCGTAATTGACTCAAAAACTTTCGGGATTATAGCAGCCCGTAGTAAGAAGGAGCTCCTCTTTGCTGATGCCTTTGATGAGCAAAGGCGCCTGCTTGTGACTGATGACGGGTCTGCGGGGATCAAGGGCATTGCTGTCGATGCCCTTACCCATGTTGATCTAAATCAGTTTGACATGGTATATGTATGCGGACCCGAGATGATGATGAAAAGTGTCTATGATTTTCTCAGACCACGGGGCACCAGTGCGCAATTTTCTCTGGAGCGGCTCATGAAGTGTGGGATCGGTTTATGTGACTCCTGCTCTATAGGAGGTTTACAGCTCTGCAGGGATGGGCCAACGTTTGACATTAAGGAATTGGACACAATGGAGGAGTTCGGCCGGAGCCGCGTCCTTGAATCAGGGAAGCGGATATCAATGGGAAAATAATTTTCGCTTTCATCCTGCAAATGGGAAAAGTTAATAAATTGCCGAAAAAATAACGCGACCACAATGGAGATTACACTCTCCTTCAGGGAAGCTGACAATCTTTTTTCATCCTTGTTTGCCGATGGAAACGGATCTGAAAGGAAAAAACAAGCAGCGTACCTGATGGTGGGTGGAAAAGGTTTCGGAAAATCAGAACTTCTAAACCGCATCAGCAGACGTTTGGAGCAGTCAAACTTTCGGGTTCACCGGGTAAGATCATATGGCATTAACGGTGGATTGAAATTTCATGCTTTCAATGAGGTGATCAACCAGATTCTGGGAGAGATAGAGGAAAGGCCGATGGGAAAGATCGTGGACTTCTTCCAGCGTTACCAGTTCGACAATGGGGGTATGACCTGTATAATCGTGGATGCAATTGAAAGAATGGAGCAGGAATCAAGGAACCTCTTCCTGTTCCTGTCCAGACTTGCCCAGAGAAAGAACTTCGTCCTTATCGGCGCACTTACCGAGAATGGCAACAATCGGGAAGAACAGGTATTTCTCGATATTGCCACATCAGAAGAGGATCTTGAAATTATAAGACTGAAGAAACCGTCCTATGATGACATCAAGTATTACCTTGAGGAGTCCGGATACCTTGTTCCGGAACACTTTTCGAAAGAATTGTACCGCCTCATCAATGGAAACTTTCAGTTGCTTGCCTATTGCCTCAGGTATTACGAAGAGCAGGGAATTATCAATTCGAATAAGCAGTTAGAAGAGGTATCCTACAGATTCTTCCCGATTCCACCGAACCTGGAGGTGCACTACTCCAGGCTTCTGACATCACTTCCAACGGAGCAAAGACAGATCCTTGAGATCCTGGCGCTGGTCGGAGAGGAGCTAGAACCCGGTTTCATCTCTAAACTTACTGGTTTCAAGCTCGGAGATGTTGTCCGATCCCTCGAGGACCTCAGAGACAGGGGATTCATAGTGGAAAATAACATGAACTTTGCTGTAGTCAACGCAACGGTAGCAGACATAGTTACCAAATCTATTTCCAGAGAAAGCATCGTGATGGAGGAGTCGTTCACAACCTCTGACGCTTTCATTGCACTGAGCGTTCTGACCAGGTTGAGGGTCTACACCAAACTGAGGGACAGAAAGTCGATTGAAGCTCTTATCAATGAAAATTGGGAAGACCTATACGACAACATAGCCAACCTCTCAGTTTCATCCTCTTTCTTTTTTGATATTCAGAGGAACATGGAATCAGAGGAGGCAAAGAACAAGGTATCCATTCTAATTGCAGCACTCCTGATCAATGAGGGTCAGCTTGATCAGGCAATGAACCTGCTCCAGGATCCTCGCCTTGAGAAGGTATATCAGGACCTGGTCCAGTTCCTGAAGGGTAGGGTCCTGCAGCGGTTAAACAAGTTCAACGATTCCAACGAAATCCTAAAAAAACTGGTATCAAAGAATGACCTCAGTCCAAAGATAATGGGAAATGCGCTTGTTCTGCAGAGTCTGAACTATTATGATCTGGGTATGCTTGATGAGCAGCTGGCGGTCAGCGAAGAAGCTCTCAGGATTGCCGAGGAATATGGCCTTGAAGATGTTATTGCTGATGCGCTAAACGGAATCGCGAATGTAAAGATAAAAAAGTACGAGATCGATGAGGCTGAGGCACTTTACAAGAAGGCCTTAGATATCAACCGTAGGCTAAGAAAAATGGACCGCATTTTGCTGACCAACAACAATCTCGCAATAATATGGAGCTACAAGGGACAGATGAAGGAATCAGCCGACCTGCTGAAGGAAGTCATAGAGGGGTCCTATATAACTGGTGATATCCAGTCGAGAGCCTACGCATCATACAACATTTCTGAAATATACTTCAATGCTGGGGAATTTGGAGAGGCAATGAAATATATACCCTATGCCCTGAAGCTTGTTCAGAAACTGAACGACACGAACCTGAGTTTTCCATTCTACAGGTTTCTGGTCACTATCTCGATTTCACTATTCAGGCTCAGAATGGCCAAACAGTACGTCGGGGAGCTTCTGTCTGTTGCCAATGTAGTTGGTGACCAGAGAATGATCCGGCAGGCCGAGGGTTTAAATACCCTCATCGGTGTCATTGAAGGCAATGTGCCTGAAAACACGCTCGATTCATTTTTTGACATAGAACTTAGAGAGGGCGACGACTATACACCCATTTGGTACTCAATCGGTGTTATGCACTTTTCACTCAGCAGGAAACTCAACAAGGCAGAGGAGTGTCTCAAAAAGTCCCGTGAAGCTGCGCAACATCTCGGAGACTACTACGGCAGCCTAATCTCGCATGTTGCTGAAATTTACATTCTCCTCGCTAAGGGCGACAGTGAGAAAATTCTGAGTTTCATAAGGGATATGAGAGAATCGGGCCGAAAACTTTTGATATTCGAAAACCAGATGAGACTGATTGAAGGCCTATATAAGTCAGAGAAAGGCAGTACTGCAGAATACACTCCGGAAAGCATTCTGGATCTGATAGGTGCCACTGAATTTGAGCACCTCTCCCTGAAGAGGAAGGGTGGGGCTGTATACGACCTGCTGCGCAAAAGGTATTATGCTGCCATGGAATTGAGAACGGAGCAGCAGGGAGTGATCTGAACGGTCAAACTGGAAGATTGCATTTTCAACGAGTCCGGTATGTGCTATTTATTGAGGAGTTTTCCATCCAAATGCAACCTGTGCTTCAACTTCTGTTCCACCGTAAAACCCCCTGGCTTTTCAAAGAGAAAACCACTTTACAGCCTGATGGATTACATTTCCTCATCTGACTCGGGAGATGCCATTTTTCCCGCCAGCGATATGGTGCAGCAAACACTTGGCTGAAAGTTTAATTACTGAGGAAATTCTGACCATTGGGCTCGTGGGGTAGTTAGGATATCCTGTTGGCCTTCGAAGCCGAGGACCTGGGTTCAAATCCCAGCGAGCCCGTCAGAGCATAAATATTGCAGATGGAGCATAAGTTTACATATGTATTTATAAAAATTAATCATGGCGTGACACATGGCAGATCAGGACCCGGGCCCGGTTCCAGATATCAGGAATGTGGTGGAACAGAATAGAGGATTGCTGAAGAAAATCCAGCTTCACATACCCGGGTTCAGAGAATATCGAAGCGGCGACGATTTAAGGGTTGCGGATCAGCTTCTGAGAAAACAGATTTCAATGGTTCTGAATAATGCTATAAAAAATCTGCAGCTGCAGAGGACACGCTTAGCCCAGGAAGGAAAATTTCAGATCCTTACAAGCATTGGTTCTGCACTCTCAGCCCTGCAGCAGCTTGATGGAGAGATATCCCATTCCTCTCAGGGGTACAGCGGCATCTCACCGTCCATTAGTATGGACGACAGGAAACTCAATTCACTCTATTCCTACGATCTTGATTTTGTTCAGGCCTCTGAAAAGATCTCACGCATGGCTGATCCTTCCTCGGATGCTCAAATTAGTGATGCCGATTACAGAAACAGAATGGCAGATCTGGTGGCTGCCATAAATGATACAAAGAGGGCCTGGGAGAGAAGAATGGAAACGGTGCAGGGAATCATGGTGGCCGCTGGAGGTGGTAACAAGTGATAGGTAAGAGATCAAAATCAATACCAGAAAAGGGCGGAAGTGTAGCAGGGTCGATTACAATAGCCTGGGAGACCCAGTTCAAGGAAGGGAACATAATGTGGAAGGTTCCCCGGCTCATCAGGCTTAACGACAACATCGTGGTCAGAGAGGATGAAACAGCCGTATTTTATCGGGACGGGAAGGTGCTTACATATTTTGATCAGCCCAACAGGTATGCACTCACGGATTTCAATGCGCCGATTGTTCAGGGCCTTCTGAAGTTCTTCACGGGTGTTCAGCAGCAGGCTGAAGTTTACTATATTCAGAGAAGGTTTCTGGACGGAAAATTTGGGAGTGCAGAACCTTACCAGTTTACAGATCCCACATTTGGAGTAGTGAATCTGAAGGTATACGGCGAGTACCGATGGAGAATCTCAAATCCGGAGAATTTCATTAACCAGTTTGTTGGAACTTTCAATTTAGAAACTTCTGATCAGGTAGAGGAGAGGCTCAGGGAGCAGATCGTGATCCTTGTTTATACATCTATTGGCAAGATGAAGGATCAGGGTCTCAAGGTTACAGATATTCCGGCAAATCTCCTCAATATTGAGCAGGTTGTTCTATCACTTGCTCCTGACCACTTCCAGCAGTATGGCGTGGAAATCAACAAGATTTCTGGGCTCACGATCAGCCTTCCGGATGAAGTGCAAAAGGCGGTGGACAAGAGATCGGAGATGTCAGTTCTAGGCGTGAACTACCTTCAGCTGCAGGCCGGTCAGGCAATGGTTGATGCGGCAAAGAATCCGACAGGTGTTGCCGGGGCCGGAGCAGGGATTGGAGTTGGCCTTGGGGCCGGAGCAGGCATGGGCTATGCCATGGGAGGACAAATGATGGGGAGTTCAATGTCAGGGCTGCAGCAACAACAGACCAAGACGTGCCAGAAGTGCGGGGCGATAGTGCCATTTAATGCCGCCTTCTGCCCTAACTGCGGCAATCCATTTGAAACAAAAGCCAGCACCGGTTCGGTCAAGTGCCCCAAATGCGGGACAGAGTCACCTGCTGGGACAAAATTCTGCCCAAATTGTGGAGCTTCCCTTGCACCTCAGATGGTCAAATGCCCAAACTGTGGTACTGAATCTCCTGCTGGAACCAAGTTTTGCCCGAACTGCGGAAAACAACTGTGAGGTGACGGAATGTATTGCGAAAAATGCGGAAGCCAGATACCTGATGATGCGATCTTTTGTCCTAAGTGCGGTTTCAAACTCAAGAGCGAATCTGGAAATTCAAATGGAAGCTCCGAACTTGCTGTGAATGCAGACAGCAGGCCCTTAGTCGCTGCAGCAGATGCCCAGGTTCTGAAGTGTCCCAGTTGTGGCGCCCCGCTTAAACCCGCTCTTGGCGAAATGATCATCACCTGCGAATACTGCGGGGCGAGCATAACCTTAAACACTGACGGGTGGCGCAACATTCAGAAGCACACAATGCTTCCTCTCAGCTACGCAACTGAGGATTCTGTTCTGACCTTGATCAAAGGATATCTCGATCGGGGCCTTCTCAGGAGACATCTTGAGGAGGAATCAAAGAATGAGGGTATATCCCTTGCATTCATACCCTACTGGATTGTACCCGTATCTGCCAGGACCCAGTTCACCTATGTAAGTGCGGCCGCTGAAGCTGGAAGTCTTGCCGGAACGGCTCTTCTGATGGGTCTTATGGGGGGAGCAATGGGTGGAAGAGGGGGACGCGGTCTCGGAATGGGAGTGGGCATGCTGGATGGAATGATGGTCGGCGGGATGGTTATGGGGGGAGGCATGGGTGGCCGTGGCAACGTAAGGGCAGGAAACCTCGACCAGAGCTACAACTTTCCGGTTGTCGCTGTGAAAGGTCTTCTTATGTATCAGCCTAGGGATTATACCTTCGATCTTCAGGCCAGGGTGCTCTTCGATGTCTCAAAAATACCAAAGGGGATAAATGTCCTTAATGGTGACGTAAGTGAGGATGCTGCAAAATATCAGGCTAAGACTTACGTGGATCAGCTGCAGAATGAAAAGGTGCATCAGCAGTACCATATGGTACAGAAAATTACGACTGTTGACGACGTGGCAGATCCGGAGCTTCTGCACGTACCTGTATGGTTTGCCAAGTTCAGCCATAAGGGCAAGGAGATCTCCCTCATCTTGGATGGCAGCAATGGAAAGATAATAAACAGCGTGGGCCTGTCTTAATGCTGTTCTTTTCCCAGGGGAGAAGCTGACCCTCATATGCCGTTCCGTAGTCATGTTAAGACCGGACTCAACGAAAGAATTAACAGGGGCAAGGCTTACTCAAAAGTCCAATGCATTGTCCCCGTCTGATTCCTGCGATTGCAACACGACTCTTTTGTATTATAATGGAATGACTCTTTGTGAATATCCTACTGATCTCTGACGCCCATGGGAATTATTATGCCCTCAAGCAGGTCTTGGATATGGTAAAATTCGATGAGCTGGTGTTCCTTGGCGACATCGTCGATTACGGGCCAATGCCTGCAGAGACCATGGATCTCCTGTTTTCCGCAGGTGGCAGAATTATAATGGGAAACCATGATTTCGCAGCTGCCACGGGCTCTGACTGCGCCTGCGCACCGGCAATGCATGATCTGAGCGTCTACACTAGGGAAAACATCACACTTAAGGATCTCAGCCGCGGGGATCTTGAAAGGCTCAAATCGCTGCCTGATGTCCTTGAATTTGATCTGGAGGGGAGAAGATTTTACGCTGTTCACGGCTCACCCTTCAACCATCTTCAGGGGTATGTCTTCTCTACCGAGCTTGAAATGATATGGAAGGACAGGAACATGAAGAACTTTGACTTCATACTCTTTGGTCACACCCACTTTCAGACCCTCTACCGTGGAAAAATTATGAATCCGGGCAGTGTCGGCCAGCCCCGTGACGGAGTGTGGTTACCGTCATTCGCCACTCTCGATACCGCCAGCGGTGAGATCGTTTTCAGAAGATTCAGGTACGACAATATCAGGACATGGGAACTCCTGAAGAGCAGAATCAAGGATGAAAAATTTCTGAAGCAACTCGAACCTTTCTACCTGCAGTCCTGAGATTCAAGCAAGAGACTGCAGAAACGACAGCAGCTCGGTCTCCACATGCCTGTTCCACAGTATCTCCGGAACGTCAACAAACAGGAAAATATCGCTTAAAAGCAATACCTCAACAGCAGTGATTGCAAGGTTCTTCACCAGTTTACCGACCCCGGCTTCAACCTTTACAGTTCCGTCTTCCTTGGAGAAGGTGAATGTCAGTGCCCTGTCAGCAGCCACAATGTCTCTGAGTATTCCACCCTTCTGCGCTTGAAGGACTGCCTTATTGTCACCCAATGATGACTGAACCTTCCATCCCTGGCTCTTCAGGTATTCTTCAAATGCCCCTACGATGGCGTTGAGGTCCTTTGACGTTTGCAGATTTATTGTTCTGTGAAAAACCGGCATGACAGCTATGATGGAAAACCCTCCTGAAAAATGTTTCCATTTTAATCTTGAGTGGGGCTCCTCCACAGCAGCGGCTACTTTATTTCGATCTTCCTCAGCTTTTTGGCTGCATCAGCCGCCTTTCTTGTTCCAAGTCCTGCTAGCCTTGCAATATCCCCAGCCGTCTTCTCGGCTATATTCATGGCCTCGAGAACTGCTTTCCTGTACGAGGACGGTATATGGATCCGTATCTCAATAGATAAAGTGTCAGACTCAGGTTCCTCCTTCTTGTTTTCCATTCAGTTCATCCTTATATGAAGGTAACCGTTAATAAACTCTGCGCCCACGGGTGACTTGTCACTGAGAGATGAGGGTAGGTAAATTATTCGCCTCCAGTTGTCTATATCCACTATTAGTTCCCCACCCTTGTTGTAAAGACTGATTTTTTTCTTGTCTGCAAAGGGAAGACGAATGTCCAGGAAATAGCCTTGACTATCCTTTCCGAACTTCATTGGGGAACCGTTAGAATAAATGTCAACCGGGTTGTCGTCTCCGTAGATGCGATCATACAGCCTGGTGAGGCCATCCTTCCCGCTTGGATCAGAGTCCGAAAGAGGCACCCGGAAAACCTTCACATCAGCGAAGTCCGATTCCAGCTCATTTATGAGGCGCCTCTGAGATTCACGCCAGCCCTGGAAGAAATCACCGGTATCGTCAGGATAGATCTTGTTTATCACAAGGGCATCCACGGGGTAGCCGAAGAGGAGAAGGTAGGTGAATGCCCTTTTTGTCTCGTTTACCGACATCCTCTCAGGGTTGCACACCAGACGAATTGAAGTAAGCTTTGGATCGGAAAGCTTCTCTCTTATCTTCCTGAGTTGTTCATAGAGCGATTCCATAGACCTGAATACCTCATCCCCCGGAAGAGGAATCCCAAGAATCGGTTTCATAATAGGGCGCATGATCTTGGCAGTGGTTCTTCCCAAAGGAAACAGCTTTTCCATATACCATGTCATCGCCTCGGGAAATGATAGCAGCTTCAGGGATTCGCCGGTTGGGGCACTATCCATCACAACCACATCGAACTGTCCCGACTCTACGTAGTCGTTAAGGTAGAGGAGATGGGAAGCGTCGTCAAATCCCGGCAGGGTTGCGATTTCCTCTGCCGAAACTGGATCAAGACCTTGTGACTGAAACAGCCCAGTAAGGTAAACCTTTAGCTGCTCCCAGTGGGAATTAATGGCCTCAAGAACGCTGATTTCCTGCGCATAGAGCCTCTCTGAGATCCGTGTTACCTTGGAGCCGACTTCGGTCTGCAGTGCATCGCCAAGGCTGTGGGCAGGATCTGTGGAGATGATCAGCGTCTTGTATCCGCGTGCTGCGAGACCTATTGCTGTTGCAGCTGCAATACTGGTCTTGCCAACTCCACCCTTCCCCGTGTAAAGGAGTACTCTCATTATGATCTGAGCTCCATTGCAACAACAGATTTAACAGGAACTCCTCATGGCAACAATGTTTAATAACAGTCTTTAAATGAATATTGATGTCCGTTAAACTGTGCCCCCACTGTGGTTCCAGAAATGTCAACTGGATAATAGGAGGCATCATGGGTTACATATACACTTGCCAGGATTGCGGATACCAAGGTCCGTTTGTTGTTGAAGTTGATGCGCAGAAGGCCGATGAGTTTGCTGACGAAATAAACAAAAGCTTCAGAGGTGATGAGTCCCCTTGACTATAAACGAAACCGGAGTTAGGAGAAGACATGCACGCAAGAATGATATATTGGGTACTTTCATTGCGGTCGACATTGAGCTCATCATTCTGGCACTGAATCTGCTTGGTCTCATAAATTCCTTGATAACCTACGGGTCCCTCTTCATAATCTCAGCTGTTTTTGCAATAATCTTAGCACTGAAGGCCTCCTATTCCATGATCATTCCATCCATAAGCTCCTTTATTTTTGGCGTAATTTTGTTTGCAGACGCTGCGTTCAGCTCGACAAACACCATATTTGGAAAGCTGATTGGTGTTGGAACAGTCATTTTTATAGCGGTGGCAATCTCCTCATCTATCCTGATTGGTGTATTCACCAAGGTTGCTGCTTCGGCAACTCTTGAGAAGCGCTACACGGGAGCTGAATCCCTGATAGGGAAGACTGCGATTTCAAGAACCATTCTCGACCCGGCTGGATGGGTATCGGTTGAAGGTATTCAATGGAGAGCCACAAGCAGGAGTGGGGCGATTCAGGCGGGACGACCTGTTAGAATAGTTGACCTTAAGGGTTTGACATTAATTGTTGAACCTTTGTAGCTGAAAAGAGGGGTATTTCTCCAATTTATTTCACGACTGAAACGATGAACAGCTGTCCTTTTGATAAAAATGTTGGAATGCTGATCCGAGGCCTTCGCTAGGTTATAACTCTGACACTGACTGCGGGTTCGTTTGGGCCGGCACTAATCTGTTTCGAGCTCACGTAAATCTAGATTACTCATCTCCAATGCATATTCTTAGATGGTGGGGGGTGCTGGTCAGTATTAACCCCTGATTCACTTCCGACTTATCCAATCCAGCTTCATTCCTGTATCACGCTTCTTCAGGGAAGTTACAATAAGCTGACTCAGTCCAGCGACCCAATTACAAGATACTCCTGAAAATCCGATAAAACCTTAACTAGTCGTCCAAAATCCACCCATATGAATTCCCTGATGAAGAGCGTGATTGCCATCCTGCTGGTGGTATCAGTGGGTGCACCGGTGGGGTATATGGCTTATCAGCTTTCAGCCTCTCCAAACATGTCAGTGCAGGATTACATACCGGCAAATTCAACCGTGGTTGCAGAATTTAACCTCAATCACACCCAGGGTTATTTTTTCATCAGCAATGCAAATCCGGCATTAATCGTACCTGTTTCACTTACAAATTTATCAAACGCCCTGACTAATAGCTCAAGCTCAGGACTATCAATCAATGGCTCCACAGGAATAGATGTGAGCCAGTACGGCACATACAAGGGGTATGACATATACAACATAACATTTTCAAACTTGAGCGTTCTCTCACTGTACGGGCTCGCAAATCTCAGTATCCCGATCAACATAACAAAACTTTCCACCGTAAATGGCAGGATATTTGTGGTTCCTGTGGTCTCAAATGACATGATCATTGGATCTCTCAACGGGGTCAGGTACGCGATTGATGCCGGCACTGGCAACGCAAAGGATCAGTTTCAGGTTACAGGCTATTTTGAGACGGGCGCGAACCTCTCTCTATTCGTCAGGGCAGAAAACTATTCCATAAGCCACTTCACGTTAAACCTGTTTCAGAACAGAACTGACGCGAACATAACATTCACAAACAGTTCGGCAGGACAGAAAATGCTATTTTACGCTTCAGCTCTGGCTGGCGCACTGAATGTCAGCATAATCAGTGAGAAACTTGGTACAGACTACCTGGAGTTCACTCTCGGTATTGGTGTTGACAACCTGCCTGCTCTATTCAAATTTCCCGGTTACATTTCCTTGACAAGATATCTATGAAGGATCGGTCATACATATTTCTGAGTCTGGTTGGCCACTACTTCAGAAACTACTATCGATCCAGGAGCTTCTTTCTTATTCTCGCCGTAGTTGTTCTGGTTTCCTCACTTCTTTCATATTTTTCCTTTCACTATATTGGCGATATTGGAAGGATATTTCCGTCCCTGGCCGGCAAGTTAAGCCCAAATGTAGAGGAGAATCTGCTGAGCTACCTCTGGGCTCTTGTCCTGATTGATCTTCCGGTTTTCTCAGCTGTTTTCTTCGGATCTCCTGCCATTTCAGGGGAGATTGAGAACAGAACGGCTTACCATATCTTCACACTTCCGATAAGAAGAGTCTCTTTGCTCCTGGCGAAATATCTTGCTGCCTCAATGGCAACTCTGCTTGCCATGATTATTTATCTGGCCTTTCAGTTCGCCTCACTGTGGATTCTTTTTCACGGGGTTCTTCCTGGAGCCTTTTCTCTTTCAATTGGACTGCTCACGGTCTTTGTCTTCTCAATTACTGCCTTCACGTTCATGCTGAGCGGAATATTCAACAGAAATACCTACGCTTACATTTCGGTGTTCCTGATCTACTTTTTAGTTTTCTATGCCGCCACCTTAATCTCCGAGTTCCTTTACAGCTATGATCCCTTCTTTCTTCTCAACAATGCCACCAGCATAGTTGACAGGGTATATCTCAACATCTCTCCCGGGATCATAACAACATCTCTGAGCCTCGCAGGGGCAACGGCAAGTGAAGTTGCATCATCACTGCTCGTAATGATTCTTTATATGATCCTGTCTCTGGCTGTGGCTGCTATACTGTTTGACAGGAAGGAGGTCAAATGAATCCGCCGAAAATCCAGATTCAATCGGTTTCGAAGCGATATGGCAATATAACGGCGCTTCAGAATGTGGACCTTGAGATAAATGAGCCGCAGATAGTGGGGATTCTCGGCCCGAACGGCGCAGGAAAATCCACACTTCTAAAGATCCTCACCAATATTTCCAAACCCACCAGCGGAAGGGCTTACATAGGGGACAGGGTTGTTTCAGATGACCCGATGGGTGCCCTCAGCAAAGTGGGGGCCCTTGTTGAACAGCCTGAGTTTTATCCCTATCTCAGGGGGAGGGAGGTCCTCACTTTCACCGCAGTGACCAAAGGCATCCCACGCCGTGAAATTGACAGTGAGATTATGAGAGTGGCGAAGCTTTCCGGATGCACTGATTTCCTGGACAGAAGGGTAGGTGGATTCTCCAGGGGGATGAAGCAGAGGCTTGGACTGGCGTGTGCACTCCTTGGGGACCCGTCCGTTCTGATACTGGATGAACCCACCTTCGGTCTCGATCCGCTAGGTATGGTGGAGATAAGGAGGATCATACACTCAATAGGTTCCAGGAAGGAAAAAATAATAATCATGAGCACCCACCTCGTCCATGAGGCACAGGAGATATGCGACCGAGTGATTATCATAAACAGCGGTAAGGTTGCGTTCGACGGCCCAATCAAGGCAGGGAGAACGATGCGCATTGAAGCTGAATATATACCTGATTCTTTGGGATCGGCTTCTCTGAAGGCAGGCCATATAAACGTGTCAGGAAACTCAATCTCTGTTAGAATTCGGGATGGCTATTCCATAAATGATGCTCTTGTGGAGATGATTAATTCAGGTGTTCATATATCCAGGGTCTCCGACGGGAACGACCTG
Organism: Thermoplasmatales archaeon AK; assembly: GCA_031625175.1. Classification (GTDB taxonomy): domain Archaea; phylum Thermoplasmatota; class Thermoplasmata; order Thermoplasmatales; family Thermoplasmataceae; genus UBA447. The sequence goes on along the minus strand of JAHXPV010000002.1, from coordinate 42,132 downwards.
GAAGATTTATACATAAGTGTTGTCTCCGGAAACGCCTGAAGAGGGCATAAATTTCAACGATCGCAGAAATAAGCACGGACATAGTTCGGAAGCAGAAATCAGGGTGTATAAACACGAAAGCGTCGGGTAACTCCCAGGAACATTCGGCCACCAGCCTCTACATGGTCACTGTTCTCATTCTGATGACAGTGTCAATGAGATCAGTGAATAACATGATCAACACAACGCTACCGCCTTTTTCTGTTTTCGAATTCAATTTTTCCAGCGTGCTGGTTGGAACAATTTCTGCTGTAATCTTCGGAGCGACGTTAATAAGCACGACCTTCCTGAATCCTTACCTGAAGCGGGAGGAAAGAAGAACTGTGTTCAGAGTTGCCAGCATATCGATTCCCTTCCTGCTGGCCCTGCTTTATTTTTCAAATGCTGTATTTCTCTGGCCTCTGGCCGTATGGTCCGGGATTGCCTTTGGAATAATAGTCCCCAACGTAATAACAGCCGCCTCCCAGGGCGGAGACAGGATAACGAGAGAAAGGTTACTTGCAATCTATTCCGTCAGCCTTAGCCTCAGCCTGGTTCTTGGCCCGTCACTGCAGTCTTACGTCCTTGATGTCCTATCATACAGGGACATCTTTCTTCTGTTTGTCCCGCTTGGCGCTCTATCTTCTGTAATGTCCCTACTTTTGCCATTCCCTGAGTTCGTTAAGGAGCAGCGTGGACGCTCAACGCTGTCCAATCGCGGCGTAGTCGCTGCTATCCTCTCCATCACCACCTATAATGTTCCATTTTCAGCCCTGACAGCATTTCTTGCGGTCTACACTGAAACCGCATACCATGTTCAGAAGGGGAGCGAGTTCGTTCCTTTCATAGTGTTCTTCTCTGTCTCATTCCTGACTCGCTTGCTACTTGCTGCACGACCAGTCAGGAACATTGGGCCTCCCCTATGGATATCAATTTCCATAACCATCGTATCTCTTGCCATGATACCGTGGGCCCCAAACTACACTAATTTTCTGTTAATCATGGCCCTGCTTGGTGTTCCCCATGGCACAATCTTCACCTTTTCCTCAATTATGATCGCCAGAGGCACCAGTCTGTCGGAAAGGAATGCAGCTAATTCATACTTCATAGCCTACGGAAACGCGCTATTTGTAATCGTGCCTGTTTTGTTCGGCCTCCTGTCAGACTATGTGGGCATGGGCATTGCATGGTCACTTCTTGCCATCCCTTCTCTTATGTCCGGTTCCTTACTGTTCGTGAAATTCAGAAGGGACAAGCTCATTAGTGCCTGAGAATCAATCACCTTAAATCGCCGTTTTGAATGCAGGATCATGAGCTTGCTGTCACTTAAGCTTCGGGTGGCAAGCATACTTGTTGGAATATTCATAGGTATTATTGCTGCTGCCATCATTTACGGCGTGGCGTACTACTTCTTTGGCATCTCTCTTGGCACTGCGTCCATTCTCTTTATTCTGCTGTTCATTCTTATCATAGACATAGTGCAGTGGCTCTTTGGGCCATACCTGATCACGGCAATGTACAGGGCCAAAAGGATCAGCGCCACTGACCCCCAGTTCGGACATGTTGTGGAGCTGGTTCAGGAAGTGTGCCGCCTGAACGGTCAGAAAATGCCTGAAGTGTATATAGCCAACGTAAATTATCCAAATGCGTTTGCCTACGGATCGCCTCTGACCGGGAGGAGGATGGCAATCACTCTTCCAACATTGAGGATCCTCAATGATGATGAGCTGAAGGCCGTGGTGGGCCATGAGATTGGACACCTAAAACATCATGATGTGGAAATGCTTCTTGCCATTGGTCTGATTCCAAGTCTTCTCTTCTATCTTGGTTACATTATGATCTTCAGCGGCGGCGGTCGCAGGCAGGGAGGCTATGCCATTCTCGTTGCCATCATCCTTATGGTTGTTAGTTTCATCTTCAACATTCTGATCCTCGGTATAAACAGAATGAGGGAATCCTACGCAGACCTGAATGCTGCAGAGACCGTGCCAAACGGAGCTGGATCCCTGCAGACAGCATTGGCTAAAATCGTCGCAAACAGTGGCAGGGGCGTGAGTCACCAGAAGTCCGCATCCTCGTTTGTCGAAATGCTAATGTTCAACAATCCAAGCAACGCTTCAGCTCAGGACCATGAGGAGCTCCTAAACCGCTGGAAATACATGAAGGTTGGATTCCTCAGTGATTTTTTCAGCGATCATCCTCATCCAGCCAGAAGGATACAGATGCTCGAAAGGGTGAAGCAATATTAGCTTAAACTCTTTCTGATAAGGAATTTGCAGGACCCGTGACCTTCCACCTGCCGGTGCTTGGTTTCAACTGACATATTCAGGACATCTTCGAACAGCACCTTTTCCAGGTGGCATGCCATACCATTCTTTTCAGCTATCTTGAATATGGGACAGTTGTATTCAGTTAGCTCTGTGGTGGAGTCGTTCATCTTTCTTATCTCAGGATAATAATTGTCGTTCCTCCTTAGCTTTGCCAGTTCCCTTATCCTGAGGTCCCCCTCCTTTCCGGAGAGCCTCTTAAGGTATTCTGCTCTTACAGCCCTGAATCTCTCCTTGAGAAAATCATTGAGTATCTCTTCATGGCCTGAATCCAGGAGGTAATTTAGTAGCTGCTGAAGCATTTGGCTGTCTGAATTTGTAAGCTGTGCAAGCTCAGTGTTCTTTATGCTGAATTTATAGAACGGCCTTCCGATCTCCCCCTTCACGGTCCGCCTTTCCACAACACCGTCCTCCTCAAGCTGCTCGATTTGCCTGAGGATAGCCATTTTGGAGAGACCTATCTTTTCGGCTATTTCGTTGATGGTCATGCTCCCGTTCCGCTTAAGTATTAGGAGTATTTCCCCCTTCGTGTTCACAGGAGTATAACGGATCCTGCTATAAGTTATTTTTCCAATTATAAACTTTACATATTATTATGTTCATCGTTTATAGCATATATCTATGATTTTTCAGTCTCCTATCAGGCTGTTTCCCGCCTCAGCTGCTCAATTATCCTGACCTGGATTTCATCAGACGGTTTCCTTGAAAGAGCCTGTTCCACAAGAAGGTCAGGGGAGTTTCTGTAATCCAGGAAAATCTTCAGCCGTCTGGAGATCCAGTCAAGACTGCCGGAAGTTGACTGCCTTGCCTCAATGGTGTATCCGTTTCTTCCAGTGTTTATGCTGTTCTTCTCCTGAAGATACGCCAGTGCAACCGTGATTTTATTCTCAGGTATTCCGAAGAGGAGCGAAAACATGGATCTGTATAGGTAAAGCTGATTCCAGTATACAGAGTCCTTCCTCCCAGTTTTGTAGTCAACAATCAGGAATTCCCCTTCCGCAGATTCAAAGACAGCATCAATCACGCCTACGAATGAAAGCTCGTCCTCGACCTCAGGAAATATGTTGTTGACAGGCAAAGTGATCCTGTATTCAGTGAATTTTGGTATTCTGCTATACTTCGAAGATATCTGGTCAAGCACTGCCACTAGATTCCGTGCGGCAGTTTTGAATCTTTCTGGAACATCACTCGGGCTAATTTTGTTCTGGGATATTGCCTGTGCTATGCTGTGCATTTGCGAACCGAACTCTGCAGATTCTCCAAATATCAGCTCCAGAGGGTTGCTTACCTCCTGCAGAAACGAGAAACTTACGCTGGTCTTATCATGTATATAATTCCTAATTGCTTTCAGCAGCCACCTGTCAAGCGATGGAATCCGTCTCATGGCCTCATCATGTTTTCCATTGACAAAGAGTGCATAGGCTTCGCTGTGCGGGTCCAACCTTTTCTTCTTTCGCGAAGGATGGTGCGTGGTTATCCGGCAGGATCTGTTGTCGACAAAATACCTGTTATTTTCAGGTTCTGTGACAATATAGAGTGCGTCCCTGGCTCTAGTGAATGCAACATAATCGATTCGGAGTGATTCCTCAGAGAGTTCCGCTTCAAAATCCTCCTGAAGGGTGGCCTGAAGAATGGACTTAGTTATTACGTCGAAATATCTCAGTTGTTCGGTCTGTTCGCTTGGGACATAGATAACAGCATCGAATTCCAACCCTTTGGCCTTGTGGACTGTGAGAAGATTGATCTTCCCCTCCAGAAGTTCGACCTCTTCTTCCATGTACAACCTGCAGTAATTTATGATGTCGTCCGGATCTAAAATCTGATGGTTTTCCGAGTATTTGGTGATGGATTCCGAGATGGATTTTGCTGCCTCAAGATAAGATTTTCCAAGTGATACGCTTATCGGTAGCACGACCTTATCCATGGCCTGTTTGAGAGCCTCAATCCCATAGCCATTCTTGCGCATCTCCCAGAATGTGCTTCCCTGTAGTGCCTCTTCAAGTGAATGCATATCCCTGGCCTCCTTGCTGATCTTGGCAGCATTCTCCAGTGTAAATCCGGAAAAAGGGGTGAAGATGGCTGAGACAATACTTTCGGTTTCTCCTGCATAAAGTCCCCTCAGATAGGTCAGAATCGACGACTGAGCGAACCTGTTGGCACCACTCCGCATTGTTGTGGAATATTCCACCCCTGCATCATCAAGCAATTCAGCCAGTGAATTAAGCTGACTATTCGTTCGAGCAAGTATCCCAATCCTTTGGAGATCGTTTCTCTGGGAGAGGTCAAGTGCAATTTCCACTGCAGATGAAAGGGGATCCTCACTCTCTATTACATGAACAGGATCGCCCTCATCCTTATCCGGATTCTCAAAACCGGACAGTTCCTCATTAAGACTGGCATCATGGCTTTGATTCAGGAGATACGTTGAAGAGTACCGGAGGATGTTGTTTGTGCTTCTTCTGTTTTGCTTCAGGTGCAGCCTCCTGAAGCGTTCACTCTGCGAGTAGGTTCTGAATGATTTGAGTGAACCGCCCTGGAATCCAAAGATCGACTGTTTTCTGTCTCCCACTACAAACTTCTTCCTGCCCAGCCTTTCGATCACCCTCACCTGGAGATCGTTGAGGTCCTGAAACTCATCCACTAATACGAACTGCCTGGGTTCAACGTTCCCCAACGCAATGAATTTGATGAGTAAATCGTTGTAATCAATGAGATTGTGCCTGTTCTTATATTCCTCGTAATATCTGAACGACTCCAGAAACACATCATAGAGAACCCTCTCCTGTTCCAGGTCAATGCTCTGTATCCTTGCCTTACTGAAGGTTTCCTCCACCAGCTTTTTCGCCTCATCCACGGGTATTCTGTCAGGAGTCACTGCAAAACTCTTGAGGTAACGAAAGGCATTTTCGAGTTTCGGGATTATTCTGTCAGTCATGTATGCAGTTTCGTAATTGAATACACGCCTATCCCTCAGATATTTCCAAAGAATGAACCGAAGGTCCACCTGGTCAATCAGCTGAAAATCGTAACCATAATCGGAAAGAATTTTGTATGCGTGAGAATGGACGGTGCCGACCGGAATCCTCATTGCCCTCAAGTACAGGCCATCATCTGCCATGGTTAGTTTGGAAATCCTTGTCTTCATTTCCAGTGCCGCTTTATTTGTGAATGTGGTGAGTATCATATCCTCCGGCGATACACCGCTTCTAAGGATATTGACCGCAGTTTCAGCAAGTGTATGAGTCTTTCCGGTTCCTGGATTAGCTATTACTATAGTGTCATCCATGGACATCATCAGAAGTCTATTCCTCTCCTTGCAGGAACACCGCTGCTGTAGGGGTGTTTTACCTCCCTGATCTCTGAAACGAGGTTGGCTCTGGATATTATCTCCTCCGGTATGTTACGGCCCGTGAATACAAGCTCGACCTTTTCCGGCTTGCTGTCCATTAGTTCTCTCACATCTTTGATGCTGATCAGCTTATAGTAGAGTGCAACGTTAATCTCATCCAGGATAACCACATCCCATCTGCCTGACAGGAGCTCCTCTTTCATGGATGAAAATGCTGATGATACCTTCCTTATGTATTCTTCTGGCGGACTGTCTCTCTTGCAGAGCAGCACGTTTTTTACCCTGTCTCTGTCCCCCGCCGGGATCTCATCATCCCATGCTATGAAATATGGCATGCCGGCATAATCGACCCTCAGGTTCTCTCCCAGGCTCGGGGAGATCCGGTTTTCCCCATATGTCCCAAGTTTCATGAACTGCAACACATATACCTTTAAGCCCCAGCCCAGAGCCCTCAGTGCAAGGCCGAACGCCGCTGTGGTCTTGCCCTTTCCCGTACCCGTGTAGACCTCAATGAGACCCCGTGATAACCCTGACATCCAAGGCAACATGTCCTAGCTCATTATGAAATTATGTTGACAAAGAGTATATTTCGACTAAGACAGAACTCCCGGTTTCCCCATTGAGGCAAGACTTTATAGCTTTGCAGTCCTGTGTGGATAACCGAGGATCGATTGATTTGCTGAACATAGTTATAGCGGATGCCGAGGTAGAAACGATTCCGGAAAAGATGATAGACGATTATGCTGTAAGGAAATATGCAAAGGAAAGACGAAAACCCGTATCAGAGGTTCTACTCGATTCTAACTTTATGCACGCAGCGATTGAGAGACATTTTCCGGGAATGTCAAACAGAATGGGCAGGCCTGATATAATATATCATTGTTTGCAGGTGTGCCAGGAAAGTATTCTCAATAAAAAGGGGGAACTCAGGGTCTATGTTCACACCAAGCATGATTATGTTATAAAGATCGACAGACTGACAAGGCTTCCAAAGTCCTACAACAGGTTCGTTGGTCTGCTTGAGGACCTCTTTAGAAAGGAGAGAGTCGGACCGCCAGACAGGCTCCTGATGGAGATGACTAGGAGCGATGCTGTTTCTCTGCTGGAAGGTTTGGACACCCCAAAGATTCTCCTTTCCCCCAGAGGAGTGCAGTCAAGCATCAGAAACCTATATCCACCTGATAAACGGGATGTGACAGTAATTATCGGTGGATTCTCGGAGGGGGATTTCATATCACCCCTTTATGAAAGATATAGTTCTGTCTCCATATTTCAGGAAGAACTCACAATCTGGTCGGTGGCTATGGAAGTCATCTGCGAATATGAGAGGGATTTTAACCTTGTCTGAGGCTGCCATGGGTATCAAGACAGATTTGTGTTATTTAATCCGATAAGACATTCGTTCGGATGCAATAGAATCCAGACTCAATAGATGGATTATATCCATAATTGTGATGGCGATCGGAAAAATAGATTAATCACGGTAACATAAACCTCAGGACAGTGAACCAATGGCAAGAATGCATACCAGAAAGAAGGGTAAGTCCAAGTCAAGGCGTGTCTACAGCGATGCCCCCATGGATTGGCTCCAGGTATCAAAAGACGAAATAAGGAATATGGTTGTGGAGATGAGAAAATCCGGACTCAGCAAATCCATGATCGGCATTAAGCTTAGGGACCAGTACGGGGTTCCAGGAACCAAACCCACTTTAAACAAGAAAGTTTCAACAGTATTAAGGGAGGCGGGTATTAAGGAATCTGTCCCTGAGGATCTGATGTCACTAATAAACAGATACAAGAATGTAGCGAAACATAACGAACTTAATCCCAAGGATCAGAGCAATATACGGGGACAGGCTCTGATCATGTCCAAGATACTTAGACTTGTGAAATACTACAAGAGGGAAGGCTACCTCGCTCCAGAGTGGAACCTGTCAAAAGTCCTGTAAGATGCTTCGAGATTTAATCGGAAATGAATTCTACGAAACGCTTGAGAAGTCTGCTTCTGTGATTTTATCACAGGACTTTGTTAGAATCCTGGCTCACTATGATGGGGACGGGGGCAGTGCAGCCATAATTCTGGCGAATGCGCTCAAGAGAAAATCAATAAGATTCCATATTGGGTATATAAAAAACCTGGAGGCTAACAGTTTCAGGGAACGGATTCTGGAATATCCCAAGACCTGGACAATAATAGTGGATGCAGGGTCAGATCAGGCCAGGTACATAGGTGATTTGGATAACATACTGATACTCGATCATCACTTCTATGTGAAATCCGACATAAAGCCCACGAACATAAACGTACGGGACTATGGCATAGATGGAACCAGAGAGGCTTGTGGAGCCACCATGGCCTTCCTCTTTGCACTGGCGATTGACGAGACAAATAGCGATCTTCTCCCATTCATGATGTCCGGCGCCATTGCTGACAAGCAAGACATAGGTGGATTCAGGGGGCTGAACAAGAATCTCATCTCACATTATGGCCAGAACCTGAACACGATTAGAACAGTAAGTGTTACCGGTCAGACACTTAGTGAAGCGATCACCTACTCAACAGATCCGTTTTTTCTTGATCTCTCCGGAAAACCGGAAAATGTAGATGCTTTTCTAAGGCAGCTCGGTATAGAACCGGGGAAATCCACTAAAGACCTTAGTGAGGAAGAGAGGAGACTGCTGGTTTCTGCACTCTCACTGCAGCTGCTATCCCAGAATGCTGGCATTGAGGCGATAAAGTATCTGGAATCGGATCTTGCCTTCTTCGACGGATTGGGCTTTACCTCTAAGGATCTTAGCAGCATAATTGACGGCAACTCCAAAATTGGTGCCAATTCTATTCCCCTTGCATATTTCATAGGAGATCATTCACTGCGGGAGGAAATGATATCCAACTGGAGGATTTTCAAGACTAAGCTTGTTGACTACATATATAGGACATATAAGGAGATCTATGAGGAGGAACATATCCGATATTTCTATGCGCCTGAGTCGGAAATGGCGGGTGCCATAGGCGGCGTTCTGATGCTGTACCTGCTCAGGCAGGACAAGCCACTTATTGGATTCAATGTGGGAACACACGATACCAAGGTTTCGGCAAGGGGGCCCAGAAGGTTGATAGGCAAAGGCCTCAATCTGTCAGACGTAATGAAGGAGGCTTCAACTGCTGTGGGTGGATCCGGCGGCGGACATGACATCGCTGCGGGTGCAGTTATTCCAAGAGGAAAGGAGAAGCAGTTCGTAGAATTTGCCGACAGGCTTGTTGCAACTCAACTTGGACTGATCAAGGTCTCCCAGTGATTGTGCATCAGCACCGCTAATGCCAATATGGAAAACTTTTATATTCATGCTGAATTAATCAACTGAATGCCCAGGTTAGGAGTATACTCCTCCGATTTCAAGCTCTACCACGACATTATAGAGCTGCTGAAGCAATGGGGCCTTCCCTTTACAAGCATCGAAGACCCTTCTGTGGTTCCTCCCGATGTAAGTGCGGTTATCTGTTCTCCCAATGATTTACCCCTTTTTCCCAATGGAATATCCTCAAATACACCGCTGGGCGCACTCAGGAAGAGCCTTGCCAGACTTGTTTCAAAGGATCGCTTTGGAGAAGTTGTGATCGGGATAGATCCTGGACCCTATCCTGGAATTGCAGTATTTGCAGACGGAATTCTGACGGAAGCATACGAGTGCCCTTTCTTGGAGCGTCTGCAGGCAGACATCGAGGGGATTCTCACAGGATACTCTTCCGAAAAATTCGCCATAAGGGTCGGGGATGGCGACAAGCCGAACAGGGATCAGATTGTAAGGATGCTGAATGCCTTTGATGTCCCCCATTCCATCGTCAGTGAAAAAAATACCAGCTTTCCCCACAAGCTTCACAACAATGCGCTGTCTGCCGCCAGGATAGCAAGTCAGTCCAGTTTTAAGACAGACTACCAGTATTTCAAGGGCAGAAAGCATGCCATAGACAGGGAGTTCCAAACCTTAAGAAAAATCTTGAGCTAACGTCCTCTCCACTTGGGTGGCGGTGTTCCGCTGGTTCTTCTCCCGCCTGCAAGAGCTATGAATATCATGACAACCACGACCACGCCGGCAACGTAATAGATCCAATTATAATTTGGGGGGTTTCCATAATAAAAGGTTGTGGTATAGCTCCCTCCGTTGCCGTTTATGCTTACGAACGGGTTCGAAACATTGACCGTCAACTTGTACTCACCAGGCTTGATGGAGGGTGACACATAGGTGAAATTCACGCTTGTGGTTGAACCCGGTGAAACCTCCGCGACTGTTTTGTTCCCGATGTAAATGCTGTTGAGATAGAAGTTAACGGTGAGATTTTTCACAGCCACTGTATCAGAGTTGGAAACAGATACACGGAACACCAGGGGTTGAACAACTTCAATGGAAACCGTCTGGGTAGTCCTGACCGGAAATCCCTGGAAGTCAGCGGAAGAGACGATTGTAACATATATTGTACCAGGGGCCGATGGGGCAGTGGAAGTAATCTTTACGCTTGTCTTATTGCCCAGAAAGTTATAATATGAGGATGTCTGTGAGAAACCGGAGAGATTCTCCCCCCCGAAATAAGCAACAACTGTGTAGTTGCTGTAACCTTTGCTCTCGTTTACCGTTATGGTGAAGTTCTGTCCGGCTCCCACATAAGAAGGTGCGGAGATGTCTTCATTGAAGCCTCCGCTTGCACTGGATGCTGGTAGGGCGGCAAAGGCCATAAACACAAGAGCCAAAAGGGTCAAAATAAGTATTGGCGACCTCATCTTCTCCTACCTCTGTATGCTGCTATACCAAGACCGGCCACGACTGCTACCGCTATGATTATGATGCCGGTTATTAGGGATGTTTCGGGGTTTCCCGTATAATTGGCAAGTATACCTGTCCCAGTTGGATAGGGTGAGAGCTGAGCACTGACAGATATGCGGACAGAAACAGTGAAGTTGTCGCTAAGATTTCCAGACTGGGCATGAAGTGCAAACTGGAAGGAAGTTGATGGCTTGCTGACATTCGGATATAACACCAGGAGGATTGTTTTGCTCTGATTAAACCCGAGATATACTGTATTGACCCTGCTTCCATTTTCGGTCACAATTCCGACCCAGCCATTCTCAGAGAGAATAGTGTTGTTGAGGCTGAGGGAAATGTTGGTTCCAGTGGTACCAGTGTTTGTCAGGTTCACTGGAACAACAAATGATGTTCCGTTGAAGTATTCCTTCAGGCTCTGCGAAACAGAGAAGTTGACTACAGAAGTCACATTGACAGGAAGGTAGGAGGTGAATGTCCCGGTTCCGTAGCTAATGGTGACAGGTATTTCCTGAGAACCGGCCTGTAGATTCGAAAGTAGTGTGAAATTGCCCGACAGATTGACTGTCTGCCCAGGCAGGATCTCAATTGGTCCGGTTACATTGAACCTCTCGTTCCAAATGCCGGATCCTGATGAGAGGGAGACATTCTCAGCAGCGTTACCACCGTTGGTCAAGTTGAACTTGTAGTGAACCGTGCCGTTAAGGGAAATATTGGCCACATTCGATATGAGAGAGGTGCGGAAACTGTGATAGACAACCTTTTCAAGTGTGAGTGGCACTTCCATGTTGGCGTTCAGGTCTAAGGTTTCACTCGTTGAATATGTTACCGTCAATATCGAATTGTTGTATGTCTTCTCACTGCTGGAGAACTGCGCAGAAAGTGTGTAGTTGTTTGCCGGAAGCACGACCGGGTTGTTTGTGGTGTTGAATTTAATGACGGCTTGACCGACCGAGATAGTCACATCAGTGAATAAAAGTTGCTGGCCCAGGTTCACGGTGATGTAAATCCTGCTGGATTTCGTCAGTGTTAGGTTAGTCCAGTGCTGTCCGGTAGAAAAGGCTGGAACCTGGTCAGACACAAAACCAGCCGTTCCGCTGGCGTTGTTGACAGAATAGAATGTGTCTGAACCAGGCATCACTGATATCGAATACTGGCCGGATGAATTTGAGTGGGTTATTCCAATAAGTGAACCTGTGGAGTTGTAGACAAGAACCTCAGTATAGGGAACCGGGATTCCGTTTGAGACAGTTAAACCCGTCACTGTGGTTTCGGAGGGCGAAGAGCGTACCGGAACTATTACCGATGAAACTCCGCTGATACGAACTGCAATTGAGCCGCTCACAGTGTATGCCCCTGTTGAATTTGTCAGGTTATTTTTATAGGAAATTGTGGCAGAACCCGGAGGCAGCGCCTGTGAATTGTTTCTGAGCAGGGGGAGTGCTATTCCGCCATAGTTGTAGTAATATGTGCCTCCCGCCAGCGACATTGAGTTTGAGACTGTTATATTGTAAGCTGTAGAGAACCTGGGTGATACAACTGTGTTGCTCTTCACATGCAAAGTGCTTATGTTAGCGCCGCTGCCACCATATGCATAGAGGATGTATGATCCAACCGGAACTAGCGTCAGGTTTGTGATAACAGTGCCATCAGAAGAAACCAGGTAGGAAAGATCAGCACCGGAAACCTTCACTGTAGCGAGACCTGGCACCACAACGCTCTTCAAAGTCGGGAGATTTCTGCCAACCACCACTGAATACCCGGCACCATTGGTATTGAAATTTGAACCTTCAACTTCCAGTGAATAAACACCGACGGGCAGGGTGATCACAGCTATCCCATCTGTGAGAGTTTGGGTCTGGTTGTACTGGTTGCCTACTAACAGGACGGAACCGTTGATTGGCACACCGTTTGAGGAGTATGCCGAGATTACTATTCTCTGCGTCACAGGGGATGTTGGCAGATCAACCACGCTTCCGGATAGTGCGGATGATGAATTTGAATAAGCAGGATTCATGAACGTAACGCTCAGCCCGGAGAAGCTGGAGTTGTAGTACAGGTTTCCAACGCCAGATTTTGTTAGCTCGCCGAAGTAGATCGGATCTCCAAGCGAATACAGAACTACTAATCCGCTGTTTAGGGCGGAGCGTGAGTTATAACCCGGTGAAACCTGGGTGTTGAAGACAAGAGCTGAAGCGGTACTTGCCCTGCTGATCGTTATGTTGTATGATGTGTTTGCAAAGACGCTCACCATCTGGCTACCAACGCTAATAGTGCCTCCATAACTGCCAACAGCAGTAATGGTATAGAGGCCCTTCGGGATCAGGATGCTTAAATCCTGCAGCGAGCTGAAAGACCAGGATAACAGTGAGCTTGCGTTAAGTATCTGGTACTGGCCGGCATAATTTGATACCCCACTTTCATGTGACCCGATCGTAATGTTGGCGGATGGGGCCAGCGACAGAGTCACTGTTCTGTTTCCATTTACATAGGCCGTATAGATTGCACTCTCATTATCGGAACTTGCATAAATTGTGTAAATTCCATAGGGAAGATACGAAACGAATGTGTTGCTTCCGGTCTGGTACACTTGCATTCTGCTGTTGAGTGAACCGTTCTGTAAAACCTGTACTTCATTGAATTTGCCCACAGGTCCAAGCAGGGTTATGGTAAGCTTCGCCCCCACTGAAGGCGAAAGGACCACAGAGGTGTTCATATCCCACGAGGGGAATGAGATGCGCTGTGCGGACGAGGACATAGAGGATGAGTTCACACTTATAGAGTAGTTCCCGGGAGTGACCCAGTAAAGTTCTGATCCAGTTCCGTTGATCCTTGACGATACCACCTGTCCCGTACTGGATGCAAAAGAGAGGGGGACATTATCGATTAGGCTGGTTCCTGCAGTGACATTGGCGAATATTGTATCGAAGAATACGCTGATCTGGTATGAAACGCTCGAAGCGCTAGGAGTAACGTTCACAAACTGCACATCTCTGTACCAGTGACCGTTTGTGAATACACTGGCCTCATAGGAAAGCGGCAGAACATCAGGGATCAGATACTGCCCATCACTTATGGTTCCATTATATGTGACCCCATATTGAGCGTTTTGAAGAGTCACATATCCGGACTGGACATTGACAAGCTTAATCTGACTGGATCCGCCGTTTCTCGTTACGGTGGGAACCTGCTGGTATTCCAGCGTGACTGAACCGGATGCGTTCAGCTCGTGAGTCTGAGCATTAACAACGAAGTAGTAATCGGGAAGCCCGGTGGTGTTGTTGTAAAATGAGACCAGCCTCTCAGCCTGTGCATAACTCACATGGATCTGCTGCTCGGAAATGGTGTTCTGTCCGATCAGGTACTTCGGATTGAGTGCACCGGTCGTAAATATGACGGTGTCGTTCCCAGGCACAGCCATGAGGCTGTAGTAGCCCTGGGAATCTGTCTGGACGACCTGATGCGGAATTCCGTACTGATCAAATATGGTAACATTAACCCCTGGTACAGGCTGGCCGGATGGCGTTGTGACTCTCCCCTGGACAATTGCTCCCGGGAAGTATTCAACAATCGGATCAGAAGACTGAATCAGCTGGCTGGTTGAAGGGAATATTACGACCGTTCCCTTTCCCTCCTTAGCGTACTGGTAAGCCTGCTGCAACGGTATTACGGTCCATGCGTTCGGGTGGGCTGAGTAATCCTTGTAGGGATTATATGGAATCTCCTCGTAAACGATCTCAAAATTGCTCATGTTCCATGCAGGCATTATAGTGTCGGTAGAACTTGTGCTGGTCAGTCCCGGAACACCGTTGGACAGCCCTACTGCAGAGGGGGGGTAACCAATCTGAAACCTGTAGATTGACGTGTTATAGAAAGCACTGGTGTAGAGAATGTTGTATGAGCTTACAGCCTGCCCTGCAGGAACCTGGTTCAGCGGATAGGTTCCATTAGATGTCTGGGCGTAAATATTGTAGTATTCTGTTGGAACGATTTCCCCGAATGACGTATATGAAGGAGTGTCAGTAAGATAGGCCGGTGCATAGAAGATTCCAGGGTTGAGACCGGAAACGGGAAACAGGTTATGATCCACCTGAATATAGGCTATGTTATAGCCGGTGGCTGCCTGTATGGCTTGCAGTAAATCAATGAGCGTCCCTATAGGATAATTGACTGACAGATTTCCTTTCAGGAACGCAAAGTAAAGATTGGTGGGGGTGATTGAACTGATGTACGAGCCATAGATTGATGGATTATTCAGAACATCGGAAAGGAAAGGCTTAGGATTCCGCTCTGACTGGAGCACCAGGGAATATTCATGGTAGCCGAGATAATTAATAAGATCACCCGCCACTTCAGGCGAGAAGTTACCATTATTCGCCTGATAATTCCCCTGAAGCTCCCTGGCTATGAATAATGAGATGATCTGGCTTTCATTCTGAGAAAGAAGTATCTGCCCGGCAACCTCATAGCCCTGCTGGAAGTCATCTGCAACAGTTGGGTGCTGTCCCTGGTAAAGCTCCTGGAAACCATAATCCCACCAGGAAACATAGGCGGGTCTCTGATCCAGAGGCAGGTTTGTATCCTGGTTGGCAAGCCAAGAAAATGATACAGCAAGGGGCTGTGAGGCATTTTCTATACCGAAACCATAATATCCTGCAAACTGCGTGGTTGCATTGCTTCTCAGGAAAGACGGAAAGGCTGCAGCCACCTGCGAATTGATCTCACCAGCGGTGTTTGCCGGGACAGAGGCTGAAACCATGGTCAATCCAGACGGGATGATAAGAGCAAGCACGATTATGATGACAAAGGCGGCATGAGGCCACTTTATGTTACCTTTTATCGCCTTTCTTATTGAAGAAAAACCACCGCTTCTTCTTGACTTCAGCTCACCTATTCTGACTATCTGGGCGAAGAACACGATGATGTCACCACCCAGAATGGCGTACGCCGGCGCGGCAGTGATGTTAAATCTCGCAGCGGCAAAGCTCATGTATATTGAAACCAGCGAGAATACAAGAATAAAAAGTATCTCGTCTTTCCTGCCTTTCACGAACTGGTATATTGCCAGTGCAAGACCGCTCATCCCCAGTATGAAAGGAGCCACACCAAAGCCGGCAATATACTGACCAAGTGGAGGGGAAGAGGCTTCAGCTATGGTCTGATAGACTCTTGTCTTTATGAAATAGCCATCTCCACTGATAAGCCTCTGGAAAAGGCTTGGGCTCAGATGGCTGAGCGCCAGAAGTCCGCCTGCCGAAACAATGACGATAACAGGAATTATAAGAACCCAGGGTCTTCTGTCAACTAGGTTGATGACAATTCCGAATCCTATAATGAGTAAGCCAATGAGAAGCTCAGCATTGTACCAACCTGGCCCTTCGCCTATTGCTTGATAGTAGTAGGCGCCCATCAGGAAGGAAAGAAGGATGAAGGGGATGTAAATGAGTGTTATGTATTCGGTGGGCCTCTTGAAAAACAAATTGGCGAGGTACTGAATCACGATGTAAATTAGTATGATCATCTCCATGTAAGCATAACCCTGCCAGCTCAGCATGAGGCCACCAAGTGAAGCCCCAGCAAGAAGAGAGTAAATTGTTGCCTTCTGGTTTGACCTGTAGAACTGGATCACGTGTTTTGGAAAATGAAGATAATCGGAATATTTCTCGAATACCCTCTTTCGGCTGACGTTGGAAAAGGCGAGAAGGATGAAATATGCCGTAAAGAATGCGAATATAAGTTCCGGGGTATGCATCCTGCCCCCTGAAAGGATGCCAGCTGAAAGGTTGCTAGGCATCAGCGTGTAGAGCAGGGCTCCGATATAACCGGCTGTCTTCCCAAAGAGGTGCTTGGTTATCAGATAGACCGGTATAATGAGGAGCGCCCCGAATACAGCATCAAGCTCCTCGAATGCGTAGAAAGCGGCATTTTGCGTACCCATTAATGGCCCAAGCAGCTCCGCTACCAGCACTATCAGCCAGTGGAAGAATGGATTCCTGGGGTTTATTGAACCCAGAGGATAGTTCAGAGCAGGATCATAAATAAGCTCGTGATGTGTCTGCAGAATGTACAGGATGACCCTGAAGTTGTAGTAAGGATCGCTTCCTCCCGATGTTGGAAGAGTTGCGATGCCCCCACCATTAACAAACGTGGAACCCCAGGCAAAGTAGTTAGAAAAGAAGAGGTAGAGGGCTACCAATATCCCAATAAAAATGTATTCACTGTAAGGCGTGAGCCTCATTCGGTACCATGGTACACTGTCCTCTAGTGCATAGTCCATTCAGATTAACCCGGTTCTGCTAAATGAAATTGATATATAAAAACCTAAGTGGAAAACTTCCCGCTACGGTATTGGTTTCATGTAAGGAAAAGCCTTTCTTCCTCAGCATCATAGTCTAGGAGTTTGGAATACCTGCCCCAGTTCAGGAGAACCCTGAATGTGGACTCAATATCTGCAATCTGCATCCTCTCGCCGAGGATTTCCTCAATGTCACTTCTAGCCATACTTCTGTCGTCGGACAAGCGGAGCTGCTCAATAACAGTGTGAAATGGCTCCACGTTCTTAAGCTGATCCCGGAGAATCTCCTTTCTGGCAGATACATTTGCGTCCAGGAACTTCTTCCCAAGAGGTGTCAGGGTGACGTCCCCGTTGTCTACGTTTATGAATCCTAATCCTTCGGCATCATTCAGAAGATTGAGAAGTGTTGTCCTTTCCTCATCAAGGGAATCATCTAGGGTGGCAATGTCCACAGTTCTGTTTATGTCGTCGAGGATCTCAAGCAATCCAACCAAATCCCCAACACTCTCCGTCTCAAGAACGTGCATCTTATCTTTAACTTACCTATTCGTTCGTGCTTAAATTTTTTTCTGGATCGTGCACTGTTCGCATATGGATACCATTTATATTTTCTCTTAGCATTTGTTGACAATGAGCAAAGCCAACAAATTGTTAGCCTTGCTTGAAATGAACAAAAGCATAGGCTTGACCCAGGTAAGCATTCAGAGGCTCTTGGGAATATCAAAATCCTATTGCTCAGAGTTATTGAAAACCCTGGAAAAAAATGGTCTGGTGATAAGAGTTCCTGGAGCAGGAAATTCCAAATCAGTGGTCTTGGCAAAATATTTCACCGGCCCTGTGCCGGCACTTATACGTGTGGGTCTGCTTCAGTCGACTGAATACCTGCCCATTCTCAAAGTTATTCGTGATTACTACGGAAACCGGAATATCGAGGTTCTGGCCCAATACTATAAAAATACCAGAACCCTCTTAAACGATGCTTCTGCAGGTAGTTTGGATATCTTCCTAGCGCCTGTCACCACACTCGTACTTGGGGGGTTAGTTCTGCAAAATATAAAGGTATCATCTGGAATTGCATCGGGGGGTTCAGGAATATTCGTCAACCGGGAGGCTTCAAATAGAAAGGTCCTCATGTCAGAGAGTTCCTCCATGTCACGATTTGTCGGCTTGGCGGATTTGGGTGCTGAGGGCACAATTGGCTTCTCAGATCCCTCTGAAGGGGTCAGAAGATTCACGGAAGGTGAAGCCAAGTACATTGCGATCTGGGAGCCTTTCGCTACACACCTGAGGAAAAGAGGTTACGAACTTGCCGCATCATATTCGGCGGTGTTAGATGATGATTCCTGCTGCGCCCTAGGCTATTCTGCATCGAATTTCAGAGGTAGAGATCAGCAGATTCTTGAAATCGTTAAAATCTATTCCGATAGGTGCACCAACAAGGTCCAAGCTTTCTATTCCGATCAGGATCTCAGAATTCTTTGCGAGGTAACTGGGATCTCTCAAAGCAGAGTTGAGGCAAGCTTATCTAACTATTCCTTCAGGGCACGTAAACTTCAATACCAGGAAATGAGAAAATATGGTTTTTTCCTAACGGAAGAACAATTCGGGAGCATCGTTGGATTTGCATGACTCCAAGGGAGCGTTAAGAAAGATAATCTGAAAAGCAGTTGACCTCATCTTGTACTCGGGGGTCTACCTCTGGATGCAGCATACCTGAGATATTTGGATCCCTTTCGTTTAGTGGGATAAATGAATCCCATTTTTCTTCTCAGTAGAGTCTGCATTTAAGCCTAAATCTCTTAATTCTCACTGAATTGTTCCAATCATTAGTCAATCTGGTCCAAGAACAGGTACTTTGCTTCGTCCAGATATAATTGTATTCCTTTGCTTACCCCAGGAACGTTAGAGAGATCCAGATATCTCGATGGAATCAAGGCACATTTCCCATAGAGCAACAGGATAAGACAGATCAAATTTGTTCAGCACCAGAGGGTGTAATTCCCCAATTATCCCTATACTACCCCTTTCCAGACTAATTTGTCCGTATCTGCCTTCTATGAAGTTGGCTGAGGAACTGGGTAAAACTGTCAGTCTTCTTCCTATTATCCGCTGCGAAAACGCATCCAGGATTCCACGTATCCTCGAATAGTCCGAATCTGTTCCACAGGATACCACCGCTGCTGCGAGCCTCTGATTGCCACCCTGAATCACATATCCGACCTCAAAGATTTCCTGGGGCAGATTATTCCGCTTGTTGATGCGGAGGAATTCGAGGAGGTTGGGATATAGCCTGCTTCTGATCACGCTGAAGTCCTCACTCTTGGGATTCAGAATTCTATAATGCGTATCGCCATCTTCAATGGAAAAAACGCTCTTTGATGAAACGACGTAGCTCATTACTTCCTGTATCGACATCCCCAAGAGGATTGCCCGAGTTTCATCAGCCAATCTTGTTTCCGGGTTGATCTTTCCAATAATTGAAAGTTTAGGTCTAACCGCTCTAACATTGTTGTAGCCAAAAGCCTTGGCAATTTCCTCTGCTATATCTGCCGGCCCCATCACGTCAACCCTGTTACCCGGTACCTCACAAAGTAGACTGTTCCCTTTTAGAGATGATCCAATACCCATTTTCCTCAGGAGGGCAGTGGCTTCCCCCAATGGAATTTCCAGTCCCAAAGTTTTCTGAACCTCACGCCGGGTTATGACTACCTTCCTCTTGTCGAATGGTAATATCCTGCTTCTTAACCCCTCATCTGAAAATGAAAGATTGATGGAATATCCCAGATTTGCAAAGTAATAAGCAAGGAGATACAATGTGTTCCTGACCGATGAGATTTCTGTCCCGGTGATATCTGCGAAGAAATTCCTTGTATCGGGCGTGACCTTTGTAAAGTCGCCGTTTATTACTGGGGGCATCGACAGTACGTGACCGTTGCTGTCAAGCAGAACAGTAACTGTCCTAGAACCTCCAAGCAGATGAGAGTATTCTACACCCTTTGGATGTTCCTTCAGTATCTTGGAAGCATTTCCGCTTACCAGGCCATCATATGTTGTAAAGGATATCCCTTCCGGCTCTATCCCCTTGAAGATTATTTCCCTGGTCAGGTTAGATGAGTCATGGAGTCCAATTGATACTTTGAGCCTGTCTTTCCCGATAGTCTGATGAATCTTCTCCTGAAATTCTATGAGTTCATTAAAGTGCCTGCCAATTTTGGGCCCTCTGGCAGAAAACCCTAGTATATACCTCCTGATATGATAGGTTGAGGCGTCCTGCTGCAGCCTGAATATTGGTTTGCTTGATATGTCAGGCACCCTGTGATTATCTGAGTAATATGTATCAATCGCTGTCTTCAGCTGGGAGAACGCAAACAGGTCAGGCCTGTCTGGATTAAATTCAACTTTGATATCATCACCGTATTCCTCAACGGTGAAGCCAATAACCCTGCTAAAAGATTTAATGTTATCCGGAAAAGATGAACCATAGAGTTCCATCAGTTCACTCCGGTTCCCCCTTATAACTACCATCTGACATGATATCAGTGCACCCTTTTAAAAAGTTTCAAAGCAGACAGGATCGAATCAGGAAATCTAGTTTATTAGAAAATTATCCGCGCGCATTCTAGAAGGAGATGAGATGCTGCCGCAAAGGGATAGAGTGCAGAACAGGTCAGCTTATATTTTCCTGCTTTGCATTCTCCTGCTTCCCTATGTCTTCAATTTCCTTGTTGAGCTTGTTGAGAGTATAATCCCTCAATATTATCCTGATAAGATCCTCAAGTGATATCGCAGTACCCTCGCTTACATCCTTCTCGAGACCCTGGAGCACTCTCTTTGGCAGAACAAGGTCTATCTTTGATGTGGGACCCTTCCTGTAGTTCCGTTCGATGAACTCATCTATGGCCCGTCTGATGACGTCCGATACCGTTTCGTACTGGTAATTTTCCACCAACTCCTCTAGCTGGCTCATCGTCTCCTTCGAAATTCGCACGGTTATTCTATAAGGCACTGACAATGACTTCACTCCCCGAGAATGTTGAAATTCCCAAACTTACTCTGTCTGACAAAGTAACAAGATAGTATATAAACTTTCTCACGATCACTGTTGGTTTCTCAATATTTTAATTAAAGCGATTCATAAGCATGCATGCAAATAGAGATAGGAAAAAACTGCTACATCGCACCGACTGCTGTACTGATTGGCAACGTGAAACTGTCAGATGATGTCATCATACTGGATCATGCTGTAATCAGGGGAGATCTTTCCCAGATAGTTATAGGTGAAGGTACGAATGTCCAGGATAATGCCGTCATTCATGCAGACCCGTCTTTTCCTGTGCAGGTAGGATCGGGCGTTTCCATTGGACATGGATCCATTGTCCATGGCAGCACTATTGAGGATGATGTGATCATAGGCATGGGAACTACCCTCCTCAACGGATCACATGTTGGTAAGGGAAGTGTCATCGGTGCTAGCTCATTGGTGCTTGAGAATTTCAAAGTCCCCGGTATGTCGCTTGTTACCGGCGTTCCCGGAGTTATCAAAAGATCGGATGACATGAAACTTCTTGAATACGCCAGAAGGAATGCACAATCCTATTCTGTGCTCCGCGAAAAGTACTTGAGACAGGAAATTGAAAGAGTCACAGGATCGGACATACATAAATCAATGCATCACAAAGGATAGAGAGACAGACAAGACCATAAATCCTGGTTCGTGCAAAAAACCGATAATAGATACCCACCTATTTGAAAGGCTGAGGTGTCTAATGAATAGAGCCGTTAGTCGTGGAGTTAAAAAACTCCAGAAAGCCTTTAGCTTAAAGGCCAACAAAGGAGAGACAGGGATCGGTACCCTCATTATATTCATAGCGATGGTACTGGTCGCTGCTGTGGCGGCCACTGTGTTGATACACACAGCCGGCAGTCTGCAGCAGAGAGCTCAGAGCACAGGAAGTCAGACAACCCAGCAGGTATCTTCCGGTATAATTGTACAGAGCGTTTGGGGTCTCGATAGCAACGCATCCGACCCTGAAGCGGGTTACATCCACTGGATTGCTATATACGTAACCCTGGGAACCGGTAGCTCACCGCTCAACTTGGGAAATGCCACACTCTCACTGACATACCAGGGAGTGAGTGCGTCCTTGACCTACCTTAAGAACGCCTACAACTCTGCCACAAGCGGTACTAAGAACGTTTTTAACTCGTCTTACTTCGCTGACCTGAAGGGTGCAAACGCAACATCACACTTTGCCATACTCACCATCAGTGACCCTGCAAAGTCAATGACAGGCGCTTATCCAGTCATCTCAGCCGGGGATGAGGTTGCGTTGCTGGTGAACGTCACTGCAGTGTTTGGTGGCCTGACACAGGGTCAGAGCGTCAGTGGATCGGTAGTTCCAGTTGTGGGATCAGCAGGAGTAATACAGTTTACAACGCCGGTAGCCTTCACTACGACCGTAATACAGCTTCAATAAGCTGTATTACATACTATTTACAGTGATCATCAATGGGTCTCTTGGACGGCTTAAAAGGCTTAGGCGTTAAGAAGAAGGAGACCACAGTAAACGTAGCTCAACAGCAAAGTTCGCCGCAATCCCAGCAACAAGCTCAACCGCAACAGTCATTTGACAGCAAGTTCATTGATGGAGTGAACCAGAGAATCAGCAACGTGGAGAATGAGGTCAGCAAGATCAACACTGGCCTTGAAACAGCGAAGAGAAATATATCCGAAATGAAAGAGGAGTTGAACGCATTGAAGGAAAACGTGAAAATGGTGGTATCATTGTACGAGATGGTATCAAAGAAATTCAATCCCTTCATGGACACAACCCCAGAAGAAATCAAGGAGATCACAGACGCATTGCGAGAGGACATCAAGAATATAGAATCGCTGGTTAGCTTTGCAATATCAGACCTGAGGGAGCTATATGGCGCCCCAGACGTTGACAGCCTGATTTCGGATATAGAAACTACGCCGGAGGATACGAATGATCAATGAATCGCTGAAAAGCTTCCTGCAGAGCAAGATCGACTCTGCGGATAAATCCATTCCCAAATTTGTACTGGAAGAGCTTAGGCAGAAGATACTAACATCTCCTACAAGATTCTCCAAGACAGACATTGAAACCCTCTTTAACAACCTGCAGCAGAGATACAGTGAAGGCCGGGAAAACTCCCTGTTGGGAAAGGTAGACAGCCTGTTCAGGGAGATTTCTAACGTTGAGAAACTTCTCTCCAATGATAACAAGAAGAAACAGGAGGAGGCAACTCAGAATGTAACAGACGAAGCCATTAAGTCCCGTTACCCCTGGAAGGCACACCGCAAGGCCAAACTTGAGACAATAGGCGACGATGTGCTTTCTTTGATGGTCGCACTTAGATGGCTTGAGTTCCTGCTAGACAACTATGGTCCTGAAAACACAGCTGACATACTTGACTATTACGAGAGCATCGGCTGGATCTCCTCGAGTGTGAAGGAGCAGATGATCAAGTTCACCAAGATGACAGGGATCATCTCGCCGGTGCAGGAGTACAAGGTCAAGCCAACGATCCAGGACCACATTGTAACAATGCTGTTCATCGAGAAGCTGAACGGAGGAGAGATATCAAGGGACCTCATCGAAGCATTGGAAAGAGATTTCCGAATGTTGAAGAAGGGAGTAGACGAACTCTATGGGGTTTAGTTACGTGGTAGCTGTGGCAGTACTGCTAAGCTCATCCCTTATTTTTTTTGGTATTATTTATTCCGATTATGTACACACGGACCAGGAGTTAAGCACAGCTCAGCAGAATTCGAATGAGCTTGCTTACGAGTATTCCCATTCAAGCGTCAATGTCTCGTCATATACAGCAGTGGCTGTTTCAGGTGGCTACAATTTCACAGTCACCTTTGACAACACCGGAAGCGTCACACTTGACCTGAACAGGTCAAGCCTCCTGGTTAACGGGACACTGACGAATTTCACATACAGATCCCAGTATCTGTTTCCACTAGGCAATGATTCCATATCCTTCATTGCCCCATCTTCCCAGGTTTCTATGGAGATGGTATTCAACACAGGATATGAGAAATTTGCGGAGGTAAAGGCATAAAATGGCATCAATGGCAACATCTGAAATGATATTCTTCATTGCTACGCTCGTACTGAGCGTGACGGTAGTGGGCGTGCTCGGAAGCCAGACAACCCATCTGGCCCTAGGGATTCAGGAAAGTGGGAAGCAGAATTCGAATGAGCTTGTAACTTCGTTTGAGATCATCAATGATCCCAGCAAAATCCCATACCAGAATGGATATGTGTTCTACGTCAAAAATACTGGCTCTACTTCATTCTACTTCACAAACAACACCGTTACGGTGCTCATTGACGGCAACATGTATTCCGGCTCCCTAATCAAATTTACAACTCCAAGCAACAGCGGCCAGTTAAATCCCGCTCAGGTTGGCCAGATAACAGTCAACACCACCCTATCAGCCGGTTATCATGATATAACTGTCACCCTCAACAATGGAGTCAGCAACAGCTTGATATTCCAGATCTGAGGAGCCAGAAATGTATCTAAATTTCTCCCTTCCGGGTGATGAGCTTGACCGCCGAATGGGCGGTGGCCTATACGTTGGCCAGATCGTGACAATCAGGGGGGGAAACGGGGAGGGAAAGACACTGCTTGCTCTCAGACTCGCCTATGGAATGGCCAAACATGGAACAACGATTGCCTATGTTTCGTCGCAATTTCCTATCAGGGAGTTCATCTCAGAGGCAGAATCGTTCGGTTACCCGCTGTTCAATGAGATACTTTCAGGACAGGTCTGCTTCATAACGTCCGTGTTCATGCTCAGAAAGTCAACAAAAGCGACTATAGATGATCTGCTGAATCTGGATGATGTGAAATCAAAGCAGGTCCTTATTATCGATTCCCTGCAGCAGAACATATTCAGGGATTTTGATCCAATTCAGTACTTCATAAAGCTGAGGAAATTTTCAGAGGGCAGAATAGTGATCGTGACAATTAATCCGGCCGAATTTGACAGCCAGACCATGAACAAGATAAGCGAACTGTCAACCACGCTGATAAACCTCACATCGAAGGATCTTGCCGGAGAACGCAGGCATGCCATTGACCTGATGAAGTACCCGATGGCAGTAAAAACGTTCCAGCAGGCAATACCATTCAGAATTGAGCCTGGGAGGGGCCTGATAGTTGAAATCTCGAGCGTATCGTAGGTGTCAATATGGTTGAGCACATTGTTTCTGATACACTTGAGGTTGCGATTTCGCGGAATCCGCACCTCGGCAGATATATTGAAAACTACAGGATGCAGACACAGCGGACTCCACAGTTTGTCCCAGTGCCCGACAATTCACTCAGGGATATTGCGTACATAGACGTAATCTATCCTGTAGGAGACCCAATTTTCATTCACATTTACATCGAAAAGGACGCAAGAGTGTACAAACCAATTGAGCCGGAACTGTCGCCTGAAGAATCCCAGTTCATGGAACAGGTTCTCAATCTCATTCTGAGCTACGCCTCTGATTACCCGCCACCTGAGACTGAGGAGGTGCTGGAGCGTAATCTTGAGGAAATCTTCAACAAGATCATAATAGTGGGAGGTTCCAACAAGGTCAAGGGCACTACAGCAACTGTAATACCTGAACTGAAGGAAAAACTTCTTTACAACCTGAAGAGGGATGTCATTGGCCTCGGACCTATTGAACCATTGATAAGGGATTCCCATATAGAGGATATCAGCGGCATAGGGGCACATGATGTTTTCATAGTCCACAAGATTTTCGGGTTCCTGAAGACAAAAATCACATTTGGTGACAACGACAAGCTGTCATTGTACAGCAAGCGTCTCAGTGAAAGAGTGGGGAGGCCAGTGAGTGACAAGACCCCGATTGTGGATGCGACCCTTCCCGATGGGTCCAGGTTGTCTGTTGTGTACAGTACAGACGTTTCGGCTCGGGGCCCCAGCTTCACCATCAGGAAATTCGCAGATATACCGATAAGCATGGTTCAGCTTGTGAAATACAACACGCTATCGGCGGAGGAAGCTGCATACCTCTGGCTCGCTCTTGAGTATGGACAGAGTATTTTTGTGTGCGGGGAAACCGCAAGTGGAAAGACCACCGTGGTAAATGCAATGATCCCGTTCATCAGGCCGGAATCTAAAATATTCAGTGCTGAAGATACACCAGAAATCAGGGCGCCGCAAGAGGCCTGGCAGCAGCTCGTAACCAGGGAGAGGGGGGCTGAAGAATCAAGGGTTACACTCTTTGATTTGCTCAGGACAGCGCTCCGTTCGAGACCTAACTACATCATAGTGGGTGAAATCAGGGGGGCTGAGGGTTCAATGGCATTCCAGGCCATGCAGACAGGCCACCCTGTAATTGCAACCTTCCATGCCGCTTCAGTCAGGAAGATGATTCAGAGATTTACCGGAACACCAATTAACATACCTGTCACGTTCATGGACAATCTGAACATAGCGCTCATACAGCAGGCTGTTTATGTTAAGGGAAAATTTCTGAGGAGAACCACTAGCATCAACGAGATTGAGGGCTATTATGAGGAGCTTGGAGGAGTGTCGACCAAGCAGGTTTTCCAGTGGGACCCAACCAGTGATGAGCATGTGTTCCGTGGGCTAAATAACAGTTACATACTGGAAAAGAGAATAGCCGCAACTGCCGGAATGGCCGATCCCAAGGCCATTTATGATGAGTTGTTCAAGCGGGCAAGAATAATAGAGATGATGCTGAGAAACAATATCCTCTCTTACTACAAGGTCTACGAGCTCATAAAGACCTTCTACCTCCGTGGCGAAGCTGCGGTAATGTCGATGAGGTGATCAAGTGTTCAGGGGAGTAAAGATAAGGGCACTGGCTGGCATTGAATTCAGCAGACGTGACGTGATTCTAGCCATGATCTTTGCTGTAGTCTCCGGCATCGGTCTTGCACTCTATCTTGTTCTGGGGAACATTTATTATTCCGCTATATCAGCAATCGGGGCGTCTGGGATATTATATATAATTCTTAAGCCAATCCTCGACAGGGATGCGGCAAAGTCCAACATCAACTCTAACATACCGTACTTCATCACTGCTTTTGCCACACTTTCAGTGAGCGCGGCAAACAGGATAGATTTGCTTGAGATTCTCTCCAACAAGGAAAAGCTGGGAAAAATCGCCGACGAGCTAAAGAAGCTTGTAAACCTTGTGAAGAACTGGAAGCGAGGACTCTCAGAGGCTGCAATGTTCCTGTCCAAGCGGTCACCAAGCGAGGTGTTCGAGGATTTCCTTGCAAGGTTCGGCCATGCGATAAACAGCGGACAGGACTTCGAAGAGTTTGTTAAGAACGAGGCGGAAACCGTGATGAACAACTTCGAGACCGCATACATTTCGGCATTATACGGTTTTGATCTCTACAAGGATATGTATGTCTCGCTCCTTCTCGCCTTTGCATTCATGGTCACCTTTGTCATGATAATGCCAATCCTGATTCCGATCAGTATAGTGTCGGTTCTTTCCCTAAGCCTTATTGCGATTTCTCTTGGTGAACTTATGCTTGTATATGGCATAAAGATGGTTCTGCCCAACGATCCCATATGGCATGATACCGGAATAAAGACGGATCTGCAGATGCGCATCGAAAGGCTGTTTATACTGGCCGCAATAGCCAGTGGTATTATAATTGCGGTATTTTTTGGCACAGGCTATGCATTCAGGGTTCCGTTTTACATAGTGGCCTCAATAGTTGTGACTCCGTTAGCCTGGCCAAGTTATGTAGGTTCCAGGGAAGAGAGGAAGGTTGCAAAGAAGGATGAAATGTTCGGAAGCTTCATCCGATCCCTCTCCGGATCGGCATCTGCCAGGGGAAACATGATCATTGATGCACTTAAGGCGATCGTACTGCACGATTTTGGTATGCTGACCCAGGACATTAAAAATCTTTACAAGAGGCTCGTGTACAGGATCAACAACATTGAATCATGGAAATTCTTCAGTGCTGACACAGGCTCCCATCTGATAGAGGTCTTTTCAGCCAGTTTTGTAGAGAGTGTGGAGCTTGGCGCTGATTCAGCAAAAGCGGGACAGGTGGTTGCGGACAACTTCGACCGTGTCATAAGGCTTAGAAAAAGGAGACATGCTTCGGTTTCCAGCTACATTGGTGTTGTGTATGGAATAACCGGAGGATTGGCATTTTCTCTCGCCATAGCATTCGGTGTGCTTGAGATAATAAACCAGGTGTTCAGCACATTCAACATTTCAACGCTCAATTCATTCGGCATTTTTGTCTCCCAGCCGCCTTCCGCAATATTCACGATCGAGGCGTTTATCGTTGTCATCCTGTATGTGCATGCACTCATAGCAGGCATAGCGTTGAAAGTGGCTGATGGAGGAAAGGTATTGCACAGCCTGCACCACTTTGTGATAATGAGCTGGATAATTTCGGCTGTTGTGTATGGAACCCTTTATTTGACCCAGGTCATACTAGGGGGTGCCCTATGATTTCAACATCACCGGTGACAATAATTATAATATAGGTGAATTGTTAAGGAGTCAGAATGCCTGAAGCGCCTTCTGGTCCGGAAACTTCGGCAGATTTGTCCTCACTGTTCAAGGACTTCCAGCAGTGGCAGCGGCTTCCGGAAGAACTTCTTGAGCGTCTGGCTAACTATCTGGAAAGAGGGAAATCCTCCGGCACACTTCGACAGGAGGAACTTGATTTTCTTATTGGAATGGCCTTGCAGTTGAGGCATCTCTCCTATTCAGATCTCTCCAGGCTCTGTGACGTTATTGAGATAGCCGCCCCAGGCGATCAGAAACTTGAGAAGCTGAAGTTTCAAAAGCTATTCACGGCTGGGAAACACGAGAGGGCGGCAGATCTCGTCATAAGCGGGAAGCTCACAAGGCTGGATGAGGATATTCTTAAGGATATCGGGGAGCTTGACGTCCCTGATAAGGTACTTGCAAAGCTTCTGGATGTTCTGGCGAAGTACGGGATATTTCCGGAGGCTCTCCTCTGGGAGCTGTTCAAGTCACCGGAAACTCACACGGAAAAAATAGCAATACTGGAAGCCTTGAAAAAAGCGGGAAAGGTGGATCTGTGTGAGGATCTGGCTGAAGAGGCTCTGAAGAGGGAACAGGATCCAGAAATTTTCAGTTTCGTTCTGACCCTTCTCAGGGAGAGGAACAAGACAGATGAGCTTGACAGCACAGTTAAGCTGTGGAAGAAGATCAATTTCAGCAGCGTACAGCAGGTGAGGGTGCTGATAGAGACGCTTGTCTCCCTCAAAATGTTTGATCAGGCCTCACAGGCTCTGGATAGATTCAGAGAGATCTATAAGGACGACTACACGATCTCCAGATCGTACGCAACAGTGCTAATACAGAGGGGGGACGTCACAACAGCATATGAGATACTGAAGGATCTCGCTTCCAGGAACGCACTGGACCGACCGACCCAGGAAACCGTCATAAAGCTGGCCTTTGATCAGAAACTCTATGAGGAGTGCCTTTCACTGGTTTCCGCCAACCCACAGATCCTGGATTCAGTTGATGTGAATCGCTTCAGAATTCAGGCACTTCTTGAAACCGGAAAATTTGAGGAGGCAAAGAACGCATACAGGGATGCTGCGGCAAGGTTCACCGACAACCTTCAGATCCGGTATCTTGGTTTCCTCATAAGCTCAAGAATAGGCAACAAAAATGAGGCCTACGAAACTGCCAAGATCCTTGCAGAGAAGGGTGTATTTGATGATCCTATAGTGCAGTACCTTATCTCCTGGTACAGCGAAATCTCCGAGCATGATCTGATTGTTGAGCTTCTTGAAAGAAACCAGACAGTCCTTCTTTGAAGACCAAAAACAGCAAAAAACTGATGAAGTTTCTGGGAGAATATCCTGCTGTACTCCAGTCTCCTGGAGTCATAGATCAGATTGGTTTCCTCGTCAGGGGCGATGAGATATTGAATGCACTGGAGGATATTATAAGGTCTTCAAAGGACATGGACCTTCTGAGAGACGCAGTGCTTGTGCTGAGGGGTGCCCCGAGAATCAGTTACCAGGACCTGCAGGAGACCCACTCCAGATTTCTTGAATTCTATGCCTTTGCTGCATCCAGATTCTCAAGAACCTCATCTTATTTCCCTCCGATGAACCGCCTTCCAGAGAATAAGGAGGTCATAACAGCCCTTAACTCCCTTTCAGAGGTCGAAAGGAACGGTAGGGCACGGCCGGATATCCTTGACTATCCCCAATACATGTTTCCACTTTCAAGGAAGCTTGTAGAGATGAAGCTCCCCGATGCAGCAATCCAGCAGTTGTCAATGTCACCACATGATGAGAATGACCCCTTTTATAATTACCTCAAGGGAAGAGTTGAGCTCATCCGGGACAATTACCAGAACGCCCTCAAGCATTCGGAGAAATCTGTTGAAACATTGTTCAATTTTGAATTCGCTGAGCTGGAGCTCATCTGCCTGATTTTTCTCGGAGAAGCCAAACAGGCGCGTAAATTGATTGAACGCCTTTCAGAGAAAAATCAGTTCCAGCAGCTTGACTTCAGACTTGCCTACGAAACGATAACGAATAAAAATGCCTGGGTTCTCCTTGATGCCATTACTGATGAACTCAATTCAAAGGAGAGCACTGATCCTTGGCTGCACCGCCTGCTTCGTGACCTCTATCAGCAGAAGGGTAAGTTGGATTTGAGCCTGCAACACTCCTCTTTCCTATTCAGGACAAACCAATACGCTGACTCTGACGTGGACAGGCATGTGGATATTCTGAAGTCTGCAAATAAGCAGAGTGAGGTCCTCCCTTTTCTTCAGGACATGGAAATTGAGGCCCATTCACCTAAGATATCCATCAGAATCGCCCATTACTTCTATGAAGACAAGGACTACCGATCGGCCCTCAAGGCATTCAGGAAAGCATTTGAGAAAGGCGCTGACCTTTCCTCTGACAACAAATTTGTGCGAACCCTGATAGAAACCGGCAACGTCGACGAAGCCGAAAGGATTCTTGAGGGCCATGAGGCAAGCCCCGAAATAATGATACGCATATACCAGAAGAGATCCAGAATTCCAGAAGTCCTTTCATTACTTGAAAAGTACAAGGGAGATACCGATTCCCACAAGGAGCTTTACAGGCATGCCGCGGAAACCTTGTGGTACAACACAGATGTGAGAGACTTTCTCGTCAATCTTTTCAAGGAAACTGGGGCGGTATGGCTTGGCAAGGTGATAGTGGGAAAGGCCTTTGACAACGGGGACAAAAAAATGGCCCTTGAGATCTGCGACAACCTGCTCAACATACAGCAGGATGACATTGAGATACGGAAGATTATGGTTGATCTGCTGGTGAAATCTGGGAACAGGAACGAGGCCATTGAAACAATCCTGAAAGGCCTGAAATATTATCGGGGCCCCTCCGATGCAATCGAGATGATCAATGTTCTATTCATGCTCTATTTCGAGGACAGGGATTATGATTCCATCATCAGATTCTACGAAACAAATCCGACATATGTTGACTCAAGGAATCTCCAGTTTGTTATACGGAGCTACATAGAGAAGGAGAACTTCAGCATGGCTGAGAGACTGCTCAGCAGGTATGAGGGCACAATTCTTTCAAAGGATACGCATCAGGAGTTGCTGGAAGACCTCAAATTCAAGAAGGACTTCCTCGAAATTACGCTATATGTATCCAGGTTGCTGAAGGCTGAATACAAGGCTGGAAAGGTTTTCAACAAGCAGGAGGCCTTCTACAAAGCGAATATACCCATAGAGAGGATAGAGGATGTTTACAACTTCCTTGAGAGCCGCGACTTTTACTATGACATCAATGAAGAAAAGTACGAACTATTATCCAGGGACGTGATACAGAAAGCTGTGAAGTCGTCAGACCTGGAGAGCGTAAGGGACCTCAAGATCAATGTTATCTACAATAACCTGGAGAGGAAGGATCCGATTATTGCTAGGAATCTTTACCTTTACATCCAGGATCAGCTGGAGACCGCAAGGGCCCCCAAGCTGAAGAATGCCCATGTTCTGAAGCAGCTCAAGCTGGTTCTGAAGGAGAAAGTAAAGCCTGAACCACTGCATGTGGCATATTACCTTAAAACAGGTATTTCAGAGGCCCTTGATGTTCTCTCCCTTATGAACTACATGAGCAAGATGGACAGGGAAAGATTTCAATGATGTTCGGAGGCTTCTCACACAGAAGCGAAAGGGATGAGATAATCATAGCTGTGGCAACACTGACAGTTGCATTCTTCATAGCATATGCAAGATTCGGCCCAGTATTCAGAAACCCAGCGGCAGCACTGATACTTCTTATACAGAGCTTCCTTGCGGTGGTTGGAGGATTTCTTTTCCACGAGCTTGCTCACAGGGAAGTGGGGCGGAGATTCGGGGGATACACGAGGTTCCAGATGTGGCCCTTTGGAATTATCCTAGCGCTGATAACCTCGCTTGCGGGATTCATCTTTGCGCTGCCTGGCGCCGTCACGATATCAGGCATCTATGACAGGCAGAGCATTGGAAAAGTTGCAGCCGCTGGCCCCGGTGCCAATCTTGTGTTTGGGCTGGCATGTCTCATTATCGGCGCACTTTCAGCCGGCATTCCAGTTGTAGGTACGGCCTTCATCTACCTAGCGCAGTTCAGCTTCTACCTTGGTGCCTTCAATATGATACCCCTGGGTCCACTCGACGGCGGAAAGGTTATGGCATGGGATTTCGGGCGTTTTGTTCTCCTTTTTGCGGCTCTGCTTCTGCTTGCAGTAATCTCATATACTGTGTTCTGAGTGATCTGAGGGTGCAATCTTCTCGGCATCTTTATCCTGACTCGTGGCAAAGAATATTGTGCTTTCACCCACCTCGATCCTGTACCTGATGCTCCAATTGAATCCGCCGGATGAAAAGGTGCGGTTTGAACTGAGGGTTCTCCAGATAGGCTCCGAAGGAAGTGTTAAGATTCCGATATACGGCGGGTTTCTTGAAGCAAGGAAACACCTCTCTGCTGTAAGTTCCGATCTGCCTTCAGGGCTGGTAAAGTCCAAGATTAGGGGAAACACTTTGGAAGGAAGTGCAGAAGGATTAAATAATTTTTAGAAATCTCACACGACACGTTGTAAATAGGAAGGACTGTTATAGATGAAATTCAGGGAAACATGCTCAAGCTGCGGAGTTGGACTCGTTGAGATTGGCTATTCCATTTTCCTTTGCCCTCAGTGCGGTGAGACGCCAATCGGAAGATGCAAAGAATGCAGGGAGCACTCAACCAAGTATCAGTGTGAGACTTGTGGCTTTCAGGGGCCTTGAGGTGGTTTAAGTGGGAGACGTTATGGTTGCGCTAAGGATTCTCCCATCCGAACCTTCTATGGATATGGAGGAACTGAAAAACACTGTTCTTGCAAGTATCAGGGGAAACTGTGAGGTCAACAGGACGGAGGTCCAGGAGATAGGTTACGGGCTCAAGGCATTGAGACTCGAAATCATAGTTCCGGATGAAGCCGGAAAGATAGATGAAGTTGAACATATACTTTCCGGGATTGAGGAAATCAGCCAGGTGGATACTGAGGACGTCACCCTGGTTTAGATGATACAAATTCCGACAGGTGACCCATTTTTTGTTGCATTTCTGATACTTTTAGTTCTTATATTCATCGGGCTGCTCTATGTGAGCCTTTTCAGGCAGAGGAAAGAGGCTTATCAGGGAAGCCCGGATATGAGCGTTCTGGTAATGCTCCCCTGTCGGGGCGTTGATTTCAGAATGGAAGATAACCTAAGGAGCTTGACAAAACAGAAGTACGGGAATTTCAAGATCATCGCAATCGTGGACGCACCTGATGATCCCAGCACGGAAATTCTTAGAAAAGTGGGAATTGAGTTCATAATATCAGATGCCGAATGCAGGGATTGTAGTGGCAAGGTCCGAGCAATAGTCACAGCATTCATGAGATACAACACCTATGACGCCTACGTTATAGCGGATTCCGACATGCTGTGTTCCGAGAACTGGCTAGCAGATCTGGTCAGTCCCCTGATAAATGAGGATATTGGCATCTCAACAACATTTCCGTATTTCAAACCTGTGGGTGGCTTCTGGACAACAGTGAAGATGGTGTGGGGATTTGTGGGGCTTGGAATGATGGAATCCAACCTCACAAGATTTGGTTGGGGAGGGTCTCTTGCATTCAGGAGGAGCCTGCTTGATGGTTCAGGACTCCTCTTTTTCAGAGACTACGTTTCAGATGATATAGCCCTGACAAAGATCTGCAAGTCAAGAGGGTTGAAGATAGCGTACGTTCCGGAGGCGGGACCAGTAATCAGATCACCTGAAAATTACAGGCAATTCATGGAGTGGGCCAACAGGCAGACTGCCCTGTCTATCTATGCAACAAGGAATGTTTTCCGGTACGGGGTAATATATTACGGTGGCACCATTCTGCTATTCATTTCGTCGCTGGTATTGTCCGTGTACCTGTATCCTTTATACATTCTACTGCTAATCCCAATGTTCGTAAACGCATACAGGACATATCTCCGTGCAAGGGATCGTCGTTTCGCGGCCTTCTTACTGAGCTTTGCCCTTCCCTTCATATATCTGTCCAATCTGATACGGGCCAGGATGATGAAAAGCATCGTGTGGAGAGGACGTGAATATATTCTAAGAAACAATTCAAGCCCATAATTCCCCTGCTTGTGTCAGATCACAAGATTGTCCCTCGCTTCTATTCATAGAACATTTGAAAAATTATATATGCTGCTCATATCCTTAGCATAATGGCACAGGCAAAGTTCCAGCGCCTCTTTGGCACCAATGGGATACGGGGCGTCCCGAACCAAGATCTTAACTCGGGATTCTGCACTGAAATAGGAAAGGCAATAGGGACTTTCTTTGCAGGATCAGATATAGCCATGGGCACTGATACAAGGGACAGCAGGCATTTCATAAGATCATCTGTTCTGGCTGGAATCCTTTCACAGGGGGTAAATGTCATTGATCTTGGGGTACTCCCAACTCCCGCCATTCAGTATTACTGCAAGACACACAAAATTCCAGGAGTGGTTATAACAGCTTCTCACAATCCGCCCCAGTTTAACGGAATTAAATGCATAGACCGTGACGGAACTGAGCTCAGAAGGGAGAGCGAGGAACAGATAGAAAAAATCTACTGGAACAGGGCCTGGAAAGATGCCGGCTGGGAAAATGTTGGGTCTGTCAGATCCGACAATACAGCTGCAGAAGCCTACATATCTGCCATACTCTCCATGATCGATCACGTTTCTATCAGACAGAGAAACTTCAGGATAGCAGTCGACACGGGAAACGGGGCAGCTTACAGCACGACACCGGGAATTCTGAGGAAGCTGGGCTGCACCGTGGTAACCCTCAACGCATTTCCTGACGGGAGGTTTACTTCGAGGGAATCTGAACCCAAGCCTGAAAACCTCAGGGATCTGATGAGGATAATGGAGGGGGGTGGCTTCGATCTTGGGATAGCCCATGATGGGGATGCAGACCGGGCTGTGTTCTTTGATGCAGGTGGCAATTTCGTTGACGGTGACAGGATCCTGAGCATACTTGTCAGGGAATATGCATCCTCTGGCGATACTGTTGTTACGCCAATCAGCAGCTCAGATGCACTGGATGAAATCTGCCGTCTGAAGGGGGCGCGTCTTATAAGAACAAAGGTTGGCGCACCAATCGTTGCCCGCACAATGATCGATATGAACGGAAAGATAGGCGGCGAGGAGAACGGTGGCGTTATATTCGGTCCCCATCAGTACTGCAGGGATGGGGCAATGACAGCGGCTTTGGTCATCGATCTAATGGCAAGAAGCGGTAAGAGTCTTGCCACCCTTGTGTCAGAAATTCCGCAGTACTGGATATCCAAGGTGGCTGTGAAGTATGACGGCAACTGGGAAGGTGTTGCATCAAAAATCAGGAAGCATGCCGAAGGCAGGAAAATTCAGGATATCGACGGTCTCAAGGTCTTCTATCCTGATGGATGGGTGCTTATCCGGGCGTCCGGTACAGAACCTATCGTGAGGGTTTATGGAGAATCCCCCGACAGGAAGAAGGCTGAGACAATGGCTCAAGATTACGTGAGGCTTATTTCAGAAAAGTAGTCGGCATTCAAGGCGATTTCGAAAGGGAAGCGTATGCCCTCCTAAACCGGGAAAGTGCAGTCACGTTGCCTGCAATGGCGAACCACAGGAGCATCAGATTGGTTGGGGTTATAAGGAGCAACCAGACATGCAAACGGAACGGAAATATGATCTGTATAAGAACAAACAGAATCATGACAGCAAGTCTGTCTGCCCTGCCCAGCACACCTGAATAATCACGTTTCAGTCCCAATGCCTGGCTCTGTGTTCCCATGTAGCTTGTCAGCATGACACCGATAAGAGCGAAGATTCCTACTGACAGCTGAGCCACGTCACTGAAAATGAAACCTGCAAGGAGGGCAACGTCTGAGTACCTGTCCAGAACATGGTCCACAAGATCACCTCTGGAAGACTGCTTTCCAGTGAGCCTTGCAACCTTTCCGTCTATGGCATCGAAAAGTGCCGAAAGTATTATCAGCACAAGACTCCCGTCTCGCAGAGTGCCGCCCATATAGAAAAGGACGCCTGCCAGGAGGGCCATAATCAGCGAGAGAAGGGAGATGATGTCCGGGTCTAAAGCCATGAAGGGCCTGGATATTGGTATCAGAATTCGGTCAGATTTCGATCTATAGGAGTCAAGCACCATGTAGCTTTAATGGAATGTTTGAGGCACTCTTAAGACTTCTTCAACAGATTTTCCAAAATCAGCGCAACTCTGCCGGCGGTCTCTTCCTTCTTTCCTTCAATTGCATTTACCCTGTAGATCCGTGGAGAGGGCAGCAACGCCAGTGCCTCATAATAAATCACGTCAGACATGAGGGCATCAATGTTTTCCGCGATCTTCTCGCTGTTGTATCCTCTCGCCTCCAGAACCTGCCTGACCATTCCAGCATCTCTGGCCAGGATTATTGCCACGTCTGGCCTTATAAGGTGGGACAGATGCGACTCGAACACGATATAATCCCGGCACAATCCCCTAACCTTCTCTTCCAGGCAGGTAATATCCACCTCTTCACCGGAAATGCAATCAGAAACGCCTGTGATTTCCTGCAGGCTTACACAGTTGTACCCCCTCTGGCGCAGAATTCTGCAGGTTTCTGTTTTACCTGAGCCTGGGGTGCCCGTAAGTGCAATGATCATGGCAATGCAGCTTCCCTGATCTTCCCGAAACCGATTTGCAGCTTTTCCTCCCCTGCAGGATTACCAAGCGAGAAAGGCCTGCTCAGGTGTCTCCTGGCGGTGACTGGGACATCATATAACCCTGGCACGATCCCCCTTCCAATTGGATGGTATTCCGGGAGATCAGAATATTCACCGCAGTTCCTGCAGAAATAGCTGTGGTAGCCCTCGTTTATCATACTGGTTCCGCAACTCTGGCATTTTGGAGGGTGCCGCGTGTAAATTGCTGAAGTTGAAATGATCTCCATCTTTTCCAGGCTTAGGCAGTTATTTGTGAAGGTGCCATAAAATCGCCCCAGGTCACCCGGCCTCATCTCTCTGAATGTCTTTCTGAACTCCTTTGTGGGTTCAAATGCCGCCAGGATGATGTTCTGATCTTTCCATCTTGCCATGGTGAAATAATGAGAGCCCCTCCTCCCTTCAGGGTTCGCTGTTATTGCAGCCTCAACGGAATAGCTCTTTCCTTCCTCAAGAATATGGGGGTCCCGGATTATATGATCATCTGTGGCCTGATTTGTTCTGAACAGCATAAATCGATCATAAGCAATACCGTTTTTCCTCATTACATCTGTGGCTCTTTCTATCAGTTGAGAAGGATTCAGGGACCTCACCCCAGCCAGTACGGGCGTTTTTTCACGGGGGAAGATTGCAGCGTGCCTGTTGGCAGTATCAACGTTGTTGAATGTGCCCGGTATATCGTCCATTTGCCTGGCCACCTTTAACTTGAGTTCATGGGGTATGGGTTCAGGATGGTTTCTGTAAAATATGAGTTCGTAA
This sequence comes from Thermoplasmatales archaeon AK, assembly GCA_031625175.1. Lineage (GTDB taxonomy): Archaea > Thermoplasmatota > Thermoplasmata > Thermoplasmatales > Thermoplasmataceae > UBA447. The sequence continues at coordinate 4,247 of JAHXPV010000002.1, read as the reverse complement.
GTCTGCCTGTTCGCCTTCCAGCTCATTGCGGCTGTCGCGCCTATTAGACCCCGGGAATTCTTAACGCCGACATACCTGGCCCCTATGTGGTCAAGCACACGTACTGCCTCATCAATTGTTACCTCCTCCCTTACTGCCCGCCAATAGAAGTCTTCAGGTGGAGAGACCCTGCTCAAGACCAGACCTGGATTCGTGTTTTCTTCGGACAGTTCAGCGAGGTCGTATATCACAGAGGCAGCTTCCTCAAGCACGTTATCCATTTCCGGTTCCTCAGGTTCTTCACCCTGGAAAGTGTAAATATCACTGTCATCCATCCTGCCTACCCTCCATGACCTACGATGCCCGGCAACAAGTTCAGCAGCAAGGGCGCCGTTACCCCTTGTCTTATATGGAATAGCCGGGTCTAGCCGGACTAACCTTGGAAGATCAGCCAGTCTGAGGGAGATTCTTTTGACGATTTCAGTAAGCAGAAAGGTTGTGCACATGCCCTTCTGTGAGTCTGTATCGTCCACAGCGAGAAGCACTATACTCCAAACCTCCGCTGCCTTGTCTGATACGACAATATCGCCTTCAGAAAGTCTGTTTTCCGGAGTTCGGGCCAGTTGACGTCTGAAAAGTAGAGCTCGGAATAGGCAGACTGCCAGAGGAGAAAGTTGGAGATCCTTTCTTCCCCGCTGGTTCTGAATATGAGATCCGGATCGGGTATTGAACCGTCGTAGAGGTACTTCCTGAATACCTCCTCATTCAATTCATCGATAGTCATATGCCCTTCGGCAATATTCTTGTATATCTTCTTGAAGGCATTTATAATCTCCTCACGGCCGCCGTAACCAATAGCAAGGTTGAACCTGAAGTTCCTGAAGCCATTGGTGGTATTTTCCACCAGATTAATGGTGTCCTGCAGATATTTCGGGAGTTTTCCAACCTCGCCAATCACCTTGATCTTGATCTTGTTGTCATATACCCTTTTGTCCTTGAGCAGATCAAGAAAAGCGTCGTTGATCAGATGGAAGAGGAAATCCACCTCCTTCTGGTCTCGCCTGAAGTTTTCCGTGGAAAAGCCATAAACAGTCACCACCTTGACTCCAATGTCCATGCACCATTGAAGCACCTCCTCAAGTTTCTCTTTCCCCCTAATATGCCCCTCGCTGTCCGGCAATCCCAGGCTGCGAGCGTATCTCCGGTTGCCATCGGTGATAATTGCGACGTGATTCGGAACCGGGTTCTTTTTGATTTCCTCAATAAGAATCCTTTCGTAGACTTCATTGGTCAGAGACCCAATCCGATCTGCCAGACGCATGCTCATCAGGTATACTTAATTGAATAGATAACGGTTATCTGTTTCTCCTAAGCTCCAGAGAATAAAGCGCCTCTCTAGGCGAGTAGCCATGAACCATTCTTTTGGACACCACCTTAAGCCCCTTGTGTGCGAGAAGGGACATTACCTCGGCAACCTTCGATGTGTCCCCAATCATGTAGAGATTGATCAACCCCCCTTCCTTGAGGACTGAAAGCGCTGTGTCGATGTAGCCCAGCACATCATGTGGGAGGTTCATGACAATCCTGTGGAACCTGAGGCCAAGATCGCTGACCTTCAAGGAATCCATGAGCCTTGTGCTGACCAGCCTTCCAACTCTGTTTCTCTGTATGTTGTACCGCATCCAGGCGACCGCTTCTGGGTTTTTGTCTATTGCTATCACCCTTGCTCCTGAAGTTTTTGCTATGGTGACAGCAAATGGCCCTATCCCGGCGAACATGTCCAGAACAAGCTCACCCTCTCTGCATGATTTTGCGAGAAGCAGCCTCTCCGTGGCAAGCCTGGGTGAAAAGTACACTCTCGATACGTTAACGCGCATGATGATCCCGTTCTCTCTGTGGTCGGTAACGTACTGTTCCTTTCCCTGAAGGATCTCAAGATCCCGGAGCCTCAGATCTCCGGTGACCCCATGATCCCTGAACACGCAGTCGAAATTCCCGGATTCGTAGAGATACCTGGCAAGATCCAGCGCCTTCTTGTCATTGCGTATTTTGATTATCGCAATTCGTCCGATAGCATCATATGAGCCCCTAATGGAAGCTGGCTGCGGTTTCCTCTTTCTTTCCAACGGATCGATGTCGACAATTTCGTATCCTGCAAGGCTCTCATGTTTACGATCCACAGCGATTACCGGAATGAGGATGTAATCTCCCCATTTTTGCACGGAATACAAACGGTTCAGCTCAGATGTTGCATTGAGTGCTCTGATCACACGTTCTGCGTTTTCCTTTGGGACTTTTATGTGGAACGCCAAGCCTCCATCCTCCCCAGAACTGACTTCGCATTATCTATGGTGTCCTGAGCGAGCTTGCTGGAGAATCCCGGTATCCTGATTATCCTTTCCAGCGGAGCATCAGCCACCGATCGGAGATTCTTGAACCCACTGTTGAAGAGCCTCCTTGCCCTAACTCTCCCAATGTTTGGGATTGTGGTCAGCTCCCATACCTCTTCCTTTACACCCTCGGATATCCGGAATGTCAGCATCTCATAGAACCTGGCCCTCTCCTTTCTGTAAAGCGCTGCTATTCTAGACATTGAATGACTCAGCCATTCAGCTGAACTTGTCCTGCTCTGTATATCACCTGGACCGACGCCGTATCTTTCGCAGATGCTGTCTAGGTCGACCTCATTGATCCAGTCCCTCAGCATGGCTGCAGTCTTCAGTGATCCGGAGTTTTCCTCATCTCCAGGTTCAGCACCGATTTCTTCCGCGAAATGTTCCACAATATCGAAATCATCACGCCTCACGGTTAGGGTAGGGATGTCCGGGCATTGCGATATGGCGTACAGTGCGCCCGCTTCGCTACCCTCTTCTTTTTCAATGTAATCCTTAAGTATCACAGCAGAAACAGGGTCAATGTACAAGTCAGAAGCCACCCTTCCAAACTGAGTTGCTTCCGCCTTGTCGTTTCTGATTCTGATCAGGGACTTGTCAAGAAGGAATGTAAAAGCTCTTTCGACTGGCCTCCTGAATTCCTCTATGGTCTTCTGATGTCCGAGGAGGGTTTTGCTTAAGAAATTCAGGATTCCATCGATGTCCCTTGCCAGACCTGTGGCAATAAGGGCGAGTGAGTTGAACCTGATAAGTGGATCTGCACCAAGCCATGACCTAATTGGTTCCGGTTCGGACACCAGATATTCCTGAGCCATCTCAAATGAGGTGGGGGAGGAGGCATATATGATGCCATATCCAACCTTGTCATACTTGGGTCGCCCTGCCCTTCCAAGCATCTGGTTTACCTCGGTTGTTGATATGTAATCTACAGAACCATCGGAAAATCTGGTGATATCCCTTATTATAACTGCTCTTGCCGGAAGGTTGACTCCCGCTGCCAGGGTGGGAGTTGCGACAATGACCTTTATCAGGCCGTTTCTGAACCCATCTTCTATGAAAACCCTGTCTTCGTATGAGAGCCCGGCGTGATGGAAGCACACCCCCTTTCTGGACATTTCCGTAACCATCCTGTGGTACCGGTCTCCTCCCTCCTCACTCTCAACAGGACAGGATGAGTTGAGGTCCAACGATAGTGATAGCTTTCTTGCAACCTCCTCAGATCTCTTTCTTGAATTGACAAATAGGAGAACCTGGCCCCCTTCATCAATGAACCTCCTGCACAGTGATCCCAGCTCATCGTACTTCGCCACAGGAATGGCTTCGCCGTCCATCTGGAGCACACCACGGAAAAGGATACCCTTGATGAGATTCACCGGCCTGAAATCGCTGAACACAGGCTCAGCCCCAAGCCACTGTGAGATTTCCTCCAGATTGGTTATTGTTGCGGACAGTCCTATTATCTGGACATCCGGATTGATGAAACGTGCAGCAGTGAGAAACATCTCCATCCTGGGACCTCTTCCCGGATCGCCGATAAGATGTGTCTCATCTGCCACAATCAGCGATATGTCAAAAAAGGCAGAGGGATCATGGTGGAAGAACGAATCAGCCTTTTCCGATGTGCATACGAGAACATCATACCGTTTCATCAGGTCAGGAGACTGATCGTAATCGCCCACTGCGAGTCCTACCCGAAGTCCATGCCGGTGAAGCTTTTTGAGTTCCTGGTATTTTTCTGTTGCCAGAGCCTTGAGCGGAACAACATAGAGAGACTTGCCGCCTGCCTGGGAGTGTTTGAGTATTGCGTAGTAACCTATCAAGGTCTTACCTGCTGCAGTCGGTACTGAAAGAATCAGGCTTTTGCCTTCCTGAATT
>JAHXPV010000001.1:159723-220742 GCA_031625175.1 Thermoplasmatales archaeon AK | reverse complement strand
GTCGCGCAGTCTCTTCAGAGGATCTTCCGTTGAGCGGAAGAATTTTTCTGAAGATTTACGCAACCGGCTACGAACGCTTTAGGCTCAATAAAAGTGACCACCACTTGAGCTGCGGGTGTTACCGCGGCGGCTGGCACCCGTCTTACCCAGCTCTTATTCCTCAAGCTTTTTAGGCTTGAGAAAAGCCTTGACATTGTCAAGGCACTCAGGTTTCCCGTGTCGCGCTTTCGCGCATTGCACAGTTTTCGCGCCTGCTGCGCCCCGTAGGGCCTGGACTAATGTCTCAGAGTCCATCTCCGGGCTCCCCCTCTCAGGGCCCGTACCCGTCCTAGGCTATGTGGTCCTTTACACCACATACTACCTGATAGGCCGCAGACTCATCCTCAGGCGCCGGAGCTTTCACCATCAAAGCGTTCCAGCATATGATGGCTATGGGGGATTAGCCTCAGTTTCCCGAGGTTATACCCCACCTGGGGGCAGATTATCCGCGTGTTACTGAGCGGTACGCCGGTGCCTTGCGGCCCCATGACTCGCATGGCTTAGTCGAAACCTGATAGCAGTGGCCGCCGGCAGGATCAACCGGAGTTAATCCTGTATAAATATTGAGGTATTGGCGAGCCACAGTTTGCACCATTAACTCCCTGTCAGAAGTGAGTTTCTTAACCTCACAACCCCATCTTTACCAGCCCTGGAACAACGGGTTCATTCCGGTCAAATGACCTGTCCCCCTTTCGCCTATTGGCTGATCCATTGGGTTATTCATCCCAATTGTGCGTAATGTTAGGAATGATTAAACGATATATAAGGATTTCTGAGAGCCAGAATTTTACTGTATTTTTAGTGAATAATAGTATTGTATTAATTTAAACAATATCGAAACGCTGCACCTATGGTCACTAGGCTTTCTTTTCCTTTTTGATTGTTATCGGGATAACATCATTTTCGAATTCAAGCATAGCGATGTCTACCGGGTCGATCATCCCCTTTGGGACATCTATTATAACAGGCGCACCCATGGAGATCTGAAGGGCCCTTGCGCCGATAATTCTTGCTTTTTCAAATTTGGTATATGACATAGAAATCAATGGAACCGATCCGTAATTAAACACCGTATATTAAATATTGCATGTCGCAAATAACACGCTATCATAAATGTTCCTCCAGTTCTACCGGACTACTGCACCATCCTTCACGGATAGATTGAATGAGATCGGTGCACCACCCAAAGAGAGTGGCATCTCCTTTTCGTCCTTCCGGGCAAATACGCGCCACCCGTCTGCTGTCATTCTGGCCTTAAGATTGTAACCAGCGATGTCATCCTTTTCCACCTTTCCCTTCTGATTATAGGGAAAGTCCCCTAGGAATACTGCCTCGCCATCCTTTACACCGTCCCATTTTTCGGAAAGTAGCTGAACAGTCCCTGTGTCATCTGCGGCAGCCAGAAGCATCCCCTGTGATTCCTCCCCCCTTAATTTTGCCCATTTCATATTGTTAACGACGATCACCCTCCTTCCAACGAGTTCAGATTTGTCGTAGTGTCCCTTAAGTCCCGCGATGATCTGGGCAGTTCGGAATCCCAGTGAAACGCTCATGACATAAAGTCTGTCGGCATTTGGGTGATCCCTTACGTCTGTGATTGTCCCTATGCGGAGGTCCAGGCCATTCGGATTCTCTCCCTCCAGTTTGAGGGGTGAAAATGGGGGCGAACTTTCCCTCACCCTGTACTCATCAAGCATCTCGCTGATCTGATTTATTGTTAACTTTCCTACACTGGCGTCGAGGCCAAGCATGGACATTATCCTAGTAGCTGAATCGGGGATGTAGGGGTATGCCATTATAGTAAGGGCCTTTGCAATATGAAGGGACACGTAGAGTTTTGCCTCGCATCTCGCCCTGTCAGTCTTTATGAGAGACCACGGAGCGGCTCTGTTGAAGTACTGGTTTGAATATTTTACTAGATCGAGCCAGTCAAACAGTGCTCGTTTCACCATGACCGACTTCAGGTTTTCTTCATATTTCTCAGCAACACGACCAACCTCGGAAAGTGCCTGTCTGTCATCTTGGTCCAGAATGCTCTCATCAGGCTTCCTGATTCTTTGGAAATGCTGGGCTGCGAAGGATGCGGATCTGTTCACATAGTTCCCGTACTTCCCAATCAGTTCACTATTTATTCTGTCCTCCATCTCATCGGTGTTGAAGTCGGAATCTGACTGCTCCGGAAGACTGTATGCAAGGAAGAATCTGACATAGTCCTTCGGAACAGCTTTAAGGACTTCGTCAGCAGTCACGCCTATATTCCGGCTCTTTGAGAATTTCTGACCCTTGAAAGTCAGATATTCGTTTGCGGGAACTTCATAGGGGAGCTGTATGTCTCCCTTGGCCATCAGCATTGCAGGCCATATGATCGTGTGAAACGGGATATTATCCTTTCCGATGAAATAGTAGGTTCTTGAGTTCGGATCCTTATAGAACTCCTCCCAGTATGATGGCTTCCCTATCATGGATGAATATGTCCTGGCGAATGTAATGTAGCCGATCAGGGCCTCGAACCAGACGTAGATCCTCTTGTTATCGTATCCTGGAATGTTCACCTTCACCCCCCACTCTATATCCCTGGTGATGGGGCGATCCTTAAGTCCTGATTCTATGAAGTTCCTGGAGAATCTTAGAACATTGTCTCTCCACCACGATTTTGTACCAAGCCACTTAAGAAGAGGATCAGCGAACAGAGAAAGCCTGAAAAATAGATGCTGTGTTTCACGGAACTCCGGAACCCCGTCACAAACCACGCATCTGGGATTTACAAGATCCTGAGGGTCGAGGGTCTTCCCGCAGTTGTCGCACTGATCACCCCTGGCTCCTGCGTATCCGCAGTTCGGGCACGTCCCTTCTATGTATCTGTCCGGCATGAATCTGTTGCATGAGGGACAGAATGGTGATATCATTGTGCCGGCGGCCAGATATCCTTTTTTGAAAAAAGCGTCAACGAATTCAGAAACTGTGAGCTGATGTTCAGGAGAGCTTGTTCTTCCGAAATAATCGAAGTCTATCCCAAGGCTCCTGAATGTGTTCTTATGCTCCTGGTTGTATCTGTCAGCTATCTCCTTTGGCGATACCCCTGCCTTCTCAGCAGCTATGGTGATCGGGGTACCGTGTTCGTCTGATCCGCAGATAAACATGACCTCGTTGCCAAGCATTCTGTTAAACCGAACAAAAATATCAGCGCCCAGATATGCACCGGCTATCTGGCCCAGATGCAGTGATCCGTTGGAATAAGGCAAGGCACAATTCACAAGAATCTTCAGGTCAATCTTCCTCCCAGAGGACAGGACATTGAACTATCATATTTGAGCTTTTGATTTTCCTGTGGGCGGAACATGCCTGAAGTATGATCTGATCAGCCGGAATGGGTGAAAACGTTCAAGCTATGGAAACCCTAGCAACATTGATCTTAACATGAATAAGGTAACTATGCAGGATTGAAGCGGTTAAAAATTTAGATCAATAGAGCCGTTATTCCATATGCACCCAGGGAGACAATGCCGAGGATTATTACCCAAAAGAGTCTGTCACCCAGGGGCTCTGACTTTGTGGTTATTTCATGATCAAGATGAATGAATCTTGACTTGTTTTTGATCTCATACTGGTTCTGGTTTATCATACGAATCCCAAGTGTAGGATTCTGGGTGTCTATTAGAATGTTAAACCTAACATGTTAGTGTTAATCGATGCCATCTAGTAACTGAGCCAGACCACTGCGCCGCAAGTAGCAGCCTTAAGGACCAATTTAAGAGCATGTGGAGCAATAACGGTGATCCGTTGGGCAGTTGATGGAATCTGGGAATCACTAAAAAAAAGTAAAGGGAGTTTAACTGTAAACCTCGAAAGTTCCGGTCATCCAGCCGCTAGTTGCCATGGCGGCTTCCCAGCCAGTCGGCCCTGAACCGCATGGGGCCTCACACTGCCAGAGGAAGCTGCCCGTCTGGGTCAGGTCCAGTGTGAACACAACTGTGGAGGAGGGTGGGATGGGAATATTTATTCCCAAGGAGGAAACTGTGAAGGTGTGAGAAACATTAAAGTCAGAGATTCTGCTGACTACCTTGCCTCCTGATACACTGATTCCTGATGATGTCTGCGTGGAGTTCACGTCTGTGTCATTTATAACCTTCTCAACGTTCCCCACTGTGCCGGATACTGTATAGAAGCTTGCCGGCCCTGCGCCGTTACTCACATTGGTTCCAGGCTCCCCCAAAGGATATGCCGATCCATTGTCATAGTTTATAATTGTGAATGTGACCTTCTGGAAGGCTGGTATCTGAATTGTGCTCGCAGATACAAGGGAGCCATTAACAAGAAGGTAGTATGCCGGTTGCGCTCCAACTGTACTGTTGTAGTTGTTGTTTGTTGTGATAACTAGAGTAATTGCGGTTGCCGATGCAGTGTTGGTCTGGGGTTTCAGAGTCGGGTGTGTGAAGTTGTAGGAAACTCCAAAAGCACTTGCGCCAATTATCACCACAATTAGTAGGATGAAGAGCCTCTTGTCAATTTCCATAAAGGTTCAGTTTAAGCAACTATATAAAATTGACAACTAAATATTTTAAGGGTTATTATGTGGTTTTCCCGGATATTTCTCAGGTGCATGGGAGAAATTGCGTCTGCTCTTCCAGAGCAGGAAAATATCAGGAACCCGTCGCCCTTGTCCCCGGTGCTAGAGAAATGGCATCGTCTATTCTTCTCCTTACGAAATTCCGGTCCAGGCTAGAAAGGAAATACCCCAGCCTTGGGCCCCTGTCCTTCCCTATGAGAACATTGTAAAAGGCGGCAAAGCCAGTGCCGGGATCAGCCCCTGCCTGCTTTACTATCTCGTGAACCTCATTGTGTATGGCGTCCGGTTCCCACGCAATCCTCCCCATCCTTTCAAGAAACATCCGGAGTATCTCCCTCTGCTTCAGATCAAGGGGCTGACCCGTGTACCCAGATTCAACCAGACTGAACTTCACTGAGTCCGGGGCATAACGCTCAATCCAGTTCCTCATTACCCTTATCTTTTCCCTGATATCGCTCGGGATGTCGTTCTCGCTGAGTCCTGACCTCCTGAGCGCAGCAAGCAGAGCCTCGCTTGTCTTGTATATCTGGGCCAGCATAATGAGATGCCGGTACGAGACTTTCACGGGACCCTCATTCTGATTTATTCTGGAGAGCTCGTATATCCTTCTGGCATCCTCATGATCCTGGACCTTTTCCAGCCCATAATATGCCTGCCTGTACCTTTCGTACTCGTCGATCATGTTGAGAAGACCCAGGGATGGGTCGAAATCTATATGCCTTGATGGATTGACTCTGGCAATAATGAAGCGCAGTATCTCAGGCGGTGCGAATTCTACCATATCGGATGCAGCTATTGCCAGTCCTGTGGAGGAATGCATAGCACCCTTTCCCTTCAGAAGGATCCGCTCGAACATCAGGTACGATGGGGCACGTATGCCAAATACCTCCTCGGCGATTCTCTTGCCTGTGTCATACGATCCCCCTGCAGCACCATGATCCTTTCCGAATGGTTCAACAGTCACGCCAAGTGCAAACCACTTTGCGGGCCATTCGATCCTCCACGGCATCTTGCCGTCTGCCTTCCTAACATCCGCCCGGCCCGCATGTCCGTAGGAACAGGTGTATTCCACGTAGGGATAAGTGTACGATACTACATGTGTGCTGCTGATCCTGCCGCACTGGCCGCATATGGGATTATATGGAGCCCACTCACCCTTTATCTCCCTCCCGGAGACCTCCTCCAGTATGTTCCTGATCTTCTCTGAGTTTCTGAATACAATGTCAATTGCCTTTGAAAAGACACCTTCCTCATACAATTTCGATGTCCTGATTACCTCTATCTGAACATCTATCTTCCCGAATACGTCAATAAGAGGGGCGAGAAAATATTCTGAATAGGTTACATTCCCGGAAGGTGCCGGTATTGCGCAGAGTGGCTTGCCGACATGGCTTGCATACTCCTGGCCAAGGAAAGGGTACACCTTCCTTAGGGGGTCCATGTCATCGCAGAGGTATATGAAGCGCGCATTCATTCCCCGCGACCTTATGGCCTTGAATATCATGTCTCCGGTGAGGATCTCCCTCATATTGCCGACATGGATTGGACCGGAGGGGGATATGCCCGTGGACACCAGCTGCGGGCCATCAAGGGAGGCCGCAAATGCATCTGCCCAGTGCATGCCTATTCTCCGCCCACGAGGACCGTCCTGAGAAGTGAGCGCACTCTTACACCGAGAATCTCGTCCGCCTTCATCTTAGATGCAAGGACGACGCAGAGCACAGGCTTTCCCCCTTCATTCTTGACGTCCATGATTGCCCGCTTCATTGTCTCACCGGTGCTCATCACATCGTCGATAATGACTATGTTCTTGTCCTTTACGGAGGCAAAATTGCTGCTGAAGAAGCCCTCTTTCCTTGAAGGATGGGGTCGGTATACTATAAGCTCCTTGCCGTATATGTAAGAAACCATTGTTGCGAAAGGTATCCCGTTTATCGTGATTCCGAGGACAGCGTCAACTTCGAAATCACCCTTCTGTGATTCCTCATCGATAATGTCAGTAATGACCTCTGATACGCTCCGGATCCTGTCTCCGTTGATTCCTATGGTTCTCCACCCTATCTTGACGTCCTGGACCCTTGGTTCCTTGACGAACTCCTTGCTAAGCAGCCATGTGACTGTACCAACAGAAAGGTGCAGCTCGGTTGATATCTCCTTATCTGACATTCCCTTGTTCTTGAGCTCCAGTGCTCTCTTATAGAGCTCCTCAATGCTTTTCATAGTACCACTATCTTCAGTTTTGTAAGATCAAGCGATTATTATAAACTTGGTATTCGGCTACTTGAGAATTATCTTCCCCAGGTTTGGGTTATTCAGCTGTGACTTTATGCTTTCGGCAACATCCTCCAGGTCACGCTGGAGGACCACCTTGCGCCCCCAGAGTATCTCACGATCGATAAACCTTGGAATTATGTGCACATGGTAGTGAAACACACGCTGATTTGCACTTGCACCGTTGTTCTGACCGATGTTCACACCATCGGCATTGACTGCCCTCACCACTGCGGGCGTTAACATTTTTGTTACCCTGTGCACCTCAAGATAATCTTCATAATCGATGTCAAGGATGTCCCTGAAGTGCCTCTTTGGAATAACGAGGCAATGGCCCGGCTCAACCGGGGCTATATCCATAAAGGCCGCTACCCTGTCATTTTCAAAGACAAAAACTGCATGCCTCTTTCCCAGAACGTCCCTGCAAAAGATACAGTTTTCTGATTGCATCCCTTTGGAGATCACGACATATTAAATACTGTTTGCTTTGGGTCAGATGCTGCAGCCCTAAATTCTTAACCGCTAATCATAAAATAGTCTGTATCAATAGGGAATAATGCCATCCGGACAGATAAAGATAAATCCACCACCTCCACCGGTCATTACGCCTCCCCAGAAGTCCACGAGGTACAGAGGCGTGAAGCATACAATAATGGTGATGAGCGGTAAAGGTGGCGTAGGGAAATCAACAATTGCTGTGAATCTCGCGGTATCTCTTGCTAGGAAATATTCGGTGGGCCTCATAGATGCTGACATCACCGGGCCGGATGATCCCAAGATGCTTGGCGTAGACAGGAGCGAAGTTGAGGCAAGAGACAACAAAATAATTCCAATCAGCACAAAGTACAATGTTGATGTGATCTCCATGGGGTTCCTCCTCCCTACCGAGGAGACGGCAGTCATATGGAGAGGGGCACTCAGGCACAAGGCCATCCAGCAGTTCCTTGAGGATGTTGATTGGGGGGAGAAGGATTTCATTGTTATAGATATGCCACCTGGTACAGGTGACGAGGCTCTCTCTGTGGCCCAGCTTGTTCCAAAAGTGGATGGTGTTGTCATTGTGGTGACTCCACAGGACGTGGCACTTCTGGACGCAAAGAAGGCCATTAATTTTGCATCTCAGATGAAGCTTCCCGTAATAGGTATCGTGGAAAACATGAGCGGTTTCATATGCCCCCATTGTGGCAAAGAGGTTGATATTTTTAAGAAGGGTGGAGGGGAGGAAGCTGCCAGGAAATATGGAGTGCCTTTTCTCGGACGGATACCTCTTGACCCAAGAGTCGTGTCAAATTCCGACAGCGGGGTGCCGACGGTATCTGAAAACAGCGATCTGAGCAGGTATTTTGAGAGCATAGCCGACAATGTTTCCAGTATTGTCTCAGCAAAATAAATAAAAATTCTAAATAAAAAATCGCACCGGGTTTTTATCAGCCAGATATGTCCGCTTTAGCATGGATTGTGCCTTCGGCCGTTTAGTAACTGTGGACTTAATGCCTCGCCGAAGCTTGGCACTTACATCCCAGTTCTATCAACCTCCTCTTTTAGGAGAGGCCTAATAACGATGTCTATTTTCAGGGGCGACTTCAAGCTTAGATGCTTTCAGCTTTTATTCGCGTATGACGTGGCTACCCGGCATCTGCCTTGCCAGACAACCGGTAAACTAGAGGTCACGAACCCCCGTTCCTCTCGTACTAAAGGCTCCTTCCCTTCAGACATCGAGCACTCCCAAGGAGAAGCAACCCTACTGTCTCGCGACGTAGTGAACCCATCTCAGGATTCCTTTTAATGGGCGAACAGCCCCACCCTTGGCACCTTGTTCAGCACCAGGATAGGAACAGACGACATCGAAGTAGCAAACCCTCGGGTCGATATGAACTCTTGCCGAGGACAACTCAGTTATCCCTGGGGTAACTTCTCTCTTATCACCCGCCCCCACTAAGGAGGTACAGGGTGGTTCGTTAAGCCCTGCTTTCGCATCTGCGTTCCTTATTGCCCGGAACACAGTCAAGCCTGCTTTTGCCTTTACACTCCACGGAGGATTGCTGACCCTCCTGAGCAGACCTTTGGGGGCCCCTGTTTGATTCTCAGGGGCGTGGCGCCCCACCCAAACTGCCCACCAATAGGTGTCCCTCTTGCGAGGTTAGTAATTCAGTCCTTAAAGGGAAGTGTTTCATCGTCGCCTCCACCTGAGCCAGAACCCAGGCCTCGACAGCTCCTTCCTACTCTACGCATTAAGAACCGTATTACAGCTACAGGCTGCAGTAAAGCTCCACGGGGACTTCGCTTTCACTTGGGAGAGACTGGATTGTGCACCAGTGCATCAATTTCACGGGGCTGACCGCGGGGACAGTGGGACTCACGTTGAACCTTCATGCAAGCCGCCAATTAAGCGGCTAGGTATTACGCTACCTTAAGAGGGTCATAGTTACCCCCGCCGTTTATCGGCCCTTCTTTCCCTTGTACGGGACTTTCAGGTACCGACACTGGGCAGGTTTCAACCGCCATACACATCCTTTCGAACTAGCGGCGATCTGTGTTTTTGGTAAACAGTCGGGGTCCCCTTGCCACTGCGACCTATTCCCTCTCGGAATAGGCACTCCTTCTACCTAAGATACGGAGCTATTTGGCCGAATTCCCTCGCGGCCATTATGCCCAAACGCCTTGGACTTTTCATCCAGGGGCACCTGTGTCGGTTCTTGGTACGAGCTTCAGCTTGACCCCAGCCATACTTTCACAGGCCCCAAGAATTTCGAGGAACCCCAAACGGGGACTCGGCGACCTTCTCCGACTTCTCGTCATTACAACTCTCCATCGGCTTATATCGCAGAATACGTAGGCATGCGTACCCCCAATATCTCGAGGCAATATAGCTGGGATCGACTAACCCTCGGCTGACGAACATTGCCAAGGAACCCTTAGCCCTTTCGGCGGAATTGATTCTCACAATTCTTGACTGCTACTTTCACCAGGATCCACGATACCATACGGTCCACCCCTCCTCTCGGAGAAGCTTCCGTCCATACGGCACGCCCCCCTACCAGATCACCTTTCGGTGCTCGAAGGTCTCGGCATCTGACTTTAGCCCCTTCCATCTTCGGGACATGTAGCCTCGGTGAGTGAGCTGTTACGCACTCTTTAAAGGATGGCTGCTTCTAAGCCAACCTCCACACTGTCTTTGGCCACAAACCCCTTTAATTTGCACTTAGTCAGAATTTAGGGGCCTTAACCCTCGTCTAGGATGTTCCCTTCACGGGCACAGAGCTTATCCCTGTGCCCTAGCACCCGGCTTCTACGATCCCAACAAGTTCGGAGTTTGATAAGCTGGCGCAACCTTTCGGTTACTAACCTGCTAGTCGGTAGCTCTACCTCGCTGGGCATCTCTGCCGAGGTCTACCTGCGGGTAGTATCGGGGGGAACCCGCTATTGCCGGCCTAGATTAGCCTTTAACCCCTACACCCAAGTCATCCAAACGATTTGCACATCAGAACTGGTTCGGTCCTCCACCCTACTTTCGTAGGGCTTCAACCTGCTCAGGCGTAGATCGACCGGCTTCGGGTCTTCCACGAATGACTAACGCGTTAACCACGCTACCCCTCCATTGCTGTGCGGGTATTCGCTTTCGCTACGGCTACCCCTTTCAGGGTTAACCTCGCCATCCGTCGAAACTCCCTGGCCCGTTCTTCAACACGGACAGCAAAACACCAGTCCACCATTGTTAATGGTATCACCCTTTAAGTGCCTTGCAAGTTTATCACTACTTGGTTTCAGGCTCTTTTCACTACCCTTTCGGGTTGCTTTTCAGTTTTCCCTCACGGTACTTGTTCGCTATCGGACTTGGGATGTATTTAAGGTTAGATGTTAGTGCCACCCGTATTCCCGCGCGAAAAACGACGCACGGTACTCTGGGACTCCTTCCTTTTGACCTTTCCGCTTGCTCTTACGGGGCTATCACCCTCTCTGGCTCTGCTTTCGAGCAGATTCAGATTCGCGGAGTAGGTGTTAGGAAGGGCCCGAACTCCACATCTATTTCACATTTCTGTGAAACATTCGGTTTGCCTTATGCCGCTTTCGATCGCCTTTACTAACGGCATCTCAATTGATTTCTTTTCCTCCAGGTACTAAGATGTTTCAATTCCCTGGGTTCCCTCTCCTTTCGGAGTGCCCGGAGGCAGGAAGTCCCATTCGGAGACCCTCGGATCTATGGCTCCATGCGCCTCCCCGAGGCTTTTCGCAGCTTGGCACGTCCTTCTTCGGCTCCCAAGCCAAACCATCCCCCAAGTAGTTTAGCAGTTGCACAATCCACTTTACTGTAGACAATATCTGGCCTCATCGGTCAAAACTGACCTCAAACCCTTCCCTTTCAAGTATCACTTGAAAGGTGCATAATAGGTGCGTAGCGTTGGTATTGTCACGGAAAATATAAGCGTTTTGGTATGTATTTTATTGGGTTGCCGGATAAAAAGATATGTATGGATGGTGCCCATGGTTGAGATAAAATGTTCAAACGGAAAGCCAGGGTCATTGGCATAGATGACGCCCCTTTCAAGAAGGGGATTAACATGTCGACAACGCTCGTGATGGTACTTTACCGGCTGGATTTCATAGTGGAAAAGGTAATCGCAGGCAAAATTGAGGTGGATGGTTCAGACGCCACTGATGCTATAATAGGTATGTTCAGGAAGCTGAGTATATCAACGGCAGAGGCCTTTATCACTGAGGGGGTGACTCTCGGCGGATTCAACATTCCATCTATCAGGGATATTCATGCAGAAACAGGGATACCATTCATTTCCTATGTACGGAGGCCCCCTGACATTCCTGCCATGGAGAAAGCACTGGGGAAAATTAACAATAACGTTTCCCTTGCAAACCTCAGATCTCTGAAGCTTGAACCTGTGAATATCGGAAATGAAGTAATTTATCTGAATCTGGAAGGGATAGGGAAAGAAGAGGCCCTGTCGCTTCTACTGGCATCAACAAGAACTGGAAAGACTCCCGAACCTGTCCGGCTTTCACATCTCATTGCTTCAGGCCTGGCGAATTGTTATTAATACAGCAGGAATAAAGTGCTGGTGTTTTGCACTGTCACGGAAGAGCAAGGGTGCGATTGAGGCGCTCATAGAGGTAACAAGAGGCGATTGCGCTGTCACCAACTTTGTTTCCAGATTTGGGGAGTCCACTGTTGTTGACCGCCTCAAGATAGGTGCTGACTTCACTGTTCACAGAATTACCAGCGACAGATCAATTGAGGATCTTATTGGCGAAATGAGGAGGGTTTCCATTGATGTAACAAAGGTCGGGAAGAACACACTCTGGGCAAAGGCAAGAAGTTGCTCCTCCTGCCGGCTACTTTCCCAAATGGATACAGTGATAATGAGCAGCAAATCCCTAAACGGAGGGAGGATACAGTACAGAATCCTGATACCCAGCGAGGCAAAGCTGAGGCAGATATCTCATGCCTTGGAGGAGGCAGATCTTTCTCCAAAACTTCTCGAGATATTCTTCGAATCCGAGGAGAACCTTACTGAAAGGGAGATGGAAATTGTAAAAAAAGCATTCACCCTGGGCTACTTCGACACTGACAGGAAAATATCAATGACTGAGCTTGCTGAAAAGATAGGGATAAGAACCCCCACACTCTCCGATATCCTTAGGCGGGCAATGAGAAAAATAATTAGATATTACCTTGAGAACAAGAGCCGCTGATCTTTACTCCCTGAACATTTCAAATTCCAGTTCCTCAACGGCCTTTTCCTTTACCTTATCAAGGTTCTTGAGAATATCCTCAAGTTTTTCCTCATCCACCGGAATGTATTTCATCTTCCCGAGAGACATATGATAAGAACCCGGGCAGAGGAATCCCTCTTTGACCAGTATCGCGTCCGGTTTGAGGGAGAGAATGCCTGCCATGCATCGCTCCTTTCCCCCATATGGAGACCCGTATCCCGGATTCTCGTATTCCTTTATCTCTTTGGTCTCGTCGTCTATCAACACTATTGAGCTGCCGAATTCGAGCGGAGTAACATAATTCTCCTCATCAACCACTGCTGCGATCTTCATAACCCCATATTGACGAACTTGTAATTTAACTTAATGTTTCTATTTAGTGCAGTGAACTAATAATAACCAGAGTACCGAAGGTCCAACGGAGTAATCTCGATTCCGCTCCCATTCTCCACGTGCCCGATCTCCTTGAATGGGACTCTGTTCCTCATGATGTTCACGAAGTCTATCCTGCTCTCCGGATCGATCACAATGGTGAAACCCATTCCCATGTTGAATATCTCATACATCTGTTCATCCGAAAGGTTTCCCATTTCCTGGAGCCTCTTGAAGACATTCTGGGGCTCGACTGGATCGCTGATAACATATTTCATGTCCTTCATTCTTGTCATGTTCTTTATCCCGCCGCCGGTTATATTGGCCATACCCTTCACGTTGACGATATTCAGGATGTCTAGGACTTCCCTCACATATATCCTGGTAGGTTCCAGCAGCACGTCTACAGCCTTTTTGTTCTCGCCCGGAAAATTCTGAAAGAGGTCTATCTCATTTTCCTCTATTATGCTTCTGACTGTAGTAAAACCGTTTGAATGCAGGCCACTGCTCTGAAGTGCAAATATCAGGTCACCATCCCTAATCTTCTCGCCGTTCACTATCTGAGATTTCTGGACAATGCTGAGGCAGGTTCCGGAGACGTCAATGTGTGATACAAGATCCGGCACAATTGCCGTTTCGCCTCCAACTATGGTGAGGTTTGAGAGCTGGGCGCCCACATTGAAACCTGTCCCTAGTTGCTTTGCAATTTCAACATCAGTTTTTCGGAGCGCAATGTAGTCAACAAACGCTATAGGCTCTGCGCCAGCGGTAATAGCATCGTTTACGTTCATTGCGATGCAGTCTATACCCAGAGTGTCATACCTCTGGGCCTTTTCAGCGATGATTGTTTTTGTTCCAACACCATCATTGTTCAGAGCCACAGCCACGTTGCCCAGGTCAATCAATGAGGTGAATCCTCCAAATGTGCCTATTGTTCTGAAATCCTCGCGCTTGTATTTCAGCTGCCTTATGAGATTTGTGACAAATTCTCCCTGACCCCTTCTGTTGATTATCTGCGGTTCATGGCTAGGCATACACTCCGCATCACTTGATGGCTTAAATTTTATTCGGAAAAATATAATTGCTGGAAGAAACGTGAATGAACAGAAAAATTTATTTCTTGTGGTGAGCGACGGATTCAATAATCTCCAGACTGAACAGATAATTTATATAGCAAGTAACTAATCTGGAAAAAGGTGAAGGTATGGTAAAACTTGAATCGCTGGATTACAAGCCAAAGCCTATTGATGAAAATTTCCTTGAGGACACAGAGCACTACCCTGTGACCGGAAAGCATCACGATCATGAGGTTAGGGCAGAAGGCGTCCAGAGATTGGATGCTGACGGTAAGCCCTATCCCACTAAGAATGGAATACATGGCACGAAGGTAGCCATTGACTGGGAAGCATGCATAGCCGACGGTGCTTGCATGGATGTCTGCCCAGTCACGCTTTATGAGTGGGCTCTTAACCCGGGCCAGATGGGCACAGGAAATGACAAGAAGATAGAAGGTGACAAGACCCTCTATCAGAAATACAGGACAGACAAATGCGATCCCGTCAGGGAGAGCGAGTGCATTTTCTGCATGGCATGTGAGAGTGTCTGTCCGACAAGGGCAATAAAAATTACGCCATAATTACGAGAGGCCGACAATTTCGCCCTCGTCATTTATATCCACATTTTCTGCTGAAGGATTCTTCGGGAGTCCCGGCATTGTCATTATTTCTCCCAGCAGAACAACAAGGAAGCCTGCCCCTGCGGCTATATTGACAGCACGGACTGTGACCGTGAAATTCTTTGGGCTGCCCAGAAGCTCAGGATTGTCTGATATAGAGTACTGGGTCTTCGCCATGCACACATCCAGGCCAGACAGACCGAGTTTCTCTGCCATTTTTATATCCTTTAGGGCCTGCCGAGTGAATACCACATCGTCTGCGCCGTAGATCCGGGTTGCTATCTTTCTTATCTTATCCATTATGCTGTCAGTAGGCTCGTAGGTTCTCATGATCCTGGATGGCGGCTTATCCGCTTCTGTAATTACAAGCTTTGCTATATCGATACCGCCTTCACCACCTTTTGAATATACTTCCGACTTGGCCCACCTTATCTTTTTGGAGTCCAGTTCCCTGGCAACGAATTCCATTTCATCCTTCGTGTCGCTGGAGAAAACGTTCAGGGCAACAATGGGTTCAAGACCGTACTTCCTTATGATTTCCACATGCCTTAGAAGATTGGAAAAGCCAGAAGCAAGAGCGCCATCGTTTCTTGCTTCAGGATCCTTTGCTCCTCCATTGAGCTTCATCGATCTTATCGTAGCAACTATTACCACTGCATTTACTTCAAGTGCTGCTAGCCTGGTAACCATGTCCAGAAACTTCTGTGCGCCAAGTTCTGACCCGAAGCCTGTCTCAGTTACCAGGTAATCGGCATAGGAAAGCGCTATCTTATCGGCAATTATGCTTGAAGTTCCGTGGGCTATGTTTCCAAAGGGTCCGGTGTGAATGAATGCCGGGACTCCTTCAGTTGTCTGGACAATGTTTGGCCTCAAAGCATCACTGAGGAGGGCAGCCATTGCCCCTTCTGCCTTAAGGTCCCTGCAGTATACAGGCTTTCCGTCATATGTGAAGCCAATTATGATCCTGCCTATTCTTTCCTTTAGATCTCTGTAACTCAGGGAAAGACCAAGGATTGCCATGAGCTCAGACGCTGGAGTTATGACAAAGCGATCCCTCATCATGACCCCGTTCTGCCCCTCATCCACACCTACGATTATGTCTCTCAGTGATCTGTCATTCATGTCAATAGTCCTGGGCCAGACTACGGATCTGGGATCTATTCTGAGCCGGTTGCCGTGGTAAATGTGATTGTTGATCATTGCTGAGAGAAGATTGTGTGCAGCACTTACAGCAGGGAAGTCTCCAGTAAAGATGAGGTTAATCCTGTTGCTGGGCTCAACCTTGGACATCCCACCTCCCGTGGCGCCACCCTTGACTCCGAAACATGGACCCAGTGATGGTTCCCTTATGGCCACTGCCACTTTCTTTCCAAGCTTCGCTATGGCCTGGGCTAGACCTATGGATGTGGTTGTCTTACCCTCGCCCTCCTTAGTGGGATTCATGGCGGTCACCATTATGAGCTTCCCTGATGGTTTCCTGGCCTTAGTTGAATTCAGTGAAACCTTAGCCATATAGCTGCCGTACTTCTCAAGAAATTCACTGCCTATTCCTATCTTAGATGCAACCTCTTCAATGGGCTGAAGTTTCTGAGCCATAATATCAGACAAGAAGCATAAAGATCAGAATAAACCTTCCCCGATATATGTTACCTCTTAGCGACCTCATTATGCGTTGCAGACAGAAATTGACAATTAATTAATATCAGTAAAACATCGTCAGTTGTGCAGCAAAGCAAGATTGAGGTCGAAAACCCTGGTCAGCGGTACATCTCAAACTGGATCATATACTCGGCTCTGGGTGAGCCTGATATAAGACCCGAAAATTGGTCACTCAAAATTACGGGTCTCGTGAAGAAACCATTCACATTCAGTTTCGATGACCTTAAGAGAATGGATCAGGTGAAGTATGTCTGTGACTTCAACTGCGTAACCGCCTGGAGCATAAAGGACGTCAGGTGGGAAGGCCCGAGCCTGGGGAAGATTCTGAAAGCTGCCGAACCTTACCCTGACGCAGACTGGGTCATGTTCAAATGTGCCGAGGGCTACACAACACCTGTTCCTCTGGAATATGCAATAAAGGACACGTCAATCATAGCTCTGAAAATGAACGGAAGTTTTCTAAGCGTCAGCCAGGGATTCCCTGCAAGGCCTTTCATACCAGAGCTTTACGGTTGGAAGAGCGCAAAGTGGCTGACAGAGGTTGAGGTTATCAAAGGTTACGAGGACGGATACTGGGAACAGTACGGTTACCACGAGAGGGGGCTTGTCAGTGAGGGGGAGCGTTACACGGGTGGCGCCTGGAAGAGGGTCAGGAAAACCGTCACCGGCATGTTCCGAGCCTAGATCATTCCCATCGTCTTTCTGAGCCTGGCTGGATCCTGGAAAAAACAGCGCCTGTGATTCCTAGAATATGAAGAATGACGGCAGCCATTATCATGGAGAGCCCAACTGCGGCTGCTGGAAAAAGGGACTTTGGGCTGGAGATGTAGATATAACCTGTCAGGACAGTCCCGGCATTTGTCAGGATTAGTTCCGCCAGCATCCTGTGATCAGTTCTTCTCTGGTTGTGAAGCCTGGATGGCAGGAAAAGCGTACTCACGCCCATTATCATCTGCATTACGAAGCCGAAGAACCAAATCATGAACACAGGGTCCCTTCCATAACTGCCGATGCCTGCTTCCTCCATGACAAGAAGTATTATGCCAACGATCAGGTAAAACCAGGCTACAGTCATGAATAACAGCGGAACCCTAATCCTCTGCGAAATCATGATCAATGATCTGGCTGTTGTATTTAACGGAATCCCTAACAGTTGAGGCCTGACCAATATTTTTATGCGAGTCAAATATGTGCCATCTGCCAGCCCCGTGGTGTAGTGGCCAAGCATTTCGGACTTTGGATCCGACGACGGCAGTTCGAATCTGCCCGGGGCTATTCATGATAACCGTGGTTGGAAGGGGCAAATCGAGCTTCCCACTTGAAAGGGATGAGCCTGTATCATCGATCCTAAGGAGGTTGGGTTTATCGGAGAATTCCTTCATCTGTCTTATAAACGGAGTGCCAGTCACATCAGATCATGTGGCCCATCCGGAAGATGATGTCACCCTGCTCCAGGTGTTTTCCGGCGGATGATTCATCCTATCTTCTGTTGCAGGTACTTTGAAACAACAAGGTGTCTGCGACCGGTTTTCAGAGGATCTGTGATCACTATTTTGTCCTTGAGATGGTTCAAATGTTTGCCTATGTTTGCCCTTGCAATGTGAGACCTTATAGCTTCATCAGCCGATATTACAACATCCTTCAGATCAACGTATAGTCTGTCCTCCTGCACATATGGCCCACGGTACCTTCTTTCGGATTCTGACCACTTCTCCAAAAAGTCCAATGCGTTTTCTGCCCATACCGGAGGTCCCTGATGTTTCACAATTCCGTTGGTTGAGTCCTTCTGAAATTCCACAAGAACCTCTATCTTTTCGCCAACAGCCAGCTCATCATTGACCGGCAGGAACCCACCGGATTCCAGGGATTTCCTTACCTCCTTCCTCAGCCTCATTGCCTGGCTGAATATGATGTCGTCCACCAGATCCGGCCGGGGCATTTCCACTATCCTGAATTTATTACCGCTTGGACGGAGAGACTGGGGTTCCAATGGAGGCATAGGACGTAGAAGTCCGGTGTCTCTGGTCTTGAGAAACAGCTTGGAGGCAATGACCAGCCTGGCTAGAGACTCCATGCTGACGGCAGCGGCGGCATTTCTTGAGTGATCCGTCGGGTCCTGAACTACAACCGGAAACCTCTGATCGAATTCGAATGATCTGTTGTCTATGATCCTGACGGACCCCCTGACATTAGAAAAATACTCCAGAACACCAAGGAAAGTACCAAACCTGATGACAAGCAGTTCGCACACGTAACCTGAGAATCCTGCCGTCCTGATCTCAGAACCGTATATGCCGAAATGCTTCAGGAGCAGTTTGAGAAGCCTAACTTCATTTTTTCCAGTCTCGGAGAGATTGTTAATGACGTAATCGGTGTGAAGCGGAGTCCTGTCCACCGAGCTTATGACTTTCGTTTGAGGGTCGATTCTGAAACAGGGCACAATGTCGAGTTTTATTCCATTTATGACTCCTGATATATAAGGATGCTCTGCATATTTCTCCTCCCCCTTTGGAAGTACAGCTCGTCCTATCTCGAGGCCTAGCTTCTCCATCTCCTGCTCCCTGTACGTCCTTTCAAAAACTATGAATATATCTATGTCTGCGCCCTTCAAGTTGGTTCCCTTTGCAACAGAACCCACCAGAACCGGGCTTGCAAAAATTGAATGGCTGCTGCAGTAGTCCCGTATGGAAGCGATTACAGATCGGGTTATCTCCCCCAGCATCCATTCCTCATTCTGGTCCGGAATATAGTCAGACAGTACGGAGCTAATTGCTTCCATGTTCAAGAAGAGACAGGATTGCCTTGGCGGGCTCACCGTTTGATTTCTTAAGAGCGGCGACTGCTTTTTCCCTGGTAACGGAGGCCTGTTCCATGACAAGCTTTATGTCCTCCTCATTTAGGGTCTGATCCTGTGGCTGCGGAGCCTGTGCTCCTTTTGGAGCCTCCTTGAAGTTACCGGTTATCTGGAAGGATTTCTGGCCCTGAGCCTCAATCATCATTACCTGGGCTTCTGTAATCACATAATCCTTGTCCCTCCCCTTTAAAATCACTGTGGTAACGTCCGGGAACTCTGTTGATTTTATGCCCATCTGGGCCATCATTCTCTTGATCTCCCTGTTGTTCATCCGCCCTGGGATCATTGTAGACCATAAGCTGAGTTTGGTTATTAACCTTAAGTCTGATTATTTGCACGAGATTCCAGTGACACGAATCGTCCTTCCGGATTCATGAAAGTCAGAATGATGGCTATGGCCACAGGGGCGATGGCTACTCCGAAAAGCAGCCTTGGAGAAACATACCACAGCAGAGAGCCAAGCAGCGGCGCCATGAAACTCAATGGCACAGAAAATACTGCCTGCATGTAGGGAATCTTCAGCAGATCAGTATCGGTTAGGTATTTCGGAAATATTCCGCTGGAGGCAGCATCCGCCCAGAACCATATGATAATGAGAATGTATGCGGATACGAAAAGAAGAGACAGAGGAGCCATGGAGAGGAGAAGCATGGCGATCAGCAGAATAGATGGTCTAAGCATGTAGAATGTTTCCTTCAAAAATTTCAATTTAAACAGCCTTGATCCCTTCTCTATGAGGAAGCCCAGCACGGCAAATGCTGAGAATATAAGGAATATGTCCATCCGGGATACGTTGTCCGAAAAGCCGATTGAGGAGAGGAATGCACCAACCATCGCTATCGGCACATATATCAGTACAACGCTAACAAGCAGACGCAAAGCCAGCCTCCTGTTGGCAAGAGTGTCAAAACTTCTCAGATATGAGATTGGGTATTTGATGATTTCAAGGAGTGTGGTCTTGTTCTCGGGCTTCTCCTCCACCCCCTTCTTTGAAAGCTTTATGCTGATGTTGACCAGACCCAGCAACAGGGCAACTATAGAATAGATGCCAAGCAGCCCTCTAATGCTTGTTCCTGTATAAAGGGCGCTCAGGATGAGTATTATCATTATGCCCACAGTGCCAGCGGCACCAGTGCTGTAATAATTACTGAAAGGTTGCAGTTGATGCAGCTGCTGGCTACTGTATCTTGTTCCGTACATCTTTAGTGTCATGGACGCCCCAACAATTGCCATGGATGCCAGCAAAAGCACAAAATTGAGGGAGACGTACATCACGGCGAGGGCGATACCCAGTATAAACAGCGACATGGGAGATATCAAATCGGTTCTGGCCCTCTCCGAATAAAACCTCAAAAAAATTCTGAATATCAGTGAGGTGAATATCGCAACGGCTGCCATCACTCCAACTAGATAAAGACTCCCCGAAACAAGGCCGGCGAGGAATGGAAGCGAGACCCACACAAACGCGAGTATACCGCTGGAAATGGCCTCTGCTACAACAGGCAGGATAACCGTGAAATCATGTTTTTCCTTTGCTTGCATACCAGAGGGTTTTGCTTCCATTATATCATCAGGTTATATTTTCTGCAGTGTATTACAAGACTCACTTAATATAATTATCCCTGTAATTCGCAATTTCCTTTGACAAAATGGGTTAGAGTATCAGCATAGAGATTTTATGTGCTGCCACTGAAAGAATGGTTTGAGCCCCCGCCACACGGAGCCTAAAATCTCTTCGTTTGTCTTCCCAGCAGCACTAGGGAAAATAAAATTTACTGACTCAAGATTCATATTCTGAAATGGAAACTCTAAACTTAGGCTTTGCCTGATTTTGTAAAAAGAATCATTAAATAAAATAACACTATGACACCCAAGGGCCGTGATAGCTCAGTTGGGAGAGCGCCAGACTGAAGATCTGGAGGTCGCTGGTTCAATCCCGGCTCACGGCATACAATCAGAAATTAACGCCTTTACTATTTCTGCGATTATTATCTTGCTATTCTTACGCAGCACGGCGACATGATTCAGCATATTCTCAATAGTTCAGCTCTTTACGACTCCAAAGGAGGATTGCGCATAACTTCTCGTTTTTCATAGAGTGTAATTATTCTCGATTGAAATGGCGTTCAGTGCATTAGAAGTGCCGTCATCTCATGCCATTGTCCTTCTGTTTTTCTGAAAATTTCCATAGCTTAAGCTGTCCTGTCAAGAGATCTTTTCCTCATGAGGTTGTAGCACATTGCTGTGAAGTATGTCTTGACCCTCACTCTCTGTATAGTTGTGACCATGACAAGAGTGAAGTGGAACATTCCCTTGAAGAATGCATAGGGATGTTCCGCCATTGATCTTATTGGGGATATTCATAGATTCCTGCGTATACTCTTCATGGGCAGTCTGTGCCCCCTGACAGAACGATCCAGTGTACCGTTGATGCTTCTGCATTCAGATTCGTCGGAACCCTTATCACGGTAACATATAATACAAGTCGATGATCTTGATCTCATTTGTGAGCGTATGCTGCTTGTACGCCGAAATGCTTGTAATGATTCCTTGTTGCAGATGCACCAACTTTTGATCTGCGTGTCTTTGCATCATCTCCTCTGTCGGCTTCTATGAAGGAAGCATTCTGGATTGTGCCCTTCTTTATTCTGATTCACTTCGCAATGATCTGATCCCCGGAAGATTGTCAGGTTATCCAAGGAAATTCTTGAATGAAATCCGATCCCTGATCTCTCTTTCTATCTGCGGATCCGATAGATTGTACCATTGTCGAAGCAGAAGTATTTTCACCATGAGAACGGGATCATGGTTGGGCCCTCCACCATTCTATCTATCATTCTCATGGAGATCAGAGAGGATTGGCCTGATCATCTCAAAGTCAATGCAATCCCCTATCCCGGAAAGGGTATCGGCAAGTGCGTCGAACTCCTTTTAAAGTTCGGATAATCCGGTGTGGTAAAGGTTTATGCACATTGATCATGAAGTAATGAAAAATCAGGAAAAGGAGTTTCAGTGGTGTTTTTTGAAATCCTCTAAAATTCATCCATTCTACGCATCCTATTTTGTAGTGTAAATTTTATCCATTTCTATTTATATTTCAAAGATAAGCTGATTAGCGTATTTTTTCTGCCGATGATCCCGCTTCATTAAAAACCTTATCGAATTTCTAAGGAATCCTGCTCACTTTCTTAGTGGGATTATTTTGTTATACTTTCATTTAGGTGACTCATTCTTTAATGAGAGATATGCTTCCTCGTATGCGTAGTTGATAGCGTTTGCAACCTGATCATATATGGCTGTGTCAGAGAGAGTAAATGTAACTTTTATGCTGTTCATCCCAGAGCTCTTTATAAAAAAATATGAGTGAAAATCTTCGATGCCGACTTCCCCCTTTCTGACCTCAAGGTTGGCATCACCCCTTTCCTGAATGCTTTTGACGGGTACATCAACTGGAAAACCCAGTACCATAATGTTGCCTTGCGGAGCTCTGTTCTTCATTTCCCAGTAGCCTTCCTCAAATGCAAGATTTAGGGCGTTGACTATCCTGTTGTAGTTGAGAATTTTGTCAAAATTGAATATCACTTTTACAGTGTTTGAATTGAAAGTCTTGGTGTAAAAATACATTTCCATACCAAGTATACCTAGAGCTTCCAGCTGATTTTTCATCTTCCTCTCTGCGAATGACATTATTCCACTGATCTGAGCGTCCACAGGAAGTGCAATTGCGACAGAAGCACGTATTAATTTGCCTACGTCAAGGTTAGTAAACTGGGTCTGACCTAGAAGAGCTGTGTTGGGAAGTTCGGTAACATTTCCATCTATTGTTAGTACCTGCACAGTGAGCAGCTTAACATCTATGACCTCTCCAAGTACAGGATTGTCAAACAGCCAGGAGAATATTGAAACATTTTCCTTTGGTTTAATGACTCCTGCGGAAGCCAGAAGTAGCCCTGATAGAAGGTTGGAAACGGTGTTTTGAAGGGCAAACGAAAGGATAAGACCTCCAACAGTACCTCCAATAAGTGCACCTGTAAGACTAACTCCTATGTACGCGAGAAATGCTGCAATTGCACCGCCGTATACAATGGCACGAACCACCGTATATAAGCCTCTGTAATTTCTGCCGATGGCTTTGAGGGATGTCTTCTCTATGGTCCTCTTAACTATGCTTAGAATTCCAACCGCTATTGAGAATATTACAATAGCCGCCAGGGAATCCTTAAGATATCTGTCGTAATCTTTCAGAAATGGGAAAAATCCTTCAACAATGGGGAGAACATAATACTGGAACAAAATGATCACGATGATGCCGATTGCTACTATCAAAAATGCCTTCAACCGGCCTTTCCCACCGTTTTTCTTTTCCCTAGCCATCCCTTCCTTAACTCTCTTATCCTTTAAATTTTGTTCCATTTCACCAGAACGTTGCATAATTCCCATGTATAATGAAATGTTTCAGGACCGCCCTGTGCTGGGGACGAAATCACGGAAAGATCCTCATGAGATAACACTGGAAGAATGTGCAGCTGCCGTAAAGACAGTGTATCTTTAAATGCATATAATGCCATTGCGCTATGAGGTGCGCTAACGGGCTAAGCTCGGAGCCATTTCCACAGGAATGCTATGACCAATAATAAATTGATTCAGCATTCTTTTTCTGAATGATAACAGTCCGATGCCAAGGGCCATTATTGTAGCGGATACTGCGAATGGAATGCCTATTCCATAGGTCTGTCCAATGTATCCGGCAAGGATCGGCGCAACTGCAGCCCCGGACCATCTCAGAAAGTTGTATGATCCTGATGAAATTGATCTTGAAAATGGGGACACTTTCATAGCCATGGTTGTAAAACCAGCATTAGCGAGCCCGCAGGGGATTCCTGATAATACAACAAGATATAGCCCGAAGGACCTGACGAATATTGCAAGTCCTACAAAAATACCAACCATTGCGACCAGTGCAATAAGTGCTATTGAAGTGTAAGAAAGTCTTGCCGCTGCCAAGTTGACAAGATACACCGAAGAGAGCGCCACCAGGATGCCCCAGAAAAAGTAAGTAATACCCAGCTCAATTGTTGTAAGACCAACGAGAGTTAAGGGAGTGTAAGCAAGTACCGTGAAGAAACCAAAATTGTAACACAGACCTATTAATGCATTGGAACGGATTCCCTTGTGTAAAAGGGCTCTGACAACGTCTCTTGCCCTCCTGGCTGGTTCTCTGGCTGGAGGCTCCCTGACCAGTATCATGGTAAGGATGAAGCCTGTAGCCATCAGGGCTGATGTACCGAAAAAGGGATCTCTCCAGTAGAATGAACCCAGCAGGCCTCCTAACAGGGGACCTGACGATATCCCAAGCCCCAGCGCTGCTTCATAAAGTGTTATGGATTTCTCCACCTTACCAGCTGAGACTCCTACAATTATGGCGAGGGCTGTTGACGTGAACAGAGCGTTTCCAAATCCCCAGAATCCCCTCATTGCAGCAAAGAAGGGGATGTTGGGAGAGATTCCGGAAAGAGCTGAAAAAACCACCACAATGAGTAACCCGGCAAGGAGAGTCTTTTTGTTTCCCATTCTTGTGGAAATGGCCCCTGCAAGAAGCATTGTCAGGGCCATCGTTGCTATGTAGGTGGTAAAGAGCCACTCGATCTGGAAATAATCTGCCCCCATCGATTTGCCGATCAGAGGCAACAGGGGATCTACGACACCTATCCCCATGAAGGCAATGAAGGTTGCAAAGGCCGTTGCAAGTACAGCCCCCCTCTGCGTCCTCTTAAACACGGTCTGCCATAGCAAAAAAATAGATAAATTTGAGGTGCCTGGATTTATACCAAATAGATTTGTTCATGTTCAGGTCTTGCCTGGTTATCAGCTCGCCATTCCTTCCTGCTTCTTTCTGCTGGCGCCTTCTGATTTTCTGGTCAGATAGGCTCCAACGCCGGCGGCCGCGAGTCCAATAACTATCAGGGCCACACCGCCCCAGGCAAACCACGGATACGCCGGAATCATTCTGGCAAAACCCAGGACACCCAGAATAATCCCAAGGACGGTAAGCACAATACCTGGAATAACTACATTCCAGCGCATTATCCTCACCCATCCAAGTATTTTTATTCCAATATTAAAATTTTTCTAAATAGTCAGTGGAAAAGAGATAAACCAGGACATCTTATATGAAGCAGATGGAAAAGGAAGGAAGATACATACCATCGTTCGTGCTCGATTTTCCCCTCAGGGATCCTGGAAACAGGATGATGAAGATCATCAGACCATTTCTGAAGGCTGGAATGACAGTGCTGGACCACGGGGCCGGATCAGGATTCTACACTGTAAAATTGAGCCGGGCAGTCGGAAACGGCGGGAAAGTTGTTGCACTTGAACCGAATCCAGCATCAGTAAGATCTCTTGAAAAGAAGATAAAGAGACAGAAACTGACAAACGTGGAAATTGTTAAGGATTCGGGGTCAAGGATGTTATCCATTCCCAGCGACTATTTCGACTTCATTTTCTCTAATCTGGTTATATGCTGCCTTGCCGATCACAGGTCAGCTATGAACGAGATAATGAGGACACTGAAGCCGGGATCGCATGCGTTCATATCCGTTACGAAGGAAACCGGCCATAACGACCCCATGCGTGTAACGAAGACAGAGTGGGACTCGATGCTTCTGGGAACGAAGGTTATTTCAGAGGGGACCACTCCACTGTCTAGATGGGTAGTAATCGAGAAACCGACCTATGATCTCTGATCGCCTGAATCCACAAGTTTGCTGTAAATATCGAGCAGACGATTGCAGTGTTCTTCTTTGCTGAAATTATGCTTAACAATCCTGACGGCTTCCATGCTGTGATTTGCCAGTACACTGCTGTCAGTGCTCAATTCTTGCAGAAATCCAGCTACTGCAGCCGGATCGTCGAAATTCATGCCTATCAGACCAAAATTGGTGCCGTTCAAGTAATCCATCAGAGGAAAGTCCCTCCCCACTATAGCAGGAACCCCCAAACTGAGATTCCGAATGTGTCTGCAACAGCAGGGTAAAGAAACACCGATGCCCTTTTCAGGAGATCTATCTTGCCTTCAGGGCTAACATATCCTGTGAATTCCACAGTTTCAGTAAGGCCTTGATCTCTTATGTTTTTCACCAGTCTTTCCTCATCAGGGCCGGTTCCTGAAATCACGAATTTTATGTCCTTGTTGTTTTTCAGCAGGGATGCTATCCTGAGAATATTGAAAACACCCTTGTCTCTTGTTATCCTGCCTATAAATTGAACCCTGAAGGCATCACCAACTATCCTTTTTTCACATCTGTAAACATCATCATCAACGAAGAGTGGAAGCTCTGTTACTCTGGTCAGACCACTGTCTATCAGAAACCTGACAGTCTTCCTGCTGGGTGCCAGAACCGTGGAGCATCTTCTGTAAAGGAAAATGGTGTATCTCCACGTCATATCAAAGAGAAGACCTTTCATCGGAATGTTGAGAGAATCCTTCATCCGGACAAAATCTGTGTGAAACGTGGCCACAGCAGGTATCCCCATCTGCCTGGAAACCCTATAACCCAGGGAGCCCATAAACGGGTCGTGTATGTGAATAATGTCCAGACCGGCCTTCTTAGCTAGGCTGAAGATGTGAAATGGTATTGGGAAGATTGGTACGCTGTACTGAGGGTAGGCCGGGAACGGAACACTATATGGCACATGTACATTTGCCTCTTTCCTGTCACCGTTCAGTGAGAATACATGGACAGAGTGCCCCTTCTTCTCAAGTGCTGCTTTTAGGTCCCTCAGGTAGTGGGAAACACCGTCAGGGGTAGGATAATAAGTGGCGGTGAAGAATCCTATGTTCATATTGAAATGATGTGATATGATCAGTTTGTAAATAATGTTAGCTACTTGCCTGACCCCTTACTGCAAATGTTCAATCATGGCGGAGACAACCGAAATTCGGATCATTTGAAGAAATCGTACTTGAGTGATACCTCTCTCCAGCTTTCCGGAGGTATGTTGTATTTCTGGCAGATCTCCGGAACGTCTACACCTCTTCTCAGCAGCTTTCTTATCTCCTTTACATCCTTTTTTGAAAGCTCAGCCAATCGAGATCACCATGTGCATACGGCAAATTGAGATAATAATTTTTCCAGTTTGCTTGGCTTAGCTGAATATTACAGTGTGACGTTTTATTTTTAAAAAAATAAATAGCATGACCCTATCTTTGGTTATGGCTGGAATCAAAGAACATGAGAATTGGATCAAGAGTTTTGACGGTACCGATATGAAGTACTTCAGTGCCGAGCCGGATGACGGGAAAAGTCATCCTGGAATTCTTGTGATACAGGAAATATGGGGGCTGACAGATTTCATAAGAAATTTCAGCAGAAAGCTGGCCCAGAGTGGATATGTTACCTTTGCGCCGCACCTGTATTCCCGGAAGGATCAGATTGATGTCTTCACCGAGGAAAACATTATGGATGCCATGAGACCGTTCTGGTCAATTCCCCCTGAAAAGAGAAACGACCAGAAGACCATTAACGAAACCTTGGGTAAGATGAGCGAAAACGCAAAGAAGATAGTTGACAAGGTTATGTTTCACAGGAAGGAAACTGAAGCCCAGATGATCAAGGATCTGCACTCAGCCTATGATCACCTCTTCTCCAGGAAGAATGTCACCAAGAGAGGTGTAATTGGATTCTGCCTTGGGGGTGGCCTCTCATTCCAGCTTTCGACTGAAAAGGCATTCGATGCCACTGCTGTCTTTTATGGTGCAAACCCGAAAAACATAGACGATCTGCAGAAGATAAAAGGATCGGTGCTCGGGATATATGCCGGAGAGGACAGCAACATAAACAATGGACTTCCCGCTCTAATTGAAGGCGTAGTGAAGCACAAGGTTGATTTTGAAATGAAAATATATCCGGGAACATATCATGCATTCTTCAATGACACTGGAATGAGCTACCACAAGGAGGCTTCTGCCGAAGCCATGGAGAGAACCTTACGGTTCTTCAAAAAACATCTGGGTGATTGAATGGATTCAGAGGGACTGGTTGACGGCTGTTTTTTCACCTGGGTTTCCGTGACAAAGTTCTATTCCGACAAAGGCAAGATAACCGAAGAAACGAAAAATTTCAGAAGAAAAGCTGAATAAATATCATGTCACTTTTAAATGCAAAGCATTTAAATATTTTCACCCTTTATTTAACATCCCTATGGACTCTGAGAGAGTAGTGTATGGTAGCTTGGGTGCGGGAATCCTGGCGACAGCCCTGGGCTTGGTCCTGTTCGGCTGGGTACCATTCTTTGGATGGATCATACCTGGCGTTATAGGGGGCCTTGCTGCGAGAGGTGCCTTCAGGGGCTTCTTCTCCTCCTTGATTGGAGGAGCTGTAGTTTCTGCACTGATAGTGGCATTCGCACTTTTCGTGCCTGTTTCGGAAGTACACAGCATCATGCTGTTCCTCAACAATACCTATCTGAACAACAATGTCTTTCCCTCCCTGCTGGCGCTTATGAACATGAATACCGAGACGCTGGCCAAGTCTGTTGGAATTGACTCCATCATACTTCCTGCCATTGGTGGATTCATTGGCGGTGCGATGCTTTCGAGAGGATACGTCGTTCAGGAAGTACCTGATGAGGGTGGAGCTGCTCCCGCAGCAGCACCGTCGGAGCCTCTGGACGCTGACAGCAAATAATGATAGCATTCCGGTTTAAGTTGATCCTTGGCCTTATTTTTGCGAATGATCCGAGAGTGTTACCTGGTGAGGGCCTCCCTCGGAAATGTGGCGGGCCGGTCTGTTTATAAATTTTATAAATTGTATGGATTTTAATAGCGCAGACTCTATTGGCTTGTGCCTACCGCTATCAGTGGTTTGGAGAGAAAAAATCTCATTTACTTCAATCTGGCAAAGGTATCAGCCCTGTCAGCTTTTGGACCCTTTGAGATATATGCCCTTTTCCTGCTAAGTTCTACCACAGAGACGCGGCTTATACTCGGGTCTATTATGGTGGGAGCCCTGGCAATCCAGGTTGCCCTGACACCACAAATGGGAAGCCTGATTGACTCGACGAGCCGAAAAAAGTTCTCGGCAACAATTATGCTTGTCTGGTTATCTACCGCTCTGCTCATATCCTTCCTTTTGTCTGTGTTCTCGGAAGCCAAGGCTATCCTTGTGAGCGCCTTGTTTCTGCTTCTGGATGTAACTGGCGGCTTCTTCTTCGACGGAATGAGGGCCCTTCAGCAGACCATAACAGGAACCCAGCGTCTTGGAATGAGCAATGGGCTCGCTGAGATGTCTGGGCAGCTTCCTAACATTGTTGGACCTGCGCTCGCAATTTTATTCATTCCTCTTATTGGGGTGGGCTCTTCCCTGATTATTTCTGCTGCAATTTGTCTGGTGGGGATCTTTTCCCTTGGGAAAGTTTTCGAAGGTTACAAGCCTGCCAAATCGAAACCTTCAAGGGAAAGAAATGCCGGAAATGGCACTATCTCCTACATGAAAAATAATCCAGGTCCGATCTTCTATGTATTCATGCTCAATTTTCCTTTCATAATGGTCACTGCCGGGAATCTGATCAAGCCAGTATTCATCGTGACAGCGTTGCACGGGGGGACCTTTCAAATATCCCTTTCTGAGCTTGCGTATGCGGCATTTGCCAGCCTAACCGGAGCCGTACTCTCTATGGTGCTTAAGAAACACGAGCTCTTCCTTGCATACAGCTTCTTCGCACTGTATACGCTTGGAACCTTTCTCATGCCCCTCTCTCCAAACTTCATCACATACCTTGCCGTTCAGTCCACCCACGGGATAGGAAACCCTGGAACACGAATATGCAGGAATACATTTGTGATGAAACGTGTAGACAGGCGGTACTCTGGCAGATTCTTCGGCTCTGTCTCTTTCCTGTCAACATTAACCAGGATAGCACTACTAGTTACCTTCACTGCAAGCATTAACATTCTTGGCCCGAGAATTCTTTTTGTCTTCTCAGGGGTGGTTCTGCTCGCAGCCCTTTTCGGTTCTCTTCTGTTTCTGAGGGACGGCAGGACGAGGGAATTTGTTCATCAAAATCAACCTGATGATACAGCCCGAGGATCATGATACTGCTGTTAAGCAGTTACGGCTTGCATAAATTGGTGTATAACATAGAATTGGTGCCTCAGCCTGTTATGTTAGGGCAGCACGAAATATCCTGGCTTTGCAGATAACACATTTGCACTATTTACGTTAAAAAATAAAGAATTTACAGGGAATCATATGAAACCTGATTTTGAACCAAAGATCCGTGAGGCCAGTCGCTGATAGTCTCTGTTCCTGTTTGAAAAGAGCAGCGGTATGCCAATTGCGTCCCTGTAGAACAGTTCAACTCCAAAATCCTCAAAATATCCGTATCCACCGTGAAACTGCAGTGAGTATTTTGCAGCCTCCTTTGCAAGAGAAACTGCCTTCAGTTTTATCTTCAGGGGATCCAGGTTTTCACTCTCCAGATTGCCTATATAGTTCTCAGCAACCTCAAGCTCAGTTCTAAGATCAGCAATTTTGTAAGCCACAGGCCCGAAATCCTTAAGCTTCTGCCCGAATGTTGTCCTTACCTGGACATAGTTAGTAACCTTCTCTATTGCTCCCCTGGCAATTCCGAGAAGTATTGCCGCCACCTCTGCATCAAGTGAATCCAGCGTCTCGGCAAGGTCACTGATGCTTTTCCCTAGGTTCTCAAAGCTGGATGAGTTGAAGTTGAAATGGACATCCTTCACTCCCAGACCGCGGACGGATAGGCTGCGCCTTCCAGATTTAACCTCCGGAGAGGAGTGCACCAGGTACAGTGATTTTGAGGAACTCTCCGGGGTAATGAAGAGATCACACCCTGGGAGAATAAAATTCCTTAGATCGCCCAATAAGCTCGTACCGGATAATTTTGCCATGTCTGGTTCTGGAACACCCTCGAGGGCTGGGTTGATATACACGGATATTATTTTGTTCCCTGAAAAAACTTCCCCAAGTATCCTGATGTTTTTCTCACCAAGGAGACTTGGCACTATCGAATTGGTTATCATCAGGTATACTGCCAAGGATGGGCTAACCCTCGCGAATTCCTCAAGTATGGCCAGATACCCTGTCAGGCTTACTCCTGATCCACCCAGCTTCTCAGATGGAGCAGCACCCAGAAAACCCTGTGCTGCAAGTTCGAGAACAAGGTTCTTCTGAATACCGGCTCTCTCTATCTGCAGGGCGATAGGTTCGATGTTTCTCTTTATGAATTCCTGTGCAGCGCTCCTCAGTATATCCTGTTCCTCGTTCATTGCTGTGCACCTTCCTTAACAAGGTTTCTTGAAATTATAAGCTTCTCGACCTCTGTGGTTCCCTCCCATATCTCCATTATCTTGGCATCCCTGTAGAACCTCTCAATTTCTGAGAAGAGTCCTGCGGAGCCGGTATAGGTAAGTGCCTTCTCAGCTGCGTATGAAGCGGTTTCAGAGGCGTAGGCCTTAGCCATGCTCGTAAGTGTCGGATTCGGCTTAAACTGAAAGAGGTATGAGGATGCCTTGTAGGTCAGAAGGCGCGATGCTTCTATTCTTGTTGCAACGTCAGCTATGGCAAACTGGGCGTCTTCGCTTATCGCAACGCCGGATGAGGACAGCTTCCCATAGTATTCTAGAAGCCTGTCGAAGCTTCCCTGCGCTATTCCGATGGCCTGGGCAGCAACATAGACCCTGCTTATGTTAAAGAACGTCATGACATAGTAGAAACCTTTTCCTTCCTCGCCGACAAGGTTCTCCTTTGGAACCTTCACATTTTCGAGAATGAGCTCCGCCGTGTTTGTAGCCCTCACCCCAAGTTTTCCTGTCAGTTTGTTTCTCTTGAACCCGGGCTGGTTGGCGTCAACAATGAGAACGCTAAGGCCATGATGCCTTTTGCTGTCCGGTCTCGAGGTTCTGACAAGCATAACGAAAAAATCTGCAATTTGGCCGTTAGTGATGAACATCTTTGATCCGTTAATCTCATAGTAGTCTCCTCTGTCAGTTGCTTCAGTCTTGAGGCCAGCAACATCGCTCCCTCCTCCTGGTTCTGTGACAGCAAGACCCATTATGGCCTCTCCCTTCTGTACCCGAGAGAGGTACTTCTCCTTCTGCCTGTCTGTGCCAAAAAGCATGATGATCTCTGATCCGAATAAACCTACCGTGGCTGCGATTCCCACACCAGGATCAACCCTGCAGAGCTCCTCTATAGTTACCAGCATGCTCCATGGATTGGAGAAGTCTATTAGCTTCTCAGCGTAGGCTAGCTTCCTGATTTCGTCAGGAAAATGCTCCTCCTCATCGTATCTCACTGCAAGCTCTGGAGTGATGTGCTTCCTTGCAAACTCCATTGCCCTCCTCCTGGCATCTTCTATTTCTGGCGGGAATTCGAAATTCATTAAACCGCCTCCACTAGAATTGAAAATCCCTGACCGCCGCCGACACAGAGGGTTGCAATTCCCTTCTCCTTCTTCTTCTCCTTGAGTTCACGGGCAAGCGTTCCGACAATTCTCGCACCTGTGGCACCAAGGGGATGGCCGATTGAGATTGCGCCACCATGGATATTGACCTTTTCCGGGTCAATTGCCAGGTCCCTGATTGCATTGATAACGACTACGGCGAACGCCTCGTTTATCTCCCACAGATCTATGTCGTCAACCTTCAGGCCATTCTTTTCGAGAAGCTTCCGGCTGGCCGGAACCGGGCCAAGGCCCATGACGCTTGGATCTACGGCAGCCCAGGCCTGGCCACTAATCTTTGCCATTGGCTTGAGGCCGTACTCTTTTACTTTGGATGTTGACATAAGGACAGCCAGAGATGCTCCGGAGTTTAGGGGTGAGGAGTTTCCTGCGGTTATTACTCCATTGTTTGTGAATGCAGGCTGCAGGGATTTCAGCGCTTCCAGGCTGGTGTCTGGGCGGATGCTCTGATCGCTGTCTATGGTTACCATTGAGCCCCCACGTTCCACCTCCACCGGCAGAATCTCCTCCTTGAAGTAGCCGCTATCCTTTGCGGCTGCAGCTTTCCTGTGGCTCTCCACCGAGAACTTATCCATGTCTTCCCTGGAGATGCCCTTCATCCTGGCCAGCTTTTCAGCTGTCAAGCCCATGTTGTATGAAGTTGCCATCTCATACTTCGAATATTCCGGCCTTAGAAGCAGTTTCATGTTTGGCTTGATGTGCGGATTGTTGCTGAGTGGGACATGGGTCATATGCTCCATTCCTCCAGCCATGACTATGCCGGAGTTGCCAGTCATAATTTCCATTGCGCCTATTGCTATGGCGTTCATTGAAGAGGCACAGGCTCTGTCTAGAGCCATGGAGGGCACACTGAAAGGAAGACCTGCCATGAACACGGGATGTCTCCCACCGTAGAGCCAGTTCTCGTCTGCCTGAAGGGCGGAACCTATGATGACATCGCCGATATCAGCTGGCTTTATGCCTGTTCTGTTCAAAGAGTCCTTGATGAGAAGCCCTAGGGCCTCATCCATTCTGATTGAATTGAAAACGTCCCTGTCAGGGTCATTGGGTCGGGCCCGGGAAAATGCTGTCCTCTTGAAATCAACAAGGTAGACTTCTTCCTGCATCCTTATCAACAGAAGAGTCTTAGTCAGCTTATATACATTTTTAGGTAATCTTCTGTGCCGTGATACCATATAGCATTGCGGATGAAAAAATATAAAGTGTCCCGTGGACTCAAGAAATGAGTTCCATGCCTTACAATATAGTCGTCTTGATAAAGCAGATACTTGATATTGACCAATTGAAGACAGATCCTCAGACTGGGGAGCCCATCACACAGAATCTGCCAATGAGGCTTGAAAATCTGAGCAAGAATGCTATAGAAGCAGCTGTCAGGCTCAAGGAGAAGCACGGCGGCAAGGTCGTAGGCATAATTTATGGAACGGACAAGGCAAGCGCGGCCATGAAGGAAGCCTACGCAATGGGTGTGGACGAGGGCTACGTAATTACTGGCTATTCCGGAAATTACCCAGAGATCTCCGCAAAAGTGATTTCGGACAAGATAAAGGAGATTCCGCATGATGTTGTAATTCTTGGCAATCAATCGGCCGATTCCTACACCGGGGTCCTTGGGGGAATGCTCTCCAGTTTGCTGGGTGTTCCCGCAATTGGAAATGCTGTTGACATAAAGCTTCAGGACAGGTCTGCCGAGGTTAAGGTCTCGCTGGAAAGCATTGATCGGGTGGTGCGAAGCGACCTTCCGTGCTTGATAACGGTGGCACAGGAGATTAACGAGCCCAGACTTCCTGCTGTGCTACAGATAATGGCGGCGGGAAGGAAACCCATAAACTTGACCAAAAGCGAGCTCAAGCCACAGAATCCAGCCAGAGTCATATCCAACAAGGCCCCCAGGAGCGACAGGAAGAGGCTGGTCTTCGAGGATCAGGACAAAGGTATTGCAGAGGTTGCCAAGGCGATCAAGGAGGCGATCAGATGAAAGTGCTTGCGTTTTCGGACAGTCAGGATCTGCTTTCACAGATAGCTACCAAGATGAGGTCTATGGGAGAGGTTTATCTCCTTACCCCGGTAGCTTCCTCAGTAGCCAATTACGGAGCAAAGGAGGTCTATGAGATATCACCACCTCTGATGTCTGATTCCGTGGCATCCGCTATAGTTTCCTTGCAGAAGGCTCACGGTTTCAGCCATATAATGATCGGATCGACAGTTATTGGAAGGGAAGTTGCAGGAAAAGTTGCCATCGAGCTTGGACTGCAGATAAAGACGGAAATCACAGATCTGTCCATCGCCAATGATCTGGCGGTAACCAAGAGGATGTTTTTTGGGGGGAAGACAGTTCTGGAGGAGGAGAGCTCTGCCAGGATATTCACCGTAATGCCAGGCTTTTCAGAGCATTCGAAGGTAGCCGAGACTTCACCTGTCTCAAAGGCAGAAGCTGCTCCGTCCAGGATAAGGCTAGTTGAGGAGCTGCCCAAGAAGGCCTCATCTGTTGACATTGAAAAGGCACAGGTGATAGTTGCGGTCGGGAGAGGTGTGGGAAGCAAGGAAGGTATAGAAAAGGTCAAACCTCTAGCCGATGCCCTGCACGGAGAGCTGGCAGGGTCAAGACCTGTATGTCTCGACTACAAGTGGCTGGGGGAGGAGAGGCAAGTTGGGCTGTCAGGAAAAAAGGTCAAACCCAAGCTCTACATAGCACTTGGCATCTCCGGCCAGATACAGCACATTGCCGGAATGAGGTCGTCAAAGGTGGTTG
This sequence comes from Thermoplasmatales archaeon AK, assembly GCA_031625175.1. GTDB lineage: Archaea > Thermoplasmatota > Thermoplasmata > Thermoplasmatales > Thermoplasmataceae > UBA447. The sequence continues at coordinate 185,335 of JAHXPV010000001.1, read as the reverse complement.
TTGCTGTTAACAAGGACAAGTCAGCCCCGATATTTGAGGAGGCGGACTACGGGATTGTTGGGGATCTCTTCCAGGTTGTATCAAAGCTGGTAAAGGCCCTCAATTAATCGTCTGAATCAGGCAAGATTTTCCCTGATTATTTCCGCAATATCCCTTACCTCTATCTTGCTTTCAACGTTCATGGTCCTAGCGGCATCCTCAAGCATAGGCATGCAGAAGGGACAAGCGACAGCCACCCTTGGAGCACCAGTATCCATGGCCTGCTTCAACCGAAGCTGACTTATGTTCACTTGATTTTCAACCTTGTACCAGTAATTTCCGCCACCGGCACCGCAGCACATGCTCTTTTCCCTGCTCCTTTCCATCTCTCTGAGCCTTGATGTGGCAGTGAGGATATCCCTGGTGTCCTGGAATTTTCCATTTATCCTTCCAAGGTAGCAAGGATCATGAAGGGTGACATCAACTGATGAATTCTTCACTTTCAGCGAGCCATTCTTTATCAGGGTCGAGAGAAATTCGCTGTGATGGATTACATTAACCTTGAGCCCGAATTTCGGATACTCATTCTTGAAGGTGTTGTAGCAGTGGGGGCAGGCTGTAACCATGGTCTCCACCCCATAGGAGTTCAGCGTCTCTACGTTCTGCATCACAAGTTCCTGATATCTTCCCTCCTCACCCATTCTTCTTGCTGTCTCCCCGTTGCATCTCTCCTCAGACCCTAGTATCCCGTAGTCCACGCCTGCCCTATTCAGCAGATCAAGAATTGTTCTCACGGTCCTGTTGTCCCTAGGATCAAAGGCGCCCATGCAGCCAACCCAATAGAGAATTTTCTTTCCCTTGGAGTATTTGGGAGCTAAGTCGAGAAGCTTGTCCCTATCCTCCGGAGAATTCCCGAAGGGATTCTGAGTGTTGGCAAGATTGTTGAAGTACTGAACCTGCTGCTTTGTTGCTTGGTTCTCCAGAATCATGGTCTTCCGGAACTCCAGCACAAAGGAGTGGGGATCGATTAGGACGGGACATTCCTCCACACATGCCTGGCATGTGGTGCAGGAAAGTGCGGCGTTGTTGGACAGCACCACTTCAGATAACAGCGATCCGTTGTTGTAGATGTTCTTCTTTATGTTCTGAACCACTGCCCTAGGGCTCAGATCTGTTCCTGAAAGGAATGCCGGACATGCCCGCTCACATCTGCCGCAATCTGTGCAGGCTGTGGCACTGAGCCTCATCCTCAGTGAATAATCTCCTATTGTCTTTGCTCCCACCTTGAAGTCGAAATTGCCTGTTGCCAGGGCTTCTGAAAGAACAAAGGGTGTTGGCATCTCTCCCCTGACCTTAGGTTCCGAAGCCCCTATGTTCACCAGGGACAGCACCATATGGGATAGCTTTGAGTATGGCAGGTATGCAACAATTGCGAATGCTGTCATTACATGAACAAGCCAGAACGCCCTGTAAAAGAGGACTCCGTTTGAATAGGACAGCGTATAGGTGGCAAAAACCTGGCTCAAAGGATACTCTATAAACCTGAACTGATCAAATGACGCTGGCAAAAGATAAATTTTGAGCGCCCCAAGGAAGAAGCCCTCCCATGCAAGTATAAGCAAGCCGAGGAGAATCCAGTAGTCCTCGTACACCGTGTCAAGTCTCACCCGTTTCCTGGCCCTTCTCAGAAAAGCCATTACTATTCCTGCGGAAAGCATCAGGCCCCCTAAATTTGCCCAAACTTCGAAATTCAGATAAAATGTGCCGTAAAGTATTCCGCGGTGGATGATCGGCTTGAGGATGTCATGGGAGAGGAAAATCAGCGAAGTCGAGATGAACAGAATCAGTATGCCGTAAGATATCATAACATGCATAATCCCGGCATATCTATCCTTCACATTCTTCTGGTGAAAGAAACCGAACCGAAGCATTCTTGCGATGACGTCCTTCCAGTTTCGTATAAGGTAGCCCCATGCCTTTCTTGGAGTGATGCCGATCCTCCAGTACACGGCATAGAAGGAATAAAGCACAAACCCAAGGACCGCAAAGGACACAACGTAATCTATAATGAGTTCCGGCTCACCTATAAATGCCAGTGTTAATTGTTCTATTTCGTTAAAGCTGAAATCATTTATACTCAGGGATAATGATAGAACAGAGGAATGGAACCGAAGGCGTCAGGTTACCCTGAAGACTATCTCAGCACCAGAAGACACATAGCAGTTGCGGTCACAGCGGTTGCAGTGATCGTTTTTGTAACATTTGCAGGCTTGGGGATGGAGAGTCAGGAGACCTATAATGTGGTCGCCGTGGTGATGGACATCAATACAGCAGGACTGGTTGTTCAGGAGACCAGTCTGCAAAATTTCATGACATACTCCTCCAGCGATGTTAATATAATGGTATCAGTGCATAATCCATATGCAACTGAGATGTACATTCTCTATGCAGTGAGCCAGTCAGATCTCTATTCTGTTGCCATTGCATCAGGAAATGCTCACACCCTCGGCATAAAACCTGGGTCTTCATCGACTTTGAGTCTGCAGGTACATTTCAATGAAAGGAATTTTGCCGGTGATATTTACGTCAGTTTGTACGCAGTATGATAGATACTTTACATGGCGGAGGGTTGCGGTAGATGGATGATGACATAGAGATCACGGGAAGCGAACTCGTGCTTACAGTACTGAGGAAAGTACAGATTGAGAAAAAGCGGAGGATCGATCTTGCAAAGCTAAACCTGATGCTCTTTGTCATCGAGGGCGACGGCCAGGTGAAGTCAGCTCTTGAATTCGAGGAAACAAGCACAGGCCCCAGATCCCCCTTCATACTTGAATTCATAAAGAACAACAAATCCCTTTTTTCTGTAAGAACCGCGAAACCAAAGAAGAGCGAAAAGATCAGCGATCCTGATTACTTCAAGAAGGTCGCGTTGAGTGAAGAAGGATTGAGGGTTGCAGAGAATTTATCTAAACTCATTTCCAGAAAGTATGTCCGGATAATCGATGAGCTTGTGGACAGGTGGATAGATCAGCCACATGGGCAGATTCTTACCTACATTTGCCTTTTCTATCCGGAATTTTGCACTTCAATAGCTAAGAAGGGAAAGCAGCTGCTGGAAGGAAACTGATTGCCTGAAGATTCATGTATTATCACAGATCGTAGCCGTGCAAAAAATCATAAAATTTGAAGAAAACTGTCAATCATCTGCGGCTATTTCATGTTTTCTGGAAAATACCTTAATGAATTTACCGGTTCTGACACTACAAGAATTATAAGATGTCAATGCATACTGTAACGTGAGACCTGAATACGTCAAGGTTCCACTTCCCTCCGGAGATATATACGCGAATCTCAAATCCCAGATCAGGGGGAGGAATCTTCACACGGTATGCGAAGAGGCCAGGTGCCCAAACGTCGCGGAGTGCTGGGGAAATGGAACCGCCACGTTCATGGTCATGGGCAAGAATTGCAGCAGGGGTTGCAGATTCTGCTCTGTTACCCACGGGAGGATGGAGCCTCTAGATCCCCATGAGCCGGACAAGATAGCCGACACAGTCAAGGCCATGGGGCTTGATTATGTTGTGATAACGTCAGTGGACCGTGACGATCTTCCGGATCAGGGTGCTAGGCATTTTGCAAAAGTAATTGAAAAGGTCAAGGACCTTGGTGTGAAGGTGGAAGCTCTGATTCCTGATTTCAGGGGAGACAAAGACCTCATCAGGATAATACTCGACACCGAACCGGATGTCCTGGATCACAATGTGGAGACTGTCAGGAGACTCACACCGTTTGTGAGGGATCCAAGAGCTGGTTACGACCAGTCCCTATCTCTCCTGAAATTTGCGAAGTTGGCAAGACCGGAACAGCTGACCAAATCTTCCATAATGCTGGGGCTGGGTGAGACGGATGAGGAGGTGGAGGAGACACTTCGCGACCTGAGGGAAAACGAGGTGGACATAGTGACGATAGGTCAGTATCTAAGACCGTCGCGTCTGCAGCTTCCGGTTGTTGAGTATTCTTCAATGGAGCGTTTCAAGAGGCTCGAGGAATTGGCCTATTCCTTGGGCTTCTCATTTGTTGCCTCAGGGCCCCTGGTCAGGTCATCCTACAGGGCAGCTGAGGCTTGGGCCAAAAGGAGGTTATATCATGTCTGAAACTGTAAGTGAATCTGGTGAGAAGGAACGGCATATTAGGGCGTACGGAGCTATGGTCCTTTCTAGGACCCTTGACAGAAAATTCACAAGTGCCCAGAGACAGGGTAGGATTGGTTTCCTTACCCCATCATCTGGACAGGAGGCTGCGCAGATAGGACTTGCCATGGTATTACAGGGACACAGCAATGATGCTCTACATGGGTGTGCCCATGGAGATAATAATCAACCAGGTCTTTGGAAACAGGGAGGATCAGGCGAAGGGGAGACAGATGCCAAGCCATTTGCTGGCACAGGGTTATAATTTTATGTCAGTGCCCTCACCGGTTGCCACGAACCTTCCCCTTGCAGTAGGCGCCGCTTATGCCAACAAATACAGAAAAAAGCCGGGAATAGTCGTAGCAAGCTTTGGCGACGGCTCTTCATCAACTCCTGATTTCCACTCCGCAATGAACATGGCAGCTGTATTTGATCTGCCGGTACTCTTCTTCTGCGAAAACAATGGGCTTGCAATCTCGCTTCCTGTAGAAAGACAGACCAAGGTTCCGATATGGAAGAAGGCAGAGGCTTACGGTATGCCCGGGTTTCTGGCCAATGGCAGCGACCTGATTGAGATGAGCTCTGTGGCCCGGGAGGCCGTTGAGCACGTGCGATCAGGAAAGGGTCCGGCGCTTCTTGAGGCAACATGCCCGAGAATGGGACCACATTCCACATCAGACGATCCCACAAAGTATCTGAATGACATCATTCAGGACGGCTCGGATCGGGATCCCATTGTAATCACTGAGAAAAGGCTTATGGAGCTCGGACATTTATCCGCGCAGATTGTACAGTCTGTCAGAGCTCAGGCAGTCAAAGTTGTGAATGAGAAGTTCGACGAACTTGAGAAGATTCCTCCACCGCCTCCGGAGAGCCTATTTGATGATGTATATGAATCACTCAACTGGATCCTGAAGGAAGAGAAGGGTGAGATGCTGTGACAGAGTTAAACATGGTTCAGGCCATAAACAGAACACTTGACAGATTCCTGGAAAGCGACGATTCCATAGTACTGCTGGGAGAGGACATAGGAAAGGACGGTGGAGTTTTCAGGGTCACCGATGGTCTGCTCGCCAAATATGGCCCGGAAAGGGTTATCGACACTCCGCTAACTGAATTGGGCATTGTCGGAACTGCAATAGGCATGGCCCTTAACGGCCTCAGACCTATCCCTGAGATACAGTTCCAGGACTTCATTTACACCGCGATGGATCAGATAATCAACCAGATGGCAAAGATGAGGTACCGTACAGGTGGAAGGTTCGCGGTTCCCCTTGTGCTCAGGACGCCTTACGGTGGTGGTATAAAAGGTGGACTTTACCACTCCCAGAGCGGTGAGAGCTACTTTGTCCACACCGCTGGCCTCACAGTAGTGACACCATCGAATCCATACGATGCCGCTGGTTTGCTTTCCTCTTCATTGCGGCTGAATGACCCTGTAATATTCCTTGAACCCAAAAGACTATACAGGATGAACCGGCAGGAGGTTCCTGACGGGGATGTCCAGGTGCCAATAGGGAAGGCGAATCTAGTCCACAGGGGAGATTCGATCACAATTGTTACATATGGCTCAATGGTACCAACTGTGTTATCAGCAGTTTCCAAGAACTCGCTGGATGCAGACGTAATCGACCTGAGGACACTTCTGCCCCTTGACATTGATGCCATCGTTTCTTCAGTAAAGAGAACAGGGAGGCTCATGATAGTGCACGAAGCACCCAGGACTCTTGGCATGGGCGCTGAGATCTCCGCGCTTGTCGCAGAGAGGGCTATTGAATATCTCCTCGCCCCTATCCTTCGGGTGACTGGCCCGGACACACCGTTTCCGTACAGGCTTGAGGACTACTATCTTCCGAGCGAGGAGCGGATTCTGAAGAATGCAAGAAAACTGATGGAGTACAGGTGAAGGAATGTATAGTTTCAAACTGCCGGACATCGGGGAGGGCGTCACTGAAGGAGAGATTGTTAAGTGGCACGTTAAGGAGGGTGACCAGATAAGATCCGACCAAGACATGGTCGAGGTTATGACCGACAAAGTCACCGTGAAGATACCATCCCCCGTCACAGGTACAGTTTCAAAAATACTTGTCCCTGAGGGCACAGTTGTTAAGGTGGGTCAGAGCCTGATAGATATCCAAACAGGGTCGGAGACTGAAGGCGCGCCGGAAGCTGTGAAGCAGCCAAGTGAGAGCAGATCCGCATCAGACCAGGCTCACCCTGGACACGTTTTGGAGTCTGAGGAACCTATTCAGGTGATGGCATCTCCTGCGGTAAGGAGGATAGCGAGAGAAAGGGGCATCGACCTCTCTAGAGTGAAGGGCACTGGTGAAGGGGGGAGGATAACACTTGATGACCTTGAAAAGTTCGTGTCCGGATCTGCTCAGGGGCAGCCTGAAAAGATTGAGGTGAAAACTGAGACTGCCGTTCAAGCGCCGGCCCCACACACGGAACCTGTTCAGATGCCGCCTCAGCCCGAAGCTGCCAGTGGCGATAAACGCTTTGATATCAAGGGGCTTAGGAGGATCATATTCGAAAAGATGAGTAAATCGAAAGAGATAATGCCCCACTTCACTGTTGTTGAGGAGGCCGATCTAACAAGGATCAGAGACATTCTTGATGGCCTCTCCAGAAGTGGAGAGAAGATCACGTACACAGCCTTCTTCATCAAGGCAGTAACCGTGGCACTCAAGGAGTTTCCATACCTCAATGCCATTTACAACGAGAAGGAGAAGAACTACACCCTGAGAAGCCAGTACAACATTGGTATTGCTGTTGATACAGAAGCCGGTCTGACCGTGGCTGTAATCAAGAATGCCGACACCAAGAGCATCGCTTCAATAGCCTCTGAAGTTTCTGACCTGGCTTCCCGAGCCCGCCGTGGTGAACTCAAACTTGATGAGGTCCAGGGATCAACCTTTACAATTACAAACGTTGGAACAATTGGTGGCCTTATCTCCACACCGATAATAAATTATCCGGAAGTCGCTATTCTCGGGGTCCACAGGATAAGGGAGCTTCCTGGAACCCAGGGGAGATACGGAACCTATCTTTCGCTCTCCTGCGATCACAGGCTCATCGACGGGGCCATGGCGACAAGGTTTCTGGTGAGGGTTAAGAATCTCATGGAAAGCCCCGAGCTCTTCATGGTCAGGTGATCCAGTGGATTTTGACGTTATAATCATAGGTGCAGGTCCAGGAGGTTATGCCACTGGGATACGTCTCGGGCAGAGGGGAAAGAAGGTACTTGTAATAGAGAAGGATAAAATTGGTGGAGAGTGCCTCAATTATGGATGCATACCATCGAAGGCACTCATTGAGCTGTCTCATTCCATCCATTATCTCAGGACCATGCCGGGTTTTTCCGGAGAAATCAACATTGACCTCGAAAAATGGCAGGACTGGAAATGGTCCTTCATAAAGAAGCTAACCGGCGGAATTGAGATATTGCTCAAAAGCTATGGTGTTACGGTTATCAGAGGAAATGCAACTATTCTTGACAGGAATATGGTCAGCGTTAACGGTGAGATTCACCGTTGTGTCGATCTGGTTATAGCCACAGGATCCTCTCCCGTAACACTCCCCGGAATTGAGAATGTTCTGTACAACAGGGAAGTTCTTGATCTGAAGAAGACGCCTGCATCTATGGTGGTAATTGGCGGAGGCTATATAGGCGTAGAACTTGGTACAGCCTTTGCAAAGCTCGGGACAAAGGTGACGATCGTTGAGATGACGGAGGGCATCCTTCCAGGTGTTGACAGGGAGCTCGTGAAGCCTGTAGAGAGAAAACTCCGGGAACTGAATGTGGATCTACTTGTCTCAACAAAGGTCACCAGTGTGGAAAAGGGCGAGAGATTCAGGGTTTCCGTCTCTGGCGGGAACACCATTGAGGCAGATGAGGTTCTCCTGACGGTGGGACGAAGACCCAACACAACAGGATTTGGGCTTGAGAATCTGGGTCTGGAGATGGATCATGGCTTCATCAAAACCGACAGGAGAAAGAAAACTTCCGTTGAACATGTGTATGCGCTTGGAGACGTCACTGGTGGTCCTATGCTTGCACATAAGGCATTCTATGAAGCACAGGTCGTTGCTGACAACATAGCCGGGATTGATGCTGAGGTCGACTACAGGGCCATGCCATATGTGATTTATTCAGACCCTGAGATTGCCTACACCGGTACTGCTGGGGAAAAGGTGTCTGCCTTCCCGCTTGGAGCAAATGGAAGGGCCCTGGGTATGAACAGCACCTACGGTACGTTCAGGCTTTACACAGATAGCAGGGGGACAGTGACAGGTGGTGCTATTGTCGCTCCGCACGCCTCTGAAATAATATCTGAGGTTACCCTTGGGGTGGAGGCATCGCTGAATGCCATGGACCTGGGACTCACTATACACCCTCATCCAACAATATCAGAAGGGCTGCAGGAGTCGGCGGAGGGCATATATGGAAAGCCATTACATTTTAAGCCCCGCGATTGATCTTGATCTCTGCGGTTACGAAAGATCACTGGAGATACAGAGGAAGTTTGTTGATCTTGTAAAGGCAGAAAGAATACAGAAGGCACTCATATTTGTGACCCATCCGCCTGTATACACTATCGGAAGAAAGGCAGACCCAAGGAATTACCCTGGATTGGAACCTGTTGCAACAGAAAGGGGCGGGGACATAACATATCATGGCCCTGGCCAGATTGTTGTATATCCAATAATTAGGATCGGAACTGACAGGGCGGATGTCAGGAAGTTTGTAAACACTCTTCAGGAAACCGTTGAGACAGTAATATCGTTACACGGGTATATTACTGCAAGAGATGCGGAACCTGGCATCTGGATTGTTTCTGAGACTGGGAAACGGAAGGTGGGTTCAATCGGACTGGCACTTGACCATTACGTGTCCTACCACGGCATAGCAATCAATCTGTCAGAAGAAGTACTTGAGGGCTTCAGCAGGATCAGACCATGTGGACTTGAACCTGATGTAATGGGTTTTGTGAGAATTGGAAGGGATATGATCAAGAACGATCTGATTAGGGAATTCTCTAGGAGGTTTGGGGATTTCAACGAAACAGATATCAATGCCACTCCTCTGGGCTATCTAATATAGGTTCTAATCATGACTCTCACGAAGGAGCCATATATCCTCGCTCACGCCTAGCCTCCTGTTCGTGGCAAGTGCCATCATGAAGAGCATAGATGAGAGCCTGTTCAGGTAGGAGAGGACCTCAGGCGGCATTTTCCTTTCTTGAGAGTGTGCGACAACCATTCTCTCAAGCCGGCGGCAGACGGTCCTTGCCATATGAAGCGCAGAAGCTTCAATGCTTCCCCCGGGAAGGACGAAGAGGGTGATTTTGCCAACCTCGGAACGGTAGGACTTTGTGCGATCCTCAAGCCAGACTGTTCTGTCCGGCGATATTGTTCTTCTCTTTCCATCTGCCAGGATATGCTCACCTATGGTGAAAATATCTCTCTGAGATGCAATGAGATCAGCCCTGATATCATCCCACTTGGATACAGAGGCTGAGAACCCTATGAATGAGTTGAGCTCGTCCACAGTTCCTTCTATGTCAATGAGCGTTGAACCCTTAGATACCCGCTGCCCGAAGGCGGTGTCGGTCTCCCCTGAATCGCCTCTTCTTGTGAACATAACAAAGTAATGTTTTATCGGTTGATAATGTTAGGCATTTCTCACAAATTGCTTTTGGAACAGCATGAGACAGGAGATTTAAGCAACTGGCAAAACTTATAACTCTTGTGAAGTTCGTGAGATAATGACCCTTAACAGGGAGGATTACCTTCTGGTCATATGGGAGTATCTGGAAGCTTTCGGAAAGGCTTCTGAGAAAGACCTGGCCCAGCGGCTTAAGATCTCAGCACCGACTGCCCATGAATATCTTGAGAAGCTTTCCCAGGAAGGTATGATCCTAAAGACCAGAGGTGACCTCACCATGACGAGGAAAGGCAGAAGCCTGGCAGCTGAACTGGTGAGGATGCACCGCATTTCTGAGGTGTTTGCGTGCACAGTGCAGTGATGGAACTGGAGCACATATTCAAGGGTGAGAGGGCCGAGAAGCTCTTCAAGAATCTAGGACAGCCCCCGTCGTGCCCACATGGAAATCCGACCGAACCCTACTCCAAGGTCAAGGAGATCCCGCTGAACATTGCCGATCCGGGAAAATACAGGATTGTGAGGATTACATATGAGGACAGTGGGCTTCTTAGGGATATGGGATCGAGCGAGATGTTTCCTGGCACTGAAGTGGCTGTCATAAAGGACCAGGACAGTGTGGTTCTTGAGAACAGTACAGGTTCAATCAGAATCCCCTATGGAATAGCCATGTCAGTGAGAATAGAGAAATAATATTGCTGACTATATTTGTCATTATAGAATATATAGAATCGATTAATGCCATTTGAATGAATGCACCCTGAATGGGAGAGGGTGACGAGGCAAGCAAACTTCTTGAGGCCCTGGATACCACCAAGACAGGAAGATTCCACTACAAGACCGTTTTCATAGCTGGGATGGGATTCTTCTCCGACGCCTACGACCTGTTTGTTACGTCCACAGCCATTCCGATAATAACCTCCGTTTTTCTTATTACCAGCGGAAACAACATATTCGGAACAGCCTACATCGGCCCCCTTTCAGCAGCATCAGTTGAGACCGGCCTCATAGGATCCATGGCACTCTTTGGAGCATTTGTGGGAGCCCTCATTTTTGGGAGGATTGCCGATTTGAAGGGCAGGAGGTACATTTATGGACTGGAGATGAGCATTCTCGTGGCCTTTGCCATCATATCTGCACTTTCAATAAATGTGCAGATGCTTCTGGTTTCAAGGTTCATACTGGGGGTTGGAATAGGCGGTGACTACCCCGTCAGCTCAACCATCATGAGCGAGTACGCAAATGTAAGGAACAGGGGAAGAATGGTCCTGATGGTCTTTGCCATGCAGGGTTTTGGGCTCCTGCTTGGAACCCTCGTCGGCCTCGTATCGGTAAGGTTCTTTTCCCTAGATATTGCCTGGAGGGTTATGCTTGGGTTCGGAGCCATTCCTGCATCCACAGTTATATACCTCAGGAGGAGGATTAGGGAGTCGCCTAGATTCTCATTGCAGGTGAAGGGCAGCCTTGAGGATGCCAGAAAGGCTGTTGAGAGCGTCACTGGAACGACAATTGCGGTTTCAAACGGATCCGGAAATGGCGGATCATTCAAAATACGTGGAATACTAAGGAAATACTGGATCACACTCCTTGGAACCGCTGGTTCATGGTTCATACTTGACATGGCATATTACGGTACTTCTGTGAACAGTGGAAATATCCTGAAGGCAATAGGATACGGCGCAGTCGCCGGGGATCTGCACCAGACAATACTCAACATTGCGGTTGGAAATGCAATTCTTGCTGCAGGATTTGCCATTCCGGGATACTGGTTTGCTGTAGCGACAATAGACAGGGTTGGCCGCAAGACACTGCAGTGGGCAGGATTCGCCGTTATGTCTGCGATATATCTGGTATTTGCAGTCAAGTACGATTCCATACTGACCAATTTCGCTTTATTCCTCGTACTTTATGGTCTGTCTTACTTCTTCACCAATGCCGGCCCAAACTCAACAACTTTCATCCTCCCCACAGAGCTTTTTCCGACTTCCATCAGAACTACAGGGCATGGGATCTCTGCTTCATCCGGTAAGCTTGGGGCGGGTATCTTCACCTTTCTCATACCAGTTATGCAGGTGATCTACGGCCTGCCCACGGTTATGTACGTGCTGGCTTCTGTAGCATTCTTTGGTGCCATACTGACAGTATTTACCATAAGTGAAACTAAGAACCAGCCCCTTGAGGTATCCTCAGCTTTTCCGTGATAAATTGGGCATAATAAACCGTATTCGCATTACCTATCGGTCTTTCTCTTGCAACAGCAATCCCTTTCATCCTTTCGCAGGACTGTACGCCCCTGAAGAAGAACAGATGCGATGCTTATAAAAATTAAACAGATCACCTCTCAAGTACGAAATCAATTCTCTTGTTTCTCTTCCCCTTGTTCTCGATCTTTCTGATCCTGATGGTTCCGATCTCCCTGGTGTCCCTCACATGGGTACCGCCGTCTGCCTGCTCGTCTAGTCCGTCGATAACAATGACCCTGACGTTCTCAAGCTTGCCGATGAGTTCCCTCCCGGGTGCGGTTCTCGAAAGATTCTCTATCGCAAGTGCCTCGTCCCTGCTGATAAACTTCTGATAAATGCTGTGTCCTTCCCTCATAAAGCTGTTGCACTGAGCGATGATCTCTTCTATTTTTTCCCGGGAATAGTCTGACATGTCTATATCTATCCTTGCCCTGTCCTGGTATATCTGGCCACCAGTCAGGAAACCCTCCTGACTGTGAAGCTTTGCAAATATGCCATCTATCACATGTATGGCTGAGTGGTACCTCATATGTGCATACCTCCTTTCCCAGTCCAGGGAGCCCTTAACCTCGTCTCCAATACTGAGGCCTTCAGAATTGCCAAGCGTGTGGGCAACATCCTCTCCAGATTTTTCAACATTAACCACCGTATAGGTACTGCCTTTTGAAACGATGATTCCTGTGTCACTGGGCTGGCCTCCGCCGGTAGGGTAGAATGCAGTCCTGTCAAGGTAGACGACATTACCTTCAACTCCCGTCACTGTGGCTTCGAACTCGCCCAAATACATGTCCTTCCAGAAGAGTTTCTCGGTCACATTCCGCTTATCCGACCATGCCCTAATAATTTGTTCATTTTTTATAGCGGTAAACAGGTTTGTATAGTAACATTTAAATACTAACAAGAAATCCTAAAATATGGCTCTAATAAGAGACGAAGACAGAAAATACCTCATGGATGAGTTCAACAAGTACCTCAAGAATGAAGTTGATCTTGTTGTGTTCACCACTGATGATGTGTCCTGCAAATACTGCAAGGAAGCTGTGGAACTTGCTAAGGAAGTGGCTGACATCGATAGGAAGATTAACTTCATCCATTACACAAAGGAGAAGGATGCCGGAAAGCTCAAGGAATTCGGGGTTGAGAAGTTCCCAACCACCATAGTGACAAGACACGGCGTTGTGGACGGAAGGGTAAGGTATTCCGGCTTGCCTAGCGGCTACGAGTTCGGTTCTTTGATCGAGGACATAAAAAACGTTTCACGCTGGGAAGTGGATGTATCATCCAAGGCTCTTGAAATCATCAAGAAGATAGACAAGCCCATTAACATAAAGGTTTATGTTACTCCGACGTGCCCGTACTGCCCCAAGGCCGTAGGAACTGCCCACAAGTTTGCCATCCTCAACGAGAATGTATCTGGAGAGATGGTTGAAGCAATGGAATTCGAGGAGGAAGCCGAGGAGGCCGGAGTATCTAGCGTTCCTCACATAGTCATAAACGGGGATGTTGAGTTCATCGGCGCTCACCCGGATGATCAGTTTGCTGAATATGTCCTTGAGGCATACAAGCATTCCTGAATTTTTTAGATATTAACCTCCCTCTATTTTTACATCTGATCAAAAACCTCGGAACTTATTGCTGCATCGCACAAAAGTATCACATCGTCTCATACCGGGAAGCAGGAAACGACCAGCGAACCTTTCCTTTAATGTACGGAATATCAATGGATTATATGGGACAAAAATAATAGGCACAATTGTACTATTAGTCATATGACGACCTACAGTGTTTTGTCGGAGATGGTGGAGAAGGCAAGGAGCCAGCCCCAGGTTGCGGAGGAGTTAAAGGGTTTCAACAAGACATTCCAGTTCAACCCCGAGGGGTCTGAGAAGTTTTATCTTGAGATTAAGGACGGGAGCCTCAATCTTAAAAAGGGGGAGATCCAGGGACCATCGGCAACAATTTCTGGTCAGGATGCCGTTCTCAGCGATGTGCTTTCTGGGAAACTTGACCCGGTGATGTCATTTATGTCTGGAAAGCTGAAAGTATCCGGTGATATTTTCAGTGCTCAGAAATTAACGAGCCTGGCAAAGAAATTCAGGAAGTGATCCCTTGGATTTCAGGAAGGCCACCGTCGTTGGGGCCGGAATTATGGGGCATGGGATAGCGGAGGTCATAGCTCTTTCGGGAATAAGGGTCTCAATTGAGGATGCCTATCCTTCTGCACTGGAAAAGGCCAAGGAGTCCATATCTTCCAGCCTCGACAGGCTGGTCAAGTCAGGCAAGCTGACGCCTGAGAAGAAGAAAGAAACACTGTCAATGATCAGCTTCCATTCTGATCTCAAGGAAAGCCTGAAGGAATCAGACATCGTCATAGAAGCTGTACCAGAGATACCAGAACTGAAGCAGCAGCTAATTGCAGATGTATCCAAAATTGTTGGAAAGGACACCATAATTGGGTCCAACACCTCCAACATCCTTATTGGTGAAATCTCAAAGAATGCGATCCACCCGGAAAATGTCGTTGGCATACACTTCTTCAATCCTCCTGTGGTGCTGAAGCTTGTGGAGGTCATACGATCAGAGAAAACATCAGCCAAGGTTTTTGATGCTGCCTATGAGTTTGTGAAGAAGCTTGGAAAGGTGCCGATAAGGGTCATGAAGGACACACCAGGCTTCGTTGTCAACAGAATCAACGCTCCGGAGAGCCTGTTATTCGGCCTAATTGTTCAGAGAAACATGGCCAGGCCAAGCGAAGTGGATGCATTCGTAAAGGCACAGGGTATGCCAATGGGACCGTATGAACTGATGGACTATGTAGGAATTGATACCATGGCACACTCGCTTGATTACTATTCAAAAGCTCTTCACCCTGATTACGGAAAGTGCACCATTTTCTCTGAAATGGTGAAGAAGAATCTCCTGGGAATGAAAACAGGCCAGGGCTTCTACAAATGGGAGGGGGGGCATGCAAAGATCGACGCTGCACAGCCATCAAATGTCATAGACCTGCTGGATGTGCTGTCGCTTGAGATCAACGAGGCCGTTAAGCTCATTGAGAATGGGGTTGCTTCCCCGGATGACATAGAAACAGGCGTTAAGCTGGGAATGAACAGACCCTTTGGGCCCATATCGGTGTCCCAGGGCCTGACCAACGCCGAGATCAAGGCTAAGCTCAAGAAGCTGAGCGAAAAATTCGGGGTTGAGGTCTTTTACCCAGCGGGACCCATAGATGAGGGAAGGCTGAGGGAGGCACTCTCAGGGACCAGGAACGTTGCCAGGGAAAACTCTCCAGCAAAGGCTGAAAGTACTCATGATGGTGGCGGCAGTGTGAAGGTATCCGTGAACAGGGAGAAAAGAACCGCCAGGATCGTTATAAGCAATACAAGAAACAACCTGCTAAATGTCGATGTGATCAGGGGACTGGAGAATGCGATGCGTTCCCTTTGGGACAACAAGGAGGTGAATGTGATCGTGGTCAGCGGAGAGGGTTCCACGTTTTCAGCGGGGGCCCAGCTCACACAGTTCTTCTCAGGACCAATGGACTTTTCCCAGAACTCCAGATTCGGGGAGAGAACATTCCGGCTGTTCTCCGAGATACCAAAACTTACAATTGCACAGATATCCGGGTATGCCCTTGGGGGAGGATTTGAGCTGTCGTCTTGGTGTGATCTGAGGATTTCGACACCTGATGCACAGTTCGGGCTCCCGGAGGTTACACTTGGGCTCGTTCCAGGCTGGGGTGGTTCCCAGAGGCTTGCAAAGCTCATAGGAATCTCACGGGCAATGCAGATAATACTCTCAGGGGAAAGATTCAGCGGAGAGTACATGGAGAAGATAGGATTTGTGTGGAAAACCTTTCCGGCTGAAACAATCACGGCTGAGGTTGACAGGATAGCTGAGGACCTGGCGGCAAGGCTCGCCCCCGTATCGGTAGGAATCGCAAAGTCCCTCATAAACAAGGGATCAGATGTGCCGTCGGATGTTGGCCTGGAGATGGAGTCAATAGCTATGGGCCTTCTGTACGGTACGGACGACCTCAAGGAGGGGATTTCCGCTTTTCTCCAAAAGAGAAAACCGGAATACAAGGGGCATTGATCTAAGCCTGCCTGGCAAGGTAATCTGCGATTTCCATTACTGAACCATTCAGGTTGAGGTTCGAGTGGCATATTGGGCAGGCGGTAATCACCCTGTCAGCTTTTACCTTCTCCAGCTCAGAAAATCTGTCCTCTGCAACTCTTTTCGCTATGTCCGGATAGAGGAGCTCATCCGGACCCCCACAGCACTTGTTCCTCAGTCCGCTTCTCGCAGGCAGAACAACGTCAGCAGCTTTTGAAAGTATCGCCCTCATGTCAGGATTTCTGCCACTCCTCAGGACAAAGTGGCAGGGCTCATGCAGAACAACTTTTTCACCTGATTTATTGAGACTGAGACCGCCGATCAGATCGGTGTAATAAACCACCTTCAGGGAATAATCCCTGACGAACTTTGGGTACGTGTTCACCAGCAGGTCATAAGTGTGAGGATCGATAACAATAATTGTTTTTCCCGTCTTCCTTAGCATTTCGTGAACCCTCAGAGCGTATCTCCTGAATCGTTCCACATAGCCCAGATCATAAAGGAAGGTTCCTGGATACGGCTCCTCCTTGCCCAGATACCACATTTTTATCCCGGCCTTATCAAGAAGCCGGTAAATGTTGCGGAGAGTCCTATCATAGAGATCTTTTTCATTCCTGTCGGGAAGTCCGCGCATGAAAGTGGCCATTGATGGGAATCTGACAATTGCCTTCGACAGGGAATCGGACAGCCTCTTCCCCATCCTGTCACGGAGTTCGGCCAGCCTCTTTGAGTAGGGCATAAGCTGGTACATGTTTCCTGTGTAGAGGAGATATTCAGCCTCCTTAGTGAATTCCAAGCCTTCCGCCCAGTCCGCGCAGGATTCTCTGACACCAACAGGATTCATGTTGGTTTCCGTGAGCCTCGCGATCATCCAGGCCACCGGGTCCTTCTGCTCTCCGCCGATCTCCATGACAAGTTGCCTGGACAGATCGGATACTTTTCCGGCGTTCACACCAGCCGGGCATATGTATAGGCAGGCAAAGCAGTTCAGGCAGGAGAAATGACTGTCGAAGAAGCTTAGCGGACTCTCTCCCCTGTTTACACTGTCAGCAAGGGCCTTCCCGGTTATAACCCTCCCTCTGGCTCCTTCCCAAAGAGAAAATGACGCTGCCGGAAGGGTGGGGCACACAGTCTCGCAGAAACCGCATCCTATGCATCTTTCCGCCTCTTCCCTGAGGTCTGCTAATATCTGGTCAATCAAACATCTTACCCCTGTTCATTATATTGTTCGGATCAAACACCTTCTTAATCATCTTCATCAGATCGAGATTGTATTCGGAGCCAAGGCTGCTGAACTCCATGGCGAGGAGGTTCTTTTTTTCAAGTCCGATCCCATGTTCAGCGGACACGCTCCCCTCAAGTCTCAGTGCAATGTTTGCGAAATCCTCCTGAAAGCGATCCACCCGTTGCATCTCGTCCTGGTCAGCGAGGTCCGCATAGATGTTTGCATGTATGTTTCCATCAGCGATATGCCCAAAGAGGGCGGCCTTTATACCGTGTTCCTTGAGCTTTGCCTCTGACTGCTCCAGCGCCTCCGGAAGCCTGGACGCAGGCACTACAATGTCTCCTATGACTACCCTCTGGGTATTTGTTGACCTCAGGCTGAGCAGAGATGAATAAGCGCCTTTGCGGGCCTCATATATTTTTGCCATCTCATCTGGATCTGTGGTGACCTTGAGATTCAGTGGCCTGGTGCTGTTGATCACTCCGGAGGCTCTTTCAAGATCTGCCATGAGATTTTCCTTCGAAGAAGCTATATCAACAATGAGGAGATAGTCTGCTTCGTCTGGGAACTTCAGTCCCTTAGCCTTAGTGAGGGCATCCATTGTGATCCGATCCAGGAATTCTGCAATTAGCGGAGTTATGCCATTCCTCTTCAGTGCCGCAATGGCATCCCCGATGTTATTTATCCTGTCATAATAGGCGAGAATCCTTCCTATGCTGTCTGGTTTAGGCCATATCTTGAGAATTGCCTTTGTTATTACGCCCAGTGTACCCTCTGCTCCCACCATCAGTGCAGTCAGATCATATCCTGCTGTTCTCTTCAGAACCTTTCCGCCGAACCACACGACCTTACCATTGGGAAGCACCACTTGGAGGCCAAGAATCCAGTTTTTTGTTGAACCGTACATGGATGCACGCAATCCGCCTGCATTTGTTGATATTGAGCCTCCCACTGTTGCTGCAACCGAACTTGCCGGATCCGGAGGATAAAAGTGGTTATGGGCCTCAAGATGCCTGTTAAGGTCATCGAGTCTTACGCCGGGTTCCACAACAGCGTACCTGTCCTCTATCCTGACCTCTAGAATCCTGTTGAATTTGGACATGCTTATAACAACAGTGTTTCCGTCAGGGATGGATGCTCCTGTGAGGGATGTTCCGCCTCCTCTAACCACCACATTGATCCTGTTCTCATTGCAGAATGATACGACCCTAGAAATCTCCTCAACAGTATCCGGAACGACTACAGCAAGGGGTGTGTGGCCTGAGAAGTATGAAGCATCGAATCCGTAGGGAAGCATCTCCTCCTTCCTTGTTATCAGATTCTTCCCTGAGATTTTTTCAAGCTGGGTCAGAGTTTCCATGGCATCATATTATTTTCCTGAATATGAAACATTACTGTTGCAAGAGGTTCGTTCCGACATTGAATCGATAAGGCATTAACAACAAAATGAAAGATCCATTAAATCTCAGACTGTTTCTGGTCTATCCCCTGCTGAATTCTGTAACAATAGAACTTCCTCCTCGTATCTGTCATACAAATCTGGACTTCAATCAGGCCCGTCTCCCTCAGGTCTTTTATGGCATAGAGCACCGTTCTCTTGGAAAGTCCAGTCTCCTTTATTATATCCTTCAACTGCATCACCTTTCTCGTCCGCAGCATATCATATATGCGTTGAGCAGAAGGTGTGGCTATTGAAAGTGCGGGATTCAGCATTTCAAACTATCATGCCGGTCCGGTGAATAAAGAATTTGTCCAGTCAAGCTGGAACAACCTCAAACTTTGCCGCAGGTACCAGATTTGCCGGCAGGTGATGTATCCGGGTGTGAAATATGGATCGATTGATTCTCAAATTTTTGAAAATGCAGTGTGTCAGGCGTCTGCAACTGCAGACCTGACCTCCTGCCCTCTGAGTGAAGAGAAAAGCGCTGCCATCGCCAGAATAATCAGTGAAATGTAGAGTGAGGCTCTTACTCCAGCCATAAAGGAACTAGATATGTTGCCTATAATTTCGCCAACTCCCGCGAATACCCTGAAGGCAAGCTCCCTGCTTATTGTAAGAGAGAGGACTGACACAGAAAGGGTGAAGCTCCCCAGCATTCCAATGTTTGCCATTGTTCTCAGGAATCCGGAGGCCAACCCGTAAAGATCTTTCGGAGAGTTGGCCATCACTGCGCTGTTGTTTGCAGGGTAGAACATGGATGAACCTGTACCAGTGAAAAATGAACCGACAGAGACAAGAAGGACGTCTGTTTTGGTGGTGAATGTGGAGTAAATAACAATCGCAATCATCATTATCACAATACCCAGGGTTGCAGGTATCCTGGAACCAATCCTGTCGGCAAGTTTGCCAAAATATGGCCCAAGGACTGACCCGATCAGATAGCCGGGCAGTAAGAGGACGGAGCTCAGGAAGGGGGAGAGACCCCTAACCCCCTGAAGATACATGATGATCACGAAGGTGACCGCAAGAAAGCCCAGACTTTGCATGAATGATGCAAGTATGGAGAAACTCAGGACTCTGATTTTCATGATCCTGAGAGGAAAAAGAGGGGATCTGACTCTTGTTTCCACTAAGACAAAGGCTGCCAGAAGGAGGACTCCGGCTATGAGTTCAGACTTGTCAGAAAGAAGCACTCCGTGGGTTGTGAGATCAACTGCAGCGTAAGAAATAAGCGAGAGGGATGCAAGAAGCAGGAGAGCTCCCGGGACATCAAGTCGGGTTTTCTTAGCAGGCCATTTTCGTATGTTCCTGATTCCGAAATAGACTGCGAAGAGGCCTATTGGGACGTTGATATAGAATATGAATCTCCATCCGACAAATGTTGTTATGATCCCTCCAAGTATTATGCCGAGCATGGCGCCGGCATTGTACCCAACGGAGATGTATCCGTATATCCTTCCTCGCTTATCGGGAGTGAAATTCTCAGCCACGATTGCCCCGCTGTTGGCCTGTATCATGGCAGCGCCAATCCCCTGAAATACCCTGAATCCGATTAGATAGTCAATATTGGGTGAGAGGCCGCAGAGGGCGGAGCTTACTGTGAAGAGAGCAAGACCTGCGTTGAAGATGCGCTTTCGTGTGAGAATGTCCCCTAATCGTCCAAGCTGGGTCGTGCCTACTGCCAGCATCAGCAGGTACACCATTATTATCCATATGCTGCCGGAAAGTGGCGCCCTGAGATCCGTGGTGATCGTAGGCAGTGCCAGAAGCACTATTGTGGAGTCCACAGCCCCCATCAGCACGCCTATCATCAGGGATATTGTCAGCTTCGTTTCAGAGTTGATTTGGCAGGATTCCAAATGGGAATATGATTATTGCCCACTCACTTTAGTCCGTTGACAATTCAAGCTATTGAGATTTTTTTCTGGGTTCCAAGAGCAGTTAGTTATTAAATGTAGATTTTCATGCCTAAAATCATGAAGGATGAAGAGACCCTGGCAAAACTGATAGAATCGCGCAGGAAGGTATCTCAGGACGGTAGCTTGGTTACGTATGACCTTACTAGCGGCATTGACTTTTCGCATCCAAAGAAACTGGCGCAGGCACTGGCCAACGTTTTCTTTGAACATGACGCAAAGGGATGGTTCAAGGCATCTGATGATGAGATGGATTTCGTTCCAAACTATAAGGTCAGGGTGGTTCTTTCTGAAGAAAAGGGAAAATTGCTTGAGGAGGTTGTGGAAGATTTCCTTAAGGATTTGAAGGGTGACGAGCTAACAGGCTCGCTTTCCGCGGATGTCAGTGACGAGGTACAGAATGCATCTCGCCTTGGACTTGCACTTACCACCGGAGCCCTGAGGTCTGCCTTATATGGACACAGCGAGAAGAAGGTTTACAGGAACTACATAAAAGATGACCTTCTTCTGGATCTGATAAAGAGCCTTGAAATCAAGACCCTGAATGATAGGGAGCTGCTGGACTGGAAAAATCTTCCCCTATAACGGTGACAGGGTTATTTTTTAATGACCGGATGTCACTTCGACCACGATATGACCTCTCACCCCGGTTAAGATTATAGTGGTGGTTGCCGGTAGATATAATTTAGGTGCATCAGAATAATTGATTCCCAGCCCTTGGATCAAAATCAGGTTTAATTTCTCCAAACAATATTGGGACATGGATGAATTATACTGGTACGCTGAATGGGATAAGAGCCAGACCGCTCTTGTAGATTACAGGGAAGAACGTTTCTCTGTTATGATAGATATCCTCAGGTCCGTTGCTGTCAACAATATTCGGGTTCTTGATCTGGGCTGTGGACCCGGGTCAACCAGTTTGCGTGTCCTTGAATCTGTTGATAAGGCCACGGTTGTTTCGGTGGATTATGATCCTGTACTATTGAAAATAGCAAGAAGAGTGCTGAACAAATTTGGGAGCGGGTCTATGATCGTGGAAGCCGA
Source organism: Thermoplasmatales archaeon AK (assembly GCA_031625175.1). Lineage (GTDB taxonomy): Archaea > Thermoplasmatota > Thermoplasmata > Thermoplasmatales > Thermoplasmataceae > UBA447. Next base: position 163,513 of record JAHXPV010000001.1, on the reverse strand, counting down.
TCTTTCTGCACCCGGCTGGGAGGAAAAGTTGCCTCTCAGAAGCTTTGACGCGGTAGTCAGCACAACGGCTCTCCACTGGATAAATGAGAATGCATTGGAGAAACTTTATAAACACTGCTTTGAAATGCTATCACCAAATGGTATTTTTCTGAACGGGGATCACATTCATCCCGCTGCGGAAGATGAAAGAGTAAAGATGTTTTACGATTCAGTAAGGCACAGGATGGAGAGGGAAAATCTGAGGAGACTGCAGGCACTTGACTGGGATGCCTGGTGGAAATCCATCGGGAATGATCCTATGTTCAGTAAGGAGATGAAGATCAGGAGCGAAAGGTACGGTATGGGAGATCATGACAAGAATGTCACCCTGGAAAGACATATGGATCTCTTGAGAAGAGCGGGATTCAGCCTGATCGATGTTGTTTGGAAGGCACTCGACAACAGGATCCTGATGGCGGTCAAATGATCATCAGGCTTCATTGAAATATTTATGTTGTCCTAGTGATTAGCCACAGCATTGCCACTGTAGCTCAGGCGGCAGAGCAGCTGACTTGTAATCAGCAGGTCGGGGGATCAAAACCCTCCAGTGGCTCTTTTCCTACTTTCCGAAGCCACATTCATTGAGAACGATCCAATTTGCAATGAAATTTATTGTATATTTTACTTAGAATTCAGCAAACCCTTAAAACATTGCTGAAGCAGATAGTTGTGAACCCGGATCTGAGGGAGAGGTTCCGGAGGCAACTGACGAAGAATAAAAATTGCTGTGTTGTTGCTTGTTTTAGGTCACTGAAAATACTTCTTGAATTATTTTTTATGTTCGTCCAAAAACCGTTGGCAGTGGTTCTAGAATTTCTTAAGCATTTGAGTACATTATCGGATCATAATCCTTTGAATACCGGCAAACGGCCTATCGTTGCTGATTTTCATTCTCTGAGATCTCCGTATCCAACGTGGGAAGAATTTTTCCTAACAGTTTCCCCTTTAACTGCAATTTTGTTACTTAGCTATGGTACCTAGGACTTACAGTGATTAATCCTGCAGGCAATCATAACGATTCCACCTGAAACAGCCATCAGCAGTGCGACACCGATAAACACAGATTTAATATTCAACGCGCTTGCCAATATTCCCACGAATATAGCACCGAATCCATAGCCGGAATCTCGCCAGAGCCTGTAGATACCAAGTCTTGTACCCCTTTCGGATGGTTTGACTCTGTCGTTCACTGCAGCAATGATAACAGGATACAGAAACGCCATTCCGAGACCTGCAAGAAGACTCAGCAAGCCAATAATTACAATTCCATGAAAGAAGACGAAACCTACCATGGCAGTGGAGTCAATCCAGAAGCCTGTAATTATAAGCACATTGCGACCAATATGGTCCGAAAGCCTTCCAGTTATAATCTGGAGCAAACCCCATGTCATCTGATAAATTCCAACCAAAACAGCTGTAGTAAACAGGCTGAAGTGAAGTGAAAGAAGGTATAATGGCATGAGCCCCCAAAATACAACATCCACAAATTTCTCAATGAGACCGGCCTGTGAATAAGAAAAGAGGAGCTTGTTTGACCATGATGTATCTGTAAACATCTTCAAGAATGAAACCGAACTACCCGTTTGGTTTATCCCGACATTTTCCGATCTGGCAAAGCCTACAGTTTCCCTTATTGTAAGTGCAGTTGTTCCTATGGCCACAATTACAACCACAATTCCGAACAGGAATGATGCTTCCCTTAACCCATATGACGCAGTCATATAGCCAGTAATGACTCCTGCAGTGGCCTGCCCTATGTAGCCAGCTGCCTCGTTCAGTCCAACAGTAAGGCCTCGAGATGTACTTCTGCTCAGATCCAGTCCGGCGGTTACTGTCATAGTCCATGCGAATGCCTGATTAACAGCTACCTCGATATTGGCAAGTACAATCATATTCCAGCTTGTTGAGAAGTAGAATATGAAAGGGACTGGGATAGCCACCAGCCATCCTATAAGCAGCAGTTTCTTTCTTCCAATATCATCTGATATTTTTCCGGAAACGAGATTGAGTACACTCTTTGTGAAGCCAAAAGCCGCCAGAAATGAGAGTATGTATAAATAAGATGAAATATGATATATGTCCTTAGCCATCGCAGGGATGAGAACACGCTCTATCCCCAGAAACCATCCAATGAAAAGGGTCAGTAACAGGAGGATGATGTACTGCGTACCGTAGAATGTCAATCCTTGTGATGCGGCACGATTTTTCGCGTGAGGCAACATGAATCATCCTTTTGTGCAGGCGGGCCTTGATCTGTCCCATATCATTTCGAAATGTTCTCTGGACTGCAAAACGCAATTACTGCATGGTTCCACTATTCCGTAGATCTCATGGTCTTTCTCCATGGAGATCATAAACGAGGTCTCGTTGTCAAAAACATAGTACCTTGAATTCAACCTATCATATATTCTTGAGAATTGTATGAGATCCTCTGGAATTTTTTTCAGGTCGCCAGTGGAAAATATCATTTTCAACAGAACACCCTTCCTAGATTTGATAATTTCATGCAATTTACTGTCGACTGTTCTGATCCCCGGATCCATCAAGTAAATCGAACGTGTTGCTTTTTTTACCATTGTCTGGAGGTAATACTGTACTTTACTGAAACCTATTATACTCCATGACACATTGAGATCACCTGATCTCCGTTCATTCCCGCCGACCATTGTTAGGTAATTATCTACATGTTCCTCAATCTCGTTGATCTTGGATCTGACCTCATCACACAGGATACCAATAACAATCTCGGGATTAGGGATTGAAAATATGGAAGGACTGCCTGAGACTCTCTGAGCCAGATTACGTTGAATCATTTTCTCTAAAACTGCATATACCTTGGTGTAAGGGATTCCAGTTGTTCGGGAAAGATCCCTTGCAGTCATCCTTCTGTGTGAAAGAGCAAGAAATATCTGAGCCTCATAGTTTGTAAGCCCAAGAAATTCGAGCTCGTCCAATATTTTGGAAGGCGCATATGCATTATCTTCCATGCCGGACGTCTTAATTTGCCCCAATGTTAATATCCCTTATCTTTTCCTTTTCAGGTATGGATGGAAGCTGTATATCTCCAAGTTTTCTTCTGAAATCACTGTATGAGTCCGTCTGAAGGAGAGGATTGCAAAGCCGTTCGTATCCCAGTGTTGAGGAGACCTTCGGGCTCATTTTAGCACCGCAGGCGGAGCCTGAATAGTGTGCAGGCATTAATTCTACAAAATCCGGCAGACGCAATATTTTTTCCGTTATGCTTTCGTATAATTCATACGAGGTATCCATTCCAGAAATATCTGATCGTCCAACATCGCCAACAAATAGCGTGTCTCCTGTGAAGATCGTTGAGGGTATTTCAGGATTTCTCTTATGATCATAGTAGACCAAGGATATGCTCTCCGGTGTGTGCCCCGGTGTGTGTAATACCTCGATCCGTGCATTTCCTATTTTCATGGTATCCCCTTCCTTCAGTGGGAGGAAACCAAATTTCACCTTTGCATCTTCAAACATATAAATGGGAGCACTGGTAGATCTCTGTAATTTCTTAGCACCTGAGATATGGTCGGCGTGAATATGGGTCTCTATTATACCCTCTATCTTCAGTGCCATAGAACCGGCCATCTTAATGTATGTATCCACTTCATTTTTAGGATCAATTACAAATGCTTTTCCGGAACTGGGGCATCCGACAATGTATGAAGCACACGAGCGTTCCTCATTCAGGATCTGTCTTACAAGTGGCATAAAGGATTATTCTCCAGAGGAG
>JAHXPV010000001.1:155623-159690 GCA_031625175.1 Thermoplasmatales archaeon AK | reverse complement strand
AGGGAAAATCCTAAGCCCTTTTTAAAGCAATATTCTCAGCAAGGTCAAGTGGAGGACTTGTGGAAGATCGATTTATATCTTACAATGACAAAGACTGCTATGGATTGCATTGAGTAGCGGATTTGTTTAAATCTATGTGTTTTCTATAATCATTCCATGTAGGTTTATTGAAATTGTCATCGATATATCGACAGCTTTATATAGGAACCAATAATGCTCTGGTAAGGTGAAAACAAATGTATGGAATGAATAGAAATAGGTGTGGATGCGACGACGAATACATGGTATCCAGAATGTCTAGATGTGGCCATATGTTTTGGAACCGTTCTGGGAAGGATGTGGCTGAAGACCTTGAGGACTACAAGGAACAGCTGGAGAATGAGATATCTTTGTTGGAGAGGAAACTGGCAAGGATCAAATCGCACAAAAACGAGAATGTGGAGTGAACTTAACTCCACAAAAATTGAGAGTTGATAGGGATGTTGAAATGTGCTGATTGTGGCGAACCTGTAATGCCAGGTAAAGAGTTTCCGTTTGGAATAGACGGAGTGGTAAGGATATACGGTTGTGAACTCTGTGCACTCCATCATGCAAAAGTTCTTGAGATAGAAAAAATAGAAAAACTGTATTCAACAATTGAGGCAAAGAGGGAAGAATTGAAAGAAATTGAAATTCAGAAGGAACTATTAAGAAAGGAGGTTGGAAAGTAAGTGGATAAAGATTGCTCCTGTCGATGTGGCCCATTCAAAGTAAGTCTTATCCCACCTGGAATACTCAAGCCTTTGATACTTAAAATTCTTGAAGATAAACCAATGCATGGATATGAAATAATGAGTGAGATTTCCCTGCGCACACAAGGTTACTGGAGGCCCACCGCTGGTTCCATATATCCCGCCCTTGGCTCACTGGAAAAGGATGGATATGTGGAAAGGCGCGAAATAATGCAGGGAGAGCGGGCAAGACAGATGTATACTATTACGGATCTTGGAAGAGAGGCCATAAAAGATATGGCTCAGTTTTCCGAGAGCTGGAAGAACGGACTTAATAAGCTTATAGCGTTATGGTAATGGGCGCTGGCTAACAGAATGTCACACACAACGATGGGTCTGTGTTTTTTGAGAGCCCTTCTTTTTCATCCCTATTAATCAGCAGACCAGCGGTTTCAAATCCTTCCAGTGGCTCTCAGCTCCATCAGCAAGAATAAAGAACAAAGCAAATCATATTACAAGCCATTTGCATGCGCCTTTCGCTAATTATTTGATGCAGCAGCAAACACTTCTTATTTGACCTGTGCTATCAGCATACGTACTACCAAGGCTGAATGCTGTGATAAATATGGATGGATCAGGTGGAACTGAAAAAAATGGAATCTCTGGCTTTACCGAAGAAGAAAAGATGGCTATGGCTGAACGTGCAAAGGAACTGGCTGCCAGAAGAAAGATAGGATCAAAACCGAAGCCTGAGGACTTCGAAAAGGATGTCCTTGACAAAATTGCTGAAATGGGTGAACCCGATCAGACCATCGCAACTAACTTGCATGCCATGATAAAGGAGATGGCACCTGGCCTGAGTTCACGGACATGGTACGGCATGCCGGCTTATGAAAGGGATGGTTCAGTCCTTTGCTTTTTCCAGGAGAGACGTAAGTTCAAAACGAGGTACTCAACCGTCGGTTTCAGCGATAAAGCCCGCCTGGATAATGGGGCTATTTGGCCAGTAACATTCGCGATACCTGAATGGAATGAGGATGTGGAAGCTGCGTTGAGGTCACTAATCACGAGGGCGATCTCCTGATGGTATCATTACAGAATTGATAATTTTAAGGCACGTTGAATTCAATTTTTGCTATCTTGGCTGAGGAAATCAGAGGGCACTTTACTGGTAGAGCACCCCTGCGCTTTGCAGAACAGATTCCACATACTTTCCTGTTTGCGGATCTTCGAAGAATATGTCCATGCCTTTTATGGCGCGGGTAAGCAAAATGTAATATCTGTTCTTAAGCAGCTTCATGGCACCCTCGTTGTTCTTCCTTGAAAGTATTTTGAGTGAGTGACTGTTGCCAACCTTATCTGTTATGGGGTCTGGATTAATTGTCCATCCGTTTCTCCAGACAAGATCTCTGCCCCAGACTAATCCTGCATACTGGGTTTCGAATCCCTGGCTGCCATACACGCTGGCACACCTTGACAGAGGGTCCATCCCTCCAGACCAGTACCGGGGATACTCTGTCTTTTCGTCCATCAGCCAATATATGTCTAGATCGGTACCCCTGTAAATGTCAAGTCCCGAGGGGAGCGGATAGCCTATCCGCCTGTTATCTATGCTCTGGGGATTGTTCTTATCGCCGTTTGATTCTGTGAATGCGCACATAAGAGCAATTTTGTCGCCTTCATTATGATATTTCCTGAGATCTTCAAGCATTTCGGTTATTCTGTCGAATAACTTTATCCTGTAACCAGACAATTTGGTGGGTTCGGAACCGTCCAGCAGGTGGTTCACAAGATTGAGGTAAGACCTCGATAACCTGAAAACAGAGGGGAACTCAAATTCGGATATGTTACTGCAGTACCTCCTGAAATTCCCGTCGGTACCGGCTTCGTCTCCTATCAGAATCTGATTTTCGTCGTAGAAATACACTTTTACAGTGGATCTGTAGTTAGTGGTTTTGATAACTGACTCAGTCATCCTCTGGGCCTCGTCGTAAATTACCAGGTCGATCTTACCGTACCTGTCCGCGGGGAAATTTGCTTCTCCAATACCCTGGCCTCTTCCTGTGGAGTAGAACATGATGCTGGCTGAAATGTTATGCTTTCCATCCCCTGTCTGAAGTATCTGTTTGAGAGTATTGAGGAGCCTGTTATTTCTGTACGCCAGAAACACCGTGTATTTTTTCACAAATGCTTCAAGCAACAGCTCAACAGCAACAAGGGTCTTTCCAGAGCCGCTGCTTCCCTTTACAAGAAAAGTCCTGTTTTCTTGTTTTTCGACCGCCTGAAGCACTTCGTGGACAAGTAATGCCTGATTTTCTGTGAGTCCGTATCCTCTCCCCAGTAAGGCTTTCGAAGCATTAAATAGCATCTCTTTTCTGTTTTGGCTTATCAAATAAATAATGTCGTCAGAAACTTGGAAATGACCCATTCTAATTTTTTCAGCCAAATCCATACTCTGAGGCTTTCTGAGTGAGTCTATAATCGATTTAAGTTCCCCAAAAGTATGAGCAATTTGGCATTCGTCGGATCTGTACGTACTGTTGTTGTAAAGAAACAATACTCCAGAGTATTTCAGTTCCCGACCGCTTGAGTGGAAGTGGTTGAACTTTGATACGTAATTGTTAAGCTGGTAGCAGGGGTCGAGATGTAATTTCCCGTCTGCAAGAACCACCCTGTCATCTATCTTTTCTATGTTTTTCCAGCCCTTGGCTTCAATGATAAGAGCATCATTGGTATCTACGATGAGATAGTCCACCCTTTCAAGATGGAAAATTGGAAACTCTGCAAATGAAGGAAACCCATCAACTATCTTGATCATCTCCCCCGTCAAGGATCTCCAGACATTAACCTGTGCAGGGTCGGGACGCTCACTCATGTAAGTTCTGTATGCTTCAATCAAATCATCCACAGCGTTTCCGTTGCTTCCGTTATGATTCAGGAGAAACGGCAGACCCACGGTAATCTTAATCCGTATGGGTATTAATACTTCTTCTTTGTTCTCCTAATCCGTCTTATTATTATCTATTGAATTTCTCAAAAATTTAATTCAAATTTGCCATCATTGTGTATCTATATTGTCTCATTGCTTTGAAAAGCTAGCTATAGATTTCCCCAATCTAATTTCTAGTTAAGAGGTATTTAGTAAATCCTCGGCTATTTTAGAGCGTATTTTAGATCTGTGCTGAATATCAACGCCAATATGACCGCATTCAAAACCCCAAGCTGTGTGGACATTTCCTATTCGATGACTGCCATTGGATCAGATGCCAATCATCTTTTACGTATCCTTATATCTTGATTCGACCTATGATAGGTATGTATAATTACGTACTCATTCCCGGTGCCTGGCTTGGGGGC
>JAHXPV010000001.1:94835-155596 GCA_031625175.1 Thermoplasmatales archaeon AK | reverse complement strand
ATTCAATGATCTCGAGAACATTGTACTGATTGGACACAGCTTTGCCGGAAAGGTTGCAGCTGCTGTTTCAGATAGGATTCCGGAAAAGATCAGAATGACAGTTTATCTTGATTCGTTCAGGCCATATGATACCCGGGAACCCCAGGGAATCTTTGATCCGACGCAAGAATTTGGTCCACTTGAGGAGGGATCATTTGCAATCCCATTTTCAGAAACTGTACTTGACAATATAGGGAAGGATGTCAAGGGGAAGAATAAGAAATGGATGATTGATAAATGTACACCATGGCCAATAAAGCTTGCTGCGGATCCGATCATTCTGACCAGGTCGCCACACCTTATCAATACCGGATATGTTTTCTGCACATTAAGCGGTGACCCAGTAGATGAAATAATTCAGGGGAAGTGGGGCAAGCTAACTGGCCCGTATCGTATAATGGAGACTGGCCACTATCCAATGGTAACAAAACCTGACGAGCTTGCAAGGTACCTTCTTGAACTCCCAGAGGCACAGTAAGAAGAGTTTCGCTCTATGCAGATTTAAGCTTTAATTTCAAAATAAAGATGTGCTCAAGAAAATATGTTAAAATCTTGCTGTACCTTCTCAAATTGTCCTTTCACTGAAGAAGGCTTCCTGCCGGATCATTTCCGGATAGTGTCGAATAAATGTGAGCAGGAATTTTGTTAATGTTTTAATAAAATACTTTGATTCAACGCACTTATATCTTCTGGGTTGCCTTACCCCTCACTCTCTTGGATCATTTTAAAGATAATTGGAACCAGATAGTCCCATTGTACGCTATTTAAATAGCTTGAATCCGTTTTCTTCAAAAACCTTGAAGTGGTTGTCTAAGGCGTAGAGTGAGCAGCCGTTGTTTAAAGCTATGGAAGCAATGATGGCGTCCGTTCTTGGAACAGGTTTCCCCTTCTTTTCTGCACTCAATTCCAGACTAGCAGACAGTTCGCTGTCATTTCTCTCAAATCCTATCGTGCGTATCTGCATGACCAGGCTTGAATCCCTGGAATACTTTTTTTTATGCCATGAAGTAACTTGCGCATGTTCACGGAGCTAGTGCAAAATTGCTCCCCCACTTTCACTAATCCGCAGCATTAATTTATTTAGGGTGTCTCAAAATTTAACAACTGACTATTTTCATTATCTCCCTTGGCTTATTTCCCATTTTGATGTTTGATACAATCAAGAATGGTGAATCGTAGGATAATTTCTCGCCATTCTTTCTCCTCTCCTCAAGGTATTCTTTGATATATGTTGCTCCCTCTTCTCATATGAAAGAGAAGTACTGGTGCCTTCCCTTGCTTAACCTGCTCCTTACCATTACAATAACAGGAATCTTATCGAATTGTATCTCACGGACAACTTCAGCTCTTTGATATCTCCAAGTCTCAATCCGTCAGTTCCTTCATAATTTCCCAAGGATTCCGGTCTTAAACCTGAAAATGCCATCATGGCTATAACAACCCTGCCCCTTGATGTTGCCTTTCTTAAGATTCTTGCCAATTCTTCATTGCAGAGAAATTTTTCGTTTGCTATTGTAGGAGTTTCATTCTCGCCAGATATGCTGAAGGCTAACTGTAAACTGATACCGTTAAACTTCAGCCAAGAGAGAATAACCTTCTTGAACCTTGTAATATATGAGCCTGCCTTTCCTTTGTTTCCCATGTCTCTGACAAAATCCGCGAATTCATATCTGAAATCCTTATCGTTGCTCTTTGCCTTGTTCAGGATTTCCCTTGGATTGGTATGAGTAAGCTCGCAGTAATGCCCAAGGTTTTTCAGGACAACCGTTGCCATCAGCACGGACTTTGCCTTTAGATTTTCAAACCATCTTCGCACGTCTTCATCTAGAAGCAGTTCCTGATACTTCGGCTGGATCGTCATAATTATATCAAGGCTGGCGGGATAAAAGGTATTAAACTAATAGATTAAATGGACCGGTCGGGATTTGAACCCGAGGCCTCCTGCTTGCAAAGCAGGCGATCTACCGCTGATCTACCGGCCCAGTATCTCCTGTCATGTTCGAGAATCTAATAATTTTTTCATCCGGTCAGCAATCCCGGATAATTAATAAGTATGAAACTATTTGATAACCAATGTACATAACACGGCTTGAGGTGGAGAGCCATTGCGGCCTTGCCAAAACTTCCTCGCTGATAGATCGCCCGCTTATAATACCATACGCATATCCACTGAGCATTGACCGGAACTACGTGTTCTGTTTTACTGAAAAGGATGCTCTTAATCCGGTGCATTCCGACGTTTTGAACGATTTTATTTCCTACAAAATAGTAAACAGCGGCAACTACACTGTAATTGACGGCGTGAAGAGGTCACACAGAATAATAAGTTCAATATCCTCCAATGGAGGCGTACCGCTCTTTCCAATCGTCATTACGGAAGGTGCCGAGAGTGTGGGATTCCTCACCTACTCCGCTGACGATTTTGAGAGAATCATTCTGGGCATTTCCAAGAAGAATGTCATAGTCAACCAGAAGACAAAGAAGATCAGCATAGACGAGGTGGTTCAGGAGATCAAGGGAAATATTGTATCAAGTTTCCCGGTTAATCTTTCCAAGACAGAAGCGGACATAATACAGAAGGCCTTTGCCAATGGATTCTACTCATGGCCAAGGAAGTGCTCTCTTGAAAAACTCTCCAGCACATTCGGCCTATCAAAGCCCACCGTCTCGTACCACCTCAGGAATGGAGAGAGGAAACTGATTGAGTATGTCCTTGGCAATAGTGAATCCTAGGATTTTTCTGCATTCTTCAGCTCTTTGGCAACATACTGTACGAGACCGCCGGAATCCAGAATCTCCTTCAGCGGGCCAGTGACGCCGGTGAAAGCAACAATCTGGCCCGCTCGTACCTCCTTCCTTTCAAGACTGTAATTTACCCTTTCCCCCTCTGCGAATCGGACATCATCTTTGATTATGCCTATTGGCAGTCCCACGTTTATGGCGTTCCTGTAGAATATTCTGGCAAATGATCTTGCAAGAACCAGAGCTATGCCAAGTTCCTTCAGTACTATGGCTGCCTGCTCCCTGGAGGACCCGCATCCAAAGTTTCTGCCTGCAACAACAATGTCGCCTGGGGAGACCCTGCTTGACCAGTCCGGGTCTATGGCCTCAAGGCAGTGGTTCTTCAGTGTTTCAATACCAAGATGCAGGTAACCTCCGGGTGCAAGCATATCTGTGTCTATGTTGTCACCCAGAAGGTGCACTGTTCCCGTTACAAAACTTCCATCGGGTCGCATATCTCCCCCTCCAGTGCTGCCAAAGCTGCCACGTATGAATTGGCAAGATAAACCTTACTGCCGGGATGTCCCATTCTCCCCCTGAAATTCCTGTTTGTATTTGCAACAGCAACTTCGCCGTTACCAAGAACGCCCATGTGAAGGCCAGCACATGCCCCGCATGTTGACGGGGCAACTGTTGCCCCGGAGTCCAGAAATACTTCAATCAACCCTGATCTCAAGGCTTTCCTGTATATGCTGCGCGTTGCAGGCACGACAATCATCCTCACGTTTCTGCTGATTGTTTTTCCCCTCAGTATTTCCGCTGCCTCCTCTAGGTCCCTGTACGTGCCGTTTGCACAGTTCCCAAGATAGACCTGGTTGACCTTAACTCCCTTTGCGTCAGAGACATCATGGACATTTCCTGGGGAATAGGGGAAGGCGACCTTTGGCCTGAGCGAAGAGAGATCGATCTCCTGTCTGTATGTGTAAGTGGCATCGCTGTCTGGAAGGTACCATTTTTCGTTAGCGTCATTTGCATTGAAAACCACGCCGTCCTTTGCTCCAGCTTCCACGGTCATATTGGCAATTGCCAGCCTGTCGTCTATGCTGATGCCTGAATCCTCAAGTGCCAGCTCCATGCTCATGTAGTTTGCTCCATCCACTCCAATCCTGTGGATGATTTCAAGTATTATGTCCTTTCCTGTGACGAAATGCCCCATTTTTCCCCTGAGATCAAACCTGATGCTCTCGGGGACACGAAACCAGTTCTTGCCCAGGGCCAGAAGAGCCGCTATGTCAGTAGATCCAAGCCCCACACCCATTGCTGTTACAGCACCTGCCGTTACTGTATGCGAGTCAGAACCTACGACGAACATTCCTGGACTGATATCCCCGTTCTCAATCAGTAGAGTGTGTTCAATGCCTTCGCCGTTTCCTATGAACTTGACTTTGTGTTCCTCAGCGAACCTTTTCATGTCAAGTGAATTCTCGGCGCTTTCCACATCCTTCGCTGGGAAGATGTGATCATTGATGAAGATTATCCTGCCGGGAAACCGTATCCTAGATGCACCCATCTTCCTGAAGGACTGAAGGACAAGGGGTCCAAGGGCATCATGAACATAGACCAGATCAGGGACAGCCCATGTCACGTCACCTGCATGGGAATCCTTCCCGCTGGCATGGGAGAGTATCTTCTCCGCTACAGTCTTTCCCATGTCAAAAACATGGTACCATGAGATTTAACCTCTACTGTGGCACTTAACACGTTTGAAGGTTAATTAAAATACACCCTATATTTCAGAATACTATGCTCACCGATGATACACTTAGGGAAGGTCTCCAGACGCCTGGCTTTGCTTTCTCAATTAATGAGCGCATTGAAATTGCAAGGCAGCTTTCTAAAGCAGGCTTGAGGCGGGCGCTTGTGTCATACCCTTCAGCCCACTGGAGTGAAGCTGAGGTGGCCAGAACGATCGTGAAGGAAAATCTTTTCGATGAGACCTACGCCCTGGGAAGAACGGTGAGAGAGGACATTGATGCTATCTATGAAACGGGAGCCAACATATCTATGCATCTTCCCTTCGAGGTGGCTGATTTAGGCAAGATAGAGGAATCTGTTAAATACGCTTCCACCAAGGGAGGACTTGTTGAGGTGGCTATCGTGAATGTTGCCGCATACACTCCCGATCAGATCATAAAGATGGCAAAGAGGATTGAAATGGCCGGCGCCAATGTAATTCAGCTTCCCGATACAACAGGTACTGCAACACCAAATCATATGAGAGCTGTCATACAGGCTGCAAAAAGGTCCCTGAATGCCAAGATAGAGGTGCACTGCCACAATGATTCCGGAGCGTCTGTTCTGAATGCCTTCACTGCGTATGAAGCCGGAGCAGATTACATTGACTGCACAGTATTCGGCATAGGCGAGAGGAACGGGATTTCTGACCTGGGGACTGTTGAAAGCATACTTTCCCTGTCTGGATATGAGACAGGCATAAATAGGGCTGAGCTGAGGAAACTCTACGAGCTAATGGCTGAAATACTGGTTAGAAAGCTGGGTCCAGATTTCCTCTTCAGGAATTTTCCTGTGTACGGGGAAAATTCAGGAATACACACAGCAGGCACACACGCCGCCTTCTCCGGAACCTTCCATGGTGAAAAATTCTCTGTGAACGTATACACCGGAAGATCAATGATAAGGAGGCTGCTCGCTGCAAATAACATTGAACTTAATGAGAGGGACTTAAAAATGCTTGTGGAAAAAGTAAAGGACATTTCCGTCAAGGAGGGGAGAGCCATGGGAGTTGCGGAAATTGTAAAACTGGCAAGGGAAAATTCTGGTGGTGCTTAATGACGAGAGTCCTGGAGATAGGCCACATAGTAGCCGGTCCTACTGCCGGGCTTATCTTTGCAGATCTTGGATACGAGGTCATAAAGATAGAGAAGCCTGGCGAAGGAGATATTGCCAGAAGGCTAACAGGGACAAGCTCTGGGGCATTCCTCTTCTACAACAGGAACAAGAAAAGCATCACGCTTGATTTCAACAAGGCAGAGGGCAATGAGATCTTCAAGAGGCTCATAGCCAAATCTGATGTTTTGATTGACAACATTGGCCATGGATCTCTTTCAAGAGCGGGCCTTTCTTATGATGTTCTAAGTGAAATCAACCCAGGACTGGTATACCTCTCCCTTAAGGGGTATGCAAAGGGGCCATACGAATCAAGGAAGTCGCTGGACTATCCAATAGAGGTTCATTCGGGAATTGCATACATGAACGGGCTGGATGGAAGACCCATGAGGATTGGAGCTTCCATTGTGGACATGACCTCAGCCATGTTTGGTGTAATATGGACCCTAAAGGCCCTTATGGATCGCGAACAGACCGGGAGGGGATCATATATTGATATCGGAATGTTTGAGACAGCCGCTTTCATAATGGGGCAGCATATAGTCTCCTACGAGCTCACCGGGAAGCCACTGAGGCCATTGAACGAGGAGGGTTTTGCCTGGGCCATATATGATTTCTTCCGGACGAAGGATCAGAAAGATATTTTCATTGCGGTTACTACTGATACACAGTGGCGTGAGTTCTGCGCCGGATTCAATCTTGGGGTATGCTCTGAACAGAGGTTCAGCAGGAACGAGTTGAGGTATGAACACAGGAACGAACTCCTTAAGATAGTTCAGGAAAAAATATCTCAGATGAAATTCACACAGGTTGAGGAGCTTCTTACCAAACTAAACATTGCCCATGCAACTCTTAATAAGCCCTGGGACCTTCTCAATGATCCGCAGCTGAAGGATAAGCTTGCATCTGTAACTTTCAATGGATCGACAATATTGATGCCAACGGTGCCTGGATCAGAGGCACGGGATGGAAAATCACCAGCCCTAGGAGAAAATACAGATGAAATGCTTTCTTCCCTCGGATACAGGAAAGAAGAAATTGATATGTTTAGAAAAAATAAAATAATATAATTTCAAACTGCGATTTCTTCCACTCTCTTCCTGGAAGTTCTCGGCCCGAGGGATATGAGGTCCACTGTGCATATTAGCACGAAGATCCAGATAACTACGAATACATAAATGTCCCCCAAGGGTAAAATAAAGGCAGCTATCAGGAGGGTCAATATGCTTGTGGAAACCCTGCTAACCGAATAAACGGTACCAGCAGCCGTTGTCCTAACCCTCGTGGGAAAAACCTCGGCGTTGTATTGATGCAGGAAATTCGAGAAATTCCAGAGAGCGAAAGTGGTGATGAAACCAAACAGCACTGCTTCAAACAGAGAATTTACTATGACAAACAGTGTTCCGAATATCCCCCCGAGAATTGCAAATAGAATTATTCCCCATTTTCTCTCCATTTTGTCAATAATGAATATGTTGAATATGCTTCCAAAGAAGAATCCAGCAAAAATTACAGCGGCATACCCGAGCGGATCGTGGAGAGGGTATTTAGACGTTATAATGCCAGGAGCAAACGTAACGAAACCATAAAAGATACCGGATTGGAAGAATTGGAATATCAGCATCATTATTGTCGTACGCCTTACATCTGGTGCGAAGATATCTGAAAATTTGGAAGACTTAGCGACAGGCTCTGATTTGTGCTGTAATGGTGGCAGTTCTTTCATCCCAGTTTCTGCCTTTACCCTTTCCTCTATGTGTGTCATTACCTGATCCGCTTCCTTAAATCTTCCCTGCGTTTCAAGCCATCTGGGTGACTCTGTGAGTCTCAGCCGTATGGCCCATACCGCAAAACCAGCAACTCCCATCATCCACAGAGGAATCCTAAACGAGAAATAACCTAGAGGCTTAGTTAGAGAGGTTATGAAGACTATTAAAGGAGCAGCTGTTACAGCAATGGTATAAACCATTGCCAGTCTGGCGCCTCTTTGCTGCCCCTTGAATACTTCTGTCCCGTAGCTGTCAACGAGAGGGAACTCACCACCTACACCGATGCCGCCAATGAAAACGAAGAGTGCAATCAGCTGCCAAAGAGGCATGAAACCGGCTATCAGCATGCCTCCTCCAAATATTAGCTGGTTATACAAAAACACAGCTCTTCTTCCACGGGCGTCTGCAAGTCTTCCGAAGAAGATCGAACCCACGAACTCCCCAAGGAAAAATGGTACCGGCAAGGCATAGGCGCTGTAAGCCCCTGTCAGATGGTAAAAAACTGCCACAAGGCCCAGTATTGCTCCGTTCCCGAGAAGCATGAGGCTTTCTGCCCATTCTCCGCTTGTCAACATGAGGAGGAAGTTTCTGTGGAACTTGCTGAAAGGCAACCTCTCCAGCCTATCAGAAACGCTCCCTTCATATTGTTTAGTTTCTGTCATACATTTCTTACTTCCAAGATCCTATAATAACATTTTTTTTAACCTGTTAGAAACACTTAAAAATTTTGTTCTAATATTATATTTTTCCTTTCAATTGACATTGTTGGGATTCTTATTTTGGGAAAATAAATATTATCCATATTGCGTTGAACATAATATTGGATAGGCACGTAGTCGTGATAGGGGGAGGCAATGCCGGCCTGTGTGCTGCAATAGAAGCCTCTGAAAGAGGGAGAAATGTTACCCTCATAGAGGCTTCACCCAAAGAGATGAGGGGTGGAAACTCAAAGTACACCAGAGATTTGAGATACGCCCACCTGGATGATCAATACACGTCAGGGGAGTATTCAAAACCGGAGCTTCTGGATGACCTGAGGAAGGTATCCGGCGATGGATTTGATGAAAAGGTAGCCGGAATTGTGATAGATCTTTCAGAGAAAGGCACACTTAACCTCAACAGGACAAACGTCTTCTTCCTCGGCGGGGGAAAGGCACTCATTGACGCGTACTACAAACAGATCGAAAAGCTGGGTGTTAGAATCATGTATGACACTCAAGTTGTTTCTGTGGATATATCCGATAACCGTATTGTCGGCATTGGGATCAGCGGGAATGGTAACGGAAGAACCATAGCAGGGGATGAGTTCATTTTTGCCTCGGGTGGGTTTGAAGCTAACAGAGAATGGCTTTCTGAGTTTTGGGGAGACGCCGCAGGGAACATCAAGGTCAGGGGGAGTAGATTCAACACCGGGCTTCCACTCAAGGCGCTTCTAAGAGCTGGAGCTATTCCCTGCGGTCAGGAAAGAGCCGGACATATGGTTGCGGTTGATGCCAGATCCCCCGATTACGACGGTGGCATAGTTACAAGAATTGACGCTATTCCATGGGGAATTGTTGTTAACAGCGTTGGAGAACGTTTCTATGATGAAGGAGAAGATATATGGCCAAAGAGATATGCTATCTGGGGCAGATTGATAGCGGAGCAGCAAAACCAGATAGCGTATGTTATAACTGATTCCAAGACCATAGGGAAATACATGCCCACTGCTTATCCTCCGATACAGGCCAGAGATCTAGTTGAGGCTGCCCAGCTTCTTGGCATTGATTCAAGAAAACTAATTGAAACTGTGAATGCCTTCAATTCAGGCATCGAGAAGGCCGGGGAGGATCTGTTCAACTGGACCAACGCGCAGGTTTCACCTAGGAAATCCCACTGGGCCATACCCATTGATACACCACCATTTCTAATATACCCGGTCCGTCCGGGACTTACGTTCACATATCAAGGGGTTGCCATCGACAGCACCTGCAAGATCAGAACCTCTGATGGGATAATTGAGAATGGGTTTGCCGCAGGGGAGATCGCTTCCGGAAATATACTCCGATCAGGCTATCTGGCAGGATTTGGCCTAACCATTGGCACAGTTCTGGGAAGAATCAGTGGAGGGTGGAATGGTGACTGAAGCCGGTGACGTATATGGCGAAGCCCTCAGACAGCTTACCATCTGCAACGCCTGCCGCTACTGTGAAGGTTTCTGCGCCGTATGGGATGCCATTGAGTACCGATCTGTTCTTGACATCAAGGAGATGCCCTACCTGGCCAATCTGTGCCACGATTGCAGGGACTGCTATTATGTGTGCCCATTCAACGAGCCGCACCATGAATACGGTTTGAACATTCCCAAAATCCTTGGATCCGCAAGGTATAAAAGCTACAGGGATTCCACATGGCCTTTCTGGGCGAATCTGGCGTTTGACAGACCAGCAATCCTCACTGGTGCACTGGTAACATTCACGCTGATAGCAATGATCCTCTATGTTCTGCTGATTGAAAGGGAGCCTCTGATAGGCCATGTCCCTCTGGCATCCTTGATTCCTGATTCAACATTCAGGGCAACAACTCTTGCAGTGTATGCATACAGTATTATTATGTGGACCTTATCCGGAATCAGATTTTCCCGCAACTCCAGATCCCTTAGAGGGACGACCTCACTTGGGATTCTGATGGGCCTAGTTTCTGCATTCTCCCATAAGTACTTCAGAGGAGGCGGTGTCGGTTGCAGATATCCCTCTGAAGAATCCAGGTTTGTTAGAGCGGCTCTCCATTCATCCCTCCTTTATGGTTTCTTACTGGCACTCTTCTCAATTTCATTTTACCCAAACCTGAATACTACTGTACTGGCTATATACACAGCTGCTTCTGTTCTAATTTCCGCAGGTTCACTGGGGTTGCTTTTCTCCGATGTTTATGATGAGAAGAAAACCAGAAGCATGGAGATGTACGCACTGGATGTTCCATTTGTAACCTTACTTTTGCTGTCAGGGTTGTCGGGCATAATCTTTGCCCTGCTGTCATATACGGTGTTTTACGGATTGGCTTTTATTATCCATGACGCCCTGATTCTGGATGTTTTTCTTCTGGCTCCCTTCAGCAAATTCATACATCCTGTTTACCGCGTGATATCACTTTCAAGGTTCTTTTCGGAGAAACAGGCCTTTGAATGAATGGATGAGGAAAGAAGATGAAGCAATTTAATAAGAAACAAGCAATAATGATGCCTAGAAACGGATGATATTGCTTAAAATTGGGGGCAGCGTAATAACCGATAAGAGGAGATACAGGGTTTTCAGAAGACATGCGACAGAGAAGATAATCTCAGTGCTGAAACCTATGCTTGATGAAGGTATTGTGCTGGTTCATGGTGGTGGCTCCTTCGGGCACATAATGAGCAAGAGATACGGAATCCCGGGACAGATCTCCCCAAGGTCAATGGAGGGTTTAAGCGTTGTTCATGCGGACATGACCGATCTTGATCAGCGGATCGTTAGGATATTTCAGAGCATAGTAGGTCCCTGCATATCCATACCGCCATCAGCTGCCAAAGACGAACTTGTTGACAGGATAGTCGAAGCCAGCAACTGCGGAATTGTCCCAATAACCTTTGGGGACACATACCTGTCACCAGGAAGGGTGCTCATAAGATCAGGAGATGATATTATGCTCGACATAGCTAGAAGGATGAAACCACGAATTGCTGTCTTCTATTCCGATGTTGATGGCGTCTTCGACAAGAATCCGAAATTACACAGAGACGCTGTTCTGCAGACGGAGCTAAGGACCCGCCCAAGGACTGAGAGTGGTCGCGTTGCAGATGTGACAGGCGGCATAGACAACAAGATAAGCGTAATGAGACAGATAGCATTGAACGGAACAAATGTTTATCTCATAAACGGATTTCATCCTGAGAGAATATACGCCATCGGAACCAAAGATTTCGTAGGAACGGTGTTCAGGTGATAGAGAACAGAAAGGAGGATCACATAAGGATCGCTGAGAACGAGGTTGTAACTTCAAGCCATAACTACTGGGATGACGTGCATATCTTGCACCAGGCTATCCCTGAGGTTGATTTCTCATCCATAGATGCATCTACGAAATTCATAGACCACAAAATTCAGTATCCTATGATCATCTCTTCAATGACCGGCGGCGTTGCCCTTGGCAAGAAGATAAACAAAAATCTTGCCGCTGCTGCTGAAAAATTCCAGATACCCATGGGTGTAGGCAGTATGAGGGCTGCTGTTGAAAAGAGGGAGCTATCAGATACATTCTCTGTAATACTTGAACATAAGATTCCTGTGCGAATTGCAAATATCGGGGCGCCTCAGCTCATCAACCAGGACAAGCCTGCTTTTAAGGACGCTGATATTGAATTTGTGATGAACCTGATAGATGCTAACTATCTCATTGTTCACTTCAACTTCCTTCAGGAGATGGTACAGCCCGAGGGAGACAGAAACGCCAAAGGGGTGATGCGGAGGCTCAGAGAAATAGCAGGCAGCTATCCTGTCATAGCAAAGGAAACGGGAAACGGGTTTTCCCGTGATGCAGCACTTGAACTCAAGGATGCTGGTGTAAGGGCAATAGACGTTGGCGGTCTTGGTGGGACAACATTTGCGAAGATGAAATCAGGAGAATCCTTCTGGAACTGGGGCATCCCTGCACCTGCGTCAATAAAGTACTGCCAGGTAGGGCTTCCTGTGATTGGCAGCGGTGGCCTGCGGAACGGTCTAGATCTGGCCAAGGCCCTCATGTTTGGTGCCGTGGCAGGAGGATTTGCCAGAAATCTTCTTGCCCATGCCGATCAGTCTCCCGAAAAGGTTATTCAGGAAGTGGCATTCATCCTTCGTGATTTGAAGATAGCCATGTTTCTCACCAGATCCGAAAGCCTGGCTGATCTGAGACAGGCCAGGTTTTTCGTTACCTCACCGTTGAAGGAGTGGCTGGAGGCCTATGACAGAGGAAAAGAATGATGAGGAGATACCCATAGAATTCGAAACTTCAACTGAATGTCCGGCCTGTGGCAGAAACCTTTTTTTCATATTCTACCGAACCAGAATAAGTTACGAGGAGGCTATTGAGATCGAGACCTATTTTTGCAAGAACTGCCTGTACAAGACAACCAAGGTAAACGGCATCGAGAACTACGGCCACAAGAAACTCGTTCTTAATATCCGGAACTCCAGTGACCTCAGGACAGTAGTATACAGATCACCCGATGCCAAGATAGAGATACCGGAATTCTTCGCCGAGATAACTCCAGGGGAAATGTCAACGGGGGAAATCACAACTGTGGAAGGTATACTGAACCGACTTCTTGACAAGCTGGATCTATTTGACGACGAGGATGCAGATCCGGAAACAATAGATGCTCTGAGAGAGAAGATATCGGGAACAATCGGCGGGAACGGAACACCATTCACTCTTGTTGTGGATGATCCCAGTGGCAGGAGCAAAATTAACAGTTCAAGAGTTATTACCCTCCGGCAAACCTCTGAAAATCCCTAAAAACATAAGATTTTTATGATCTGAATCAAGGCACCTTTATATATTGTACAGCTATCAACCTTGGAGGATTACAGATGGTAGTGGCTACTTTAGAGACATCTTTGCTGGCTATTGCTGCGGCGATATCCATAGCCGGAGGTCTTGTAGGTACAGGAATGGCACAGCAGGGTATCGGGGCCGCGGGGATGGGCATCATAGCAGAGAAACCTGAAAAGTTCGGTCAGGTCCTGATATTCTTCGTTATTCCTGAGACACTTTGGATAATCGGTTTCGTGTTGGGATTGATCCTGCTCTTGCAGATACTGTAAGGTTAGCAGATGTCGCTTGAAGACATACTTAAGGGCGTTGAGGCCAGGACACATCAGGAGATAGAGAATCTCAACAGGTATTACGAATCTAAAAAGAGTGAGATCCTCGAAAAGCACAAACACTCGGTCTCCTCCATACAGTCCTCATATTCTCACCAAACAGAGGAATCAGCCAGAACACTGGAGCTCTCCGTGCTCAGTTCAGCGCAGATGGAGGCTCTGAAGATTGTGAGGACTAGGCAGGAGGAGCTGCTGGAGGACTTCTTGGATCGTGCCGAGGAGGTGATCTCAGGCTACAGGAAGTCGCAAAGATATGCTGCACTTCTAAGCAGGCTGGTAAAGATAGCCAGAGAAGCGCTTGGAAATGACTGTATCATCAGCGTCGCCCGGGAAGACAAGGATAAACTGCCTGCTGGGGTCAAAGCGACTGAATCTGATGATGATGGGGTTCAGAAGTATGGGGGCATTATTGCTTCATCAAGCGATGGTTCTCTCGAGCTTAACCTTTCTCTGAAGGAAATCTTTTCAGGAATCAGAGAAAAGCTAATATCAAGTATTCTCGAAAGATTGGAAGAATGATCCTATGGACCCCACATATGCTGGGGCTTTCGGCAGACTGAAAGCCCATGAGACAGAATTTCTCTCTCCGAATGACTTCTCAAGACTAATTGAGGCCAAGAACACCAACGATATACTTTCAATCCTGTTCAGCACATTCTACAAGAGTGACATTGAGGTCTTCAGTGGAGTCCACAAGGGTGCAGAGCTTCTGAACATGTCGATAAACCACAGGCTTATACTCAGGAACAGATACGCCCTATTTGCTGCACCTACCCCTGCCAGAGACCTGCTGAGAGCATACCTCTCCAAATGGGATATCGAAAATATCAAGGCCATAATTTCCTCAAAATTCATGGGCTACAGCGTCAGGGAGACAGAGGATTTTCTCCTCAGCTTCAGGGATATCCCGATGGGTATTTTTGCCGGCCCCATGACACATGAGGATTTTAGAAACCTCATGTCGAAGGAATCAATCGAGGCCATGGTGAACTACCTGACAAATTTCGGCTACGGTCAATTCGTTCTCCAGCAGATGGACAGGTACAGAAAGAGCGGAGACGTCTCTTTTCTGCTCTCAGCTCTTGATTTCCACTATTACTCCAACCTGATAAGCTCAGTGAGGTTCTACAATGGGGATGAGGGGCCTGTCATCAGGTACGTGATGGATCTTGTAGATGCCCAGAACCTCTTCATAATACTTAAGGGGCTTGACCTGAAGCTGGAATACGAGAGAATCAGGGAGTATTTCATACCTGGAGGTAACAGAAGCCTTTCAGCCCTTCAGGAAGTGTACTCGCTTGGCAGCATTGAGGAGGTTGCAAAACGCTTCCAGAATATTGGAAACCTTGAGAGGGCGGTAAGGTCTTATATATCAGATAAAAGACTTCAGCTCTTCGAGGTGATCGCGAGGGCTGACCTCTACGGCAGATACATACCAATATTCCGACAGCAGGCTCTTTCTCTCAGCTACACCCTCTCATTCATCCTGACTGCAGAAAGGGAAAGGGAGTTATTGCACTATATCATACTGGGTAAAGATTACGGTCTTGATAACAGTAAGATAAGGGAAATGCTGCAAATCTGAGGTTGATTCATGGTGGTTAAGGGTAAGACAGGGAGTCTAGCTATCATAGGTGAGAGAGAACTTGTTCTTGGATTCAGGCTTATTGGAATAGAGGACACCTTCATAGCGGAGGGAAAGGACGGTGCGAAAAAGCTGATGGAAATCGTAAGGAGCGGCAAATACGCCCTCATAATGGTTTCCGAAAATATAAGAGGTCATCTCGAACAGGCTGAGATGCGGTATGTAGATTTTTCCACGTTCCCTGTTGTCGTCTTTATTCCGATGCCGGGAGGAAAGGAGGAGGAATCGGTTAGAGACCTCGCAAAGAGGGTTCTAGGAGTAGACATTGGAGGTTGAACTATGGGTAAAATAATCAGAATTTCAGGGCCGGTTGTCATTGCAGAGGATGTTGACAAGGCCAGGATGTACGACGTGGTGAGGGTTGGTAATGCAGGATTGGTAGGGGAGATCATACGTATAGTGGGAAGCAGGTCTACTATCCAGGTCTATGAGGATACCAGTGGAATACGCCCGGGGGAACCTGTTGAAAACACCTATAGGCCACTTTCCGTTGACCTTGGTCCGGGGCTCCTCAGTTCCATTTACGATGGTATTCAGCGTCCTCTGGACGTAATCAGGGAGAAGAGCGGAGATTTTATACGGAGAGGCTTCACGGCCAGTCCGTTGAACGAAACAAGAAAGTGGGAATTCGTTCCCTCACTCAAGAAGGGAGATAAGGTCGTCCCGGGTCAGATAATAGGTTCCGTTCAGGAAACCGGTATAATAAACCATAAAATCATGGTGCCACTGAACGTACATGGAGAAATTTCCTCCATAGAATCCGGAATGTTCACTGTCAGTGAGACAGTTGCAACAGTAAGGACTGAGAACGGTAAGGTTGACATCAGGCTCAAGCAGGAATGGCCAGTTAGGCAGGCCAGGAAGGTATCAAGGAAGCTTCCACCCGAGTCACCCCTGATCACCGGCCAGCGTGTTATCGACACATTCTTTCCTGTGGCAAAGGGCGGAACAGTCGCTGTCCCAGGACCATTTGGATCAGGTAAGTGTGTTTCTGGCGATACTCCGGTCATCTTGGCTAACGGAGAAGTCATTCCCATTGAGGAGATATTCAGAAGATCTAAGGGGGAAGGCCCTGACAGAACTCTTGAAGAGGAATATGTCTTCCTGGAGACACCTCTCGAGCTGTTTTCATACAACCTTGGAAGGATAGTGGAAAGCAGGTCCCATGTTATGTACAGGGGAAAATCCGATCTCCTAGTCGCGTTAAGAACTGAATCAGGGCGTGAGGTAAAGGTAACCCCGGTTCACAAGCTCTTCAGGGAAAGCGATGGGAATATCGTTGAAACACCGGCTATTAAGCTTCGCGTTGGGGATAGAATACTGGTTGCAGCAAAGATACCTGTTGCGGCAGGAAAAGAGGCAGCAGAAGCCGTCCCCTCTGGAAGCAGAACGGACTTGAAATCTGAGATCTCGGTGCATGCAGGCAACAAGACTGTATCCACTTCATCCAGTTTTCTGAACCTGCATCAGGGCGGAGCCGGGGACACTGGATGTCTGACTTTCACTAATTCCATGGATGCGGCCCGCTGCTCCTATATGCTCACGCAGCATGGTGTGGCACACAGGATTAAAAGGGAAGGCCCAGGAGCACATGCTGTTGAGATAATGGATGCCGGATCCGATGAAATGCACGATAACTCCGGATGGGCAGTCCCGGAAAAAGTGGTGAAGATAGAGCTTTTAAAGGGACCTTTTGATGTGTACGATTTCTACGTTCCGGACTTTGGCAGCAACTTCATAGGTGGATTCGGCGGTATAGTCCTGCACAACACCGTCGTACAGCACCAGCTGTCAAAATGGGCAGACAGCGATGTTGTTGTATACGTGGGATGCGGGGAGAGGGGAAATGAAATGACCGAGATTCTGACAACATTTCCAGAACTCCAGGACCCCAAGAGCGGAAGGCCACTGATGGAACGGACCGTTCTCATAGCCAATACCTCCAACATGCCTGTTGCGGCAAGAGAGGCCAGCATATACACAGGAATCACAATAGCGGAATACTATAGGGACATGGGATATGACGTCGCACTGATGGCTGACAGCACTTCGAGATGGGCTGAGGCCCTAAGGGAGATTTCGGGAAGGCTTGAGGAGATGCCGGGCGAGGAGGGGTATCCTGCATACCTTGGCCGCAGGCTTTCTGAATTCTACGAGAGATCCGGCAATGCTATCGTCCAGTCAAATGACGAACGAATAGGATCAATCACAATTGTGGGTGCTGTTTCTCCGCCTGGCGGTGATATTTCTGAGCCTGTATCCCAGAATACACTCAGGGTCACGAGGGTTTTCTGGGCACTCGACTCATCGCTGGCATCTAGGAGGCACTTTCCTTCTATTAACTGGCTGAACAGCTATTCCCTGTATCAGAGTGAGCTGAGAAAGTGGTTCAATGAGCACATTGCCGATGACTTCGGTTCACTATACGATGAGGCTATGGGAATACTTCAGAAGGAGGCTGAGCTTCAGGAGGTGGTTCAGCTGGTGGGATATGATGCCCTTCCGGAGAGGGAGAAGAGTACCCTTGACATTGCAAGGCTCATCAGGGAGGATTTCCTCCAGCAGAGCGCGTTTGATGAGATCGACCAGTATTGTTCCATAAAGAAGCAGTACGGGATGCTAAAAGCAATTATGCTTCTGGGCAGGATGCAGAGGGATGCCTTGGAGAAGGGGCTTACTATGAACGAGCTGCAGTCAATGAAAGTAAGGGGCAGGATATCGAGGATGAAGGAGGTCCCGGAAAAGGATTTCCAGGAATACTTCGATCAGACCGTCGCAGAACTCAAGTCTGAGATTGATGCCATTCAGGAGGTGCACTGATGCCCCAGATAAGCTACAAGACCATAAGCCAGATAACAGGGCCCCTGCTGTTTGTTGAGAAAATACGGGACGCTGCATACAATGAGCTCGTTGAAATAACGCTGAGCAACGGCGAAACCAGAACCGGGCAGGTGCTCGACACGAGAGAAGGCCTAGCAGTCGTTCAGGTATTCGGACCAACGTCCGGGATGGATGTGACCGGAACGAAGGTGAAATTCCTCGGATCTACCGCGACAACCTATGTTTCCGATGAAATGCTCGGAAGGATTTTCAACGGACTGGGAAACCCCATAGATCATCTGCCTCCTGTGATAAGCAAAGAGAAGGTGGACATAGTGGGCAATGCCATAAACCCATACTCCAGGGAGGAGCCATCTGAGTTCATAGAAACCGGGATTTCCACCATAGACGGCATGAACACACTAGTACGCGGTCAGAAACTTCCAATATTCTCATCGTCCGGCCTGCCCCACAACAGGCTGGCTGCCCAGATAGCAAGACAGTCAAAGGTACCTGGAAGCAGCGAGGAGTTTGCCGTTGTCTTCGGTGCTATGGGCATAACGAGCGAGGAGGCAAACTACTTCATAAATGAATTCACCAAAACTGGAGCAATCTCCAGAACAGTCATGTTCCTTAATCTGTCCTCCGATCCGAGTATGGAGAGGCTCATACTTCCGAAGATTGCTCTGACAGTGGCTGAATACCTGGCATATGAGAGAGACATGCATATCCTAGTTATCCTTACAGACATGACCAATTACTGCGAAGCCCTCAGGGAGATATCAGCAGCCAGGGAGGAGGTTCCCGGCCGAAGGGGGTTCCCTGGATACATGTACACTGACCTGAGTACGATATACGAGAGGGCCGGCAAGATAAAGGGCAAGAACGGATCAATAACTCAGATACCGATTCTCACGATGCCTGGCGATGACATAACTAACCCTATTCCTGATCTGACGGGTTATATAACTGAGGGTCAGGTTGTTCTTAGCAGGGACCTCCAGAGAAAGGGGGTCTATCCCCCGGTTGATGTGCTTCCATCGCTTTCAAGGCTCATGAATCAGGGCATCGGCAAGGGAAGAACAAGGGAGGATCACCGCGGAGTGGCTGATCAGCTCTATTCTGCGTACGCAAACGGAAAAGACCTCAGGTCACTCAGTGCTATAGTGGGAGAAGAGGCCCTTGGCACAAAGGACAGACAATACCTGAAGTTCGCAGACCTGTTTGAGAGGAGATATGTGAATCAGGACTTCTTTGAGGACCGATCCATAGAGACAACCCTCGATCTGGGCTGGGACCTGCTCTCAAGCCTGCCTGAGGATGACATGAAGAGGGTCAGGAAGGAGTTCATACAGAAATACGGAAAATGGAAAAGAGAGGAAAATGCCACAGCTTGATATAAAGCCGACAAGGATTGAGTTGATTCGGACGAACCGGAGGATAAAGCTGGCAAGGAGAGGTCTTGATCTCCTGAAAATGAAGCGATCCTCACTTGTCATGGAGTTCTTCTCAATCAGCAGGACCGTGAGGGGCCTCAGGGAGAACCTCAGGTCGGAGATAGGCGAGGCCATCGACACGGTGAGAATGGCTGAGATGATAAACGGCAGGATGACCATAGAGAGGATCGCATACATGTCCTCTAATCCCTCGATTGGAGTGAACCTGAAGAACGTCATGGGCGTCAGAATACCAGAGCTCAACCTCGAATACAACCAGACGATACTGAGCAACGTTTACCGTGCGTCAAGTGTCCCCACTGCTGTGAATGACGCGATCAAGCTATTCGAATCGGTTTATCAGACCATAGTTCAGATCGCAGAGAAGGAGAACTCCATGAGAAAACTGCTTCACGAAATAGACAAGACCAAGAGGAGGTCAAATGCTATAGAGAACATACTAATACCTCAGCTGGTCGGAACAGCCAAAGCCATAAGGATGAGGCTGGATGAAATAGAAAGGGACACGTTCACCACTCTGAAGATGATAAAAAGGAAGATCACCAACAGGGGTGAAAGCTCACAATGAAGGTTTGGTACAAATACATTCCTAAGCAGACGTTCAGGATGCCTACGAAGGAGGATTTCCGGAACAACAGGAACCTAAGGAGGTTCAGGCTCGTGAGGATAGGATTCATGGTGGGTAACCCTATGGTGGCAGTCGTGGTTCTGCTTATAATACTTCTGCAGGTGTTGTAAAATGGAAGACCTGGAAATGCTCAAGATAATAAAGGACAAGGAGACAGAAGCCCAGAAGATTATCGAGTCCCTCAAAGCTGAGAAGGAGTCTGAGCTTGAAGAGCTCAGGAAGAAGCTGGAGGAGGAACTCAAGGTTGAGGAACTGAAGGCCAGGGAGGAGATGCAGCACAGGCTGGATTCCGTGAGATCGAGGGCAGAGGCCAGGGCCAGGGAGATCATGGAGGCCGCAAAGGATTCTCTGATAGATGAATACCTGGGTGCACGCTGATGTCCCTAAAGCCTGAAAAAATGCTGAGAATTCGCATTATAGGGAGCGATGAAAAACGAAACAGCATAATTAGCGCCCTTCATGATGCTGGTGCCGTTCAGATCGAACAGGTCAGCAAGGATCTGATCCCCGAACTTTCAACCAGAAGGCAGTCTGATACCTATAAAACTGTAAACAGCCTGTACCAGAAATTCAGAGGTTACCTCTCCGTGCTTACACCCGTCACTGTTGAGGGTAAAGCTAGCTTCAGAAGCCTGGATGATCTCATCTCTGAGGCACAAAAGATAAACATAGAAAACGAACTCAAAATCCTGAAGTCCAAGGAGTCAGATCTTCTTTCCGAGATTAAGGAGATTAGCCTAAGGGAAAATATTGCCAGAAAACTGGCACCTTTAAATTATGATCTGTCCATTTTCACTTCATCATCAGTATCTTCCTACCTGCTTGAGGATGGCAGGATTGACGAACAGTTCCTTTCCTCCGTGAAATCCATAAACGGCACAGCAGTCAGAAGTGGAAATGAAACCGTTGTTATCGCCGTACCTTCAGACAGGGATGCTGAGCTTGCAAGAATGGCAAGCTCATATGGCCTCCGCCTTACAGCGATTCCGATGATGGAGGGAAAACCTTCCGAATACCTGAAAAGCCTCAGTGAAAAGAGGAAAGCTGCAGAGACCGCTCTGGCAGAGGTTCAGGATGAAATCAGGGCAATGTCAAATGAATATTACGGAAGAATCGCACAGATCACTGAGGCTCTTGAGATTGAGAACAGGAAGCTTGAGGTGTCTGAGAGATTCCTCTCAACCAGGGACACCTTTGTCCTCGAGGGGTGGATCCCTGAGAAGCTCTATACTCCAATGGTGAAGCTGATAGAAGAGGCTGCAGATAACCAGGTCGTAATTCATCAGGTGAAGACAGATGCTGAACCTCCAACCATGCTTTCTAATCCGAAGGTGTTCAGGAAATTCGAGTTCTTTGTCAGGTTCTACTCCCTCCCCCAGGAGTATGAGCTCGATCCGACAATAATATTCGGCATTATCTTTCCAGTCTTCTTTGCGATAATGGTTGGAGACTGGGGCTACGGCCTCGTGATATTCCTCGCATCCCTATGGCTGGTCAGGAAGTTGGAGCATCCTGGCAGCAGAACCATAATACCCAAGTCCCTCGCACGCTTCGCCCTGACGATTTTCGGAAGGGGGCCGCTTACGATCCTGGGCAAGACACTTATGGTTGCTTCAGTAGGGGCAATAATCGTTGGACTGCTCTTCAACTCTTTCTTCGGGTTCCCGCTGCTCCCATTAACGGTCTTCGAGATGACGCCAGGGTTTTACGGTGCCCATATCGGTTCCTTTCCGCCGAACCCTCCCGCAATTTTCTCTTTTACCTTCACTGTGCCCAAACTCCTCCTGGTCACCGGTTACATAGGTCTTGCAATGGTGACGTTCGGACTTATCCTCGGTGCTGTAAATGAACTGTTCAGAAACCACATGAAGGGCGTTGTCTCAAAGATTGGATGGATACTCATAGCCTGGGGATTCGCAATATTCGGATTAAACCTGATACACCGCACGCTGTCCTTCAATTTCTCCGTCAGCCCCACCACGCCAGTATCTGTAGCAATGATCGTTGCCGGAATCGGGATTGTGGTGGCAATGGAGAAGGCCACAGGAGCCATTGAGGTCCTGTCAATAATCAGCCACATCCTCTCCTACACGAGGATACTGGGCATCCTTCTCGCGTCCGTCATACTCTCTGAGGTCATAGACCTGATCTTCCTTAAGGGCGTTGCAAAATCCCCGCTGCTTGCAGTGGTCGGAATAATAATCCTTATCCTTGGGCAGATCTTTAACATTGTAATTGCGGTTTTCGAACCCGGAATACAGGGGGCGAGGCTACTGTATGTGGAATTCTTCTCAAAGTTCTACAGGGGAAACGGCCATTATTTCAGGCCATTCGGCAGCAGGAGGAAATACACCCTTCCAAATTTCTCCCTTGAAAACCAGGCGAAGAAGCCCTGATCATTCAGGGTTTTCTCTCTCCGCCGGAATCCTCAGTACATTCATGAGAAATATGGGATCGCTGAAGAGGTTGTCCTGAAATCTTGCCTGTTTTCTTATCTTAAGCCTTAATCCAGTTCCCCCGTTGAATTCCCTGATCTCGTTCTTCAGGTAGCCGGCAACTTGGCCAAGACCAGCTGGATCCCTTGTTCCGACCTCAATATAATAATGGAATCCGATTCTGCCGCCGAGCCTCATTCCGGAAACTAGCGTGACCTCGTATATAAGATCCTCAATTCCGGCCACATAGGTAAGGTCGAGGATGTTCCTGACCAGTCTGGGGAAGTATTCAAACCTCGGTGGTCTGATTCTTTTCCTCTCAACGACCATGAGGGACTCAACCGGAGTGGGGGGCTCTTCCGTTTGCTTGGAGGCCGCCCTGTAAACACGAAGGAAGAAATTCTCCATCCTTCTCAGTCCTGCTGCGGATGAACTTGTTATGAAGAATCTTGTCTCCGATTGGGTGCACACTGCAGTGAACCTGTTGTAATCCCCATGAGGGGGGAGTAGAAGATGCGCCTTTTCCCTGTATGCCATAGAATCTGTCCTTACAACATCCTCTGTGAAGTAAAGCTCGAGTGATCTTGTCTCCATGATGCATCCACAATATTTTGACCAATAATAAAATACACTGCGGCGTTAAGGTTTCATGGAACCATCTGACAGATACTTTTTGCAGAGAACCATTTCAGATCAGGTGCTCAGCCCAAACGGGAAACTTGCGGCTTTTGTGTCATCAAAGGTCTTCAGGGAGAAGGATTCTGTTGTGGAGTCTGAGATTGTAGTAATGTCCACGGAAACTGGAAGGGAGGTTGCAAGGCACGGGTCCAAGGGCATGAGGTGCTACTCACCAGCTTTCAGTGACGACTCAACCCACATTGCCTTCTGTGCAAAGGAAAAGTCCAGGTATTTCCTGCTGACAGCGGATCTGGATGAGTCAGAGATCCCGGTTAAAATTGAAGTACCATGCGAAGTCTGGCAGATGCAGTTCATCGGAAACAGCGATCTCCTCTTTCTGATGCGGGAGCCGGATCCACAGGGCACAAAGGAAAAGAGGCAGGAGGGATACGACGCATACTTCTACGAGGAGATAAGCTTCACGTCCCTGTACAGGTACTCCCCGTCATCCGGCATACAGAAGCTCACTGATGAGGTCCAGATATGGGAGTTTTCAGCTGATGGAAATCTGGCAGTTGCGGTCATCAGCGATGACCCCAATGAGGGCTCGTGGTACAGGTCCAAGCTGGCGCTGATAGACCTGTCATCGGGAAAGATCACCAGTATCTACGATCCCGGGTTCAGGGGAGTTTCCAGGCCAGTAATTACGAGCGACCATAGCAGGATTTACTTTCTTGAGTCGCTGTGGAGTGACAGGGGTGTAACCTCCGGGGATCTGATTCAGATTGATATCAGGACCAGGAATACGGTTAATCTCACGGAGGGAGCTGAGAGGAGCTACGTCGATGTACAGTCGGACGGAAACCGGACCCTCGCCCTCTGGTTGCATGAAGGCACCTGCGGACTCAGCGACGTCAGCAGGATCAGCGATTCTGTATGGGAAGGGAGGTACACTCCAGTACCAGGATTTGCTCCTAAATTGTCGGTTCGGTCCGGTTATTACCTTCTCGCTCTCACCAGCGGTTCGGACCCGCAGGAGGTGTATCTGCTATCCACCAGCCTGAAGAAGCTATCTTCTGAGAACAGGGCCATTGAGGATCGCCCGGCTTACCCGACAGAACTGATACACTGGAAATCATCAGATGGTCTTGAGATATACGGCTTCCTCAGGTCGCTGGGGCCTGAAAAGCCCATAGTGGTTTATGTTCATGGCGGGCCAACCTCTTTCTCCTACCCCTCCTTCATAGATCGCACCACAGCTTTCCTGGACAGCGGATTCTCAGTGTTCATGCCAAACTACAGGGGAAGCACCGGGAAGGGTAGAAAATATGCCGAATCCAACATTGGAGACATGGGGGGCATGGATTTCCAGGACATACTTGCCGGAGTGAAGTTTTTGAGAGACAGCGGGAGAATAGTCACAGAGAACGTATTCATCACTGGAGGGTCCTACGGCGGTTTCATGACTCAGTGGGCCATAACACAGACAGACATTTTTAGGGCAGGAGTTGCACTCTTCGGCATCAGCAACTGGGTAAGCTTCCACGGTACAACAAACATTCCAGACTGGGATGAGATTCACTACAACCAGGATGCCTACAAGGGCGGGGTTTTTTCGAAATTTTCCCCGCTCAACTATGCAGAGAGAGTCAGCACTCCTCTTCTCATAATGCAGGGTGAAATAGATCCCTGTGTGCCACCCGGTCAGTCACTTGAGTTTTACAGGATCTTGAAGGAGAGGGGGAAGTCGGTCAGGCTTCTCATGTTTCCCAGGGAGGGGCACGGATTCACAGAGAGGGCACACATAATCCAGCAGCAGAACGAGACCATAGAATGGTTCAGGAAGTTCATGACTTCCTGAACTCAGATAAATACGACTTGAGGGATTCAAGGGCCTCTCTGAATTTTTCAGGTTCAGGGGTGATGCATACCCTGAATGACTTCTCGCTGCCGAAGTATGATCCTGGTCCAAGTAGAACTCCGGTGCTGTCAAGGATTTTCCTGCAAAGCTCCTCTGATGGATCAGGCAGATCATAGTGCACGAGCGCATACGACGACGCCGAGGGATATTCCCATGACAGCCCAGGTTCGGTTTCTACAAAATCCTTCAGGGTCTGCCTGGTTGCAGGAATTATTTTCAGGGCCCTTTCCTGAAACCTTGACCTGTTAAGCAGAGCCTGATATGCGATCCATAGAGGATACGCCGGGTTGCTTATTCCGGTGGATGTTCTTAGAATGCTCAGATCATGTATATTTTTCTTGGAGCTTGCTATCCAGCCGACCCTGTAATTTGAAAACCCGTAGAACTTTGTCATGCTCCCGTTCACAACAAGGCGATCATCCTCAAAGAAGACTGATTCCGGCTTCTTCTGGAATTTGAACTCAAGGAATGCCTCATCCACATACACGAAAGCATCCCCCTTTATGCGGGAAACCAACTCTTCTATCTGGCCGGGCAGGAGAAAAGTCCCCACAGGATTGTTCGGATTGGAGAGAAAGGCAGCTGAACCGCTGGCAAGTAGTCTGTCGAGTTCATCCCAGTTTCCAACAAGTCGCACGGGAACTCCCAGATTTTCCGGAACCCTGAAGATTGGCTGGTACTCTGGGGTTCTTACGGCCACCTTAAGTCCGCGCTTCCATGCCAGCAGGCTCAAGAGAAAGATTGCCTCAGAGCCTCCTGTAGTAAGAAGCACGTTTTCCCTGGGAAACCCATAAACGTCCTCAAGAGTTTGAAGAAACATATCCTGTGCGTTTCGGTTTACCTGGAACTGATCCTCTGGTTTTATCTCAACACCCATTTCTGAAAAATCAGGCTCCGGCAGACCGCTAAGCGACAGATTGTGTTTTGAAACAGGGCTTTTTTCTACTATCCATCTTATCAGCTCTATGTCCTGAAACTTTCGTCCTCTCATTTTTTCAACCCCATTTGCTGAAGGGTCTCATCAACGGATATCTCAACAGCCTGGTCGCTGTTATATCTGTTCTTCCACCCAAATGACAACAGCTTTGCAATGTCGAGCTGTGCCACCTTCACATCACCCCTCCATCCCCTCCCGTCTATGCCTCCAGTGAATATGTATTTGACACCCTTCAGGTTCATCTTGGCTGTCACGATGTCGGCAATTCTTACAACTGATGTGGTCTCCGGATTTCCTAGATTGAAAATATCGGTCTTCCGGGATTTCTCATGGATATAAATCATGGAGCCCACACAGTCTGAAACGTGCAGGTATGATTTCCTTTGGGTTCCGTCACCCAGTATTTCAAGCTCCTTGGGATTCTTCTGCAACTTATGAATAAAGTCAAATATCACTCCGTGAGTGGAGTTTCTTCCAACTATGTTTGCAAATCTGAATATCGTGCCCCTGATGCCGTAGTAATGCGAGTATGCACTTATGAACCCCTCGCATGCCATCTTTGATGCGCCGTAGGATGAAATTGGCAAATATGGACCATAATTTTCAGGCGTGGGAAGGATCGCTGCCTCCCCGTACACAGTGGAACTAGAAGCAAAGAGTATCTCACGTATATCATTGTTCCTGCAGTACTCAAGGATATTGTATGTTGCGATCACATTATTGTCGAGATCAATTCTCGTATTTTGTGAACCATGCTTGACATCGGAGTTGGCAGCCAGGTGAATGACAGCATCGTAGTGTTCACGCGGGATTTCATCCTTTGTCAGATCAAGATTCAAAAAATGAAAGTCCTTCCTGCCATAGTAACCCCTTATGTATCGGTCATCGACGTTTGAGAAGTTATCTATCGCAGTGACATTGTTCTCACCGAGGAGGTGTTCACACATGTTTGATCCGATAAAACCTGCGCCGCCCGTGACTAGTATGTTCAGATTTTTCATTATATCAGGCACAACCAGATACTGAAAGGGCTTACTGACTAAATATGGTTTTCTCGCCTGACCCATCCTTGGGCTCACAAAACAGTTTTATTGACATGTTTGTCAGGCGAAAACCTCGTATTCGTAAAGAACCATCACCTCGGCCTCAGGGTCAACAGCCCTGACGTTTCTTATGGTCTCCTTGGCGTATCTGAGGTTCTCGGAAAAACAGATATAAACTCCGCTCCTCTCGTCGGCTATTGCGAAGACCAGTCTTTGACCCAGGAGTGGAGATATCCTGTCAACCTTGTCCGTAAATATTGAAAACAGAACAATATCCCCTGACGTGAGGTCAACCCTTGTTATGACACCGATAAGGTGATTCCGGATCAGAAGGTTCAGCCTCCTTTTCACCGTCAGGTAAGGGACATCAAATTGTGAGGCGAGATCGCTTGCGGAGGCCCTGGGGTCATGCTTCAGGGCCTCTATTATCTGATAGTCCAGCTTTCCTACATTCATTGAAATGGTACCCTGAAGAGGGATATACTTCATCACAGGGTCTCCGAGTTCCCTTCCAGCCTCCTCGATCTTTCTCAACAGACCGTCCAGTGTCTCAGCCTGAAAGCCATAGAGAGTGGTCTCCTCCAGACATCGTATCTTCATCACAAGATTTCCGTCGTAATCCTTTTCGCTCTTGAATGCCGCGAAGCCCTGGATCCTGTTGTACAGCAGAGGGTTCACATGGAGGGTAAACCCTCTGATTGTCCCATCCTCCATAAGTTTTCCCAGCCTGTAATTCAAAGTCTGGGCCGAAATACCTATGTCGGATGCAATCTGTCTCTGGGTTGATCTTCCATCGCGGAGAAGGCTGAAGATAATTTTCTTGTCTATTAAATCCATTCCTGGCTACATCGATTTTAAAATTTATATGTTTTCTCTGATAATTGATTGGAATCGTTGATCCTGATTTACCGGGAACATAGTTAGCGATTAATATGAATGAAGGCATTGTGATGCAAAATGAGAAGCGAGAGTCAGATAAGCAGCGGCATAATCACTTTTCGTATTGTGAATGAACAGGTGGAATATCTGTTTCTGAGTAGAGAGGAGGGGTTCCTTGATTTTCCCAAAGGTCACATAGAGGCTGGCGAGTCTCCACTTGATGCAGCAAAGAGGGAAACGAAGGAGGAGGCTGGACTGGAACCTGTACTCATCGATGGATTTGTACATGAGATGAATTATTTCTACACCTTCAGGGGAAAGAGGATCAGCAAGAAGGTCATAATGTACCTTGGTGAGTCAAGAGACTTTCAGAACGCAAAACACTCCTTTGAACACACCGGTATTGTGTGGCTTCCATATGAAGAGGCCATAAGGGCAATCAAGTACGGCAACCAGAGGGAGGCGCTAGAGCATGCACACAGCTTCCTAAGGGAAATAGGTATTGTTAGGTAGGCTTCTTAGGACTGCTTCATGTGTTTCTGTTATCCCCTCTGACTTTCAGCAGCGAAATCATGCTCGGGAAGAAGAATGTCCTTATTATGAATGTGTCAATCACAAGGGAAACAAGAAATGCCACCCCAAGCTCCTCAAGAAATCCGACTGGTATCAGACCCAAAGACCCAAGTGAAATGGCAAGTATTAGTCCCAGTGATGTGACCACCTTACCGGAATTGGACATTCCGAGAGATATCCCCTTTGAGAAGCCATGCTCTTCTGTTGCCTCCCTTATGCGGGATATTATAAACACAGTATAGTCGTTACCAAGTGACATCAGTATTATGTAGAGGATTATTGGAATCAGATATATCAGGGACATTCCAAGGAAGCGACCGAAGAGGAAGTAGAGAATGGCAACCGTCCAGGATATGCTGAAGAAAACACCGATCAGTGAAATTGCGGGATAGATGGGAGTCCTGAAAGATATGAGGAGGACAATAAATATGACCGCCGCAATGAATGCCTCAAGTTCACCGTATATCTTTTCGTTCTGCATCTTCTGATCAATGACTCCGGATGTTATGCCTCCAACTATGAGGGAAGAATCTGACCTGAGTTGCTCAACAAGGTCTATTGCCTGGGCGGAATATGGATCGTATTTGATAAACACTGTGAACAATGCGTATTGGCCTCTGTCTACAGTGAAGTAAGACGGGGATACTGAACTGTTAAATTGGGTTCCGTTTGAATATGGCCCAATGACTTCACGCACACCCTGCAGGCTCAAAAGTTCTCTAGTTGTGTTCTGCAGAGCCTCAGATGATTGGGGCCCACCCGTTCCGTTCACCTTCTCAAGGACGATAACAGGATAGAGGTTTGCGCTTCCGAAGTACCTGTCAATTGAATTCAGTGCCTTCACTGGTTCGATGCTCGACGGCAGGCCGCTGTTGAAATTGTATGTTGTCGGTGTATGGAAAAAGAAATAACCTCCGGCCGCCCCGAAAA
This sequence comes from Thermoplasmatales archaeon AK, assembly GCA_031625175.1. GTDB lineage: Archaea > Thermoplasmatota > Thermoplasmata > Thermoplasmatales > Thermoplasmataceae > UBA447. The sequence continues at coordinate 126,395 of JAHXPV010000001.1, read as the reverse complement.
TTATGATTGCTGCGGCAACCGGTACGCGCCACTTCTGTGCAAATCGGGATGTTCTGAAGAATAGCATTGAATCGATTCCCTTCTCCCTCTGGGCCCTCAGACCCATCCTTGAGATGAATGAACTGCCGAAAATTGAAAGAACGGCAGGAAAGAGTGTTGTGAGGAGAAGGACAATCAGGGTTATGGCTATAACAAGAACAAGCCCCCAGTCAAGGAAACCTGGCAGGAGTGAAAACATTCCCAGACTCGCAGCCACGGTTGCTCCGCTGATTACAACGGAACGCCCACCCCTTGATGCTGCAAGGCTTATGGCAACGTCCGGCGTGTTTCCCTTCCTCAGTTCCTCCCTGAACCTTGACGATATATATACAAGGTAATCGGTACTGACACCAACTGAAACAGCGGTCAGAGTGTAATTGACAATGTAATTCACACTGCCGACGAGGATGCCTGTTACAAATATGGCCAGATAACCAAGGACAGTTGCGATTGAAACAAAGATCAGAGAGACGAGGCCTGCCCTCCAGGAGACGAGCGTGATGCTCACAGCTATCGCAAGTATCAGGAAAATGGCTGGGAATACGAAGGCATACTTCGCAGTAAGCTGTTGTGATTCATATTCAATAGGCCCATTGCCTGTTACTTCCGCAGAGCCATTGAAATAATTTGAAGTGTCTTTAAGAATGACTGAGTCCTCCTGATCCCACGGAACCCTCAGGAACATTGAATATTATCTGTATTAGAAATGCCGTACCGTTCTGATTCACATAAGGCCTGTAAACGAAGTCGGGGATACCCGCAAGTCCGTAGTCCAATGTGTAATTATATCCAACATTGCCGCCGTTGACAGTAACGTTCACCAGATTTTCAGTTACCGGTATCCCAAGGCTCTGCAGAACAGATGTTTCAACGAAATTGTAGGATCCATTGAAAGCCAGAAATGTCACCCGTGAGGAGGCAATTGATATTATGAGCCCAGAAAGTGGTCCAGTGGATGCGAGATATGATGAATTCTGAATGGCTTCTGCGATAGCAGTTACAGGACTCGTTCCATTCCCGTAGATCCGGGTGACGTTATCCAGGAAGGCCATTTCATATGAATTTGAAGAATCGTAGCCGCTCATCCTAGCAGCTTCATTAATCTGGCTCCCGTTAAAAGAGAAAATGCTCCATTTGTCATAAAATGCAAGTGGAAATTGAAAAATTGATGTCTCGTTTGAAACTACGGAACGGTGAAGACTCTGTATTTCAGATACTCTGCCATCTGTGATGTTGTCTATGAATGCAGCCGACGCTGAGTAGGGTGATTCTGATCCGCTGAAATTGGAAATTCCCAGAGAAGTCAGATTCTCCTGGTATTGGAGTGTTTCCCTGGCCAAGGCAGTTTGAAATGGGTCAGCAGGAACAAGTACTGTTATTGTGGAGTTGAATCTGCCTGAGTTCTCAAGAATTGACTGTGCAACCTGTGATTCGTCATTGCTTGGCAATGACCCAATGGAGGAATAGGAGATGTAGTGGGAATAATCCAGTAGAGCCGGAGTCAGGGCAAGAAGTGAAATTGCCCATAGAACTATGACCAGCTTCCTGTGTTTAACGATTTTCGAAGAGATTGCCATTTGATTCTTATTTTAAGGCATCTCTTAAACAGTTTTTAAAAACATTTTGATGTTTTATATTGCAATCCCGGACAGATCCGCGGATCGGTTCAATTAGCTATGACGTCATGGCTCTTTCCTGCGTCATGTTTCCATGTTTCAGCAGATATCACTATCCCGATGATCATAGCCACAGTTGCGATTCCTATGTTGAATATCCACGCACCCATTATTCCCCCGAGAAATTCGGTTGAGACTATAATGGTTGGAGCGAAACCGCCAATTATTGCACCGGCATTGTAGGAAGTGCCGACAGCCGTTGCCCGGTACTTCTTGCTGAAAGTCTCGCTGAGGAATGACGGCAGAGCAGCAAATATCATGGCCTCCAGGAATGACACCATTCCGAATCCCAGCACTATTGAAGCGGTGCTCTGGCTGTATCCAATCAGGAGGAAAGGCCCGTAAAGGATCAGGAAGAGGGCGGAGAAGAGAACCATGGAAAATCTTCTGCCAGGAATCTTCATCATCAGTGCCCCGCCTATCCAGACACCGAGCAGAGAGAGAAAATTCACTGCAGCAAGAAGAAGGCCGACCGAGGCCTCGTTAACGCTTTCAGCGTGAAACACCGTCGGGAAGAAAGAAAGGGTGCCGCTGTTGATGTAAAGAAGACCAGTTGTTATGAGGACAGCTGCAAGAAATGCCTTTGGAGATTGTGTGAACATTTTCAGCAGAGGGACCTTCTCCACTTCCCTGTGAGCCTTCATATCCTGGAAAACCGGCGAGTCGGTTGAACCGAATCTTGTTCCCACAGCTATTGCGGCTGGAATGAGGGAGGTGAAAAAGAGATATCTCCACCCGAAGGAGGCGAAACCTGTCGCACCAAGTTCAGTTATGAAGAGCGAATATACAAGCGACACTATGAAGTACCCCACACCAAAACCGCTCTGCACAAATGCTCCAATGAATCCCCTCTTCTCTGGCGGTACACTCTCAGTTGCCAGTGCAGCACCACCACCATATTCCGCCCCTGCAAACAGACCCATGACGAAGAGAAGCACGTAAAGTATGACCACGGCAGCCAGCCCAATTGATGCATAAGTTGGAAGCAGCCCAAGCAGGAAACTGAAGAGCGAAAAACCTACCACTGTTACCGTGAGCATCATCCTTCTGCCAATCTTGTCTCCAAGGAAATTTCCAAAGACAAGCGATCCGATTGACCTTGCTATGGCATTCACAGCAAGCCCTAGGAGAGCTGATGCCAAGGGGGACAGAAATGCCAATCCTCCCGGAGGGAGTATCTCCAGCGCTATGACTGTGGGAGCCACAATAGCATAAGATATGGTGACGTAGCCGTCCATCATCCAGCCTGTCCAGGCAGCAAAGACTCTCACCCACTGCTGTCTCTCCATTTTTTGGGGCAACACAGCAGTAGATGTCAAGCAGTATGAATTATTTTGCTTTTCATGACTTCAAGTTGGGAATATTTCTAAACTGCTGTCTGCAGATGGTTCAATTCACCTGAACCTGATTGTGCCGCCTGAGGGGTTTCCAGGCTGCTTGAGTCTGAACAGTTGAGAATAGAGTCCAAGTGGAGCCTTTCCGCGTTTACCCGGCTCCTTCAGCCTCAGGAACAGGAGAGACGATAGGAATCTGCCGGCGAAGACGCAAATATATGCGATTTCCAGCGCCATCCTGAGATGAAACATACCCAGGAGCCATTCGAGAAGATACCCGCCAATCAAAGCACCTATTAGGTAGACAAGTCCGTTGAACCCGTTTATTATTGATATATACTCAGCCCTGTGATTTTCCGGAACAATGTCTAGGAGATAGGAGTTCATCACCACGTTCTGGATGGAGCCAAGAAATCCGCTGTAAATTTCCAGCATTATGAACTGACCGAAGTTGGTGAAGAAACCGTACATCAGAGGGATTAGGCTCAACATAGCCCTGTTTGCGAATATAACAGGTGGCCTGTTGATGCGGTCGGTCAGTCTTCCGAGAACATATTGAACGGCAACGGTCATTGCGAGAGAAGCCACCGTGAGATACGCCACCTGGGTCAGGCTGAAATCCATAACGCTAACGATGGTGATGGGAAACATTGGCCATGCCATTGACCAGAATATACCCTGAATGTTCATGGCCAAGAAGTATCGATAAAAGTGATTCTCCCTTTTCAAGTTCCTGAGAGTGGTTCTGAGGTTTCCGACGACCTTCTGCTCATGCTTATTTTCCCTGAGCATTGACATAAGAACGGCTGAAATTATATATGATCCCGCGGCGGCTGAAAAGGGAATGAATATGTCGTTTTTCTCTGCCCCTGTGAAGAAGAGCGTCATTAATATTAGAGAAATTATCGTACCGACAGAGCTGAGAATGTTCACAACAGAAAGAAAGCGTCCTCTCACTGAACTGTCGGTCTGATCCGCGATCAGAGAGAACCAGTTCACTGTGATCAGAGATGCGAAGAATGAGATCAGGGCGTATGCTATTATCAACGATACTGGGGAGGTGGAGTAGGACATCAGATACCACAACACAGCAAGAAGCAAACTCCCTGCAATCAGAAAAGGCCTCCTGGCTCCGACGCGATCGCTCAGCCTTCCCCACAGAATCTGGCCACCGTTGGACAGAGCGTTTGCCGAAGACTGCAACCATCCCATCTCAGAGGCACTTGCCCCCAGATACACGCCAAAGACGCCAACAAATGAGCTGGCAGCAGTTGCACCTACTGCTACTACAAAGGATCTAATCACGATAAGTGTCTTGTTCAACATTCAGGTGCCTTGCCGGGTGGTAGGTAAGGCAAGGCAATCTAAATAATGTTTTCAAGGAACACACTATTCAGAAGAACCGTGTAACGATAATCTCTCAAACAATTATATAGCACTGAGACGTTTTCAGTGGATATGGTTAAAGGTAAAGGGCTGGGCCAGTATTATGCCATTATTGCGGCTGGGTATATTCCTACCGGTCTTGCATTTGGGGCATTTGCCGAGTCTCTTCACCTGGGCAGTCTCATACCGCTGACTCTGTCCCTTACAATCTATTCGGGAGCTGCCCAGTCGGCATTTCTTGGATTCGTCCCACTTGGGCTGCCAATATTGCCCTTAGCAGTCACTGCCTTTCTCCTCAACTTGCGCCATACTTTCTATGGGCCACACCTTTCAAGCCAGAGAAGTGAACGTTCTGTCAGGGATATCCTGCTGATTGGCCCTTTTCTGACTGATGAGGTTTATGCTGTTTCCCTGATGAACCCAAAACTTGGGTTCAGGCAGATTGCCCCACTGGCCCTATTTGCATATTTCCTGTGGGCACTTTCATCATTCCTGGGTTCCATTCTTTCGCAGTTTGCCACCGCCGCCATCCTGACCGCCATTGCGGTATCCCTACCGGCCCTTTTTGTATCCCTTCTTGTACCATAACCGCAGTAGCCCTTTCCGTTATTTTCAGGTTTGCCGATCTCGGTTCATATTTCATCATAATAGCCATACTTGCAGGCGTCGGAAGCGGCATACTGATGGGTAGTCTCAGCCGGAGGGCGGATCCTTCACGGAATTCTATTTGATCGTAGCTATACTTGCAGCCCTTAGTCTTTGCCAGAGGGTGATACCATGGCTCCTTCTGAGCAAGTTGAAGGACACTGAGTCATTCAACCAATTTTTTTCCCTTTTTGGAATCTCAGCATTTTCAGCACTTGCTGTCTATGACATGCAGAGCATTACATTAAAGGGGTTCATTCCCATGATAGCTGCGGGAATTATGGCCTGGAAATTCAGGAGCGTTGGTCTATCAGTATTTGTGGCAATACTTCTGGAACTTGCAATAACCTTTCTATGAAAGCTCTCATGTAGTGTCAAATGCCTTACCGGCATCTGGCCACTATTGATCGTGGCTAAGAGATTTGCTTTACCGGAAATTTGTCATGCGCGCAGAAATAGGAAAGCTTTAATTATAACAAGTCATAGTATGAGGAGGTGAAAATTTGGCAACGTATCATTTCAAGTGCAAGGATATCGGCATGAATTGTGGATTTGAGGCCTCAGCGAAGTCCCAGGATGATCTGCTCCCAAAGATTGCGGATCATGCAAAGTCAGCCCACAACATACAGCAGATTGACGATGCTCTCAAGCAGAAGGTTACTTCTGCAATTAAGAAGAGACTATTTTAAATAATTTTCATGGCAATGGTTATGGCTCGTTGAGCCTTGCCCCAATTGCCAGAGATCTCAACTTTTTAAGGGCTATTTTATAGGGTATGTTGTGCATTCCTAAGAATGTCTGAAATCCGCAGTCAGTGCCGCCTATCACGTTTTCAGGACCGATTTCATCTATTTCAGCTACGTTGTTCAGCTTTAGCCATACGGTTTCCGGAGTTTCGACAAATGGTGACTTGACATCAAGAACGCCAACAGCAAATTTCATGCCTTTTGGCCAGCCATTCTCCTTGGTGTATTTTCTGATTATAACTGGATCTCCAGCGTGCCTGGCATTAGCCATCTCTCCTACGATCGTGCCGGCTTTCAACCTGAGTATTTCTCCAAGCACCTTCTCATAGGGAGGGTCGGTCAGGTGGGATGATGAGTAATTGCCGTAGCAGTAATGGACTCGAATCCTGTCACTTGGAAGTCCTCTTATAGATTCGTTTATAGCGTCCACGTGATCGGCCAGGGCATCATAGAAATCCACTCCCCACTGGACCCCGAGGCTCTTGGCCATGGCAAGATCAGGAGCGTCGATTTGGAGATCAATGCCGTCAACGGATAGAATGGCGCGATATTCCCTGGAGAGTTCCTTTGCCAGGGAGAATAGATATTCACTATGATCCTTGTATACTGAACCTGGGGGATAAAATACAGTTATTACACCGGGTGATGGTGAAGGAATGAATACCCTTTCTGCCCTTTCCTCCTTCTTCAGTTTGGAGGCGTCCAAGGCCTCCTGTTTCGCATTCTTCTCTCCAACGTATCGCAATGGGTTCACAATCTTTGGAAGGGTGAATACCGGAACCTCCTGGACAGTCTTGGCGAGTGCGGGATTTGATTCAGCCAATTCCTCGTAGAATTCCCGGGAAAACGAGGTTGAAACCCTCTCCTTGAGTGAAAACCCCTCAAACCTGTTCGGGATGTATGTTGTGTAGCCAGACTTTCTCTGCTCGCCATTGCTCACCCAGCTGAGGCCATTGGGCGACCCATCCGGGTGCACCTGGTCTCTTATTGCCTGCCTCTCGGCTTTAAGATACAGTTGCCGGAAATCGTCCGACAGTTCCCCAGTTGGTGATTTTAAAAGGGCATCCTCAATGTCCTTTGGCCTGTAGAAGCTTCCAGTCATAGTTGTCTTGAAAACCATGGCTGAAAATGTGGCTGGTGCAGTTAAAATTTTAGAACAAAAAAATGACTCTGGATAATATATTACATGTTACCCCAGTATGTCTGATACATGCCAGAAAGAAGATTAGAGAAGATTTACAACAAAACCCAGAGCAAATCCTATGAAAGTGCCAATGTAGGAGTACTTTCTGACCGAGATCTCCCCGTCCCTGAGGACCGCACGAAGGATCGGCAATATAACGTAAAGCATGCTTCCAATAGCCAGTCCTTCAAACACTAGTGCCAAAGTATCAGATGTGTAAAAAAATCCAATTGATCCACCTATTATGGTTGGAAGACCGCCCATCATTAGCAGGGAAGCCAGCAGTGCTGGCTTCACGCCTGGCTTTCCGAAGAAGGGGGAAACAATAGGCAAACCTTCAGTTAGGTTCTGAAGTACGAATCCTACTAAAACTACCACAGTCACACTCACCAAACCAATGGAGGTGCTCAGTGAACCAAATACCAGACCCTCAGTCAGGTTCTGAAAACCAATGCCAAGGGCGATCATAAAAGATATTCTGTACTGACTCTGTATGCCCGATCTACCCTCAAGAAATAAGAGAGCAAGGAACCCGATTACAAGAGAGATGAAGAAGACTGAATCGTAATAAGGGTTTGAACCGTAGCCATAAAGGCTCCCGTTGTATAGCATCCCTGATGCATCTGAAAAAACGTCTCCTATGAGGAATATCAGAATTCCGGCTGCAAGAGATGAGAAAAACCGGATCCTTATATCGCTAACCCTCAAAAATGAGATGAACGGCATTGAAAGAAATATTGACAGCCCCATGACGGCGGAAAGCAGCAAGGTCTCGAGAAGAGATACCATCACTGGAAAATCGTGGTATCATATATAATAATTCACTAGCTCATGTGTATAGATTTTTAGGTAAACCTAAGTCACTGTTGTTCATACGAAAGCCGTTTATAACATACAGCAATTGGTTATTCTCCCCAATGTTTGAGTCCGAGCTCCTTCTCTTGTATGTGCTGACGGTGCTCATGGCACTTGGTATGGCTTACCTTATCTACCTTACAAGAGAATCGAGTAACCACCTGCAGAAGCTCCTTGTCTACATATTGAGTGCCATGATGAACGGGATGCTGCTGGGGCCCTTATTCTATCTCCTTTTTCCTGGTCATCTGACAGTTGAGCAGGCTGTTGATCTTTCATCTGTAATAATGGCAGTTGAGATTGTGCCGTTCCTTCTGAGTTTCCTAAGAAAGGTTTCCCGGGATGAGGAGGGGTTCCGCAAAGTCTTCCTAAGAGTGTTCCTGATAGCTTTTGTTATCTTTGATGAGCTCCTCATGAGCCTTGATTTCAACCTGATTTCTGACTCCTCGTTCAGGACTACATTGCTGGCTCATTCCCTTAATGGTGTGCTTATTTCCATCGGAAGCTCCTGGTTCGTTCTCCCGATGGCAATTGAGATGGGAGTAAGTACGATTCTTTCCTGGAAGACACAGCCGGTCGTTTTGCGCGTTACATTTGCAGTTCAGGCACTGACCATGATACTCGTTCCCAGTGCCTTTTCCGGATCTGTGTGGGTGGAATCATCCATTTACATTTCAGGAGCGGTGATGACAGGTTATTTCGTTTTCCTATTTGAGCACCTGTACAGGAGCCACAGCCTGCCCAGAAGCACCGGCAACTATATGATATCTGTCATGGCATCGTTTGCCGCAATGATGGGGGGTATTAGCCTCTGGCAGATCAATCATTCCATATGGCTTCTTGCAGCAGCTATCGTCTTCCAGATGGTGATCTTCGGTTACGCTATTACAAACATAAATTTCGGAAAGGGAGGCAGGAAGCTGATATGGCTTGCCAGCAGAAACTGGTCATTTGGGTTCCTGCTTTCCACATTTGCAGCTGAATTCTTCATGGGCTTGGTCTTCGACTTTCAGTATTTCGGCACCGGCCCATTTCTGACCTCAATGCAGCTGGCTGCAATGGGGGGCAGTATTGCAGACATTGCTGCTAAGGCTGTGTACAACTTCTTCATGTTTTTTGCCGGAGTTAGCCTTTCCCCCTGGTTTTTAATAATGATGGGGGCTGAGATGGGATCACTGGTGGTTTTCAAGATCAGGATCACCAGAGATTTGGAGACGAAGGTAAGGCTTTCCCTGATGCTCCTTGTCTATGCTATCTATTCCATCTACCTTCCCACCTTCTTCTTCTCCGATCCGGCGAAGGTTCCCTTTGTAGGCTGGTCAATGGGCCTAGGTACAGCGGGCGGATTGGAGCCTTTCTATTTTGCCCCAATCATTCTGACCTACGTGATAAGTGGCGCACTGTCCTTCCTGTTTGGCTCCAGGCAGCTATGTTCAACATTCTGTACCGCACCGGTGATGTACCAGGGGACGTTTTATGATGCGATGAAGCAGTTCAACAGATCAAACAGTTTGGCCAAGAATCTGACATTGGCCAACAGGTATGGCAGGGTGTTTTACCGCGCCACTTCACTTGCGGTTTATTTCTCAATGGGTATCGCCGCAGTTATCTCTTATTTGGATTCAACGGGCTTCATAGATCTTTCCGTTTACGGCACTGATCCTGAGAATATGATCTATCTGATACTCTTCGGCTTCGTCTGGTATGCAGTATTCATTGCGATGCCCTACGTTGGATCCTATGGATGCATCAACACAGGTTACTGTTCCTGGGGTAACTTCAACAGATTCATCTCAAAGTTTGGATTCTTTAGGCTGAAGGTGAAGGACCCAAGCACCTGTGTGACCTGCGAGACAAAGGCATGTGCAACTGCCTGTCCTATAGGCAACTACGGACAGCCTGCACAGTTCATCGAGAAGGGTGAGTATAAGGATTCCCGTTGCGTTGGCATCGGTGATTGCGTAGATGCCTGCCCATACGACAATATTTTTTACTTCGATGTCAGACACTGGATCAGGAACAAGGTTAGAAATGCTTCAAACAGGGCTCCTGATAAGTGAGGGTCCCGTCTCCGATGCCTCCTTTCCAGTTCCATCGAATACAATTCGGAAATAAACGACCATCGCCACTATCATGGAAATGGAGAAGAGGAGCCACGACAGCCCGAATGGGGACGTTATGAATAAAGGCTCAACCAGACCGGCCAGGGATACGACGACTATTGTGATGAACCAGGTTGCAATTTCTCTGTCTCCTGCTTCCAGCCTGCTCCTGTTGGTATATATGTAACTGAACAAAATATACAGGGCAACAACCATGAGCACGGAAAAGGCCCCTACCAGATAGGCTGAAATTTCCGAAGTGCCAGCCAGAGCAGGATCAGCAAGCTGCATTACCAGAATTCCAGCCGAGGCTCTTCTGCCGATCTTGTGAGCCTTGGAGAACGCTATAAAAAAGACCATCTCTGCCACCATAGGAACATAGAAGAATATGCCTGAAACAGCCGATCCGAAGAAGTCCGCAATTGATATTGCAGACAATGGAACAGTGCTGGGGTAGGCCAGTACCCAGAGAAACAAAGCCATGGATATCTCATTCCATGCCACAATGAGGGAAAATGCAATTGGAGATCCCCTGCCCCAATGGTTGCTCTTTTCCCTGAAGGCCAACCAGAGAAGGTAAACTATCGCCAGCGTCATGGCAACCATGGAAATGTTAAGGGCAAGAACCGCCGTGAGAAATGATCTTGGCGTGGCAAAGTAATATGCCAGCGAATCGAACATACTACCCATCATGACCAGCAGTAGGAGAATCAGGGAAAACGCACGAAGACTCATTCCTCTGGAATGATCTCTCGTGAATGCTACCGCCCAGATTATGAAGGCAGTCATGAGTATTTCAGTCAGCACAATCCAAGGGATATTCTGCAACGTCACCTAATCCAAATTTGATATTATAATGTGGTGAATGATCCAAATAATCATCTGGCGTTTCAGCCAGAAGCGATGCGCTGCTCTTCGCAGTGAAAGCTGACTTGGACAGTCTTATTATTTCTGGCTGCTCTCCCTGTTTCTCCTGTATTTCCTGAACGCCCTGATCTCGATATAAACATCAAGCAGAACAATGAGTGCTATTATCAGATCGAAGCCGTAGAAATCCGGAAGAAGCTGGCTTGAGACAAATGGTATGTTGAAGAGGTGAGAAGTAGTTGACAGTGTGCTGTATTCAGCTTCGTTGTAGGCCACGAGGAAAAATGGCGGCGGGGAATAGATGACATAAGGAGGCATGACTACGGAGATCGATTTGTTTGCTGATCCTGACCCTGAAGGCTCAAGATATGACATTGTCATGTTCCAGAGTACATAATCTCCGGTACCAGTCGGCTTAAAGGTGAAGTACGAGGTTACCCTCTGGCCGGGGTGGATCTCAGAATAATACGGATCAAGCTTCCCGCTGACGTTTGTTATGTAACTTCCATAATATTTCAGGATTCCGGACTCGTTCAACGAGAGATTGTACACCTGAGAACTGTCATTGTTTATCAGAGTTGTGTTTACTTGTACAAAACCGTTTCCCCTGTCCCATGTAGACAGCATTACATTTATATTGGCGGGGAAGGTCCAGTTTACTTCCATGTAGACTGATCCCGGGTCAACCCCAGTTGTCGAGTTGTACTGCAATACCCGGCTGAAATTCAGGCTCTTTCCGGTAAGGTTTGTCAGGCTTTTCCCTTGTATGAAGCCTGTAAAGTTTATTCCGTTGAGGAGTGAAGAGTTCACCCTGCTCTTTGTTGGTGCCCCAAGCCCCAGGATAGATGCCGCTGATCCTGAGGCAAATTTTATGGGGCTGGAATATCCGAGGGTCCGGGAAAGAGTAATGTTTTTCATCGATCCGGAAGAGTGAACTGCGTAATTACTGACCGTTGCGCCCCCAATTATCGAAAGGTATGCTGATCCATTTGTGAAGTTGCCGATCGTGCTGAATGAGGATGATATCGATTTCAGCTTCTGAAAATTAAGGAATGCCGAGAAGAGCAGACTTCCGCTATTATTTCCGGCTCCTGTATTGAAGCTCCCTGATGACAGTTTCTCACTGAAAACATTGATGAGGCCACTTCCATAGAAGTTGTTAACGCTTGAATTTTCAAAGGCCCCAATAAATGATCCGAATGGAGATCCCGAGGTGTACACGTAAAGTGATACGGTACCCTGGGTACCCAAGGATAAAGCCAGGGCAAGTACCTGCGTGAATGCCTCGCCCATGGCAGAGTCGACATAGGCTACCTCAGAAGATGCGACTGATGAGGTGGCGTTCAGGTTACCAGGATACATGAAAGCAAGTATCTCCTGGGGGACAAGATTGAGGAAGTTGCTTACCTGAGTGAATGTTGAAGATGTAACATTTATCGAGGAATCTCCTAAAAGAAAAGCTGGAAGATTTGAGGTGCCAATGAGAGTGGTGAAGATGGAGCTGTCAATGTACTGTGATTGGAAGTAGCTGGCACCGGGAGTGCTGTTACCTGCGAGTGCGAATCCATATGCATTGTAAATAGAGCCTATTTGAGACACGTAGCTAACTATTCCTTCATAATAGCCTGCAATGCTGTTCTGGATAGATGGAATCACCAGTTCTGATGGATACGCAGGAATTGTGGAAGTCAGTGATGGAAGAGATGCATCAACTGCGGTAGATTCCAGAGAGGTGATATAGTTCAGGTTGTCCAGAGCTCCCGTCCCGCTCACATATGTTTGTGCCGATTTGGTGACAGGGGAAAGAGGCGCATAAAGGGCAAATATCGATGCTACCATCAAGAGAATTATGAGTATTGTTATGACCTTCTCTTTGCCTTTCTTTTCACTCCTGGAGATTTTCTTGCCTCCGCCGCCCGCAGCTCTTCCTATAATGGCTCCAAAAATCCCTGCAGATACCAGCAGAATAACAAGATTCTCGATGAATGCAGTAATCAGAGGGGTAAAGAGGCTTGCAATGCCGGAAATTGATGTGAAATTTGGAGAGGAAGACGAAAGTCCCGAGCCTGTTGTGACTCCAGAAAACAGGGGTTCAAACAGCGATACCAGTGCGCTTATAACCGGTGCCGTCAGAACCTGGCTCAGTGATGACCCGGGAGGGGGTGGGGGAAAAGCGGATAATGAAAAGCTTGTTGTGCTAGACAGTATTGTGCCCGAAGATCCGTTCAAAAGAGAGCCTTCGATAAATGAGAATATGAGGAGAATGAAGAAACCCAGTGTTAGAAAGAAAAGAGAGGATGCGGCACCAACAGATCTTAGGCCCCGCCTGCTTCCAAGGGCCACCACCAGGCCAACTATTATCCATACAATTATGAGAACTGTGAACTGCAAGGGATTTCCGAAGAACAGGAAGAGGAACCCGAAGAACATAACCATTTTGTAGCCCAGTATGGGGCCGAACCAGTTTATTATGGTTGTGTAATAAGATGAGAGGACATAATAGCTGAGCGCATCTATGGCGATTACTCCAAGAATGAGCGAAGTTAATTTGCCCATTTATTATCTTAAAAATAAATGATAATGTATCTATAAAATTTATCTACTGTATCTTCCAATGCAATTATTACAGCAGCGTCTCTATAAAAATCTAAACAGGAAGATCTTTCCGGATCAGCGTTTTGAGGCCAGCTGGCTTAGCACTGAGTGTGCATGTGTCCATGCAGGCACATGACTCAGGGCTGTGGTTAGCCCCTGCAGATTACCATGGGCTGCAGCTATGCCTATGCCTGCTGCTGATGCAGCTGCAAGTGCCACCTTTGCTGCAAGCAATCCCGTGACTGCCATAATGAAAGATAGGTCTGCCACATTTATCAGTTTTGGTACAATAATGCATGCAACTTTTATGACTCCTCAGCCGATTGATCCAGGTGAAATCATTATTCTTATAGATTCCATTTAATGTAAAGATGTGAAGTGAAAGAATGCCGGAACATGAGGGTGGAAGTATAGAACACCTTAACCGTAAGATCATTGGGTGCATCAGATGCCCAAGGCTGGTGGAATTCAGGGAATCCATCAGTGAAAAGTACTCAAGTGCAACGGGAGAAAAGTTCTGGGCCAAGCCCGTGCCAGGATTCGGAGATATAAATGGGAGGGTAATGATTTTAGGACTCGCCCCAGCTGCAAGAGGCGGAAATAGAACAGGCAGGGTATTCACCGGAGATAAGAGTGCCCAGTTCCTCGTTTCCTGCCTTCACAGAACTGGATTCGCGAATAAACCATCATCTACAGACATCAATGACGGTCTGAGATACCATGACGCCTACGTTACGGCTGTTGTAAAGTGCGTTCCTCCTGAGAACAAACCAACGAGGGATGAAATGACAAACTGCCTCGAATATCTGTGCCGTGAGATAGACCTTATGCCTAATCTCAGGGCGTTCCTTGTTCTGGGGAAAGTCGCCTTCGATTCTCTTGTCATGGCTCTGGGCAGGAAGGGAATAAACACAAAAGGCTGGAAATTCGGTCACGGAAAAGTGATAGTGGCAGGGGGGTGGAAAATTTTCTGTTCCTTTCATCCCAGCCCACGTAACGTAAATACAGGAAAGCTTTCTGAGGGTGAGTTTTTGGAAGTTCTGAAAGCCATTAGGTCGGACCTGTTGTTAAATGCTGAACAGCTATGAGTTCAAATAGCCAGAGCTTGAATTTGCATTGTCAATCAGTGGAAGTGGTCCGCCAGTGCCTGTGATTTCCTGCTGTATCATTGATGTTGATGTAACTGCAAAAGTGAAGTTGCGTGCTTCATACTTTACTTCGGCTTTATCTATATAAACCAGCATACCCTACTTGAAGCATGACCATAGCCAGAATCAATTTCTATGGAAGAATCACCCAGTCGATGGCTCAGGCTTACCTGAGTATATTTCAATATGTGAAAAACAAGAGAAAAGTTTCTGCGGTAGTCATTGTCATAAATTCAGGAGGTGGGGATGCCACCGCCAGTGAGATGCTGTACCGGTCTCTGGCAGCAGTGGACTCCGTAAAGCCTGTGTATTCAGTGATACAGGGAATCGGTGCTTCCGGAGCCTACTGGGTTGCCGTGGCATCAAGGAAGATCTACGCCATGAGCACATCCATTGTTGGTTCCATTGGAGTCATAAGCATTTCTCCAAACATAAGAAAGATGCTTGAGAAAATAGGTGTCGAAGTGAACCTTTTCAAGGTAGGCAAGCACAAGGATATACTGTCACCGTTTGGGGAAACCGATGATGAGGGGAAGGTTCTCTATCAGGGAATGCTAAACGACGTCTATGAGGTGTTCAAGGGGGAGGTTGTAAAAAGGAGAAAGCTACAGAGTGATGCAGAAGCTACCACTGGTCTGGTTTTCTCTTCAAGAAGGGCGCTTGAACTGGGGCTGATCGACCGTATTGGAGATTTTGATTCAGCCGTTGAGGACTTAACCAAGGAGTTCAAAATTTCCCGAAAGATCAAGACATTTGAACCAAGGAGGCCTCTTGTTTCAAGATTAATTGGAGTGATCTCGGAAAACCTCATGACGGACCTTAACGTCCTCTAAAGCTTAAACCAGAATGTGTTGAAAGACGCCCTGATTTTCTCAGGTCATTCGGCATTTACTTCTGTCTGATTGTGAAAGTAGACGTAATAAAGAATGGGGTCTATCATGGAAATAACGCCCGCGGAGAGAAAAGCGAACGCCACAAGGCCATATGCAAACAGGAAGCCTCCTATCTGAGTAGATACCCCGTACGGAAGTCTCCTGAAAACTCGGAGAACTTCTGCCTGATGGGCTGACCTGTTGTGTAAAGTGCCGTCCTCAGTATGTATATTGCAGCGGATATGATGACAGGGAATAACGGTATGATCAAAAGAAGAAGGGAGGCTGCTATCCTAACTGCTATGACAGCCCGTATTGTACCTAGGGCCTTTTCTATCAGGGATGCAAAGTTTACCATGATTCCTGAGACTATGTAGGAAAGAGTAAATGTGGCACTTATCTGGTAAGCCAGAAGCCCACGATCCTGGAAATAGAGCGAAATCAGTGGAACCACCAGCCCCATTCCAAGGCTTCCAGCAAGTCCCGTTGATGAGATCATCAGTATCTTCTTGGCCGATTTTTTTGGAAGTATCTGTGTGCGTCTCTCCGCCCTGGATCTTTGAATCTTTTGCTGAGTGTCTCTGATGAATGCCCCGAACCCGATTGAAATTATGTTCAGCACAAGAGCTGTTATGAACAGAATCCTGTAGAAATCCGTGAAAACTGCAGAAATGAACGTTGAATATGCCCCTCCTGCGACAGCTGAGAAAGTGGCGACGGATGTAAGCATCGAGTATATTCTTGTCCTGCCAGACTTGACTCTGTCAGCAACCATGGCAGTTATGAGAGGTGTTATCGGTCCGCCACCGGCGCCACCTCCTATTCCACTGAATGAGAGACCGAATACTGCTGAGCCTAGGAGAACATAATAATTGGTGGTGAGAAGCAGGGTTGCAACGAGAAAGCCAGATAGTGAAGACATTATTAGAAACATCCTCTTTCTGCTGTAAAGATCTCCCATGAAGCCTGAAACCAGAACCAGGACAGAACTTGAGGCAGTAGCAATAAAAGCGTACAGACCAACCTGAACATAAGAAAAACCACTCGCACGAAGATAGAGTGGGAGCAGGAAACTAAGAAACCCGAAGTAAAAACTCCTTGTTGCCCTTACCAGAGCTATTATGGATATGTCCGCGTTCCAAACTCTGTTGTTCCGTTCCAATGATGCACCCTAAAATTACCGAGTAATCAAAACGGTGATTAAACGCTTTTCTGATATTTCTTGAAAAATCAGACGCTCACTCGAAACTTATTGTTCTTATCCGCCATGTCCTCACTTTAAGTCTGGGATTATTTTTAAATTTCATAAGTATACACACACCATGGTAACTGACCAGATCTCAGGTTCCCTTGCAATGGCGATGGTGGCAAGGGTTCTTGAGAAGCAGTCTAGAGGAGAACGTGTACTATCCCTGGCCGTTGGGGAACCGATGTTTGACACTCCAGTTGAGATTGTGGAGGAGGCTGCCTCGGCCATGAAGGCCGGCATGACCCATTACACGGTCTCAACAGGAATTCCGGAAGTGAGGAGGGCCATAGTTGCAAAGGTGAAAGAACAGAACAGAATAATAGCGGAGGAAGCCAATACAATATTCCTGCCGAGCAAATTTGCAATTTATTCAACTTTTCTTTCCTTAAATGGAGAAAGAAAAGAGGTTCTTGTCCCGGATCCCGGTTATTTTTACTCTGAACCTGCAAAACTGGCTGGGCTGAAACCGGTCCCCTACCAGCTGGGTTCAGATTATGACCTGGACCTTGGTAAGATTGAAGGAAAGATGAATAAGAACACTGCTGCCATAATGGTTAATTCTCCGGGAAACCCTACCGGCAAATGCTTAAGCAGGAAGAAACTTGAGGACCTGTACGAGTGGGCTCTCTTGAGGATTCCCCTAAGAACGTTATATCAATTTTCTCACTTTCCAAGAGCTTCTCAATGACTGGGTGGAGAGCCGGCTACACTGTTGCATCGGCTGAAACTGTAAGCAGAATCAGGGCAATCGTGGATGACACTATAACCTGTTTCCCGCCGTTTATAGAAAAGGCCTCAGCCTTTGCATTATTAAACAGGAGTATGTGGGTTGGCAGTTTTCGGCAGGAGTTTAGAAAAAGGAGGGATCTCATCCTTCGCCTTCTTAGAAAGATTCCTTCTGTCTCCGTTTCTGATGTTGACGGGGCTTTCTATGTGTTTCCCAAACTGAGAGGGTGCAAAGATTCGGCTGATGTCGCCAACAGACTTCTGGAAGAACAAAATGTGGCGGTTCTGCCCGGTACAATATTTGGAACAATGGGGGAGGGGCATCTCCGCATGTCATATTCAGGTTCTCCTGAAACTATCACCGAAGCAGTTGATAGGCTTGCAGGCTTTTTAGAAGGTAATGAAGGGGCTGATTCATCGTGATAAAGCATAACATCATGATAATAGGATTCGGCGTTGTGGGCCAGGGTTTCTACGATCTTTTTATGGAAAAGAAAGACAGGCTTTCTCTGAGTAATGTCAACATCTCAGAGATTGTGGATATGAGGTACGGACTGATCAGAGACCCCAAACCAAACGTTGTCAGGAGTCTGAAGCCCGGCAAGCATGATGTGAATGTCATTGAAGCCATAAGGAACAGCGACTGCGACATAGTCTGTGAGTTTACGTGGGTCGATTACAAAACGGGTGGCCCCGGATATGAACACATAAGAGAATCCTTGACGCTTGGCAAGAACGTTTTGACGACAAACAAAGGGCCATTGGCCCTCCACTTTGGAGAGCTGATGTCTCTCGCACGTTCGAAGAATTGCCAGCTTAAGTTTAAGGGCACAGTGATGGCGGGAACTCCGTCATTCAACATCCTGGAACTCCTGCCTGGAATACAGGTGAAATCCTTCAGGGGCATATTAAACGGAACCACCAACTACATACTTACGAGGATGTCCCAGGGGGTTCTATTTCAGGATGCCCTTAAGGAGGCTCAATCGAAGGGATATGCGGAAGCAGACCCTACAAATGACGTGGAGGGTTATGATTCCCGGGCGAAATGCTCAATAGTTTCCAATGTCCTGGGATGGAAAAGGTCTTACTCCGACGTCGAGGTCTCCGGAATATCTCGTGTAAGCCCTGATGAAGCTGCAGCCGGCGTGAAGCTAATAGCGTACGCCGACGCCAGAGAGGCTTATGTGAAGCCAGTGAAGCTTCAGCAGAACGATCCCCTGAGGCATGTTGATGGCGTAACCAATGCTATTGAATTTGAGACAGATACCTTGGGACGGATCTCTGTGTTCGGGCCTGGAGCCGGATCGAGGGAGACAGCACAAGCTGCACTGACAGACCTAGTATCGATAATATCCTATGGGGAAGGTTAATCTAAACAGGCGCGATACTTGGGCATGGGGAATCTGGAAGAGGCCCTGAAGATAAGAGATCTAGCCAAGCAGCACAATGAGCTGTTCAGGGACAGCTTACCCCTGATTGCCTCTGAGAATGTGATGAGCCCCCTTGCAAAGGAGATGCTTGTCACCGACCTTGGACACAGATACGCCGAGGGGCTGCCCCATCACAGGTACTATCAGGGGAACTACTTTGTCGATCTCATAGAGGATTTCGTGATCGAGAAGTGCAGGACACTTTTCAGGTGCAGGCAGGTAGATCCCAGGCCTATTTCTGGAACCAACGCCAACGCTGCTACCATATACGGCCTGCTCAATCCAGGTGACCCTATACTCACCCCAAGCCTATCTGGAGGGGGGCATATTAGTGCTGCAAAGTTTGGTTCTGTGGGTATTAGGGGGCTGAATCTTGATACTTTTCCGTTCGACCCCGAAACAATGAGCGTTGATCCTGACCAGGCTATCAGGAAAATACGGGAGTTCAAGCCCAAAGTGTGTCTTCTGGGTCAGTCCGTGTTCCTGTTTCCTGCTCCAGTGAAGGAGATCAGCGAGGCTGCCCGTGAGATCGGGGCAAAGGTTTGGTATGATGGGGCACATGTCCTAGGCCTAATTGCCGGTGGAAGATTTCAGGACCCACTCAGGGAGGGTGCAGAGTTAATCACTGGAAGCACTCATAAAACATTTCCCGGTCCCCAGCATGGAATAATTCTGGGTGAAACGGACCAGGAAACATGGAAGGCGGTGCAGCGCGGGGTGTTTCCAGGAACAATCAGCAACCACCATCTTAATGCCATGGCAGCACTGGGCGTTACCGCTGTCGAGGAACTTGAATTTGGGTCAAAGTACGCATCTGACATAATAGATAACGCAAAGACAATGGCACAGGAATTGCACAGTCTTGGCTTCAATGTTCTCGGGGAGGCAAGGGGATTTACAGAATCTCATACCCTGGTTGCCGATGTAAGGTCGTTCGGTGGAGGTAAAAAAGTTGCAGAAACTCTTGAAAAAGCCGGAATAATACTGAACAAGAACATGCTCCCATGGGACGACAGCAGAAATTCACAGAACCCAAGCGGAATCAGGATTGGCGTTCAGGAGATCACAAGAATAGGCTTCAGTAAAGGAGAGGTGAAACATGTTGCTGAACTCATCCGGAAAGCGGTTTCGCCGGATGCGGATCTTGGAAGTATCAGGAATGCCGTAAAGGAACTAAAAGAGCAACATAGAAAGACCCTTTACTGCTTCAACGGTGATGACCCATACAGATACATAGAGCTCTATGGGTGATGTGTTGTCAATAAAGATTGGTATTGTTGGCTTCCAGGGAGACGTATCTGAACATGTAAGTGCGGTCAGGCGTTTGTCTTCTCAGGAGAGAATTGTAGAGCCTGTTCTTCTAAAAAGGCCGGAGGATGTGGATCACATTGATGGTATCATAATACCTGGAGGTGAAAGCACCACCATATTCAAACTGATCAACCGATACGGGCTCTACAATAAGATTGTTAAGGCAGCGGAGGCTGGAATGCCTGTGATGGGAACATGTGCCGGCCTTATCATAATGTCTAAAAACACTAATGATGAAAGGGTAAAAGGCATGGGTCTTCTGGATGTGACGATAAGGAGGAATGCCTATGGCCGCCAGATTGACAGCTTCATTGAATCCATAGAGATAGAGGGAATAGGAAGATTCAATGCTGTATTTATCCGGGCTCCAATAATAGAAGATACTGGGGTGACAAAAGTCCTGGCTACAAGAAATAAGGAACCTGTTATGGTGCGTCAGGAGGATAGGTTCGGGCTGACATTTCATCCTGAACTGACTGAAGACATCAGCATTCATAGGATGTTTATAAGGACCATAGAGGGGGAGAGGTATGTTTCCACTGGAGGTAGGAATAAATGACTGATGCGAGAAGAACACCACTTTACAATGAGCATGTTAAGTTAGGAGCAAAGATGATTGATTTCCATGGATGGGAGATGCCACTTCAGTATGGGAGAATCCTAGATGAACATATGGCCGTGCGCACGAAGGTTGGTATATTTGATGTATCACACATGGGTGACATCATTGTTGAAGGCAGTGATGCTTTACCATTTCTGCTGAGGGTTCTTCCAACTGATGTTTCTAAACTTAAATCTGGGGAAGCTGCTTACACAGCATTTCTGAACTATGATGGTAACATAATTGATGATACAATAATTTACAGACTTTCTGAAGACAGGTTCTTCTTTGTCCCTAACGCATCCATGATCGATACGATATACAAGTGGATAAGCTCCCACTCCCATGGGTTCAATGTAAAATTAAGAAATGTTTCAGATGACATTGCCTGTATAGCAGTTCAGGGTCCACAGAGCAGGAGAGTTTTAGAGAGACTTGGATTCATATTCCCTGAATCATTCAAATTTAGCTACTCAAATGATTATGGAAAAAGCAAAAATGCCATTACAGATGATAATTCATGCATAGTTTCCGGAACAGGTTATACAGGAGAACAGGGTGTTGAGTTGATACTGGGTAATAAGGAAGCGGTAAATCTCTGGCGGTCACTCCTTGGAGAGATTTCAGATATTGGAGGTCTTCCCTGTGGCCTTGGGGCAAGGGACACATTGAGGATGGAGAAAGGGATGCTTCTTTCTGGAACAGATTTCAATGGTGACAGGAACCCATATGAATGCTCAATATCGTTTATTGTAAACAATGATCATGATTTTATAGGAAAAAACAAACTGAACAATAAACAAAGCAGAGAAATTTTCAGGGGCTTAATACTTCAGGGAAAACTGATTCCAAGGCATGGATATGATATTGTCTCTGAAGGGAAAAAAGTTGGAACAGTTACAAGCGGAACAATGTCCCCAATCATTGGAAGCCCAATAGCTCTCGGGTTCATAAACAGGGATTACTCAAAGCCAGGAACAGAAGTTGGTGTCAATATTAGAGATAATATAGTTCCAGCGAGGGTGTCTAAACCTAAAATGGTTCCATAGGAAATGTACCCCTCCCCCTATCTTGGCTCAAATTTCATGAAAGTCCCATCGGAGTAAGTTCTGAAATAATACCTGAACCTGCTTTCCCCGTTCCTGGCTTCACACTCCCTTCCCCTGCTGTAGTTGCCGTGAAGCTCAACGTAATCTATCTTTTCCCACCCTGTAGTCTCCTTTACTTTTTTCACCATTGTTTCAAATATGTCAGCGCAGATATTGCAGCAAAAGAACATATTATCACCATCAATTTCCCTCCAGTAATCACCCCATGTTGCGTTGCAAAGCCCACATCCTTCAGTATTGTTTGTTTTCAATCATTTCACCTCTCCTAATCCTCGCCTGAAGATAGTTGTCAAAAACATCCATTGATTTGAGGGCTACTGCCTGGCATTTTTGAACCAGATCACCGCGGCAGTTCCTCTCCAGGAGATCTAACGCCTTTTCAGAGTGCGACACATCCGCCTCATATCCCTCTCTCAGGAAATTCTTTGCCTCATTAGTTATTTCACCAGAGGTCAGAATCTCCGGGGCAAAATAGGTCTTGGAAGAACCATATTTCTTAACGTTCCTGTTTGCGATTAATTCCAGGGTATGCATGGCCGCTATGCCTTCCTGCCATGTAAAATCTCTTGCGATCCTGTTCCATGTTTCTATGGCTTTTCTGGTCTCAGGCAAAGGTTCTGATGACAGTATTATTCCCCTTTCCAGACCATATGATTCTGCCATCCTGAGCAGAAGCTCGTGATGCGACGGGTTATCCGGTCCCCGACCTCCCCATTCGGAATCTATATTCTCAATCTCATAATCCACAACTTCATCAACGTCCGTCTTTGCCATTATATAGGCACAGCTTCTTACCCACTGGCGGAGGAAGTGGTGGTGTTCCCATGCGTAGCCAAGCATCAGGTATTTTGTTGGATGCTGGTGAGCCTCAACAAAAGGATGTGCCGGCTCCCCATAGAACCTTTCCAGGAACCTGCCTATGATCCATTTTTTTATTCCCGTACCGCAGGAGAAGTACCGTGAAAGCATTGCGGAAAGTTCTGCTGCTTCAGCCTTTGATTTTGTGATATTTCTGTTAAGGAACATAACGTGCCCCGGATCGCTCCTTCCAGCAAGACCTGTAAAGTGCTCGGCAAGGCTGTCGTAGTTTGCTCCAACCTCCTGGAGGCATTCAGGACATCTCATAGCATAAGAATTAAACATCCTACTTAAGCCAAGTGGTGGGAACGCAAAAGGTTAGATAGAAGGATCCTCATACTGCAACAATGGAAATAAGAGGAGGCATAGTAGGCAGATCATCAGTAGCAAGAACAGCATCCCCTATTTCTGTTACCTGGCAATGGTACAACCTCTCTCAGGGGGTGGTGGAATGGGAATTCACAAATAAGGGAAATAATACAGCAGGGTGCCTTCTTTTCAGGAATTCCTACTATTTCGGAAACGCTTTTTTCCCCGTATATCTTGCGAATCCGCAGTTCAACACCTCTTTTGCCACGGCCTTTTCACCTCTTGTTGACAGGGGGGCTCAGAACAATTCTGCCCCACTCTCGGTGATAGATTTTGGTCAGAACAGGAGAATAGTGGCATTTGTTTTTATTCTCTGCAGTGCCATGCGATTACGAGACGACAGGCAATTTCAGTATCGGATACGATCCCGACCAGGTCTCCCAATGGGATGCACAGACAAACACAACCATGAAGGGATACAGCCCCAATCCCAAGGAATTCAGAGGGATAATAGAGGTTTCAGTATCAGCCGAGTTTTTGCAACTCTTCCCTGGGGACAGCATTACACCGTTATAGGCCATCCCTGCAGCTGCGTAGCCCTGCAGTTTAGCTTTTTATCCCATTGGACAATCTCCCCGATATGAAGATCTCGGAACCCGAATACATAGGGAATCTCAGAATCAGAAACAGGGTTGTTATGGCCCCAATGATCTCTAACCTCTCGGATCCAAGCGGTCTCACAAACGAGAACCACATAGCGTATCTTGAAGAGAGGGCAAAAGGTGGAGCCGGGCTTATAATAACAGAATATTCCTACATAAACAGTCTTAACTCGAGGGGTTCACGGAATGAACTGGGCTTTCATAATTCTGATTTCACGCCAAAATTAAGGAGGCTTACGGAGCGGATTCACATGCACGAAGCTGCAATTTTCGCGCAGCTTGTCCATGCAGGGGGAAAGGCATTTCTTGACACAAACAGGGCGGGCCCCATGGCTCCTTCGGCCGTGGATTATGTGGGTTACACACCAAAGGAGATGACCGCCTCGGACATAGAATCCGTCATAAAGGATTTCGAATCCGCGTCAAAGGTAGTGAAGGCATCCAATTTTGATGGCATAGAGATACATGGCGCCCATGGTTACCTGGTCCAGGAATTCCTTTCTCCGGCTCTGAACAGGAGGACCGATCGTTATGGCGGAAGCTTCGAGAACAGGATACGCTTTGCACAGGAAATTATTGATGCAATCCGTTCCAGCGTTGACCTAACACTGGGAATCAGGCTCAGTCTCTACGAGGACGACGCAGACGGTTACGGGCCGGACTATGGTCTAAAGGTTGCGGAGAATCTTCATGGGATTGATTACGTGCATTTCTCCGCGGGCCGGTTTGCTCCACCCGGTTCATCATCATCATTTTACTCGCCAAAGACACACATAGCAAACAGGCTTCCAAGGAAGCCGGCGATAAAAACCATAGTGGTTGGTTCAGTCACCTCACTAGAGGACGCTGAAAGGGTCCTAGAAAAGGCTGATTTTGTTTCGGTTGGAAGGGCCCTTCTGGCTGATCCATATTTCCCGAGGAAAATCATGACTGCACCGGATACTCTCAGGCCATGTATCAGGTGCAACCAGGCCTGCAGGGACCTCAGCTTCGGTGAGGTGAGGTGTACAGTGAATCCAGATACCGGTCTTGAGTTTGTCCGCAGGCCTCTTCCCAGGCTCAACGGAGATATTGCGGTTGTTGGTGGCGGAATAAAGGGCATGGAATGTGCTCTCAATGCAGCCAAATCCGGACTGAAGGTGACTCTCTATGATGATCATCCTGTTCTTGGTGGTCAGCTTGCCAGTATATTTGACGAGGAGAAGAGGACAGAGTTTCAGAGAATGATCGGCTACTATTCCAGAATTCTTCCCAGGCTTGGAGTTGTGCTGAATCTTGGAGAGAGGTTCACAGGCAAAGGACTGTACTGCCTCCCTGACAGAATCTATGGGCATATTCCGGACAAGCCGGATCTACTTATCGATTCTAACATATATCAGCACCATGACGAGGCACTCAGTGCGGCCAGAACATCATCAGTTACAATGACGGAGAGGAGTCTCTCCAGCCTTGACAGGGTAAGGCAGGAATCCTTCCGGCGTCTGGCTGAAAAATCCGGCATCAAATTTGTAAAGTCAGCAGACAGAAAACCTGATGTATCTGTCATAGAGAGATGGCAGTATGACATCAGGGCTGCAATGGTATCAGGCCGCGAAGTATTCAGGAAATACGCGGAGGAAAGAATTCAGGACTTCCTATAGCGAGGAACCCTCCTCCTCTCTCCTCTTTGATCTTCTTTCAAGTCTCTCTCGGACAGATCTAATCTCCTCCTGTTCCTCTTCGGTTGGCTCGTAGGTGTCCAGAATGGATTTTCCTATGTATTCAGGCGGAATCTCCTGCACAAGGAACACATCTTTGGTCGCCCTGTATATCTGCCTGCCGGAATTTATGAGCGGTTCGGTGGGAATTTCAAGAACTGCCGGAGAATCTATGTGAAACAGTCCAGAAACATATGCCTGCCTGGGAGTTAATGAGAGATGAATCCAGGTCTTGTCCGAAGGGCTGATTCCTGTCTCCCTGATTAGTTCCATCTCCTCCCTGGTGGTCTGGTAGTAAAGGTTCTCCGGGATATCGTCGGTGGGCAGATCATCCATATTGACAGGAATCGTGTGACCGTAAGCTGCCCTGATCTCACCGTACTTGTTGATTTGATATCTCCCTTTCGGATCGGTCTTCACAAGCGCCTCTATATGTGAGGGGGTGAGCCACCAGTAGCCCCGTCTCTGCCCCCTGATCACCGGGACAACTGCATATATTTTCACCCATCCGTGATCGTTTAGCCTGACACCGTAGTTTTCTGGAAAATGTCTCAGCATCCCAGCGAGAACCCGCCCTACACCCTCAACCTCATCGGGGCGCATCAACAGCTTGCCTCTGTTTCCGCATACAGGGCAGCTATCTCCTCTGAAGGGGCCGTCCTTCCCGCAAATCCTAAGCTCATCGACTATCTTATCCATCTGTTCAACTCCTCTGAAATCTGCCTTGAGACTGAAATTTTGCTGTAAGTCCCCTCTATGGTATCCGTTACAGCTATATCTGATGCTACCTCCATTATCTTTCTGTCAGAATCGTTTGCAAATATCCCATGAATCGCAGTCACAAATATCTGTCTTGCGCCCCCATCTTTCAAAAGCTTAGTGGCCTTAATAATTGTGCCCCCCGTTGATATTATATCGTCCACCAGGAGTATGCTGCGTCCCCTGAAATCCAGATCCGGAAGCTTCATTTCCACAGTCTTGGCATCAAGCCTTTTCTTCTCTATGAAGGCGCTCTGAACTCCAATTATCCTGCCAATCTCCCTGGCACGCTGGTACCCGCCGTCGTCTGGAGAGATCACAAGATCAACGGTGGACCGTGAATAATATTCTGCCACTGTTTTAGTAACATCAAGGTTTACAAAGGATTTTCTTGAGTACTTCAGGGTTTCAAGGTCATGCATTTCCACACACATTCCCCTGTCGCTAAACATCTCAAGGCACTGCATTAGCACTTTGGACGAGACAGGTTCCCCCCTCTTGTAAACCATATGCTGGCGCGCGTAGCCAAAGTATGGGTTTACAATGAACACCCTTCTGGCTCCCCCCTCCCTTGCAGCGTTCATCAGAAGCATCAGCTCAAGTATGTCTGAATCGGATCTCGTTGATCCGACCACCACGACGTCTTCCCCTTCCATGCTGTCAAGGATCCTGATATACATCTCACCGTCAGGGAATCTCTTGTTTTCGACGGCAGCCACCGCTGCGCCTGTGAAGGTGGAGATCTTTGCTGAAATGGAACTGCCTGAGCGGGTCGGAGCAATAAGCATCCCAACTAAATCCCCAGGTTGTTTAAATTTTTGTCATTTAAACCCCCTTCATTTCAGTAAAGGCTGTTGCATTTTTTTAAATAGAACATAGGTATCCAAAGGTATGCCCGGGAAAGTATGGTTCAACGGTTCCATGGTTGATTACGACAAGCTGCATATTCCTCTGTTAAACCACTCACTGCAGTACGGAAGCGGGATTTTTGAGGGGATAAGATCCTATTCCGGCGACAGGAACGTTTTCATATTCCGCCTGAAAGAGCACATGGAAAGATTTCAGAACACAGCAAAGATATACAGGATGGACCTCAAATACTCCGCCACGGAACTTGAGAAGGCTGTGGTTGAACCCCTCAAACAGAGAAGTCAACATAGCCATTGCAGCAATACCCTTTGGGAAATATTTTGGCGAAAAGGCAAATAGGGGGGTGAGGTGCAAGACATCATCCTGGGAAAGGATCAACTCCAGAATTCTCCCTGTTCGTGCAAAGGCGAGCGGCAATTACCTTAACTCAGTAATCTCTGGTCTGGAAGCCATTTCAGCCGGGTACGACGAGGCGATCCTGCTCTCGGGGGATGGGTACGTGGCGGAGGGACCCGGAGAAAACATCTTCATAGTATCAAAGGGGAAGCTGGCCACTCCCGGCCTGGAATCATCAATTCTCTCCGGAATCACGAGGGACACTGTAAAAACAATATCACAGGATATGGGAATGGAAGTCAGCGAGCGCCTGATGCTCAGAGACGACCTCTATCTGGCTGACGAGGTGTTCTTCTGTGGAACTGCTGCAGAAGTGACTCCGGTTGTTGAGATAGACGGTATAAAGATTGGAGACGGAAAGCCTGGCGAAATAACCAGGAAGCTGGGCCAGAAATTGTCAGAAGCAGCCACGGGAAAGACTGAAAGGTACATGAAATGGCTCACGCCCGTATACTAGGGTTATTCCTCAACAGGGAGGGACTCCATTATCCATCTGTACATTCCGCCCACCACAGTTGCGGCTTTGAATCCCATATCAGCCAGGTAGGTGGCGGCATATTCGCTCCTGTTTCCATGTGCACAAATCACCGCGTACTTCTTATCACGGGTTAACTCCCCAAGCCTTTCCTGCAGCTCATTCATTGGTATCTTCATGGATCCCGGAACGGTTCCGGATTGCCATTCATAGGGTTCCCTCACATCTATTACCGTCCATTCATCCAGGCTGCTGAACAGGTCGCCTGGTGAGATCTCCTCAACAGTAGAGACGGGATATCCCTTGGAGGCCCATTTTTCAAGGTTGTCGCTTATCACCTGACCGACTCCTACACCAACAGCCTGTAGTTCTTTGAGAGCAGAATCACAGATTGCCTGATTCTCGCATACCAGCACTATCTGCGGATTGTGGCCATCCAGCCACTCCTTTATTGATCTGGCCCACCCGTACGAGCCGTAGGGCGCATTCACTGAGAACGGGATGTGCCTCCTTGAGAACAGGTGAGTAACTCTGGAATCGAGTATCAGGATCTGCCCTTCCCTAGCCTTATCTACGATTGAGTCGTCAATATCAGTCATCTGCGGTCACCTCATATTTTCCCTCAATATAACCTTGATATCCTCAGGGGGCTTTGTTCTGTATTTCAGAACGGCATTCCTGAGTGACTCCCAGGAATCGGCCTGAAGAAATCTGTTGCTTCTTTTCTCGTATCCTATTGTAGACCACTTTTTCTTGGAGAGAAAGATGGACCCGCAGTGTGATCCGCCAAAATGGGAGGGATACAACTCCACGTGATCTGGGAGAGATTTGAGCTTTTCAAGGCTCCTGTAGAGTGCCATGCACAGCTGATCTGTTTCTTCAGGGGTCTCAACAAGATCGGGCCTTCCCACATCTCCCACCATGAGAACGTCACCGGTGAAGACTGCATACGGCTCACGGCTTCTCAAGCTATCGTAGCCTATTACGCCGATTCCGTCCCAAGTGTGCCCCGGTATATCTATGATTTCTGCTCTGACTGATCCTATCATTATGGAATCACCCTCCTTTAAAGGTACAAACTGGGAGGAAACTTTAGAGTTGCGTCCGAGGTAACGCGGAACCTTCAATTTCATAGACAGTTCAAGGGCTGCAGATTTATGATCAGCATGGGTGTGCGTATCTAAAACACCCTTTATGATCATGGAGTGACGGGAGCACTCAAGCGCATACCTATCCGATCCGATGAACTTCAGTGGATCAATGATCAGAGCCTCGCCTGTGAACTCATCACCTATAATGTAAGAGGTGCAGCCATGGGTTTCGTAGCAAATGGGTTCAAGAATCATTTATTACAGATTTATAGGTTCATTAAAACTCCTTGCTATGTCTTATGTTCATATAATGAAAACTAGCTCTGTTCTGATGGAGTCTGATGTGGTTCGGGAATATTGCGGTGGGTTATGTAATACACACCGGCGAAGAAGACAGCAAACATGGGTACAAGATAAAGATCATTGATGGGAAACGCAGCTTCAAAGTACCAGAACAGCGAAAAAGTGAGAAGAATCGAGGACACAGCAATCTTCATTATGGCCTGTTTCACCTTTCTCACCTGTGAATGAAGGGCGACAGCAGCCGCTGCCACAACTGCTATTCCGGCAAACAGGCCAAGGAGGGTGGAAGTATATCCGTTTGGGTATAGTGCAATCAGAACAATTGACGCTTCAAAAGCTTCAATTGAACCCACGGCAAATCCAGCAGAAAGAACTCCTTTCTCCAATTCTTCGTGCTTGGAACCTCCTCTTATTCCAGCCTGAAACAGTACAGATCGTCTCGCGCTTCTAACAAGCCTAAGCCCGAAATATAGAAGGAGTGTTGCCGATACAAGTCTTACATAGACTATTGGCAGGAGATTCAGGTACTTCCCTATGAGCGCAGCTGGAATAAATACAACTAGAGCGCCGGCAGAAACAGCCACATATGCCAGTCTTTGCCTGGAGGAAGCATAAATTGTCATGCCTACGGCTGCAGCCTCGGACATTTCCAGGACCGTGATCCCCATGGCAGCCAGAAAAATGGGCAGAGTCAGCAAGGTTTTCCAATATAGGCGAGGCAAATTAAATTTTTCCCACAAATGGTAAACACAAATGATTGACGATAGGGCTACTAACGCAGGGGATCGAGTCTCCAAACGGACTTCATCTGCAGATAATAATTTACAGGGAAAGCAAGCCCAGAACCTATTATGTTTCCAATGAGAGGGTGAAGGTTAAGAAAGATTAGGAGAACGTATTGCACTGCTATAACAATGGTATTTCCGAAAGCGTTAAGAAGCTCAAACTTAAAGAGACGAATGAGCTTTCCCAGGTGGCTTCCTCCATGGAATCCCTCATTCCTGGTTGTCCAGTGCTCATTTATGAAGAATTCAAGAGCAACTCCGCTGATGAATGCAATGATGTCAACAGGAATAATCAGACCCCTGCCATAAATCGAAAATCCCACAAAGGTGATCAATTCGAGAAATAGGAAACCGGCAAAACCTGAAAGTGAGTACTTGATAGATCTACGGAGGTTTTTTCTTATCAGGTCTTTCGCAAAATCTATCATCATTCAGAGAATAGATTGCAAATCATAACTGTTATTTCCCTTTCTCCTTTTAAAGTGAAGTTAGGGGTTTGATTGATAAAGATAGGGCTGGGTCGGTCCGAACCCACACCTGTAGAGATCGCTACCTCTGTCCTGAACAGGATATACCCGTACAGGCAGAAGCCAGTCTAAGAATCAGGAAACTCCGATGATTTACCATGAGTAGCTCACAAACATCCTTCCAAGTTACTCAATGATTATGCAGGTTCCTGTATTTTATGTAGACGATAATTGAAGTTATGAAAATTCCAAGTATGGCAATTATCACTAGGTAAAGGACATAGGGATAGCTGGAAAGAAATCCATGAAATGCTGAAAATATGACTCCTGCGAGAGTTATAAGAGCGATTATGGGATAGGTCAGCATTCTAATCTTGACCATTCTTTCAACTGTTTTTTGGTTCAATCTGTTTACCCCATTTCATCAAATAGAAAGCATGGGGCTGTCCGGATTTGAACCGGAGTCTCAGGCTCCCAAAGCCCGTAGGATACCAAGCTACCCCACAGCCCCCTGGTGAAATCATTACATCTCTGTGCGGATAAAAATTTAACGCTGCTCGGTAATATGTAAGTTTCTTGTCTTCTGCGTGTACATGGGTGTGTGAAATATATCTTGATAATTGACAGGGTGTCTTATATGTAGCCCTCCCTGTTACCTTTAATTTATTTTTAGGTTTTGCAATTCATTGGGTCGGGTAACAAGTGATGCAGCCAGCATCACAGCATTTTCTCGGGTGTATGATTCGGGTTGTCCTTTCTGCCATGGCCATATTAGGACACATTGGATACAACCTGGTTGACTTCAGGACAGAAGACTGACAGTAATACACTCGTAATTCGGCATATGGGTGGAGGGGGATGATTGAAATGTGGCAATTGTTTGGACTTGGGATGTTTTTCCTGTGAAAATACCGCGCAACCAGTACCAAGATCTCTCATGAAATCTTCCCTATTCTTAATGAACCCCGCTGAATCAAACTCATTTGAATAATATGTGCTACCATTGTTTCT
>JAHXPV010000001.1:0-94823 GCA_031625175.1 Thermoplasmatales archaeon AK | reverse complement strand
GATCGTGAATTAAATAAATGGTAGCACACATACCACATGTATGGCTGAGTGGGCAGGAAAATCATAAAAACTTGTGGGGGGAGACTCAAATATATTAGAGTAAGCAGTAATGAATTGAGTGTTCATTTGTGATATCAAAGGCAGGAACGAGATCAGGGTTTGCGGTTCAACACCTTGCTGAACGTTTTTCAATATGAATGCGGAGAATGTTGCACACTAAAATTACCTCTGTGATGTCATCAATGTGCAAGAACGACGGCCGATCACAGTATCTAGACCCATGCATTGGAAGCAAAAACGGCTAATACCAGCGTCTGGTGCCCTGTTGGCTAACTAAACAGTTATTTCTATATTTTATGTGCGCCTTTCATATCATGATTAATGTTGGGTTTTTCTATTCAGTTGTAAGCGGGAAAGAAGAAGAGTTTGAGGAAACATTCAAAGGGGTCATAAAATTTCTCAGGGAAAACGACACAGGAATAAGAGAAGTCAGGCTATACCGAGATGTTTTAAATGCAGGGGAATACATGATATTCAGCGAGTGGGACAGCGTTGAATCATTCAGGGAGTTCATCTCCAGCAGACCATTCAAGGAAACAACAGAGCATGGCAAGAACATCCTAAGGGGAAAGCCAAGGCACATAATACTCAAGGCAGAAGAACCATAATTAGTGCCTATTCAATCTGTTGAACTATGTCTTTTTCATTTTTTCTAAGGGCTACATTGAAGTACATTAGAGACAGGAGCAGGAGTATTACCCCGCCTATGAGGGTCGTGTAGAAAACCTGCGTCTGCATTGCGTCGTTGTTCAGTAAGCTTAATAAGTTAAGGGATTTCCCTAGGAGGTATGGATACTGAGAATATGCCAGGAAAAAAACGGAAACAGCCATGATGCCCTGAAACACAATCTTGTTCTGCACAACGTTCCTTGTCTTGTCGTAAAACCACAGCACAGGAACCAGTACGGTAAGTATGATGGGCACAGCTAGCACGTAGGGGTTATTGAGGTTACCTAGGTAAACAAATGACACCCCGGCAATAGCCATTCCCGCTATTATCACTATCGGAGGCAGGACACGGTTCACATCCAGCCCGTAGAAAATGGAGCTAAACCCGAACAGAAGGACTGCTGATCCTATTATGAAACCATCATCCGGAATAAACGAAATAAAGGCTGAGAAGTTGAACGTCATCCGCGAGTAATCCATGCCTCTCCCGCTAATGAATGCGGTGTAAATAACCAGTATCATCGCTCCCAGAATAAATGTTATAACTGCATAGGTGCTGTAAAGAAACCTTCGATTGATACCTCGGTTTTTCCATATGTATTCAGCAAATATTATGGATGCGTTCCTTAGGACATAGAGTATGAGGAATATCAGGATATAAGTGATGAACGAATATGCAATTAGCGGCAGGGCCGACGGTATCAGAGCTTCGAGATTAACGACGTAAAATACAAAGAACGTTCCTGTAACTTCCCATATGGGAATCAGATATCTGAACACCTTGTGCTGGCTCTCCTTATATTTGAACAGAAGTGCCGATGCAGCCATGAGCTCCGTTGACAGGATTGCAAAGAACATGGCTAATATTGCTAGGTTGAACCCTATTTCTGGATAAATGATCTGTACCATTCTGACCCCCTGCTTTTTTCGAGTTCCTCTTCAACCCTTTCCTGCCTTAACACCTTGGCTGCAAAATAGAATGTGAAAGGCACAATAATTAGATAAAAAACTATTATTGCTATACCTAGTGGTATCACGGAAGGAGACGTATTTGCAGCCTGAGATACTGTCATAACATTGTATATTATCCAAGGCTGCCTGCCCACCTCATCGGTCACCCATCCGGCGTCATCCACAACCTCTATCAATGCGCCAGCAACCATCATTCCATATAGCGAGAACCTTCCTGTCGGGTCTCTTTTTCTAATAATGCTATACATGAGGTAAAGGGAAAATAGACCAACAAGAATGCCACCGCCAACCATGACATCAAAAGTAAGATGCACAAAGAGTGGAGGCCATAGACTGGATGGAAACTGGGAGAGTCCCGGGACAACAGTTTTTGAATTTAGTGTAAGAAATGCAAGTATGCTCTGCAGATGAGGAATACTGATGTAATACTCCAGATGTCCGTTAACCATTATTCCCCCAATGATTTCCGAGGCATTGTCTGTAGGATACATATTTAGTTCAATTGCTGCATATTTAAGAGGCTGCATTGAAATGAGCATTCTTGCGTTGGAATCCCCTGTTATTCCTGCCAGTGCCAGAGCAATGAACCCCACGACTGAAGTGAGTGTAATCGCCTTCCTGTAAAAAATTTTGGAATCCTGTGTGTGGTTCCTGAGGTAGCTGAATGCCAGATACGCAAGTAGCAGAAAAGATCCGGCCGCAAGTGTTGTAGTTACCACATGTGATATTTCAAAGAAGCCGGAAGGTGCCATGACAGCTGCCAGAGGATTTATGTCCGTTGGCTCTCCATTCACAATCGTGAAACCTGCGGGCGTATTCATGAAGGCGTTGATCATTGTGATGAAAACAGCGGACATTACCGTTCCTATGGCAACGAAAAGGGAGAGTGCCCAATGCCTGTACCTGTTGTGAAAGGCATCCCAGTAATACACATAAAGAACAAGGCTGATGGTTTCAAGGAAAAAGGCAAAAACCTCATAATAGAATGGGAGGATGTCAATCTTCGCTATAAATACCATAAATGCGGGCCAGAGTGAAAAAAGCTCAACAGCAAGAACTGTTCCGCTGGCAGTACCTACGGCAAAGAAAATTACCAGTGCCTTTGCCAAGCGGCGGGCCAGCGATTCAAAGTAAACATCCTTCCTTTTCAGTCCTATGAATTCAGCGGCAGAAATGATAACTGCCAGTGAAATGCTCAGCGTCACAATAAGTATGTGAGCCCCAAGGGTGAATCCCATGAGGATTCTGTCGAAGTCAATGACAGAAACCATGATTGTTATTTAGTTCACAGCTATATATAGCATTTTACGTGTAAATTAGTGCAAAAATGATCATTGGTGTGTAAATTGCACTCAACATTAAAAGCACATAAAGGAACTCCACATTACATAATGAGTTGGGTGCAATCTATGGGTCGACTAAACGTAAGCTTGAAGAATGAGCTCGTAAAGGCCATAGGGGAGTATGCCAACAAAAATAGCAGAACAGTCAGTGCTGTCATAGGAGAAGCAGCCAGTATATTCCTGGAATCACAGGAATCAGGCCTGATGATATAATCAGATCCTTCAGGGTGCTCATGATACTTAAGGAGATAGATTCTGTGCCGGTTCCGTCTACTCTCCTTGATGCAATGATCCATTGATCCCTTAAGGTCTCTGGGAATGAAATCATTGAAAAATGGAGGGATAAAGGGGCAATAATCGGCAATATCCTTAAAAAAATATGCCAAAAATCTCCCAGATTTTGCAAGATTTATAACAGAATACAGGGAACAGATACCTGCAAATGTTTTCAGCATTGATACTGAGGGCGATGAGGCAACAGTCATAATATCTGGCGCTGGATACAGCAAAGATGCTGCGAGATGTACAGCAGCAGGCCTTTCCGGTTTTCTGGAATCATATGGTTACAGATCTGACCGCGTTGAATTCTCAGAAGGCTTCGTCAAGATAGCTGCATCAAAAATTTCATAGAGACTTTTCTCAGGTGCTGTTTATTTTCTTATGAATATAAAAATCCTCATAACCATAATCGGAATAATGTAAGTCCTTTACCAGCAAACGAATTGAAATGCACCGTGATGGCAATAGACTAAGAGTTCTTCTGGTTTCCGCAAAGCAGGAGTCGCACTTATTAAAGTTTGATAGCATTTTAGATTTTGCCTAAAATGATGCATTGCCACTAAAAGATCATAATGGCTTCCACTGCTGGTCTTAAAGCACTTACCCTTCCCTAACAAATGTTAATATATGTTTTTTGCAGTTTTGAATCATGCACGATTCTGGCAGAAATGAAAGCGTACTGCCAATGGATGAAGTCTATCATCCTGGGCTTGGTAACTATAAAAGCACATACAGGGAGAGCCTGGAGAATCCGGAAGAGTTCTGGTCAAAACACGCTGAAATCCTGGACTGGTTCAGGAAGTGGGACAAGGTCCTGGATGAGAGCAGAAAGCCCTTTTACAGATGGTTTGTGGGTGGCAAGCTGAACGCCTCATATAATGCCCTTGATCGCCACCTCAAGAGAAACCGGAGGAACAAGGCCGCATACATTTGGGTAGGCGAGGACGGGGAAGAGAAGATCGTGACATACGACGGCCTGTACAGGAGAGTAAATAATTTTGCCAAGGCTCTCCTGGACCTTGGAATACAGCGTGGCGACAGGATTGTCATTTACCTTCCAATGATACTCGAGGCTCCTGTGGCGATGCTGGCAGCTGCACGCATCGGCGCCGTTTTCTCCTTCGTCTTTGCCGGATTCGGTGCTGGGGCACTTGCCGAAAGAATAAATGACAGCAGGGCCAAACTTGTCGTCACGGCTAATGGTGGGTACAGGAACGGAAAGATCATAGAGCTGAAGAAGACAGTTGATGAGGCTCTCGAAAAAACCTCAACTGTACAGAGCGTGGTTGTTGTAAGAAGAACACCTAATGAGGTTAACATGGATGAGGAGAGGGATGTGTGGTGGCATGACGTTGTGAAGGATTCCCTGGCATACGTTGAACCTGAATGGATGGACTCAAACGATCCACTCTATATCCTGTATACTTCAGGAACGACAGGTAAACCAAAGGGTGCTGTGCATGGCACTGGAGGATACTCGGTCTGGGTAGCAAACACAATGAAATGGGCATTCGATCCTACAGAAGACGACAGATGGTGGTGTGCAGCAGACATAGGCTGGGTCACAGGTCACAGCTACATAGTTTTCGCGCCTCTTTATCTTGGTCTGACATCCATACTGTACGAGGGTGCCATAACATATCCCTCACCTGACCGTATGTGGGAAATTATTGACAAGTATCGCGTGAACATTCTGTACACAAGCCCGACTGCAATAAGAACACTTATGAGATTTGGAGAGGAGTATCCCAGAAAACATGATCTCTCGTCACTGAGGATACTGGGATCAGTGGGAGAGCCCATTAACCCTGCAGCATGGAAATGGTATTACGAAAACATCGGGCACTCCAACTGCCCAATCATAGATACCTACTGGCAGACCGAAACCGGGGGTTTTATGATCGCTCCGCAGATGGGCCTCGGGCTGCCACCTCTGAAACCTGGTTCAGCCACATTCCCTCTTCCAGGCGTCGAACCTGTTGTGTTCAATGATGAGGGAAAGGAAGCTAGACCTTCAGAGAAGGGGTACATAGCATTCAGACGCCCATGGCCAGGCCTAATTCTCACACTGAATGGCGACGATGAAAGGTTCAAAAATGTCTATTTCTCGAAATATGAAGGAGCCTATTTCTGCGGCGACTACGCAATCAAGGATAATGATGGTTATTACTGGCTCCTGGGTAGAGCGGACGAGGTACTGAATGTTGCCGGACACAGGCTGGGAACAATAGAGATCGAGGATGTCCTTGTCAGTTCCAAGGAGGTTGCTGAGGCTGCTGTTTTCGGCAGGCCGGACACAGTTAAGGGGGAGGTAATAGTTGCATTTGTCGTCCTAAAGGATCAATACAGAGACGAGGAAGATGTTGTTTCAAAAATAAGGAAGAGGATAAGGGAAACCCTTGGCCCGATATACGTCCCTGAAGAGATTCACACTGTTGCGTCCCTGCCAAAGACGAGAAGCGGAAAGATCATGAGGCGTGTTGTCAAGGCGGTTGCCCTGAATCAGGTCCCAGGTGACGTCAGCACTCTTGAGAATTCAGCCTCTGTCGACGAAATAAGGGCTGCAATAGAATCTTTTTCAAAGGCTGCCGCAAAAAAGTGATTTTTATATTATTTCCTATCAATTCCTACCTTCCGTACGAGAAAATTATGCCGGTGCGCAGGAACCCTCCACGAAGAGGTACGTTAATATAGAACAAAAATATGCAAAAGCGCTACTGTGATGATTTCAGCCTAGACTGAAAAATGATGAATGACGGGCAGACTGAGTAGCCACATCATTCGAAATCTACTGCTGAATTGCCTCTACATGAACTGTTATCTTAACCTTGTTACCGACCATGATTCCGCCGGTCTCAAGGACGCTGTTCCATTTCAATCCCCACTCTTCCCTGTCAATCTGGCCTTCGACGGTTATTCCCATCCTAATGTGTCCATAGGGATCCTTGAGAGAACCTTCAAAGGTTCCCTTGAGTTCTACTTCTTTAGTCACACCACGTATTGTCAGATCTCCCAGGATCTTATATTCATCCTCTGAAATCTTCCTGATCTTCTTGGACCTGAATCCTATCTCCGGATACTTCTCGGCAAAGAAGAAATCGGCTGACCTTAGATGGTTGTCCCTCTGCGGCTCTCTTGTATCGACGCTGGCAGCCTTGATTACGACCTCAGCAACAGCGTTCTCAAGGTTGTCTGGTGAACCATATATGGTACCCTCCATTTCATTGAATCTCCCATTAACGTTGGAGATCATCATGTGCCTGACAGAGAATTCGGCAGAGCTGTGAGCTTTATCGAATACCCACTTAGTTAATTTCTGAGTTTCCTGTTCCATAAGGGTTGATTTACTTATAATATTTAAACTTTTATGCACAAGTTTGTTGACTATATCATTTAATCCTTTTTATATTGAAAGAACCAAGGTCGATAGTATTGCCTGCTGGTCTTATATCCACCCATTCCCGCGTCCTCACGTCCCGGATACCTCTTACCCGCAGATACTCAGTATTCTCCTGGTTATTCAGCTCTATCACTCCATCCATGAAGTAGTTTATTTCCTCATAAACGGATTCCTCATATATGCCGCTGTCAAGCAGGTATATGCTTGTGGCACCGTCAATTTTCCTTCTCTGTGAAAAGTGCTGGATGGATCTGCTCAGTAACTTAGGATCAGCAGAAGCTATCCAACCAGTAAGCGAAATGACAGCACATCTGTATGTACCAAATGCGTTTTTTACAGAAGTACAGTGCTGATCGGCAAATTTCAGAAAGTTGCTGATGTTACTCGGCGCCTCTATCTGGACCAGTCTTTTATCCGCTTCGATCTGGACAGATTGTGAAAAAGCATCCAGTACCCTGAGCATTCCGCTGTCAAGGAAAGTATCTACGGGGCTACCGATCTTCTGGAGATCCCTTCGCAATGAACCCCAGTCTCGGTCTATCAGGAACAAGACCACCGGGTAACCCGAGTATAGAGATTTTGCTATGAAATTTGAGGAAATGGTGAATTTTGAAGAATATGGTGCACCCTTTATCACTACATTGGAAGGTACCGGGAGGCCACCGTCGAGAAGAAGATCAAGTTTATCAATGCCGGTTGAAGCCTTTACACCGTATTCACCATCATCCGGAACAGGATCACCGGAAGAGGCTGAAAGCTGTGCAATCTTCCTGTTTATCTCTTCGATCATGGATCGGCATTCCTTCAGGTCATTCAGAAGTTTTTCCCTCTTCTTTATGAGGGAAGCCAGACTTTCCTCCTGAATGCTGACCTTCTCCCCCTCCATGCTTTCACTCTTTTGATCTGAACGTTCCGGAAACAACCCATGGCGGCTCCTGAGGATCGTAAGGCTCCATGCCTTCAACAGAGTTTGACTCTATGATCTTTTCATCCACCTCAATACCAAGTCCGGGTTTCCCTGAGAGTCTGAACTTCCCACCTTCAAGCGTATATCCGGACTTAACCAGATTTCTCTTCCAGTCTGGCCAGAAGGCTTCGAAGCTCTCCTGTATCAGGAAATTTGGGATTGTCATATCTATATTCAGTGTTGCTGCTGTCTGGATTGGTCCAAAGGCGTTGTGAAATGCAACCGGAATCCCGAAGGCATCCGCGATGGCAGCAGTCTTCTTGTTTTCCAATATTCCCAACGAGTTTGTCAGATCAGGCTGGATCACGTCGACCATACCCTGGGAAATGTACCTCGCAAAATCAGCCTTATTCAGCAACCTTTCCCCAAGTGCTATGGGTGTTCTTATATATTTCTTCAGTTCAAGCAGTCCGATTTCCAGCTCGGGATGCAAAGGTTCCTCTATGAAAAGCGGCTCAAACTGATCAAGAGAGGTGGCCACATCTATTGCTGCCTTAAGTGAAAATCTTCCATGGCACTCAATCAGGAGGTCCACATCATCCCCCAGATCTCCCCGCATTGCTGAGACGATTTCCACGGCATCTCCGACCCCTTTTCTGTCTATGGTGTCATAGTTGGGGCCGAATGGATCAAACTTCATTGCGTCAAACCCCTTTGCCATTACACTTTTCCCTTTCTTCACGAAATCTTCTGGCGTCACGCACTCTGAGTACCATCCATTTGCGTAAGCTCTGATTTCTTTCCTGAATTCTCCCCCAAGAAGCTTGTAAATTGGAGTGCCGAGGGTCTTGCCTATAATATCCCAGCTTGCAATCTCAAATGCACTAAGGGCTGAAGTAGCCTCCATGGACTTTGAGAGGTAAAACGAGTGCTTGTAAAATTCCTTCAGATTTGCTTCAACATTGAATGCATCTTTGCCAGAAAAGAACCTCTTTACCTCTTCCATGCTTTCCTTCACAGGAAGCGTCATCAGTGTGGTAGGGGCTTCACCGTACCCTACAACTCCATCGTCTGTCGTGAGCCTCACCAGAAGTATTGTGGAACTCCAGGGGGATGATATCTCCCTGCCCTTTTCTCCAAGTTCCAAAATTTCCACGTTTCTTATTATCGACGTCATGTTATGAGATTGTAATGATGGTACTTAAATCTATCAAGAAGATGACATTTTACAAAAAATATCCAATGACAGTAGCGAGTCGGGTTATCTCCAGGGCCAACAGCTCACCAGTAACAACTCACAATATTTCGGCATATAAACGTTCTCAGAAATCATAATTAGGGGTTCTGGATTACCAAATGATCATTATGGCAAGCAAATTTCAAAAGTTGTCAAAACTTAAGGTTGAAGGAACAGATTATTACTATTATTCCCTGATGGAACTCGCTAAGGAGGGCTACAACCTCCAGAGGCTCCCAGTATCCATTAGAATTCTCCTTGAATCTCTTATCCGCAACATAGACGGCAAGTCTGTTCATGAAGCTGACGTTGAGAGGCTCTTGAACTGGAACCCGCAGAACCCGGGTGACTGGGAGGTACCCTTTAAGGTTTCCAGAGTCATAATGCAAGATTTCACCGGTATTCCCGCTGTAGTTGATCTCGCTGCAATGAGGGAGGCCGCCAAGAGCTTGGGCAAGAGCACCGAAATAATTCAGCCGCAAATTCCAGTGGACCTTGTAATTGATCACTCTGTTCAGGTCGACTATTATGGGATTCCTGAAGCTCTGTCCCTTAACCGCCAAAAGGAGTTCGAGCGGAATACAGAGAGATACAGGTTTCTGAAGTGGGCCCAGAGCTCCTTCAAAAATCTCAGAATAGTGCCCCCTTCCGTGGGAATCATACATCAGGTGAATCTTGAGTATCTGGCGCAAGTCGTAATGAAAAAGGAGGCTGAGGGTAAAACATTCCTTTATCCAGATTCACTGGTAGGGACGGATTCACATACCACAATGATTGGCGGAATCGGAGTCGTCGGATGGG
Organism: Thermoplasmatales archaeon AK; assembly: GCA_031625175.1. Lineage (GTDB taxonomy): Archaea > Thermoplasmatota > Thermoplasmata > Thermoplasmatales > Thermoplasmataceae > UBA447. The sequence continues at coordinate 85,155 of JAHXPV010000001.1, read as the reverse complement.
GAGTTGGTGGGATTGAGGCTGAGGCGGCGATGCTCGACCAGCCCGTTACCTTCAAGGTTCCTGAGGTTGTAGGGGTGAGGCTAACAGGTAAGATGAAGCCTGGAGTCACTGCCACAGATGTTGTGCTCAGTATCACGGAGCTTCTTAGGAAGAGCAAGGTAGTTGAGAAATTTGTTGAGTTCTTTGGAGACGGAGTAAAGAACCTTGCTCCCCCAGACCGTGCAACCATTTCAAATATGTGTCCGGAGTACGGGGCAACTATAGCCCTGTTTCCGGTTGATGACAATACCATGGAATATCTGGAGATGACTGGCAGGGCGCCGGAGCATCTCAGAATCGTTAAAGAATATCTGAAAAAGCAGGGTCTCTTTGGAGTTCAGGAAGGAGTGGAATATTCCCAGGTCATAGATTTCGATCTCTCCAAGGTGAAACCCAGTGTCTCAGGGCCAAAGCTTCCCCAGCAGAGGGTGGACTTGGAGCGCATTTCTGACAGCTTTATCAGCTTCATGGAGGAATCAGGATCCTTCACAAAGAGCAAGAGCGGAGCGGTTCAGGTATCACTTAAAAGTGTCCCTGTGAGTGTTAAGGGCCAGAACATGACCCTTGGTGACGGCGACGTGGTCATTGCGGCAATAACAAGCTGCACAAATACCAGCAACCCGCAAGTAATGATAGGCGCCGGTCTCCTCGCGAAGAAAGCCGTGGAGCTGGGGCTCAAGGTCAACCCAAAGGTTAAGACAAGCTTAGCTCCAGGATCCAGGGTCGTTTCAGATTACCTACAGAAGTCAGGTCTCCAGGAGTATCTGGACAAACTTGGCTTTAACATTGTTGGGTTTGGCTGCACCACCTGTATCGGAAACAGTGGTCCCCTTGATCCTGCGATTGAATCGGCCATAACGCAGAATTCACTGAGCACTGCAGCCGTACTTTCAGGGAACAGGAATTTTGAGGCCAGAATTCACAGAAATGTGAGAGCAAACTACCTTATGTCACCGCCCCTTGTCGTCGCGTTCGCAATAGCTGGAAAGGTGACTGTGAATCTGGAGAAGGAGCCACTTGGAACAGGGAGGAATGGACAACCGGTCTACTTGAGGGACATATGGCCCAGCGATGCCGAGATACAGCAGACAATCGCGAAATATCTTTCAAAGGAAATGTTCACGGAGAAATACAGGAACCTCGACTCCTACAACGAGGAATGGAATAAGCTTTCTGCACCATCCGGATCAACATACAACTGGGAGGAGGAAAGCACTTACATCCGCAAGCCCCCATTCTTTGACAGTTTTGACCTGAAGACAGACATGACGCCAAAAATCATAAAGGATGCTTATCCTCTGATAGTGCTGGGGGATTCTGTAACCACAGATCACATATCTCCTGCCGGCTCCATTGGCAAGGACAGTCCGGCCGGTAAATATCTCATACAGCATGGAGTATCACCTCAGGATTTCAATTCCTACGGAGCACGGAGGGGCAACCATGAGGTTATGATGAGGGGCACCTTCGCCAACAACAGGATAAAGAACAAGCTCCTGCAGCATGAGGGCGGATACACGCTTCACTTCCCTGACAGGACAGAGATGTCTGTGTACGACGCTGCGATGAAATACGCAGAGGAGAGGAGACCGCTCTTGGTAATTGCAGGAGACCAGTACGGAACAGGAAGCTCCAGAGACTGGGCTGCAAAAGGAACCCTTCTGCTTGGGGTAAAGGGCGTAATAGCGGTTGGTTACGAAAGGATCCACAGGAGCAACCTTGTGGGGATGGGAGTCATTCCACTGGAGTTCAATGGGTCAGACAGCTTTGAGTCACTTAATATTGACCCTGCGATGCCAATGACCGTGACATTTGACCAGGGGATTGAACCTGAAGCCAGCGCGCTGTTTTCATTCACAGAAAAGTTGAGCGGAAAGAAGAGGGAGGTCAGACTGGCCATACGGGTTGACACTCCCATTGAGGTGGAATACGTGAAAGCAGGCGGAATACTCCAGTACGTGCTCCGGAAGATAATCCAGAACACGTAATTTCATTTCCATTCCCAGCGTAGAAAAAGCTTTTATTCGTGTATTCTAACGTGTAAGTATACATGTACGTATCCGCGCCGCCGGGCACAAAGTATCTCGCTAAATTTCTTCTTCCGGAAGAAGAGTTCGAGAAACTGGATGAGGTGGACTTCAACATCTACGGTGAGGAAAAATCTCTTGCTCTACTGCAGTTTATGAGGGACCTCAAGTGGATTTTCATATCATACGAGGAAGGGGACAAGATATCCCTGAAACCAACTCCTCTTGGACTGGATATCTTTGAGAATGGCATGTCAGAGGATTACCTCAAGGAAAACGAGTCATTTCTCAGGCTTGTCAGAAACTACCTCAGCGATCTTGCATCCGGAAGAGAAGCTGACACCTCTACAATAATCTCACTTGAGGAGTATTACATCAAGACGGGAAACCATACCAGGGCGATTGATTTTGCCTCCCTTCTGATACAGATAGGTACGAAGAGGGATGATCCGAGGGTTCGGGGAATTGGACACTACTACTATGGCACTGCCAATTTGTATAAAATGGAACTTGAATTTGCGTTCCCTCACTTTCAGCGTGCCATCAGCTTCCTCGAGAAAGCCGATGACATTAAGCACGTGGCGCTTGCATATCTTGGCCTAGGATCCTACTATGGGTATACGGCCGCACTTGACAAATCCATGGAAGCATTTGAGCGATCTCTGTTGCTTTTTCAGGAAATTTCTGATGAGTCTGGAATTAACTTGGTCCGAATGAATGAGGCCTATGCTATGGTTTTCAATGGAAATATAAAGGAATTCTTCGAAATGAACAGGGTGGCAGCAGATTATTTTCTACATTCAAATGACCTGTACCACCTTCAGTTCTGTTACCAGAATGAGGCCTCAGTTCTATTACACCTAGGTCAGTACAATCTGGCCATTGATTCGGTAGTCGAAGCTCATGAGATAGCTAAGAAGACTAAAAGTGAGAGAATGATTCATCTTTCTGGTCTAAACATCGCGTCAATTTATATCTGGACAAGACGTCCCGGCGACGGTTATTCTTACATTGAGGAAGCATATGAATACTTCAGGAGAAATCTTGACAATAATGGGCTCGGAGAATGCTATGTTGAGTTCATGCTTTACCACGTTGCGACTAAGAACTAAAAAAAAGATACAACCTAGTTAGTGAGGCTTATAGAAATTATATACAGCTAATGCAACTTTATGAGTACCCGCAAGATATGATATCAAAAAAGAAACAAGAACTGGAAATGAGATTACAAAAACTAGGGATTAAAAATATATTTGAAAATGAGTCAGACAACAATAGTAGTTGAAAAGCTCAGTCGCAGCAGAAAGACCCTGTTCCCAACGTCATGCTAAACATCCTCCCATTTTCTTTCATGTCCTTCAGAAGAAGTTTCAAATCCTCAGACATCTTAACTCGATCATCTTTACCGGCCGATCCTTATTTCAGGCTGTCGTGGGAGATATTGTACCTCGGGTAACATTACTTAAATCTAATCAAGTGGCCTATGTAGGTGATAATTAATTCACAAATCATACTAAGAATAGAAATACGGAATCAAACCAGCATCAATTTATCGTCCAAAATGTCGCTGAATCGATTATCTCTGATCCATATTTTAGGGACTTTTAAACTAAAGTTATTTAAAGAAAACCCAGATGTAGCTAAGCATGGAAGATGCTTTTAAGCGTGTTCTAGAAAAGATTAGGGATGATAAGATAGAATTTCTGCAGATGCAGTTCACGGATATTTTGGGGTTCGTGAAAACCTTAACAGTTCCGAAGAATAGGTTTGAGAACGCTCTAAACGAAGGTGTGGTGTTTGACGGGAGCTCCGTGGCTGGTTATGCCCAGATAGAAGAATCTGACATGAGGGCACACCCGGATCTTGATACCTATATGGTTCTCCCATGGACCCAGGATGGGTATAGAGCTGCCAGATTCATATGCGATGTCTACACACCTGAAGGTGAGAGATTCCCAGGTGATCCAAGATTCGTTTTGCAGAAAATCATTGAAAAATTGCACAAAAAGGACATGGACTTCTATGTCGGCCCAGAATTCGAGTTCTTCGTGTTTAAGCGAGACTCATCCGGAAATCCGACTAATACCCCTAGCGACTATGGCGGTTATTTCGATAACACTCCAATAGATGCAGCAAATGAGGTCAGGCAGGAAATCCTGAAGCACATGCATGATCTGGGTTTCAGCCCTGAAGCGGCCCACCATGAGGTTGCGCCGGGACAGCAGGAGGTAGATCTGAGATATGCCTCCGCTGTTGTCATGGCAGACAGGGTCGCAATGCTGAAGACCCTGATCAAAAATGTGGCACAGAAGCATGGTATGTACGCCTCCTTCATGCCAAAACCAATCAATGGTGTGAACGGCTCGGGTATGCACGTACACCAGAGCATAATGAGTAGGGATGAAAAGAAGAACTTCTTTTACGATCCGAATGAAAAATACGGGCTTAGCAAGATGGGCATGAACTACCTTGGGGGAATCCTGAAAAATATTAACCAGGCGTCAGCAGTTCTTGCATCATGGGTAAACTCATACAAGCGGCTAATTCCTGGGTACGAGGCACCAGTATACATATCTTGGGCAAACAAGAACAGGTCAGCACTTGTCAGGATACCAGCTGGAAAGGAGACCAGAAAGAGGATGGAGCTTCGATGCCCTGACTCTGCAGGAAATCCGTATCTTCAGTTTGCCGTCATACTTGGCATGGGACTGGATGGGATAGAGAACAAAATTGATCCGCCTGAACCAGTGGAAAGGGACATATACCACATGACTGCCTCGGAACGGGAGAAATATGGCATACAGGCCATGCCTGAAAGTCTGGGAGAAGCACTTCACCACTTCAGAACAGAGGGAATGGGACAACTTCAGGTCATTCGTCACAAAGTGGGAGGTTGACAGATACCTGCCCATCCTCTAATTTGAAAACCCTCTTTTTCGTTCCCTCTCCCTCTGATGCCTTCTGGTGAACACATACAGGCCAAGCATCACTATGCCAACCGGAAGCAGGATGAATCCTATTACAACAAGGTACAAAACTGAGGAGCTTATGTCACCGAAGCTCGCATCAATCTCAGCTGCGGAAGATCCCCAGTTTTTCAGCAACAGGGTCCAGTTTCCCGTGCTGTTTGAAATTAGGACCTTTGTTATCTGCGAGGTTCCATTTGTAGAGGTATAATCGGCCCTGTATCCTGACGGAGACAGAAGTGTAACGGTCACATTCTCTGAAAATCCAAGCGTGCTGACAGTGTACTCTATGTCATCCCCCTGGGAAACATTGTGGAGAATAATGCTCATGGTGTCGCCGGGCTGGATGTAGCGGTTATTCTCAGAGGTAATAGAGTGATCAAGGCTATAAACCGAAGTGGCAAAAATCACCACTGATGCAAGTATGGCAAGTTCCCCTATCCTCAACATGAGCTTTGTATTGGGTCTTAACAATCCAGTTCCTCCTGAGGCATGGCCACCCTTCAGTCCACGTAGGCCTCCACCACGTCTGACTCCTCGATCTCCAGCCTGGAAATTCTCATTATACCCTTAATGAGTTTCTCATTTTCTCTCAGAACAGATACATTTCCCTTGACCAGAACCCTATCCAATGGAGCCCCCATGGAAAGCTTCAGTGAGGTTTTGAGCGACCTTATGTTGCCTATCACGTTGATCACCTCTCCAAATTTCTGTGCCACCTTCCTAGACTCTTGTGAGAGGGGAACAGGCTCCGGCCAGCTATCGAGAGAGACGCTTTGCATCCTTCCCCCCAGGTCATGGTAAATTTCTTCAGTTATGAATGGCATTATTATGGAGTACATCTTGATGATTGCGAACATTGTACTCAACAGGCAGCTTGAAGTTTCGGCCTTTTCATCATTGCTGAATCCTTCTCCTGCCATAACAACTTTTGAAATCTCAAGGTAGTTGTCGCAGTAGTCGTTCCAGAAGAAGTTGTCTAGATAGGTTCTTGCCTTTGAGATTTCGTAGTTATCCATCAGGTCGGTTGCCCTATCAATAAGATTATCAAGAAGGCTCCAAATCCAAATGTTCCATGGGTACTTCATTTCCCTGGTCGGGTTGCCATTATTCTGGCTCAGGGTTTTAACAAGTCTGGCTGCATTGTACAGCTTTATCATTGTTCTCTTCCCCCTCACCAGATCCTGTTCCTTTAGCCTAATATCCTCACCAATAGCAGTGGTGGAGGCCCAATACCTGAGCGCATCGGCTCCATATTTGGATATTACATCTTCAGGCTCAACAACATTGCCCTTGCTCTTGCTCATCTTGATTCCTTCGGCATCGTAAACATTGCCGCTGATAACAATGCTGTTCCAGGGTATGACGCCATCATGTATGTACGATCTCACTATCGTCGTGAAAGCCCAGAAGGAAATTATGTCGTGCCCCTGGAACCTGCAGTCGAATGGAATCATTTTCTCGAAAGCGCCGCTTCCCCTGAATGCAAGCCTTGGAGACAGTGAAGAGGTGGCCCATGTATCCATGACATCTGTCTCTGGCTCGAAATCGGAAGATCCGCATTTTCTGCAGACCATCCCTGAAGGAACAGGGTCAGATCTGGGATCGATCGGCAGTGAGTCATCCGGTGCAGCGTTCACTTCACCGCATTTTCGGCAGTACCATACAGGAAACGGAACACCAAGAAATCTCTGCCTGGAAATGCACCAGTCCCATTTCAGGCCGTTGATCCAGTTCTGGAGCCTTGTCCTCATGTGAGAAGGGATCCAGTTGATATTAGAGTCGAACCGTATGAGTTCATCCTTCAGGTCAAGATATCTTACGAACCATTGCTTGCTGATACCTATCTCAACTGGGGTGTTGCACCTCTCATGCACGTTAACGGAATGCCTGATTCTTTCCATCTTAACGATAAGTCCCCGCTCAGAGAGCTCTCTGATCATTCTCCTTCGGGCCTCCTTAACATGGAGGCCCTTCAAAAAGTCGCCATCATCCGTAATCCTGCCGAAACGATCAATTATGACCCTGGTATCAAGGGAATGCGCCCGCCACACGGCCACATCATTCTGGTCTCCGAAGGTGCAAATCATCTCAGCTCCTGTGCCCTTTTCCTTGTCCACTATGTCGTCGCCGATAACGGGCACCTCACGACCGTAAATTGGAACTAACACCAGGCTTCCAATGAGACCTGCATATCTCGCGTCACTTGGGTTCACAGCCACGGCCACGCAGGCGCCGATGAGCTCAGGTCTGGTAGTTGCTATGGTAATTCCACCAGCCTTGCCCTCGAATTTCACATATACGAAGTCAGTCTCCAGTTCTTTGTCCTTTAGCTCGATCTGGGATATGGCTGTGAGGCAGGTCGGGCATCTGATTGTTGGGGCCTCGTCCCTGTACACTCTCCCCTTTTTGAGGATATCCTTGAACATGAGCTGTGATATCTTCTGTGACTCTGGTGAAATTGTCCGGTAGTTGTTATCAAGATCAGCAGTTATCCCAAGGCTCCTCCAGTTTTCACGCAGCCTCTTTTCCGCCATTTCGCTGGTTTCTCTGCACATTTCTACGAAGACCTTGGGCTCGATGTTCTCTGCCTTGACTCCCCTTTCACTCTCAGTGAACCTCTCTGTGGGGAGACCATTATCATCAAACCCCCAAGGGTAAAAGACAAGGAACCCTCTCATTCGCTTATAACGGGCAATAAAATCCTGGTGAGAATATGAAAAAGCATGGCCTATATGCATCTTCCCAGAAACTGTTGGCGGTGGCGTATCTATCGTGAAATATCTCTCTCTGGGGAGACTGAAATCACTCAATGAAAATAATTTGTTCTGGAACCAGAATTTTTTCCACTTGTCCTCCAGAGCCTTAGTGTCGATATCCATTTCTTCTTTGAGGATTTGCTGAGTTAAAAACATTTTCACCATTTCTGTCGCCTAAGCTGTCAGTGGTAGTGGCAACAGTTAATATCGTAGATTTGATAATCAGGATTAATGGATGGGAGAAAAGCTCTCGAAGATATGAAGGGCATTATAGAGAAGGCCCTCGAAAGCTACGAGAGTCTGTATGATAAGGCTACACTGTCAAACATTCGCTATTTCCTCAAAGGATTCATGGATGAGCACAGAACCATGGAAGCTGCTGTCTCATCCCTGCTCAAAGGCAAACACTTTGAGTTCCCTGACCTGCCCAATAGACCAAAGCTGGACGCCGTGGGGCACATCAGTCTAACTGAGGACACTCAGGTGGGGAGCTTGCAGAGCGTTCTGCTCTTCATATGCAGGAAAGAAGAGGAAATCTCAAATGAGTTCGATAAAGTGGTAACAAACATGAAGGGAAGCAGCGACTTGAACAAACTGAAGCAGTGGCAGGAACAGATATTTAGGAAGGCTGAACACCTCTACACAGACCTGATAGAAGCCCCATCAAAGTAGGTGTGATCCAACGTCGAATCTGATCATAGGGTCAGAGCAGGACCCTGCAAGCATGGAGATGTTCAGATTTCTCCTAGACAATTATGACTTCAAGAAAGTAGCTGATAATATATACAGGTACAACGGTTTCCTGCTAGAAAAGATACCAGGCAGGCACCTCTATTTTGATTCTGCACAGTCCGCATGCTTGAACGGCGAGGATAGGATAGATGGTGTAGTGTTCCTTTCCAAACACTCTTCTGAGGCTAAAATCAAATCACTCACTGTGCATCCCACAGGAAATTTTGGAGATGCCGCTCTTGGCGGTAAGGAAAGAAACCTGTCTGTAAGTTATCCACCCCTTATGACTCAAGTTTTAAGGAGACTTTGGGAATTCCACTCCGAGCAAGAAATAAACATAACTTTTGAGGCTACCCACCATGGCCCTTTGCTGCTGACGCCGAACTTCTTCCTTGAGATTGGAACAACCCCCATGGAGTGGGAGAACAGGGAGATTCTTGAGATGGTGTGCTCTTCCCTCATTACGGCAAAACCTGGCAAAGGCAGGAACTTCATAGGTATCGGAGGCGGGCACTACATGCCGAAAATAACTGACTACGTGCTTGGATCTGACATCAATATAGGTCATATGATATCAAAGCACGCAGCTGCTTTCCTGGATGAAGAGCTGTTTACACAGGCATTAGAAAAAACGCCACAGTGCTCTGGGGTGGTTGCTGACTGGAAGGGTATAAAATCTGCAACAAGAGAGATTGTGAAGGCAGTCACGGACAAGACCGGCATAGAATTAATAAAAATTTAGGAACATTGTATTATTGTTAAAATATGAATATTGTTATATATTTATTACTGAATTGTTCTGGGCTTTGAAAAATTGGACATTTTAAAGAACTTGTTACCACAACAATGAAGGAAATGATTAAATAGTAGTGATCACTACCAACCACCATAGGGCACTGAACCCTAGTGAAACAGAAATGGAAGGTATGGAAGCGGAGGAAGAACCTCCTGGCAAAACGCCATTTTTTAGAGCCAGAAACCTTGAACGTGCCCTCAAGCTCAAAAGGATTTTTATAAAGTTTGAGGGAGCAAGCACAACTGGCACACAAAAGGACAGAATAAGCCGTCTTCATGTTCTAAGGGCTAAGAGCATGGGTTATGACACCATCTCTCTGGCTACCTGCGGAAACTACGGTGCATCGATATCTCACTTCGCCGAACTCCATGGTCTCAAATCCGTCATAGCTGTTCCGGACTATTATTCAGGTGAAAGAAACAGGGAGATCCTAGCAAATGGATCCACCATCCTGTCAGTCAACAGCAAATACGAGGATCTGGTTGAGTACATGAGGGATCGCTCAAATGATGAAAGCTGGTACGACTCCAGCCCTGGATCTGTCAATTCGCACGTGGATATTGAAGGATACGAGATGATAGCTTACGAGATCGTTGATCAGCTCGGGCACGCACCATCATATGTTGCAGCTCCGCTAGGGAACGGGACGACATTGGCGGGAATATATTCAGGATTCAGGAAGATGCAGGATAGGGGCATCATAAAAAAGGTGCCAAGGTTCATAGGTGCAAGCACACCAAACGGTAACCCCATAGTTGCCAGCTGGAAGGCGAGAAGCAGAAAGATAATGGAACTGGATCCGGGAAGCATTCACGAGACAAAGGCATCAGAGCCGCTGGTTTCCTACAGGGCCTACGACGGGCAGAAGGCTCTGAATGCAATTTACAAGTCCAATGGAATGGCAACCTATGTTCCGGATGATGAGATGGAAAGGTATGCGGCCCTGATTGAGCATTTTGAAATGCTCTCAGTTCTACCAGCATCTGCTTCCGCACTAGCGGCGGTTGACAGACTGCTGAACCATAAGGTCACTGACAGGGATATTGTTACCGTATTGACGGGCAGGTCGAGAATTTGGACAACGCAGTAGTACTTGCAGAAGGGGTTTTTGGAACAACTTATGGGAAGACAGCAAACGGTCTGGTAAGATATACACGGCGGTACAAGGTAACCTCCGTTATAGATTCAACAAAGGCCGGGCTGGACGCGGGTGAAGTTCTTACAGGAAAGACAAAGGGCATACCAATAGTAAAGGACGTTCAGGAATCACTGAAATATAATCCAACCACACTCGTTGTGGGTGTGGCGACCGATGGTGGATTTATTCCTGAAAATTACAGATCGTTCATAAGAGACGCCCTGTCCCGTGGGATGGATGTTGTGAGCGGCCTTCACGAATTTATCAGCGATGATCCGGAGTTTTCAGGTATTGCAAGCAGGACTGGTTCCCGCATCACTGACGTCAGGAAAATGTTCAGGGACTTGAAGCCGCCGTTTACTGGGAGAATCAGGGAGGTAGGCTCCCGCAGGATTGCCGTTCTCGGTACCGACAGTGCAATAGGCAAGAGAACAACAGCAGTCATACTCACTAACTCACTGAAAGAGAGCGGAATTAATGCAATGATGATCGGAACCGGCCAGACTGCGTGGATGCAGGGATTTGAGTACACAGTCGTGATTGACTCAATGATAAACGATTTCATCCCTGGTGGCCTTGAGTCCACAGTACTTCGTGCCTGGGAAGACCTCAGGCCTGACGTAATGTTCATAGAGGGGCAGGGATCTGTTCTGCACCCAGCCTATCCGGGGAGCTTTGAAATAATAGGAGCGTGCAGGCCGGATGCCATAATCCTGCAGCATGCCCCCAAAAGGTTTTACTTTGACGGATTCCCAGAATTCCGCATTCCAGAGCTGGACAAGTACATAAGGATACTGGAAATGCTCTCGGACAGAAAGGTAATAGCGATTTCTCTGAATACGGAGAATATGACCAGTGAGGAAATCGACGAATCGATAGAGCATCTGGAAAGGAAGTATGGAAGGCCTGTCTTTGACCCGCTGAGATCCAGTCCCTCTATCCTCTCTGAAATCACAGCCACGTGATCGGATGGGGTACCTTGACAGAATTTCGGTATTTGAAAAGGTAGAGGTAACTCCGGGGGAAATCTCCGAGAAAAGGGTGTCGGGAGACATTACTGTCACTTCAACAGGTAAAACAGATTCATATCACCTCATATTCAAATACTCCAACCCGGTAAAGATAGACCAGAATCTTGCTGGGCTTATTCTGACAATGCCGGTTATAAATTTCACCCTCTTCTGCAGAAAACTTGTCCTGAACTTCCCGGTATCCGATTCCGATCTGGAGGCCATAAGGCACTTCATAAGTGTCAACAACACCGAGGTTTTCGTTAACAGGCTATGCCGCAGGAGGCACGAATTCTTCAAGGCGGAATTTCTCCCCACGGAAAATGATATCACGGAGGAGAACGCAAGGGGGAGGACTGAGGTTATAGCCAGCAATAAGAAAGCTGATGCATATCACTATGAAACTGACAGCAGCAGAGTCGCCGTACTTTCCTCTGGCGGCAAGGAGAGCCTGCTAACTTACGGAATGCTCAGGGAACTGGGGCATGAACCCTACGCGCTGTTCTTCAACGAATCTGGGGGTCACTGGCTTACAGCAAAGACTGCCTACAGCTATTACAGCGCTAATTTTCCAAGGGTTCACAAGGTGTGGTCAAATGTTGACAGATTCTATCATCACATGCTATCAAGGATGAACATTCTTAATCCGAAGGTCGCAGGAAGAAGGGCTGACGATTATCCTGTCCAGCTATTCATCTTCCCGGTATACGTTTTTTCAATGATCCCGATCATTCTTCAGGAGAGGATTGGAAACGTTGTCCTTGGCGATGAGTTTGATGACCCGAAGGAGATGCCACCATTCCATGGGATCAGGCACTATTATGGCATATACGACCAGACGGCAGATTTCAACAGATACTTCTCAAAATACCTCAGAAACAAGGGCATCGGCACTGATGTGTGGAGTGCGGTATATCCTATCTCAGGATTTATGGTGGAGAAGATACTCATGGAACGTTACAGGAATCTCTTTTCCACACAGAGATCCTGCCACTCTTGTCACGTTAAAGATGGCAGTATAATACCATGCGGTGTCTGCTCCAAGTGCCTTGGGATACAGCTTTTCATTCTGGGGGGAGGTGGGGACCCCACTAGGATTGGCTATATGAGAATTGAAACAGAGAAATTCGAGGAGATGCTGAGAACCGGAAGGGTAAGGCTCGATCCGGATGAATTTGAATATCCAAACAGAAAGTTGATGGGCGAGCCGATACCAGACCGCCTTAACCATGTTCCCGGCATACACATTCTTCCCGGGGAGAATGAACCATTGAGTCTTGTGCCGGCACAGTTCAGGGCAGGAATACTCAAAATCATGTCGCAGACATCTTCCGGATTCTATGAGCTGAGTTCCGGAGGATGGACAAGGATAGATCCAGATCAAAAAAATTGGCGAATTGCCTCCTGAACCTCATTAGAGTCCTTGCATTTTCCGTATGTCTCCAAGGGAAGTCTGTTTACCTCGATGAACCTGAGACCCCACGTGAACTTTGACAGCACCGCTTCGGCATCCTTTTGAAAACCCGCTATAAAGAGGGCAGCGGCTGCAGCCTCCACAGAGGACAGCTTCTCGGGCTTGCCGAAATTGACAGGGTTTGCGGCCACAAGAACTGGCAATCTCCTTGACCTCCCTGTGACAACCTCCGAAACAGACTCTATTTTTTCCCATGAACCTTCAATCACACCAATGCCAAACCTGAGGGCAAGCTCCCTGTCTGCCGGAGAATAGAAAACCCTCGAGAATGGAGTAAGGAGAACACTTCTCATAAGTTTGGCCATGGGTACCTGAACCGCAAGGGAAAATTTCTTCAGTTTTAGCATCGTAGATTTTCTGGGATCATCCTGCCGGAGATATGTGAAGAGTATCTTTGGTTTCTCATGCGAATGTGCCTGCAACATTGCAACAGATAGAGGCAGTATTTAACAATTCCATGGTCATTGGGAAAATTTTTAAGGATATCTGCTCTCACTCATAATGCAATACATTGTTATTACCGGTGGTGTGATATCCGGGCTAGGTAAGGGAACACTCACCTCCAGCATCTCGTATCTTTTAAAATGCCATGGACTTAAGGTCACTGCGCTGAAGATAGATCCGTACCTGAACTACGATGCAGGAACAATGAATCCATACCAGCACGGTGAGGTATTTGTTCTTGACGATGGGAGCGAAGTTGACCTCGATCTCGGAAATTACGAAAGATTCCTTGATCAGAATTTGACCTCTGCCAATAATATAACGACGGGCAAGGTCTACAAGGAGGTGATCGAGAAGGAGAGGCGCGGGGAGTACCTTGGGAGCACGGTTCAGATAATACCCCACATTACCAACGATATCAAGAGAAGAATAAGGTCAGTCGCCACTAACGGTGACTTCGACATCGTTCTGATAGAAGTTGGGGGAACCGTAGGGGACATAGAATCAATGCCATTCCTTGAGGCGGTAAGGCAGCTGAACAGGGAGGAAGGTCCGGGCCATGTTATTTTTGGGCACGTTACGCTGGTTCCCGAGATTGGAAACAACATGGAGCAGAAGACAAAGCCAACTCAGCACAGCGTGAAAGCCCTCAGGGAGATAGGGATACAGCCAGACATAATATTCTGCAGATCAAAGAAGCCCCTTACCCTGGATGCAAGAAGGCGGATCTCTCTCTTCACTGATGTGCCGGAAGACGGCATTGTCGGCGTCAATGATGTGAGCAATGTGTATCTGCTTCCAGATCTGCTCAGAAAGCAGGGGGCTGATGAATACATACTGAAGAAGCTGGGGATTAAGACTACAATCTTCTCTGACCAGTGGAATGAATACAAAGAGAGGATCCTGCATCCAAAACATACGGTGAAGATAGCCCTGGTAGGGAAATACGTAGAGCTGCAGGATTCATACATCAGCCACAAGGAGGCATTCTCACACGTGACCGGCAATACGGGCATAGCTGTTGACATCAAGTGGATAAATTCCGACGATCTTCTCAAGAACCAGGATCCTTTATCGGACGTTTCCGGCATTCTTATTCCCGGAGGGTTTGGATACAGAGGGGCAGAGGGGAAAATCATGGCGGTCAAGTATGCGAGAGAGCATGAGATGCCTTTCCTAGGAATTTGTCTTGGGTTCCAGGTGGCGGTGATAGAATACGCCAGGAACGTTCTCAATCTTAAGAACGCGAACAGCTCTGAGTTTGACTCAACCACGGGGGACCCGGTCATAGATCTACTTCCGGAGCAGATTAACGTAAAGGAATTGGGCGGATCAATGAGGCTGGGATCAAAGAAGGTCATAATCAAGCCTGGAACCCTTGCAGCGACTATTTACAGGAGCACTGAAATTCATGAAAGACACAGGCACAGATACGAGGTGAATCCTTCATACATACCAATGCTCGAGAAGGCAGGCCTTATATTTTCAGGCACAGACGAAGAGGGAGTGAGAATGGAGATAGCAGAACTGAGGGGGAATGAGAACTTTGTTGCTGTGCAGTATCACAGCGAATTCAAATCGAGACCGCTCAGGCCATCTCCGGTTCACATGCATCTGGTAAAGAGAGCCTTGGAGTACAGGGAAAGGACTATGGAACAGGAGATCGGAACCTGATGGTTCACAAATATTTCTGTTGATTGCAAACATTTTATTTATCGTGGAATTCTACTCTCACTGTGTCCTCTTCTAATCAGATTCAAGCACAGGAACCCATTTCATTATCTGAATACACCCGTACTCTTTGGGATAGGGTGAGGGAGGCATACGAAATTGCAAGATCAGCCAGAGCTACTGGCCTTGATGTTACAGATCGGGTAGAGATCCCACTTGCCTCTGACATGGCCGACAGGATTGAGGAACTGATAGGAATCAGAGGAATCGCAACTGAGATAAGGAGCCTGGCCAAGACCCTGACCAGGGAAGAGATCTCCATTGAGATAGCCAGAAAGGTGGCCGAGATGTTCAGGAAGGATGGCCAGAAAATCGCACTGGAAAAGGCAGTCAGGGTTGGTCTGGCCATACTTACTGAGGGTATACTTGTAGCACCCCTTGAGGGCATTGCCGATGTAACCATAGAGGGAAACCCATCAGGATCCAACTATGCGGCTGTAGTATATTCAGGCCCGATTAGGGGGGCCGGCGGTACAGCCCAGGCGCTCAGTGTTGTCATAGCAGATATAGTCAGAAGAGACCTAGGCATAGGGAGTTATTTGGCAACAGAGGATGAGATAGAGCGCTATATAGAGGAGATTCAGAGCTACAACAGGCTCAAGCACCTGCAGTACCTCCCTACGCCTGAAGAAATAAGGGCTGCCGTAAAAAACATCCCAGTGTGCATAGATGGCGAGGGGAGCGAGGAGGAAGAGGTATCGGGACACAGGGATATGCCAAGGGTCAGGACTAACAGGATCAGAGGAGGCATGTGCCTTGTTCTCTGCGAGGGGATTCTCCAGAAGGCGAAAAAGATCATAAAGCACACAAACAAACTCGGGATGAACGAGTGGAAATTTCTTGAGGCAATAGCGGAAGCAAAGAAGGATGATTCCGGTCACAGCAAGTCCTCAGAGAAGTTTCTTAAGGATCTTGTGGCAGGAAGGCCGGTATTCTCCCATCCAGGAAGGCCAGGAGGATTCAGGCTAAGATATGGCCGGTCCAGGGTTTCGGGTCTTGCTGCAGCATCAATAAACCCAATCACTATGAAGGTTCTTGACAGTTTCATTGCCATAGGATCACAGATTAAGGTAGAACTCCCGGGAAAAGCTGCGGCAGTGACGCCCTGTGACACAATCGATCCGCCTATGGTTCTTCTGAAGTCAGGCGATCATCTGAAAGTCAGGTCCCTTAGCATGGCAGAGGAGCTTCTGGATCAGATAGAGACAATAACAGACATAGGGGAGATACTCATTTCATTCGGCGACTTCCTTGAGAACAACCAGAAGCTCCTTCCAGGCTCATTCTGCCATGAATGGTGGAGGCTGTATCTTCCATCTGACCTGAAGGAAAAATATTTCGAAGCCGCACCCACCGAAGAGGAGGCTATTGCGATGAGCAGGGAACGAAGGATCCCTCTCTACCCTGAGTACGACTTCTTCTGGCATGATCTCACAACAAATGATATAATGCACCTCAGGAAGACCATCCTGGATTCGGGTACTTTTGACGGTAAATTGCTTATTCCGGATGAGGTAAGGGATCTCCTGATACGTTTGGGGGTGGAGTTCAGGAAGATCGGTGATAGAGTATCGCCGGTTCCTTGGAGATCGCTGATAGCGTCACTAGGACTTGAGCTGGATGGCGTCAGGATCAGGGGAAAAGATGTGAAGGCGGATGCTGCCGATCCTGTTGCCCTAATCTGCAGCCTCTCCGGGCTTGTCGTTATGCCAAGATCGCCCACGAGGATCGGGGCAAGACTGGGAAGGCCTGAAAAGGCCGGTGACAGGAAAATGAAACCAAAGGTGCACGTCCTGTTTCCGGTGGAGAACTTCGGCGACTCCCGCCGATCTATAAGAAATGCGAGCAGGAACGCCAGTAACGGGTATGAGGTTGAGGTTCTTGTTAGGCGCTGTTCCAGGTGCAGGGCCGAGGTTCCGGTTCCAAGATGCCCAAAGTGCGGCGCTGCAACTGTGAGCACCGGGGTTACCAGGAAAATATCGGTCAACATCTCGGAGATACTTCAGAATGCCCAGGACCATCTCGGAATGTACGCCGATGAAAAGATTGAGCTCAAGGGTGTCAAGAAGCTGATGAGTCGGGCCAAGGTGGCCGAGCCGATGGAGAAAGGCATACTTAGGGCGATTCACGATGTTTCAACTAACAAGGACGGAACATGCAGATATGACATGTCGGATATACCAATCACCCACTTTAGGCCGGACGAAATAGGAATAAGATCAGATCAGCTTCTGGAACTGGGATATCAACAGGCAGGCATAATAGAAATATTTCCGCAGGACATAATCATTCCTAGAAAGGCTGCAAGTTATCTGCTTGACGTGGCCGGATACATAGATGATCTTCTGGAGAAATACTACAAACTCCCGCCATTCTACAAATGCTCCACCGAGGAAGACCGCGACGTTAGCGGATGCTACGCTCATCCGTTCTTCCACGCAGCGAAGAGGAGAAACTGTGACGGGGATGAGGATAGCATAATGCTCCTCATGGACGGTCTGCTCAACTTCTCCAGGGAATTTCTTCCCTCCACGAGGGGTGGTCTCATGGACGCTCCTCTTGTTCTGACAGTGCAGCTTAATCCTGAAGAGGTGGACAAGGAGGCCATGAACATTGATACCTTGTGGGAATATCCTCTGGAATTCTACGTGACAAGCTCAAAAGGCGCTCCCCCTTCAGAGCTCGAGGGGATTATGGCCACAATGGGGAACAGGTACAGAAAGAGCGGTACAATAATGGGCTCAGGCTTTACCCACGATACGGCCAGCATAAACGCAGGTGTCCTGACCTGTTCCTACAAAACAATTGGCTCCATGGATGAGAAGATCGAGAGGCAGCTCGGTCTGGCCAGAAGGCTCCGGGCAGTTGATGCGGATGACGTTGCAGCAAGGGTGCTCAATTCCCACTTCCTTCCTGACATGTACGGAAATTTCAGGGGATTCTTTTCTCAGGAGTTCAGGTGCACAAAATGCAATGCACGCTACAGGCGTGTGCCCCTCAGTGGGAGGTGTCTCAAGTGCGGAAGCGACAGCGTGGGGCTGACTATACACAAGGGTAGCATTGTGAAATACATGGACAGGACCGTAAGGATCGCAGCAGAATTCAATTTGCCGTGGTATCTTAAAATGAGGATTGAGAACATTGTAAACACCATTAAAGGCACGTTCAGCTTTGACGAGACTGAAGCAGTGCCTGCTGAATCTCTGAACCTGGGTGATTTTGAGGAGGAAGAGGAATGATCGGGTCTATCTTTGTTACAGGACCAGCTGGAACGGGAAAATCCACTTTTTGTTCATCCCTCAAGGAATGGATGATATCCAACGACTATGATGCTGCAGTTGTCAACCTGGATCCGGGCTCAGAATTCACACCCTACGATCCTGAGATCGACATCAGGGAGATAATCTCTCTCTCCCAGATTATGTCGGAATTCAACCTGGGGCCAAATGGCGCCCAGGTGGTGGCCTCCGACCTCATGCTTGAGCACCTTGAGGAGCTGGAAAAATCACTGAAGGAACTGGATGACTATTATGTGATATTCGACACACCGGGGCAGATAGAGCTTTTCTCCTTCAGGCCTGGAAGTCCGATCCTGGTTGACAGGCTTAGCTCCGGGAAGGCAGTCATAGCTTTTCTAGCGGATGCCGTTCTCTCCTCGAGCCCTTCCGGATACATTTCACAGAAGATGCTCTACGGCTCTGTCCTCTCAAGGTTCTATAAGCCAATGCTGTATGTCCTGAACAAGATAGACCTCATCTCTGATGATGATCTCCATAACATTGAATCCTGGGAGAAATCACCTGACCTTCTCTATGACGCATTTATGGACGAGAAGCACGAGATGTTAAAGGACTACTACGCAGGTGTGATAAGGACCTTCAGCGAAGCCAATATCACGGGAAAGATGTACCCTGTCTCCTCAAGAGACCTGATCGGCTTCGAGGATATCTACGCGCAAATGTCACTGTTCTTCCTCGGCGGCTCGGACACCGATACGGCCTACAGAGATGATTGATCCATCAGTGGGAGGCCCATCGGATGCAAAAATATCTTGTAAGTTTTATTAAACTTTAATGGCGTTAAGCTCCTGAAGTATATTTAAGCATGCCACTGCCGGGTTATATAGCGCTTATGAATGGCGCGCTTAAGATGGGTAGTTCAGAAAAAAAGCTTTAAAGAGATGCATCTAAGCATGCTAATGGCTTCAAAGCATCACTGCATAATATGCTCTGACCTGATATTCTCAGGCCTTTACTGCTCTTCGTGCTACAGGGAAATAACCAGGGCCAGAACCATGGACGATGAGCCGCTTGAAGCCTGGATCAACAGATCAAGATCAAGAATTGGCCTTTTGTCTGAGACTGGTGAGCTCAAACCGCTGGATTTATTCTAGACACCATCAAATTTTTAGGTAGTAGTCTTTATCATGAAATTTTTAAACCTTGATAAGATGAAGAAAAGGTGATAAGATGGCTGAAAACTGGCAAGAGAAGAACAACCTGAAGCCAAAGGGATTGGACAGCATCTCAGACCAGCAGATTGAGTACCACTTCGAAACTCACTACAAGGGTTATGTGAAGAAACTCAACGAGATCTGGGAAAAGCTCCCTTCGGTGGACAGGAGCAAGGCAAATCAGAACTACAGCGAGTTCAGGGAACTGAAGCTAGAGGAGACATTCAACTATGATGGGGCTCTTCTTCACGAACTTTACTTCGGCGGATTGCAGAACTCCAAGGAGAGCGTGCCTGAGAACTTCAAGAAGGCAGTAGAGAAGGATTTCGGGAGCTATGAAAAGTGGGTGGAGGATTTTAAGGCAGTGGGAACAGCGTTCAGGGGCTGGAGCATCTGCGTCTTCGACCTCAACACAGGCAAGATCAGGAACATTGGCGCTGATGCCCACAATTCGAATGCAATATGGAATGCAGTGGTCCTTCTTGCCCTGGATGTTTACGAGCATGCCTACTACACAGACTACGGACCTAAGAGGGCACCATACCTGGACGCCTTCATGAAGAATGTGAAGTGGTCTGTCGTGGAGAGCAGGCTCAGCAAAGCCATGAAAATGTATGAAGTCTTTAAATAAACTGTGACCATAGACATTAAATGGAGAATCTGCAGCCTGTTCCCGGACACCTTGAACCGGTGCCCGGGACTCGCTCAATTTTTGACGCAGCTCTCGTTCTAGCATCTTCTGAAATAGGGGAAGCAATCCGGAGAAGATCTGAGGAGTTCATAAGCGCCGGAAGATCAGGGAAAGAGAGGCTCTTTACTGAACTCTGCTTTTGCATACTTACCGCCAACACATCTGCGGAGATGGGGATAAGGACTATTGAAGCAGTGGGCTATCACAACCTTGTAAGCGCAAGCGAAACTGAGCTGAGAAATCTCCTTAAAGGAAGCAGGTACAGGTTTTACAATCTGAGGGCGAGATTCATAGTCTCGTCAAGATGGATCATTGATGATCTGCCGGGCCTAGTGAAGAGCCGCGACCATTTCGGATCACGGGAGTACCTCGTTGACAATGTGATGGGCCTTGGATACAAGGAAGCCTCACATTTCCTCAGGAATGTAGGGGTTTTCGATTTTGCAATTCTTGACAAGCACATACTGAAACTTATCACAAGGGAATTCAGGATGCCCTCCGTAAAACCCACATCAAGGAAGAGATATCTGGAGATAGAATCCCTCTTCGTTGACAGATCGCGCCAGCTGGGTTTTGAGCCGGGAATACTTGACCTTTACCTGTGGTATATGGCTACAGGCAAGATATTAAAGTAGCCATCTTCATGACACAATCATGATTGATTTTCTGGAATCCAGGCGGATCGACATAAACTACCAGCATTTCATTGGCGATTCATTTGTGCTTATGGAAAAGGCTGGAAAATCGATAGCCACCGCTGTGAGGAATGAGTTCGGAACCGGAAGGAGGATCACAGTGGTCTGCGGCACGGGAAACAACGCGGGTGACGGGATAGTGGCGGCTTCTGATCTTGCTACGGACAATAGGGTATCGGTCTGCCTGGTTAAGGGTGAGAACTCCCTTAAGACGGTGGAAGCAAGAAGGGCGATGCTCGCTTACTCTGGTCCATTGACAAACTTCCAGGACCTTGAGGCTGAACTGGAGTCAAGTGACGTGGTGATTGATGCCCTTCTGGGTTACGGCATTTCAGGTACGCCCCGGGGGGAGATAGGGGAAGCCATAGACTTAATAAACCGGTCAGGAAAGCCTGTTGTCGCCGTGGACATTCCGTCAGGGCTTGGAACGCCAAAAAGCATAAGACCGGTGCTTACTGTGACTTTCTTTGATCAGAAAGAGGGGATGACCTCCCGGAACTGCGGTAAAATTCTGACAGATGACCTTGGTATCGGCCCTGAATTCAGAAGAAGATGCGGACCCGGTGAATTTGTATATTTCAATGCACCAGATCCTGAGTCTCACAAGGGAATGAACGGCAGGGTGGCCATGATTACCGGCCATACATATTACGGCTCGGCTGTCATAGCAGCCTATGGCGCTATAAAGACAGGATCTGACCTTGTCAGGGTATTCACATCAAAAGAAAACATCTCAAAGATTTCCGCCTACGACCCGCAGATTATAGTTTCTGAGCTCACAGAAGCAGCAATACCGGCTATTGAGAATTCAGACTCCATCCTGATAGGCCCTGGGAATGGGAAGTCTGAAGTCCTGGAAATTTTGAGGTCTGTAAAGAAATGGCCGAAGAACCTCGTTCTCGACGCCGAGGCTATAATGGATTTCAGGTCATACAGGGAGATATCAAAGGGAGCAAGCATAATTCTGACTCCGCATAAAACAGAATTCAGGAATGCTGCAGGCATGGAACCGGATGAATCAGGAGCCTTAGAATTCTCCAGGCAGAACGGTGTATTGACTATTCTGAAAGGAAGAAGAGACATAATTACGGATGGGAATAGCCTCTACTACTGTGAAGGTGGGAATCCCCGCATGTCAATGGGTGGCACTGGCGATCTGCTGGCAGGCATAGTGGCATCCATTGTGAACAAGGTGTACAGCCCATTGAGGGCCTGCTGCCTGGCATCCTTTATAAACAAGAGAGCTGGTGAGCTTTGTTACTCCGATAAATTGCTCTGGTATGATATTTCAGACATGATAGAGAAGATTCCGGAGGTATTCAAGCTGATCAGGAAGTACAACATCCAGCAGATATAGTGGGTTCTTAAGCCTCAAGTGGCGAGGCTGGACAGCTCGACTGGTCTCTGGTGATGCATCCTTCATCATTCCCGGGAAGTCCGTGTCAATGAGCCGAGAATATTTTAAGTAAGTAGCGTCTACTTATCTGGCAGATGATGGAGACTCAAGGTGGAGTTGGAGTGGCTGAATCAGTCCCGCGGGACATTATTTCACTATTTGGCGATCAGAGGAGGAGATTCCAGAGCAGGCCTGTCATAATATTTCAGGGAAGGCATCTCACTTACCACAACGCAGAAGTGTATTCATCGTCCCTTGCATACGCATTGAAATCCACTCTTGGCCTCTCAGGTGGAGAGAATGTTCTTGTAGCTCTCCCTATGTCTCCGCAACTAATCATATCACTTCTAGCAATAATCAAGGCAGGAGCTGTGCCGGCATTTATAGACCCGCAGTCCACTTCTCAGGAGATCAGGGCCTATACGAATCTTGAAAAATTCAGGGGAATAATCCTATCCCTTGAAAATGGGACAGAAATAGGCACTGATCACAATATATCATTTGTCATCCAGGTAAAGATCAGGGATTTCCTTCCATTCGAGAGCTTCGCCTACCATGCAATCAAGAGGCCTTTCCTCGATTCAAAGGTTCCAAAAGAAATAGAGGTCCTGGATTTCTCTCAGGCAATCTATGATGCTCATGAATTCCAGGCAACACTCGAGAATCCGGAGACCCTCAGGGCACTTTTTCCAGGTGTTGATGCTTCAGGGTCCTTCAGGTTCATGAGCATCGGGTTCAGCACGCTACTTAGAAGAGCCGCATCCCTAAAGGAACGGCTTCCAACAAAGGCGCTAGCCCCTCGCATTGCCACCAATATAGAGCCATGGTGCCCTGAAGGCCTGATAATAAGCTTCCTGCTTCCATTGCTTATGGGAGGATCCGCAGTTACTGCATATGACAGAAGCACTTCTTATCTTATGAGGCTGGCTGATATATTCCAGAGTGAGATTCTGGCCCTTACGCCAGCCGATTTGATTTCTGCATTTGTCAAGGGCGGGAAGAAACTACCAAGGAATGTCAAGACTGTTCTGACGGATACAGCAAGATCCTCCAGGGCACTGAGGACTTATTTCGCAAATAAATTTCCCCAGAAACTTGCAGAGTACTTCGGAGTCCTAGAACTTGGAGGAATAACACACATTTCCGCCGGCTATGGGGAAGACGGTTTGCCATTGTTCCAGCAACTCGAGGGAATTGAGAATGAGATTAGGGACAGGGCGAGTGGAGAGAAAATTAACCCAGGAAATCCAGGAAAAATATATGTCACTGACTCTTCGGTCTCAGGCATCCAGACAACTGCGGAAACAGGTTCAATAGGATACATTGACGAAAAGGGACTGCTGAGAATACAGAGCTGCGTTACCCCTAGAATTTTCCCGGACGGACACACGGCATTTCCGCAGGAAGTTGAATTGGTGGTGTCATCCCTTCCATATGTTAAGGAGGTTGCCTGTGTGGAGAGACAGGAAGATGATTGCACAGACTCTATCTTCCTTTTTGTGGTCCCGAAGCCCGGCAAGCAATGGAATGAGGCAGAATTCAGGGGAAATCTTGTCAGATATCTGCCGAGGCGCCTCATTCCGGACAAGATAATCAGAAGAGACGACCTTCCAAAGACCCTCAATGGCCGAATTCTACGAAATGTACTCCAGGAAGAAGTCGGGAAGTGATATCTCCGTGGCTTTGCGAATTTCCTGAAGTTCTGTAAAAAGAAAATGTTCAATGCGAAATTGTGGATCGTTTTACTACCTGTGAAAACTTTTTTAAAATGGTTTCACTGAACATCAAATGCTCAGAAGTGGCAGGGCTGAGATCACGGCCATCGTGGTGATTCTGGTGGCTGTGATGTCTGCACTAGGCTTTGTTTATCATTATGATAATGCAAATCAAGAAAAGGCAGCAGGAAACAACACCTCAATGGAACCTGTGCAGTTCTCTGGTGGCCTTCAACCTCTTGGGCAGCCCTATGCAGGCAACATTACTGTTGCGCTGGTGTTCAATGCGAGCAATCAGCAGAGGCTACTGTCGTTATTGAGCAATCTATACGATCCATACAGCAGCCAGTTTGGCAAATACCTTACGATCTCGCAGTTCGACAGTAACTTCTCTCCAAGTGCCACTTTTTACCAGTCGGCTATTAACTATTTTGAGAATTTTGGAATACACAACTTCACAACCTTCTCCAGCAGGCTTGTTCTCGGCCTTTACGGAACAGCTGCGCAGATAGGTGAGGCATTTAACACATCCCTACTTGGGGGGCAGACGGACTTTGGCCCCAGCACTACACCTGAGCTTCCTGCGTGGTTGGCATCTGTTACATCAAGCGTCATAGGGCTAGCTGAGGCTACTGCCAGCTTTGCAGGACTTAGCTATAAGAGCCTCGGAAACGCCGATCAGGCATCCACGGAGGTAGTGGGGTATCCGCAGCCTATAATAAGAAATGGAGTGGAATACATCTACGGTCCCGATCTGCAGGTCTCATACAACGAGACCAAGCTTTTCGGCCCCAACTATGACAAAGGTGCGGTAGTTGCAACTATTCTGTGGTCCGGATACAGGAACGGAACATCCGGCGCAAAGATACCTGTAGGCCCGTATAATCCAAGCGTTATTTATGATTACTTCAACAGCACATTCCCATCCGGCATGCCGCATCCCCAGATATACGCAGTGCCGGTAAACGGAGCCCCCCCACCGGGAACCAGTGCAAATTATGATGTCACTGGCGCATCACTGGAAAATACCCTCGATCTGGAGATGGCAGGCAGTATGTTGCCAGGAGGAACAGTATTCAACGTTTATGCTCCAAGCAACAACCTGGCCAATTTAACGCTTGCCTTCTCATCCACCCTTTCTCCACCAGCTGGAGCACCCACTGCTCTTCAGAACGTCAGTGTTATATCGAACTCCTGGGGTACCGGTGATATGACATACTCTTCCTGGAACACACTTTTGATGCAGGCTGCGGCCAGAGGCATCACGGTGCTTGCCAGTACGGGTGA
This sequence comes from Thermoplasmatales archaeon AK, assembly GCA_031625175.1. GTDB lineage: Archaea > Thermoplasmatota > Thermoplasmata > Thermoplasmatales > Thermoplasmataceae > UBA447. Next base: position 59,802 of record JAHXPV010000001.1, on the reverse strand, counting down.
CTCCGGCGACAATGCCAACAGCAGCAAGTACATTCCCGGCAATCCCAACTATGTTCAGTTCCCCTCCACTGTAGCTTATGACACCTTTGGTGTTGTTGCAGTGGGAGGGACCAGTGTGGTAATAAATTCAAACACCCTCAGCTCCCAGTATCTGGAAATTGTGAACAGCAGTGCTTGGTACATTCCCCAGAGCGATACGAGCCTCGGAGGACCGATAGGCACCACTGGAGGAATCAGCTCCTTTTATCCCGAGCCTAGCTGGCAGGCGGCAAGCATTGCAAACTCAGTTATAGGAGGCAAGGGAAGAGGAGTTCCTGATATCGGGGCGATAGCGAACAACACTATCATACTGTTTGAGAACTCGACCTCAGGAGAGCAGCAGTATTCTGTTGGAGGAACCAGCGTTTCCAGCCCCGTTGAAGCGGGAATTATCGCTTCTATTGACCTCTATCTTGTTAGGGACGATCAGCCGCTGCTTGGCTTCCTGGATCCGGAGATATACCGGCTTGGAAATTACCAGTACAACTCCTCCGCTCAGGCACCCCCAGGATTCCTTCCGGCATTTTATCCAGTTCCATATGGAAGAAATCATCTTTACAATGCACATTACGGATATGACCTTCTCACTGGAATGGGCTCTATAGATGCCTACAATCTCGCGGTTGATTCCATAACCAAGCTCTACTCAGTCAATTTCACGGAGAAGGGCCTTCCCCCATCATCCTTATGGAATGTAAGCGTCGATTCTCATTTCAAGTCAACAGAAAACAGCAGTGTGGTATTCACCCTTGCCAATGGAACTTACAGCTTTTTTGTCTCTGATTCCGGGAGGTATGCGCCATCTCCGCAATTCAGTACATTCACCGTAAATGGGAAAAACATATCCATATCACTGACATTCAAGTATGGCTACTACGCCCAGTTCAATGAAAGCGGGCTGCCTTCAGGGATGGAGTGGAGCATCCAGACCAACAACGGATCGTACAAGGGCACTTCATCAACCTCTGCAATAAGGATGATACTGCCAAACGGCACCTATGAGTACGAGCCGAATGCCAGCGATCCTAACTACATCGGGAAAAACGGCTCCGTGACTGTCCATGGAAACAATATTTACCAGAACGTAACCTTCATACTGGGGCAGTTTAACGTCACATTCATTGAAAGCGGTCTGCCTCCAGGATACACCTGGCAAGTCACTGCCTCCAATTCCACAGCTAACGTGACTGAATCATCAAACGATACTTCGCTCAATTTCTATCTGTACGGAGGCACCTATCAGTTCCAGGTGAACTATTCCAGAAATTATGTTCCGAATCAGACCTTCCTTATACTGAACACCAATGGAAAGAACCAGGTGGTGCACATTGGATTCCTGTTCGGTTACGAAATCGTGTTCGTGGGTTCCGGGCTTGATAAGGGAGTCAATTGGAGTATCGATATAGGAAACATTGAGTATTACGGAAATACAACAAATCTCACCCTGTTTGAGCCAAACGGCACTTATTATTATACAGTGAATGCGCCAGCAAATTACACGGTGGTGAAAAAGTCAGGGAATTTCACCGTGAACGGCAGCAACGTGACGGTAGTGATAGAATTCGTCAAACAGCGTGGGTTTGTAGGAAAGCTTGACCTTGCTTTTATACTTATAGGACTTGGTGTAGTCATCGCGATAGGCATAGCAATAAGTTACAGAAAGCGTTGATGGTTACAAAAATCGACGTATTATTATTATAACTTTATATTTTTAGGCAGTAAAATTATTTACCCGATTCACGATACTGAAAGAACGAGTGATTCTCATGAATGAGGCAGGACCTGTAGTTGCATTTTCAAGAGGACTGGAAGGGGTAGTGGCTGCCGAAACGAAGATTGGCTATGTTGATGGGCAGGAGGGGAGGCTCGTATATCGCGGATTTAACATAGAAACACTTGTGGAAAATTCGAATTACGAGGAGGTGGCTTATCTCCTTCTATATGGTAATCTGCCTACACAGAAGCAGCTGGACGAATTTGTTTCAAGGCTTCGTGATCTGAGGCCCATCGATCCGCAGTTGTATGAGATCATAAAAAAGATAGCACCTTCAACCCACCCTATGAACACACTGCGAACCGCTGTGTCTTATCTGGGTTCGCTCGATCCGATGTCCACAGAGCCAAATGTTGAGCAGCAGGAGGAAATCGGCATCAATCTCATTGCCAAGATGCCCACAATTGTCGGTGCTATTGCAAGGGCACACAGCAAGCTAAAGTTTGCTGATCCCGATCCAACGCTTCCCTATGCAAGCGACTTCTTCGAGCAGTCGCTGGGGAGAAAGCCCAGCAAAGAGGAAGCCAAGATGCTTGATGCAGCCCTGATCCTTCACGCGGATCATGGCATGAATGCGTCAACATTTGCAGCCATGCTCACAATTTCAACTCTGTCAGATATGTACTCGGCAGTCACGTCTGCAGTGGCAGCACTGAAAGGGCCGTTGCATGGTGGTGCCAATGAGAGAGCTCTTGCCCTCATCCAGAAGATCGGCACTCCGGATAGGGCTGAGGAAGTCATATCAGACATGATAGAGAGGAAGGAGAAGATCATGGGTTTCGGCCACAGGGTGTACAAAGTCTACGATCCCAGGGCAAAGATACTGAAGAAGTATGCCGAAGCAGTGACAAGGCAGAACAAGACGGAGAATCTGTTCAAAACTGCCAACCGCATTGAGGAAGTCATGATCAGCAAACTGGGCACCAAAGGAATATTCCCCAACGTTGATTTCTATTCCGGCATGCTGTATTACTCAATAGGATTCAAGCCGGATATGTTCACGCCCATATTCGCAGTGGGAAGAATCACCGGCTGGGTAGCAAGGGCCCTTGAATACGTCAGAGACAACAGGCTATTCCGCCCCAAGGCCCAGTATATCGGCGATAAGGGGCCAAGGGAATATGTACCGATCTCCCAGAGATGAATCCGGCCGAAGGTTTGTTCTGGACACTTCCGCAATCCTTGGCGGAATAACCAACCTGACATCTTCTGATTTCATAGTTCCGGAATCCGTCATCGGCGAGATAAGGAGGGGAAAACTTTCCAGGGATCTGGATCTCCAGATCTCTGATCTAAGCCTGTACAGGCCTTCTGCCAATTCACTGAAGAAGGTCAGGCAGAAGGCCATTGAAACAGGAGACATAGGCGTTCTGAGTCAGGTGGATCTGGACGTGATCTCATCGGCGCTTGAAACCGGATCCTCCATAATTTCAGATGACTACGCAATTCAGAACGTGGCAGCAGCCCTTGACGTTCCATTCGTGGCTCTGAGGGAAAGAGGCATCATGGAGGTCTTCAGGTGGGCCTACAAGTGCTCTGGGTGTGGAAGGAGGTACAAAGAACTCATTTCTGAATGCCCCGTCTGTGGTCATAAACTCAGGAGAACGAGGAAAGCTAATTAGTCTTGAAGAACTTTTCAACCATGATAGACATCTCTTTGAAACTGGACTGGGACACCATAACCTACCCTGGTGATGCCAGGTACGAGCACTACCCCTATTTCACCCATGAGAAAAACGGTGTTGCCATTACAAGGATCATAATGGAGACTCACTCAGGCACTCATTTTGATGCCCCATTTCATGCCTTGCCGGAGGGAAAGAAATCCATGAGTGTCCCTCTTGACAGCTTCATAGGGCCGGCAACAGTGGTCGAGGTGTCGGGTAACAGTGTCAAGGCCAGGGATGTACCCGACAGGCATCAGCCGAGGATCCTGTTCAAGACAAGAAACTCATCAATGTACAATTCCTTCAGTACCGGATTCGTATACATCGAGGAGGATGCGGCACAGAAACTTGTATCACAGGGAACTCTGCTTGCAGGGCTGGACTACCTGTCAATAGAAAAATTCGGCACAAGAGGCATGAAAGTCCACAAGATTCTCCTAAATGCCGGCATCGTCATCCTGGAGGGATTAGATCTCTCTCGTGTGTCACCGGGGGACTATGAGCTTATCTGTCTGCCATTGAAGATAGATGCAGATGGAGCGCCCTGTCGGGCTATTCTGAGATAACGCTCCTTTCAAAGCGTGATCCCATGGTGATTATTATCAGCGCTGCCAGCCCGGAGACAGCAAATGCGTAGAGGTATGAATACTGGGCACTGAAAATGTATAGTATGCCCATCACTATGTTTCCCGTGAAGAGCCCAATGCTTCTGGTAGCCGAAAGTATGGAAGGCTCGAATGTCTCAACCGATCCGGTCCCGAATGATATTACAATATCAGAGATGTAGAGCCACATCAGCGAAGCGCCGAAGTGGAGGGAAAGTGCAAATCCAAGCGATCCGAAGGCAGCAAGAAGGTAGCCGGCATATCCGAGCATTCTGATTTCTCTGACCACACGGAATCTGCTAAAAATAGCTCCGGCTGTGGCAGATGCCCCCATGAAAATGGTGTAGCTGAGTATTCCAAGAATTGGATTTCTGAAGGATTCTGTTATTGTTATGATGGGGTATCCCATGCTATAGAAGCTGAATCCGAAAAGTGATGTGGATAGAAGCACGCCCAGATAAGCCAGACGTGATCCGGCAGGCGTTTCCGTCTGTTCCATTACATGTCTTCTGATAGTGGGCTTTACTGGTACGAGAACCAGGGTCGAGGCCACTATCGGTATTGCGGTGAGAAGAAAAATGTCCTTTATCGAAATGCCATAAAAGAGGAGCAGGACAAGGAATACCGAAGAGAGAAGCCCTCCTCCAACGTCGAGCCCATGCAGGAACCCAAATGCCCTCCCCCTGTCCCTTTCATCCACAGACTCCACCAACATGGCCCTTCTGGAAGGCGATCGGAAATTTCTCATGTACCAGCCGGCTGCCCTTATCGCAATGGCCTGCGGGATGCCTGAAGCCAGACCTGTGAGAGAAAGAATCGGAACGAACGCGTTTCCTATTATTGCGGTTCTTTTGTTCCCTATCCTGTCGCCTATCCTGCCGCCGGCATATGAAAATATGGAACCAATACCGTAATTTACTGCCTCTGCAATGCCATATAGGTACACCGGAGCCTGAAGGACAAACACGAGAAAATAGGGAAATCCGGCAAGAACCGCCTGGTAGCCAAGGTCTGCAAAGAAAGCAGAGAGGGATATGAGGATAACATTTCGGGTGAGATAGGTTCCTTTCATCCTGAGGGCTAAGATTGCCATACTATAAAAAGAACCCCAAATCTACTAATGATTCCAAAAGCCGGCTATGAATATGTGGGGGAATTCTGGATCATCAAATCTTTGCCAATACAGGAACAGGTGTAACATGTTCTTAAACCCTGTAAACATTCGCAATTGCTCCAAGCCGACACGGTGGGGAAAAAATTGAAAACTGCAGGACCGGACAGCAGGATAGAGGGAGACAGTTCGCACTCTGTTTCCCTTATATCAAGACTTCAGAGCCTGAGATCAGAACCTCTAGACAAAATAAAGGAGTTCTTTTCAGAATTAGATTATAGCGCCCTAATGATAAATAACAGCGTAATGATAAAATCAATTAGGGAGGAGGCGGAGCACATCCTGAGGTCCAGGACAAAGGAGAGGGCAATGCACTACTTTAACAGCATAGAACGCATATTAGACGGTACCCCAACCGGAAGCATCCGGAAAGATTCTAAGTACTGGAAGGGTTATGACCAGATAATCACTGACAGCCTCTGGATCTTGGGAAACAGGGCAAGGGAGTCTCTGCACAAAGGATGGTACTGGGGAAATTTTGTTCCCCAGATACCATACCAGCTCATCTCAAGGTTCACAGATCCGGGTGACTGGATACTGGACCCATTCTGCGGGTCAGGGACAAGCATCATCGAGGCGATGAGGCTTTCCAGAAATGCTGTGGGAATTGAAATCAATCAGGATATGGTCTCAAGATCCAGGGAACTGATAGAAAGAGTCAGTGGTGCGGAAACAAAGGCTCTAATATTCCATGGGGACAGCAGACATTTCAGCTACGCTCCTGTCCTTGCAAATGAGGGCATCACGGGGTTCAGCCTTGCAATTCTTCACCCACCTTACCATGATATCATAAAATTCTCTGATATTGACGGGGATCTCTCAGGAGCAAAGGATGTGGATGAGTTTCTGGCGTGGCTCGGGATGTCCCTTGATCGGGTTCTGTCAGCAATGCTACCCAATTCAACAATTTCACTGGTCATAGGGGATATCTATAAGAACGGCGAGGTAGTTCCTCTGGGATTCCTCGGAATGGAACTGTTCCGGTCCAAGGGGCTTGTTCTCAAGGGGATCGTAATTAAAGATATCCAGAACAACAGGGCAAAGAGAAACTCAGAGGCACTCTGGAGGTACAGGGCCCTCAGGGGCGGCTTCTATGTATTCAAGCACGAATACATCTTCGTGTTCAAGACAATGCCTAGGAGGAACCGGATGAAGGGTTCCCCAGAAGATTCAGCATACCGCTCATGAAGGCAGCTGCATCCATTACCAGACCATAGTCAGCGAATTTGAAGATTTCTGCATTTGGATCACTGTTAACTGCAATAACCTTCCTGCAGTACCTGATTCCAACCACGTGGTTGGCCTGACCTGAAACTCCAAGGGCTATGTAAATGTCAGGTGATATGGAGCTGCCGGTGAGGCCAATTTGTTGCTGCCTTGGTATGAGCCCCATGTCGACAACAGGTCTGCTAGCCCCGACGGTTCCGCCAAGCAGGTCAGCCAGCTGTACAGCAGTCCTGATGAGATCACGCCCCTTGACTCCTCTACCGATTCCAATTACTAGCCTGCTCGAACGCAACGGTTTGTATTCACTTGGAACCGGTGTGAAGGAAGTTATGGTCTCATCCTTAACGGATGGGTCTGGTTTCACCTCTCTCACCTCGAACCTCCCCATTGACCTCAGAGCCCTGAACATTCCCGGTCTCACCGTTGCCATCTCCGGTTTGGTCTTTGAGTAGATAGACGCAATAATGGAGCCACCGAATGCAGGTTTGTACTGCACCATCCTCCCCGACTCTATTGAAAGATCGACGCAGTCGGCAGTAAGACCAAGGTTCAGTGACGCGGCTATCTTTCCTGCAACCTCACGACCTCTTACCGTGGACGGGAACACCACATATTCCGGCTTCTCATTTTTTATAAAGCCAAGCAGGCTGTGGAAAAACATGTTCAGGTCCATGGATGCCAGATGGTAATAGAGAGGAACTGGCATCCCTTTCAGTTGATCCGGGTCTATGTTTCCGAACATGACAGGATTGAGGTTTCTGCCGGAACTGAGCTCAGAGATTTTTGATGCAATCTCCCCTGACACTTGGGTATCGTCCAGGGCAACACCAAGTATCAGTTTCCTCCCTGCTACAAATTCAGGCATCTGAATGAAATTCTGGCCACTTCCAGTCCCCTTATGGCTTCTGATGATCTGGAGAACCTTAACAAACGCCTGCTGGTCTGGTGCTATAAATTCACAATTCCTTTTGCTCTCTAGGGAACTGGTTCCTGTGACAACCGTGGGGCTCATTTCCACGCCGGTGCTCTGTATGCCGAGACGATTGGAATCCACGGTAACAATGGATTTCGTGAAATCAGGGGCATCAGGCTTTATGGCTCTTGCCCTGTTTATCTTCTCACTCACAGAAAAAACTGCCGGAAGTGAGATTCTCATGCTGTATAGGCCATCCTCGTTTTCGTGTTCAACAACGGCCTCATTTCCTTCAAATTCGAGCTTGGAAATGCTTGACTTGAAACTGTATCCCAGCATCACGGCTACCTCCGGTGGTACCTGGGAGGTTTCCCCGTCTAGTGAGTACTTTCCCATTAGTATTACATCAGGTTTTATCTCGGAAGCAAAACGGGAAAGTATCCTGGATGTGGCAAGCGTGTCGGAACCTCCAAACTTCCTGTCGGTGATAAGGAATCCATGATCGATGCCCATCCGCATCGCCTCATTTAGGACATCTATTGCCTGGGGGGGTCCCATAGATGCCACGAAGGTTTCAGCTCCAATTTTTTCCTTGATTCTTATGGCCTCTTCGACTGCCTTCTTGTCAAAGGAATTCATCATCAGTGGCACACCCTCCCTGATGATTCTGTTTGTCTTTGGATCAAACATTATCTTGTTGACGTCAGGAACCTGTTTCACAAAAACGAGAATCTTCATTGCCGTCAGATTGCTTATTCTTATTTATTGCTTTAGAAAAAACAGACGGAATGAAACTTCGTGAAGAATAAATGAATGAAATCCTTTTGTCTGATGCGAAAATTCAGACTTCGACCATTACGTCGCCATTCTCTACCTTTGTGCGGAAAGAATGAAGCGGCGCAATGTCCCCAGATCCCTCAGGGGGGCTTATTACGGACCCATCCTTTGGATTGAATGTTGCAAAGTGATTAGGGCAAATTAGCTGGTGATCATCAAGAAAACCCTCGGAGAGGTCGTATTCCTCATGGGTGCAGTAAACCGATGTGGCAAAGAAATTGTTACCATCCCGGATAATGAGGACCTCCTTCCCGCCAACATTTGTCTTCATGAGATCTCCATCTTTCATCGACGTTTCCTTTGCTACTTTGTACCATGTCATAATTACTCTAATTATAACATTCTTAATAATGTTTCAATGCAACATCATTTTGGACCCATCCATGTTTACAAAAGGTTCATGCAATGAGAGGGGCGGGAAAGTTTGAAACAAGCCGATTAAAGGCTGCAGGATTGACAGTTGTGTATCCCCCCTCAAGCCCTTCAAAACATCAAAAGTACCTGCCCCATAAAGCGCTACCATATAGCTAGGCTTTTCTGTTTTGCAAGCCCCGCTCATTGGTGCCGGGCCTGTCTTCAGGTATTCACAATCCTCCCTAGGCTTCATACTATATATAAAATGAGTATATTGGAACAGGAGTGGCATTGATAATCGAAGAAAAGGAGAAGATACTCCAGGCAGGCAGAATCGGCAAACTTGCACTTGAATTCGGAAAGACTCTTGTATCACCGGGAGCCAAGCTCCTTGATATTGCAGAATCCATAGAGAAGTTCATCAGAGACAGCGGTGCCAAACCATCCTTTCCTGTAAACATATCCCTGAACAACGAGGCGGCCCATTATACACCGGTCACTGGAGACACAAAAAAGCTTTCTACTGGAGATGTTGTCAAGCTCGACGTTGGGGCTCAGATAGACGGATACCTATCTGACAATGCCGCGACGATAGAAGTTGGTGAATCCGGGCAACACTCGGATCTAATCGATTCCACGAGGGAGGCTCTTGAAAAGGCAATAAGAACTGTGCGCCCCTTTATCAGTGTCAGGGATATTGGCAGGGTTATAGAGAGCACGATCAGCGCCCATGGATTCAAACCCGTGAAGAACCTGGGTGGCCACGGGATTGGCAGGTACGATCTCCACTCATCGCTGTTCATACCCAATTACGATGACGGCAACAGCCTCAAGATTAAGCCTGGCAGTCTTATAGCCATAGAACCGTTTGCCAGCACTGGGATAGGCTTGATTCACAATGGCCAGGGCGGTAACATCTATATCCTCAGCGGAACAAAAGTACGCCTGGGAGAGATGGTGTACAGAGAATTCAACACCGTCCCATTTGCCCAGAGGTGGCTATGCAAGCTTGTTCCGGATTGTGATCAGTATCTGAAACAGCTGATGAGGGTAAAGGAAGTCAGCCAGTTCCCGGTCTTGAGGGAGCACAAAGGTGTTCTCATATCACAGGCCGAACATACACTGCTGGTTACTAATGATGATGTTATTGTCACAACGGCATGAGTGATCTCACAGCATCCAGTGCCATAGAAAGCACCGTTTCCCTGGGGAGAGTAGCGTCAATGACCACGTCATTGTTTCTCTTTATATCCTGGTAATAACGCCTTACCTTCTCCAGAAATTCAGCCTCCTCAAAACCACCAAAAGATGATCTGTGGGCCAGTCTTTCCATGGAACGCTTCGGGTCTATGTCAAGAATTATGTTGACGTCTGGCCTGATTTTGATGATTTCGCTCACGCACTCCATCCATTCAATTGTCCTTTTAAGATCCCCGAAGTGTTTGTCCAATACTGCACCCTGGTATGCAAAGGATGAATAGATGTACCGATCTGAGATGACAACATACCCTTGGGAAATTTTCTCGGCGATTTCAGACTGATGGGTCATCCTGTCAATGGTGAACTCAAAGAACAACTTCATTGCATCAATAGGTTCTCTGGATCTTTCCAGGGCATGGTTCCTGTGCATTTTCTCAGTGGGTTCCTTTGTCAGGAAAACCCTGTGCCCTTGTTTTGACAGAGCTTCGGAAAGCTTTGAAGAAAGAGAAGTCTTACCGCTTCCGTCTATACCCTCGATCGAAATGAACATCCTGTTCTGAGCGGAATCCCAAGTGTTGCTATTGAACTTTTTCAGATAATGCAAAGAATCAAGATATTTCCCATGATTTCCCGTCAAGATAGTCAGTGCGTGTCTTTTCAAGAATAAGGGGTTTTGAACTTTTGGGAAATGACGCTGTTAGGGCAATATCAGCAGCGCAGCTGCTTAGGATTCTCGGTAGGTCCCAGGCATGGATATTTGTTCCTGTGTATCTTACTCAGATAAGAGGCCTGCCCTATATCTTTGTGGGCCTTCTGTTCTTTATAACTGCAATCATATCGCTGCCTTTCTCGCTTTATGGCGGGAATCTCATAGACAGGATAGGGCGGAGAAAGATCGGCAAGATACTTCCGCCTGTGATATCATCGCTTCTGTTCATACTGGCAGCATCCGCATACTTCGATCTCCCGCTTCTCATAGTGGTGGTAGCTTTCCTGCTGATCGAGCCCTTCACGAGTGTGCAGGGTATACTGGATAACGTTATAATCACAGATAGCACCATTGAGTCAAGCAGGAATGATGCATTCAGCATTGTTAGAATATTCGGCAATATAGGATTCTCAGCTGGACCTGCAATTGGGGGCTACCTGGCATATGTGAATTTTGCCCTAATATTCACCGTTCCGGCTGTACTCACGATTTTTGAATGGTATTTCTATCTGAGGTACATACACGACATAAAGAGGATAACACCTGCATCGAGCGGTGGAATGTTCAAATTTCCATCCAATGACAGGTACTTTCTTCTTATATCGACGCTAATCTCTGTCTCATTCTTGGTCACGGGGCAGTGGGGCACAACACTTACGCTCTTCTGGTCTGGCGTGGACCACATAACCAACAGGTTTATCGGAACTTTGTATGCAGTCAACGGGCTCGTAGTGGTTTTCTTTCAGGTGCCGATCAACTACCTTTTTCTTCACCTCAGGGACCGGCACAGAATATCTATAGCTGTGCTGATGTATGCGTTCGGTTTCTTCGCTCTGGCATTCAGCACCAACTCCATTTTTCTTATTCTGGACGTGGTGCTCCTTACAATAGGCGAAAACACAATATCGCCTGTAATTTACGGCCTCGTGAGCAAGATAGCTCCTGAAGACAGGCGAGGCCAGTATTTCGGAGCGTTCCAGCTCATGAATGGACTGGTCACGCCTGTGGCCCCTGTTCTTGGTACAACACTTATACAGTACTTCTCATTCAACCCAGTCATCGTCTGGCTTCCAATTCTTATTCTTGGAATTGTCTCATCAGTGTTCATTACAGCTTTCGGAAAGGAGAGAGAACGCACAGGAATTGTTCCGCAGTGATTGTGCGATCACCTTTAATATCAGACCACTGATTTCCAACAATGCGGGGCGGTTTCAACACCAGGGCGGTGCAGTCCGGAGAACTGCGGGACAAGAGAATGGGCACTGTTGTGACTCCAGTATTTCAAGCTTCAACGTTTATGTATCCCAATCCTGAACCAGGTGCTCTGGTGGACAAAATTCGCGGCGAGCCCTTCATATACACACGTTGGAACAATCCAACAACTCAGGCACTTGAAGAAAAATATGCGTCTTTGGAAAACGCCTCCCATGCTCTCGCCTTTTCGTCTGGAATGGGAGCCATATCAACAACAGTGCTGGCTCTCGCCAGAAGGAACAGAAAGATCCTGTCGGTGGCAGAGCTGTATGGGCAGACCTACGGCCTCTTCAAAAACGTCCTTACGAACTTTGGCATAGAAACAACCTTCATTTCTATTGATCAGCTGAACAAGGGAGAATTTGATCCGAGAGGATTCGATCTCGTTTATACGGAATCCATAATAAATCCCACCCTTAAGGTATCAGACATCATGAAGGCTTCAGAGATCACATCCGAGGCCGGAATACCGCTGGTGGTGGATGCAACCTTTGCATCACCATACAATCAGAACCCACTGGATCTTGGAGCAGCTGTCGTTGTCCACAGCGCAACAAAATACATAGCGGGACACAGTGATACAATATATGGTCTGGCAGGAACCAATTCAAAGGAATATTTTGACGCAATGCAGGAAATGAGACGCATGCTCGGCTCCACACCCGACCCCTACCAGAGCTTTCTCGTAATGCGTGGTGTCAAGACCCTCGGGCTCAGAATGGAAAGGCACAATGAAAATTCAACGAGGATAGCCAGGTTCCTGGAAGGCAACAGAAGGATAGCGGGTGTTTTCCACCCTAGTCTTGAAAACTCCAAGTATCATTCAGTTGGAAGGAAGAATCTAAGAGGACCAGGTGGTATGGTTTCGTTTGAAGTTTCAGGTGGAGTTGATGCTGCAAGGTCTTTCATGAGGGCCCTCAGGATTCCGGTTGTTGCTTCAAGCCTTGGTGGCGTTGAGAGTCTGGTAACTCTCCCCATAGAGACCAGCCACAGATCAATAAGCAGAGAACTGAGGCTATCCCTGGGAATCAGGGATGAGCTTGTCAGGTTCTCCTGCGGAATAGAGGATTCTCAGGACCTTATAGATGACATTTCACAGGCGCTCGAATCTATCTGATGGCTTGCTGCTGTCACATTCACTAATTCTATGTGGTGATCTCAATATAAATGGTGCTGAAGCATGTCTCAGAGAAGGCTATACCCTCCAGTGAGTTCATCTAGAAGTTTCCCGTCAGCAGGCCCGATTCCGATGCATGTCAATGTTCCAGGCTCGACCTGGGTGTGCCCCGCATCATAAATCGGTTCGCTGATCAGGCCGAGCTGTCTGGCTCTGTCAAGAAGGCTTAAGAGAACCTGCTCGGAATCCACCTTCACAACTATCTTCTTCTGGCCCTGGTCTAGCCATTTCCTGAAGGTCCGTTTGTCATGCTTTTCTGACTTCAGCGCGCATGATACGGCAGCATGGGCCACCTGTGCCGCTATCTTTCCCTTGCCTAAGTCAAGATCCTTTCTGACTGCAACAACAAGCTTGATTTCCTCTACCATGGAACATCCTTCTTCTTCATCTTGAAGCCGATTATGTTGACAGCCCTGTGGAGTGGGGGCGTTACCAGAAGAATGGTGAGTGCACCTATGATATTTCCGTAATATTCCATAAAAAAGGTTCTGGAGAACAGGTACAGAAACAGGAATGAGACAAGAACAAAGGGCCACATGTCCAGAAGCGATCCCTTTCCACCTCTTGGTATGTTAATCCGTCTCTTTACGAATGAACCTGCGACATCCCCGGTAAGCGATCCGAATGACATGGCTGCCAGTGTCACAAGAACCTCCCGAACTGAACCACCAAATCCATTTAACGCGATGAAGCCGGAAAAGTGGAATATCAGCGCAAGGACTGAACCTGCCAGAATTCCAAGAAGAGAACCCCCGAAGTAGCCGGACCAGGTCTTGCCGTCGCCAAAGATACGCCTTCCGTCGAAAAACTTCCGGCCGAAGTCCATAGGGAAATGCCCGCCTGTCACAACTGCAAGGGGATTGGCCACGAAACCCGGTATGAAGAGGATGAAGGCATAAAGTATATCCAAGGCAATATTAGGCATATTCTTCTACAGCCTTCAGTATGTCAGCCTTTGTAATTATTCCTTTCAGTTCTCCGCTTTCAACAATAAGGACCGCATTGTAGAACTTAAGTATTGGATAAATCATTGATATAGGTGAAGTAGGGTCCAGCTGAGGTGGGGTCACCCCCATTACCTTCCTGACAATCATATTTCTCAATGAATCCAGACTTGCACCTTTAATGAGCAGGTCATTGATGTCCGACTCAGAAACCGATCCGATAACCTTGCCGTCAGGTGTCACTACAGGAAGCTGGGAGAATCCCTTTTCACGCATCGTGTTAAGGGCTGAGATGATTGAATCGGTGGGGGAGCATATAACAACAGTTTTTGTCATTATCTTCTCGGCAGTTAGGTCTATCTTTGTCGCTTTCTGGCCTGTCCTGTTGAGGTAGTCGAAGATCTTTCTGACCTTGTCATAGGTCGGATTTATGCCACCCCTCTCCAGGCGCGCTATATATGACTGGCTTACACCGCTGATCTTGGCAAGCTCTTTCTGGCTTATCCCAAGGTTTTTCCTCATTTTCCGAAGCTCTTCAATCGAGGGGAGCATCCCAAATATATTACCAATGCTAATATATGCTTTTTGAATGTATTATTCTCAATAATTAGCCCATAATCATTGCTAAGGCAAGACTTTATACCAATTAGGAATCAACCCCATAATTGCCAACCTTCAAGGAGACCCTCATAAGGAACAATATGGTTGCAGCTCCAATCATATCGCTGCTCATAGGAGTCTTAGTCCTATATGCATCGCTCTACATTTACTCGCTTCTCATCTACCTCGTACCTGTTGAAACCTTCTTCGTCTTCCATTACCTGAAGCAGTACAGGCTATTGAAAAGGGTCCTAGGAGGGGCGATTGTATTCATAGTGTTTGGAATAATAGCAAGCGCCTCATTTGCCAATATAATTTATAGTGCGACGCCGACATACACCCTGGAGACATCGACCGGTCTAGATATTTCAGCAAGTGTTACCCCATATTCTATATCATCCCCGGGAACAGTATTTCATTATTCCCTATTCGTTCACCCGGCAAATTCTTCCGTTATCACGCCGGAATACAATACATCAGAGCTTATAATCAAGGGATCGGGATCCTTCATATACACGATCACGCGGCCGGATCTAAACGTAGTGACTTACAGCAACGGATCGGCACTCGTGACCGCCAATGTCTCTACCCTGAGGAGTGGAATATACAGCTATAACTACAGCGTTGTACAGAACGGAAACAGATCATACAGTTCCCAGATTGGTGGACCGATATATACCACTGAACTTTCCCTTTTCGGAGCCCTGATTCCGTCATACACACCATATTATGCTGTACTCTTTGAGATAATATTCGTTGTTGGCGTGCTGATAGGAAGGAGTATAGGAAACTCAATGCGGTACAGCCAGCAGAGGAAGCAGCAGTGATAATCTCTGATTTATTCCTGTCATGATGTTGCATGAAACTGTGGAAAGGTTTATTGTATTGTAATTTATAATTCAAAATTGGTATTAATGACCCATTTCATCTTCAGATGCAGGGACATTGGAAACAACTGTGAATTTTCTGTGAAGGCCAGGAACGCAGAGGATCTTGTTCCCAAGATTAGGGATCACATTATTTCCCATCACAATGTTCCCACCATCTCTGAGGAATTGAAGGATAAGATCAATTCCTCAATAAAAATGCGTCCACTCTGAATATATTCTCATCGTTATGTTCTGGAAAAATATACATTAATATAGAGATACCCGCTAGAGATATATGAAAAGCTATACAAGACGCCTTCAGCTTACTGGTGGTTCTACCTATATTCTTTCTCTGCCCTCGAAGTGGATCAAGGAAAACAGCCTCGGGAAGGGGAGCGAGGTTACTGTGGAACAGAAGGGGAAGGACCTTGTAATCGCAGTGCCTGGAACGAGCAGGAGAGAAAAAAGCAAGACCCTGTTTCTCAGGGAGCAGGACATTGATTCTGAAGACCTGCTTAGGGTTCTGACATCCATTTACATTTCCGATTTTCACACGCTGACAATCTCCAGCAACAAATACATTTCGCAGGAGACAAGGGATCTGGTGAGAAAATTTTCAAGGTTCATAATGGGGGTTGAGATATTCGAGGAAACCTCTCGGTCAATCGTTCTCCAGAACGTTCTGGACTCATCCACATTCCCCCTGTCCTATGCCCTCAGAAGGATGTCCCTGAATGTAGAAACCATGATAGAGGATACGAGGACTGCACTGATGGAGCACTCAACAAGCCTTATGGAGAATGTCATCAGCAGGGATGACGAGGTTGACCGCTATCAGCTTTATGTCTACAGGGAGGTCAGAAGCCGGGCTTCGGACGACGTGAATGCCGTATATTACCTCATTTTCTCAAGAATACTGGAGAGGATTGCAGATCACTCTGTGAATATCTGCAGGATGTGGATAAGCCGCTCAGATCAGGAGAGTTCATCACCCGTTGACCTGATAAATTTCATAGACAGAGTGAGGGAGATGTACAATGAGGCATCTGAAGCATTCTACTCAGAAAAGCTTGACATGATAAACCAGATTATTGGAAAGAAGGGTATGATAAGGGCCACAAAGGAGGAAATAATAAAAAAATTCGGAGCTTCCCCCCTGTCTTATCTAATAATATCATGTGCTGAGGAGGCTCTAAGAATAGGCCTCTATGCGACCGACATTGCTGAACTCGCTCTCGACAAGATTATCGGATCCACCGAGGAATTCTCTATTTAGATCACAGTCTCAATAACCGGTCTGTCAGGATCACCTCTTACGAACCCGGCCGGATTTGCATCGTCATGGTTGAATATGCAAAGGGACCCGTTTCTTATAGCACGCTTGAGAAGGAGCCGCTTCATCTTAACGGACACAAGGGGTTCAACGTCTATGGCTGTAATATAGGCCGGCTTGGCATGGAACCTAGAGGGCATCAAATCACCGAGGTACAGAATCTCTCCATGGCCAGGCCTGAATGCAACCACCTGATGACCTGGGGAATGTCCCCCTGTGAATATCAGGCTCAGGTCCCCAACTCTGGTTGTTCCCCTGACAGTGAATATGCTCCTTCTGGAGAGCCCTCCACATTCTGTAACATAGCTGCCTCTGGTAAATTCGTTCAACTTTTTTGAGGCTCTCCACTCAATCTCCTGAACTATCGCCCCCCTGCGGGCATGTTGTGATCTTACTATTTCAGCGCAGTTGCCTGAGTGATCGAAGTGAAGGTGGGAGCATACAACCAGTGTTTCCGACCCCGGTTCGATAGCCTCCCCTATAAGTGAGGCGGCATTGCCGAGTGAGAACACTTCGTAGATCCGGCTTAACTTCTCATCGAAATGTCCGCTTATACCGGTGTCTATCACATAAGCCCTTCCACTGTTGTTTATAACAGCCGTCGTAAGCGAAAGCCTAATCCTCCTGGATTCAAGCTCATTAAAGCTTTTCTGCCATATGCCTCTGGGAACTATACCGAAATAGGCCCCGGGATCCAGACTGAAGCTGCCAGTCTTCACAATCTTCAGGTTCCTTTCCCAGTCCACGCCTATTCACGCCCACTGTAAATATATCCAAGCTCAGTTATATACTGCAGAACACTCAGATCATCCATGTTGCTCACGTCGCCGGGGTCCTTTCCAAGAAAAGCGCTTCGGATCACCCTTCTTACGATTTTTCCGTTTCTGGTCTTTGGAAGAGCTGGAAGCCAGAGAACGTGTTTTGGAGAAAATGATTTCCCGAGACCCTCCTCTATTTTCGATCTTATTTTTAAAACTGTCTCTTCAGAATTTCTTCCTGTATAAAAGACTGCTATGGATTCGCCTTTAATAGGATCCGGAATGCCCACAGCTGCTGATTCTGTCACTCCATCCACTTCCATAGCCATGTTTTCAACCTCATTGGGGCCAACCCTCTTTCCGGCCACCTTTATGACATCGTCGGATCTTCCGAAAAGGAAAAAGTAGCCATCGCGATCCATCATTGCCCAATCTCCGTGGAACCAAACATCGGAAAAGCGTGACCAGTAGCTTGAAAAATAGCGGTCCGGCTGTCCCCATATGCCCCTTGTCATAGAAGGCGCATGTCCTCTTGCAACCAGAAAACCGATGCGATCGTAAACTTCATTTCCGGCATCGTCAAAGACTGAGGCGTGCATGCCAAGTCCCCTGTAGAGGCACTTCGGCTTCAAGGGATGAGCAGGCGTGGACGCTAGGAAGCAGCCTATAATGTCCGTCCCACCTGAGATGTTGCATATGGGTACTTTTCCGCCTCCAATTTTTTCGAACAGCCACATCCATGATTCGTCGTCCCATGGTTCTCCGGTTGAACCAAAAGCCCGGACTCCCTCCATGGGATTCTCCAGAGACTTTGCCTTGAGGGACCTGACAAGGGTGGGAGAGATTCCAAGCAGGGTGACGCCGTTCTTTTTCACGATGGACCAGAGCCTGTTTCCATCCGGAAAATCAATGGCACCTTCGTACTGGAGACAGGAAGCACCAAGAGAGTTTGCCCCTATTACCGCCCATGGCCCCATCATCCACCCTAAATCAGATACCCAGAAGAGAGTGTCATCTGGTTTGCAGTCCATATAGTATTTCACTTCCTTGGCAACGTTGACGACGGTTCCACCGTGCACGTGAACGGTTCCTTTTGGTTTGCCGGTGGTGCCTGATGTGTATAGGATTATTGCAGGATCCTCGGACGAAGTCTCCTCAGATTCACAGTATTCACCGGATTCAAGCGTTCTGTAGAAGTCAGGATAAACTCCGCTGTCTCCGTGGCGATAATGCACGATTAGACTTTTAAATCCGGTGGATTCAGCAACTGATAGCATATTCACTGGCTTTCCACGCCGTGAATAGGACGATGTCGTGAACATCACCTTTATGCCAGCATCATTGATTCTTGCGGAAACAGCTTCCCCGCCGTAGCCCGAGAACATTGGCACGGCAACAGCGCCCATCCTGATGACAGCATACAGCGCTATCACTGCCTCCTTGGTAGGCGGCATATAGATTCCTACCCTATCACCTTTATTTACACCAAGTTTCTTCAGCGCGCCTGACAGTTTGCCAGTAAGGAGATCAAGCTCACGGAATGACTGTGCTCCCCGGGTTCCATCCTCAAGCTCGAATTTTAAAGCCGGTCTGTCTGACTCTTTATACTTCTCAACGCAGTTGTATGCTATATTTACAGTTGCACCGACAAACCATTTTGTCCATGGAATGCCTCCTGAATTGTCGTAAAGTCTGCTGTAACTCCTGAAGAAATGAATGCCCAGGTCGTCAATCACTGCTGGCCAGAACCAGTCAGGATCAGAGTCTGCCCTGTCATAAATATCCTTGATTGTCCTCAGTGAGTGCTTGAGCCCAAAACGCATGAGATTTGTTTCCTGAGCATTATTAGGTACGTAGACGAACTTGCTCATTGACTACAGTAAACGTCAATTCAAAATAAATGATTCTGCCATCCTTTGTACTATCCCCGTCTCAGGAATCTTGTATGTACGGAAAGGTCTATGGCACAAGCTTTTATTTTTTGCAGGGTTCTCTTCTTATGACCGAAAAGATCCTGATGCATGTTGGGCCATCCATAAGCAATTACTATGTGCATTCCGCCGCTTCAAAAACAAACGTTGGCTTTGCGTCCAAAGAGTTCGTCGAAGCTATGGGCGATTCTCTGCACGGATTTATGGAACTAGTTGGCGCCGGCAGTGATTACTTCCCGTTTATCCTTCCAGGAGGCGGCACATCGGCTATGGAAGCTGCCGTCTCATTTCTCCACAAGGACTCAAGTGTACTGATCGTCAGCAATGGCGTGTTCGGGGACAGGTGGGAAGGAATCCTCTCAAGATATCCAGTTAATTTTAAGGTGCTGAGGGCAAAAGCCGGCAGATCAGTTGACATTTCACAGATTGAAACTGAACTCTCCAATGCCAGGTATGATGCTGTGACTTTTACACAGGTTGAGACAAGTACAGGCGTGAGGATGCCGCTGAAGGAAATAGTGCCAAGGATACGGAACCTTGTGGACCTTGTGATTATAGACGGGGTTGCAGGTGTCGGAGGGGAACCGATTGATGTTGAGAAGCTGAAAATTGATGTCCTGCTTACTGCAAGTCAGAAGGCCATAGGGGCACAGGCAGGGGCAGGACTGATGGTTGCCTCCTCGAGAGCAATGGAAAAACTTGCTGTAGAATCAATATCAGGATACTATCTGGATCTTAGGAACTGGAAGGATAACATGAAGGGATTCCTTGAATACAAGGGAAGCTACTTTGCCACTCCGCCTGTGGGCACGGTGCTTTCACTGCAAAAGGCATTCAAGCTTATACAGGAAGAGGGGAAGGAGAAACGTTTCGATCGCCACAGGATCTGTGCTGACGCATTCAGGAAAGGCATTGCTGCCATGGGTCTGGAACTTGTGTCAGAGGAGCCTTTCAGGAGCAATACCGTTTCCGGGGTCATGGTCACTCCGGGAAGCTCGCAAAAGATAGTTTCCGAAGCAATGAATATGGGAGTGGAATTTGCATCAGGTGTGCATCCGGAAATTAAGGACAGGTACTTCAGGGTTGGCCACATGGGATGGATACAGCCATCCCATATCGTCCTGGCGCTCAAGACGATTGAGACGGCTTGCGAGAAGTCAGGGATACCGGTGAACAGGGGAGAAGCTGAGGTAGTTGCAAGAGATATTTTCTCAAATTTATGATTGTTCCAAGTTCGCTGCTGCTGAAAAGTTATAAATTCATTTGTAGCATTTTGACCTGCTTTGAACGGGAGCCTTTACGAGCGTGAACTCTCAAATATCCTCTCTGGAAATGCCGAAGCTATCAAGAAAATTTCAAGGCGCCTGGACGAAGTTTCTGCTTATGTTCTTAACCAGCTTGTTTCCCGCCCTTTCTTCGTTACACGATCAGCCGGTTCTTTAGGTGCCGATCTTATAGCGATAAGAAATGGGATCTCCCTGATCATTGAGGTGAAATCGTCCGTGAACAGTACCATCATGTTCACTGAAGCGTCAGGGCAGAGACAGGATCAGGCAAGGAGACTGAAGGAACTGTGTGAGAGAGCCGGCCTCTTCTACATATACGCCTTCAGGCTGAAGAATGCTGATGGTGAGCCCTGGAAACTCTTCGCCATGATTTCGAACCCGTGGGGAAACCTGAGAATGATATATGACCGTCTGGCGAAGGTCGGTGAAACAAAAAATGGGAATTATTTCCTGAAATGGGAGGAGGGAACCCTCCTTACACGTTTTCTGGACTACCTGAACCAGGTCGCCTAAAGGGAAGACCTGATGGCTTTCTCCAGCACTTCGACACCCATATCTATTTCCCTGGGAGTCACGTTGAGCGGAGGTATGATCCGGATTGCACTGAGTCCAGTAGAAAGGAGAATAAGTCCATTCTCAAATGACCTCATCTCCACCTTGTCACGCAGCTTTGAATCCGGCTCCCTTGTCCTGCGATCCTTGACGAAATCAACTGCAAGCATCAGGCCCATCCCTCTAACGTCGCCGATGCAGTTGTATTTTTCAGAGAGCTCATCCAGCCTCTTTCTGAAGTATTTCCCCATCTCTGTAGCGTTATCAAGAAGCCTCTCAGTCCTGATGGCATCGATTGTTGCAACGCATGCCACGCTTGCAAGGGCATTTCCGCCAAATGTGTTAGAGTGCAGGCTCTGCTCAGGGAAGTCGAACTTCTCATGAACCACAGTTGCGCCCATAGGTATTCCGCCTGCAATAGCTTTGGCCAGGCTTATAATTTCAGGCTCTATTCCAAAGTGTTCTGAAGCAAAGAACCTTCCTGTCCTTCCAAATCCAGTCTGTACTTCGTCTACTATCATTAGGACACCAAGATCATCAGCCAGCTTTCTGAGCCTCCTGTGGAAGTTCTTTGGAGGAACGATGTAACCCCCTTCACCCTGAATTGGCTCAACTACGAATGCAGCAAGATTCTCGGGCGGAACAAACGTCCTTATCATGTAATTTTCTATGTAATCCAGCACACGGTTTTCCAGTTCGTCGGGATTCTCATATCCGTCGATGCCAAACGGGTTTCTGTAAGGGTTTGGAAAAGGTGCGTGCTCGACCCCAGGCATGGAAGGGAAGAAACCCTTCCTTTGTATTGCCTTTGATGCTGTAAGGCTGAGTGAACCCTGTGACCTGCCATGGAAACCCCCTATGAAGCTTATGAACTGCTGCTTTCCGGTTGCAACTTTAGCAACCTTAATGGCAGCCTCATTGGCCTCTGTTCCGCTATTTGAGAAGAAGACCTTCTTCCGGAATTTGCCCGGTGTAACCTCAGTAAGAGACCTCGCAGCATCAACCTGCTCCTGATAGTAGTCAGCTGGGCCTCAACAGCCGAGTATACCTTCGGATGAATGTGCCCGAGATTGTTGACGCTTATTCCGGTGGAGAAGTCGAGATAAACATTGCCGTCCACATCCTCAACAAAACTTCCAGAGCCCCTCTTGGCAACGATAGGTATGGATTTTGTGGTCTTGACGAGATAGTTCCTGTCCTCTTCAATAATCTTCTTTGCCTTCGGGCCGGGCGGAGGAACCTTTATTGATATTGTCTGCAATTTTTCAGCATCCTGTTTTAATACATCCTTCATCATTTCTGTCGTCAAATTATAACGGAGAATAATATATATTTATGCAGATGAAAACCGAACATGGATTACGATTTTCGTACATAAAAATTATAGTGTGTATAAACATATGTGCGAGAATGACAGAGCCCTCACAGCTCAAGAGAAGAATAGCGTTCTACAGGGATGAACTTACAGACAGGGAGTTCTATCTGAGACTTTCCCGTATGATTAGGGATGAGTGGCTCAGCGATAACCTTAGGAGGCTGTCGTCAATAGAGGAAAAGCACGCCGGCTTCTGGGAGGAGAACCTGAAGAAGGCTGGTGTCGAAACCGATAAATTCGGACCAAGGCGCCTGAAGGTTTCAGTAATGCTTCTCCTGAGCAAAATCCTCGGTGTTGGGCTCACGGTCAAGATCCTGGAGCACGGTGAGATTGAAACTGTTGCTGAATATCGTAAATTTGCGGATGAAAGCAAAGAGGACCCCGAGTTCAGGAGCAGGCTGGATGGCATAATCACAGATGAGGTTGAGCATGAGAACGTCTTCGATTCAACCATTGAAAGGACAAGAGAGGATATTGAGACAAACCGCGAACTAATATACGGAATAAGCGACGGTCTTGTAGAGGTTCTGGCTTCCCTTGCGGGACTTGCAGCGATAATCACTGATCATTTTCTGATATCTCTTGGCGGTATTGTGGTTGGCGCTCAAGGAATTCAGAGACACAGTTCAAGCTGGCCGAAATAAGGAAAAGAATCATCCTCCACAGGGAGCGTCAGAGGGATGACGAGCTTCAGAGAATCAAGTCCCAGTCGTCCAAGTCCGCCATCAATACCGGAATTTTCTACATACTCGGTGCGATAATCCCGATTCTCCCCTTTCTGGTACTCCAGAGATTTGAGGCCCTCATTCTGGCAGTAATACTTGTTGGCATAAGTCAGGGTCTGGCGAATGCCATAGTTGCAGTATCACTTGGCATACCAATTCTTAGGGAAAGCATAAAAGCATCACTTTTAGCGCTTTTGGTGGCTTTTGCCTCATACATGGTTGGTCAGGCATTTCATGTCATATTCCACATCAGTGTCCTGTGAAGAAAACCCTGATCATCGGCATAAGGTTAATACGTGGCAGAAAATGCATCGTAGTTGCCAGTAGACATAGAAATAAGAAATCTCACAAAGACCTACGCAAATGTGGTTGCGCTGGATAACGTAACCCTGGAGATCCCGTCCGGCCAGATATACGGAATTCTCGGTCCAAACGGATCAGGGAAGACTACGCTTTTAAAGACCATATCCGGAATAGTCCCTTTCGACAGTGGGGCTGTTTTCGTTCACGGCGTTGATGTAAGCAGACGCCCGGACGAGGTGAAGAAGATCCTGGGATATGTTCCAGAAACTCCAGCTCTTTATGAAAGTCTGACTCCCGGTGAATTTCTGAGCTTCATCGGCAACATCAGAGGAATAGATTACAGAACACTGGCCAACAGGATTGACACCTTGTGCAGGGCATTCGGTATAACGGTCTCTCCTTTGGAACGAAGCAGAAGGTGGCCATAATCTCAGCCTTTATACACGATCCGGATGTGATAATCATGGACGAAGGCATGAACGGCCTCGATCCAAAGGCGTCCAGAATACTGAAGGACCTTCTTACGGAATTAGCTAAAAGAGGAAAGACCATAGTTGTTTCCACCCACATACTTGAAGTTGCGCAAGAGCTTTGCGATAGCATTTCCATTCTTTACAAAGGCAGGATCATAGCAACAGGAGACATGGAAAAGCTTCGTGATATGAGCGGAACCAAGGAAGCTGATCTTGAGGACATCTTCCTTAAAATGACCGAAAGTGACAATATATCTTCCTCTATAAGTTCGGTTCTGGAGGCAATGAGCAGGCATGAAGACAAAAACCAGGTCTGAAATCCTTGGGCTTAGTCTTCTCATTGCTGTAGAGCAGCGATATCAGGCGCTCAAGGAGACCTCTAAATTTCTCTCTAAAATATCGGAGTCACACAGATCGGCTTATCTCTACCTAAAGCGTCTAATCTACTTTTCCTACTTTCTTACCGCTGTTTCATTCCTGGTCTTTGGTTTTGTTGTTCTCCTTCCGCTTGAACTCGGTTCCTTTGGTATAGGGAAAATCCAGTCAACGGCCACGATATATTTCGTATATGTACTGTTTCTAAGTCTCTATAGCACTCTGATGTATCAGTCAATATTGAGGAGCCATCATCTTGTTCAGCCACTCCTGCAGCTACCCTACTCCTATGGCCCTCGGATAGTGTCTCTCTCCTGGTTTCTCTACAATGGAAGCGCAGGGATATTTGTTGTCATTCCACTGGCCCTTGTAGTCGGAATATACTACTCAATGCCAGTCTATTCAGCGCTTATTCTGATATGGGGTTTAGCTTATATTCTGTTGGGGTACACACTTGGGCTTTGGATAGGAGGCCTTTTTTCAGGAAAGAATGGAAAGAGATCTATGAGGAAAGGTGCAGAACTGGCAAGAAACATTGGTCTAATTGGAGTCTTTCTTCTTTTCTATCTGGCTTTGCAGTTTATAACTAAGATTCCCGATCTACCGCCAATAAGCAGATTTCCAATTTTATACCTTGTACCTTTGCTGAACTCATCCTATCTCTCGATCCCGGTCTCTACAGGAATGCTGCAATTAGCCATATCGATCGGGGGAACTCTGCTTGAATTTGTTCTTATAATCCTCATCCACTCTTCTGTCAGAAATAAATCCTTCGCAACCCTTGCCGACATGGCTGCGTCCCCAAGCTCTAGCGAACCGTACCTTCTGAAAATAGACAAGGGTGGAAAATATTCTGTTTCATTCAAGAAGGAAATCAGGAACATCTTCAGGAAATCACAGTACTCGGCAATGATGCTCATCCCTGTATTTATAGTCCTGCCTACAGTGCTGTCTGTTTTCTTTTACTCTCAGGCAGGTGAACTGCAATCCAGCTTCCTTTACTATTCATTCCTTTCAATAGTCATAGTTTCATCTTCGTTCTATTCCCTCATATTAGTAATTTCCGAGTCAGGCTCCATAGGGATTCTGCAGTCTCTCCCAATACGGACCAGAGACCTTGTGTATACAAAGAGTTACGTTGGTTTGGTTGTCTTTTCAGTCATAATGATCCCACTCTCCATCCTTCTCCTTTCAAAGTCCAACTCCGAAGTTGCATATTATTTCCTTCTTCCTTTCAATTTCATTGTCGCATACGCCTACACTTCCATTCGTAATCTCAAGTGGCTCATTGACAAAATCCCAAGAGGAGCGAGCACTGTTAATTTTTACAGTTTCGGCGGGAACTCGGCAATCGTGTCTCTGTTTTTCGCTAGCGGAGCGCTCGTGGCTTCGCCAGTTCTCATTACTACCGTTGTCTCACTTTTTTCACAGCGTCTGGTGGGTCTTGGAAGCATTTCATTTTATCTTATCAATCTCACTACTAGCCTCCTGATTCTGTACGCATTCATGCGGAGGGTTAACTCCTCTGCATGATCCGAAATGATTGAACCCAGAAAGGATTATATCCACTGTTAAAATGCACCAATATTCGTGATCTTTCATGGTTGACGTGAAGAAAGTTCCTCCAGACATTCTGCTAAACAGACTGGTCGAGGAGTTCAAAAAGGACGGCAGGATAGCCGTTCCGGAATGGTCATCCTACCTGAAGGCAGGCATTCACAGGGAGAAGGCCTGGGAGAGCCCTGACTGGTACTACAGGAGACTTGCCTCTACCCTTAGGAAAGTATATGTCCTAGGGCCAATAGGAATATCAAGGCTCAGTGAGGAGTACGGCGGGAAAGTGGACAGAGGTTCAAAGAGATACCATCCCGCAAAGGGTAGCAGGTTCATAGTCAGAGAGATCCTGCAGGAACTTGAAAAGTTGGGATATGTCAAGAAGGACAAGAGAGGCAGAACGGTATCCCCAACCGGTGCATCCCTCCTTGACAGAACCTCAAGAGAAGTTCTGAAGGACTTTGTAAAGGAAAATCCTGCTATGCAGAAGTACCTTTAGAGGGAAGTGATTTGAGTGGACGGGGAAGACGACGAACTTGAGCAGCTGAGGCAGAAGAAGCTGCTCGAGATGGAACGATCTGCTGCACAGCAGAGGGAACTGGAAGAGAGACGAAAATACCAGGAGGCTGAAAAGGCAAGGAAGCAGCAGATATTAAGGCAGATACTATCCCCGGATGCAAGGGAGAGGTTGGCCAATGTCAGGCTCGTCAGACCTGATCTGGCGGAAAATGTTGAAAATCAGCTCATACAACTTGCCAGTATGGGTAGGCTGAACCGCCTTGTCACAGATTCAGACATCAGGGACATACTGGCCAGACTGACAGAAACGAGAAGAGAGACGAAGATTGAGAGGAGATGACAATGAGCCGGAACAAGGAGCTTGGCAGAAAATTGAGACTGCTGAAGAAAGTAAAGGAAAACAGAAGGGTACCCGGTTGGGTAATGATGAGGACAGCAAGAAGGGTAACGCAGAACCCAAAGAGGAGAAGCTGGAGACGTAGCTCGCTTAAACTATAGGTGATCAAATGGTAGAAAATGAAATGACCAATGAGACACTTATCAACGTGCCACTTAGGGCAGCCAAGAAATCCCCGGTCACAAGGAGAGCAGATTCAGCCATAGAGGTACTCAAGGAGACAGTGGCAAGAAATGTAAAGATCGATCCAGCAAAGATATGGATCGATTCTAAGGTGAATGAAATTATATGGAGCAGAGGCAGGAAGAAAATTCCAAGTTTGATGAGAATAAAAGTTATAAAACTTCAGGACGGGACGGCAGAAATAATCCTTCCCTGAGATCGATGATTAGGAAGATCTCCATCCTGAGGAGCAATTTTATAGGCGTTTATGCCAGAACATGGGAAGACATAGCCTTTCTTCCCAGGATGGTTGAAGATGATGTGGTGCGTCAGTTCCAGGACGTTCTTGGCGTCGACGTAAGGCTCACGCAGATCAATAATTCGAGCCTTATCGGATCAATGATGGTGATGAACAGCAACGGCCTCGTAATAAACCAGATTGGCGACGATGCAACACTTGGTGACCTTGGCGACAGAAACGTTCTGTTTCTGAAGGACAAGGTGAACGCTGTTGGGAATGACATACTTGTTAACGACCGGGGAGCCATAATTCACAGGGCCTTTTCTGCATCATCCAAGAGGAAGATAGAGGACACGCTGGGAGTCGAGGTGATAAAAGGTTCCATAGGAGGCATAAAGACCGTGGGGAGTGCTGCAGTACTCACCAAGAAAGGACTCCTTGTAACCCCGGAAGCCACAGAGGAAGAGATAAATTTCCTTTCTGATTTCTTCAAGACACCGGCTAAATCCGGCACAGCAAATTTTGGAAACATCTATGTGGGTTCATCCGTGGTGGCAAACAGTAAGGGTGTCTTTGTCGGTACAGACACAACACCAATCGAGATAGGAAGAATAGACGACGTCCTATCTTGACATCATTTCAGTGATTCTGACAAGCGGCACCAATTCAATTCCTTCGGAGTGAAGTAGATCCTTCCCACCCTCCTCCCTGTCAACGATGCAGTGCACTCTTCTGACAATTGCACCATTATCTCTGAGAAATCTGGCAGCTTTCAGCACTGAATTCCCGGTTGTGACCACATCTTCTATTATCTCAACCTCCTGGCCGGCCGGGATATCCCCGATGTTCAGCTTTCCGGTTCCGTGTTTCCTCTCCTTTCTTATTATTATGTATCGGAGATTCGCTGTCAGAGCAGTTGCCACGAGTATTGGGACCGCACCAAGCTCAACGCCTGCAATGAATGATGACGCAATCCTTGGGACCAGGGCAGAGGCAATCCTCTTCAAGACTTCCGGATCAGTGGCAGCATCCTTTATGTCCACGTAATAGTTTGATTTCTTTCCGGATGTTAGAACGAAATCACCGAATTTGACTGCCCCGTGCTTAATTAGCAATTCGCCGATGTCCTTTGTGTCCATCACTCCCGTTATGCTAACATAGTTTAAGATAGTTTGATCGATTCACTGCGGCGGATCACAGTTGGACACATATGCTCGCAGAATCATAGCGGTAACAAGCACGGGCTCATTCCTGTCCGTCGTGAACTCCTCATCCCTCCTTATAGGGATACCAGCAATAATCAGGGGTCTTCAGATATCATTCTTCGAGGCCATCTGGATACTGGTGGCCTACGGTCTTGTCCTCACAGTTCTTACTCCATCATTCGGCAAATATTCTGACGCGGTAGGAAGGAAGGCGCTCTATTCAGCCGGCTACTTGTTCTTTGCGGTTGGATCTGCCGTTTCGGCAGTCGCCATAGATGGATCAGTGCTTCTTGCAGGTCGGATACTTCAGGGTCTTGCAGGCTCCCTCTTGTTTTCCAACAGCCTTGCCATAGTCACTGATGCCATGTCCCCATCGGAACTCAGGAGAGGGATGGGATTGAACTCGGCAGTCATCGCACTTGGAACATCCATAGGTCCGCTCATTGGTGGTGTCTTAACACTTGTTACATGGAGACTCATCTTCATCTTCAACATACCGCTGGCAATAGCCGGCTTTGCAATGTCACAGATTTGGATAAGGGAATCGCGTCCCAGAAAGAAAATAAGCATGGATGCTCCATCCACGGTCTCTTTGAGCGCATTTCTGGTTGTCTTAGTGGTTTTTCTGACCATAGCCCCTGGAGAGTCATTCGCTGATCCAACCATATCATCAATCCTCATATCCACTGTTCTTCTGTTCCTAATCTTCAGTGTTATCGACATCAGAAGCAGTAGGCCAATTATTGATCCAAAACTGTTCAGGATTCCCTCATTCACCTCATCGATATATGCTCTCATTACTGGAACTATACTGAGATTCACCCTCCTTTTCGGTTTAGTGATCTACTTCCAGGGGCCACTAGGTTTCTCGGCGTTTGAGGCCGGTCTCCTGGTTGTGCCATACGCTGGTGCAATGGGAATATTCAGCCTGGTGGCCGGATATCTGAAGGGGAAAATATCTGATCATACAATGCAGGTCCTGGGATTGATCTTATCAGCATCGGGTGGCATAATCCTCTCAATTTTTGTGCTTTCGCATATGGGACTTGACACACTTGTAGCGCCAATGGCACTGGCAGGCGGTGGAAACGGTCTCTTCTTCACTCCAAACAGTACCATTTCCATGCTTTCCGTTCCAGCAGACAAGAGAGGGGAAACCTCCGGAATAAGGACACTTATGACCAATCTTGGGTCAGTCCTTGGTCTGACACTGGTCTTCTTCGCTCTGGTTTCCAGAATTCCCTCAGCTATAGTGGACGACATATTTCTGGGCGTTTCTGCTGGCGTACCATCTGGTGTCTCCAACTTGTTCAGTTCAGCGACTTTCCTTGCATTCTTTGGTTCATCAGTAATATGCCTGAGTTCAATTCCTGTTATGTTCTCCCTAAGGAACAGGAAGACAGATAAGCCCTGAAGAGTTTCATGTCCTGTAGTTCTTTGCAATTAGAAAAACTTTTATATTGCTAATAACATAGTAGCTGACATATGGATGACATTTTGGATCTTCTCTACAAGTCGGCAGCGAACAATGAAAATGAAACTGTAAAGATGCCTATGATGGGCACTGTTTACGAAACTCCGGAAGACAGGGAGATAGCCGAGATAGCAAGCAGACTCAGAGTGAGAATAAAGATCATAGGATGTGGAGGCGGTGGCTCAAACACCATAAACCGCCTTTCGTCTGAAGGAATTGAGGGTGCAGATCTCATAGCCCTCAATACGGATGCAAACCATTTAACTACAATACGCACAAGGATGCGCCTACTGATAGGCAAGAAGAGAACGAGAGGGCTTGGAACAGGGGCCATCCCTCAGATAGGCGAAGAGGCAGCTTTGGAGGATCTTGAGAAGATTCAAAAAATGGTGCAGAAAACCGATATTGCCTTCATCACATGCGGTCTTGGCGGAGGCA
This sequence comes from Thermoplasmatales archaeon AK, assembly GCA_031625175.1. Classification (GTDB taxonomy): domain Archaea; phylum Thermoplasmatota; class Thermoplasmata; order Thermoplasmatales; family Thermoplasmataceae; genus UBA447. The sequence continues at coordinate 29,361 of JAHXPV010000001.1, read as the reverse complement.
CTGGAACAGGGGCGGCGCCTGTAGTGGCAAAGTGTGCAAAAAACGCAGGCTCTCTTGTTATCTCTGTAGTTACGCTGCCCTTTACAGCCGAGGGTCATGTGAGGATGGAGAACGCGATGATGGGACTTCCAAAGAAGCCTATTCAGGAGGCTTTCCAGTATGCTGATTCAGTCCTCTCGGAAGCAATGAAGGGGATAACTGAAATGATAACCAGGACCGGTCTCATCAACCTTGATTACGCTGACATCAAGACAATAATGAAAGATGGCGGTGTAGCAATGATTGGGATTGGCGAGGCATCTGGAGGCAACAACCGCGTACTCGCTGCGGTAAACGATGCAATCACTTCCCCGCTAATAGAAGCTGATATTTCTCAGGCAAAGGGCTGTCTTATCCGCGTTATCGGAAGCCCCAATATGACTGTGAGTGAGGCCCAGAACGCTATGAGCGCAATTCAGGATAAGATAAGCCCCGATGCGAAGATAATCTGGGGAGCCAGCATCGAAGAGGACATGGGTGACAGAATCAGGGTCCTTGTTCTGCTTACAGGGGTAAAATCCCCTTACATGTTATCAGGCAGGAACGAAATTAAGGTGATGAGGAAGATGTTCGGAGGGCAGGAGCAGGACCTTGGACTGGACCTTATTCAGTGACCATTGAAAACACACCTTTATAATATTTCCAGCCCTCAGTGATCCGTGTCCAACGACTCCAGGCTGATAATTGCGCTGGATGTTTACGATCTGGCAAAAGCCGTAAATATTGCGTCGGAGACCGCCGATATATGCTTTGCGTTCAAGGTTAACTGGCCTCTCGTCATGAATTCAGGAGTGGGTGCAATCAGCGAGCTGTCCAGATTCGGCAGGGTCATTTGTGACTTCAAGCTTGCAGACATACCTAACACAAACACATTGATAACAGACAAGGCAAAATCTGCAGGGGCATGGGGGATAATTTCACATTCAGCCATCGGGGAGGACTCTCTTCGTGCAGTAGCGAAATCCGCTGAAAGTATGAAGGTGTTCTCTGTTGTTTACATGTCTCATCCCGGGTGGTCTGACATAATGGGTGGTTCCCTCTCAAGGTTGATATCCATTTCCAGATCGGCTGGTGTTGATGGTCTGATTGGTCCCGGCAACGAGCCTGAGGTCCTAAGAAAAATCAGGCAGTATGAAAAACAGCTTCCCATACTTGCGCCTGGAATAGGTGCACAGGGTGGCAGCCCTCTCAAGGCAATTCAGGCTGGTGCCGATTACATAATAGTTGGACGATCAATATACTCCTCAGACGATCCCAGAAGGTCGGCTATGGCACTTCTTGATGATCTAAGCGGGGCAGGGCCGCCGGAACGAAAACTGGAATGACAGGCTGTCCGGAGGTCACGGGATATAGTACAGTCCTATCATGATTGGAATAGTGATTAGTATTATCATCAGATAGAAAGCAAGGTAAAACTGCCTCACAGCTTTTCTTATCTCCTTTGCAGAAGGGAGGAATCCACCTTCGTTCATCAAATAGGTCCCAGGGCGTTCCATACGAAGGTTGAGCGAGGAGGCAAAAGCACCAACAGGCCATCCCACTGTGGCTGTGTCCGCTGCAAGCCGCATTGACTTGAATGGACCACCAAGAACTCTGTAATCCAGAAGAGAAGACCCGGCAATTATAAGTATGCCGGCAATCCTAGAAGGCACGTAGTTGATTAAGGTGTGAAGAATCGCTGTGGATCGTCCGAATTCGAAATTCCTCCTGTTCCTCTGGCCAACAGATGAGTCAAGCACATGAATGACTCTAGATCCAAGTGCCCCCAGTATTCCAAGGAATGAGAAATAGAAGAACGGGGTCACAACAAAATTCACAAGGTCGTCAAATATCCGTTCGATTACCGCGGAGCTTATTAGGTGAGCATCCAGCTTTGTGAGGTCACGGTGGACGAATCTTCCTGCCAGAAGCCTTGCCTCGTCTATGTTCTCTGTTTCTAGAGCCTCCACAATAGGGTTGACCTCATCCCTGATCCTTGAGAGTGAAAAAGTTCCCTTGAATACCACAATTGCAGCTATAATGTATGCAATGTAAAGCAGCCTCAGGAAATAAAGAATTATGAAGGTTGTTCCAAGAATCAATAGGAGGATGAAGACATCGTACAGGAACCCGGAGAACACCTTGTGTCTGAACACCCTGAAATAGGGATCAAAAACTGCCCCAATCTTTCTTATAAGAGAAGAGGGATGTATATACGGTCTGGGCTCTCCGAAAAGAAAGTCGAGCAGAATAGCCCCTATCAGTATGGTCAGAGAAGTCTCCAGAACTCTAGCGTCCATTCAGGATCTCATCTATGAACCTAACATCTACGGATTCAATAAAAGCTTCGGTCATATGTTCTATATTTTTTTCGAGAACTGCTCTGAAGTCCTCGCTGATGCTTATTCCGGTCAGATATCTCAGGAATATAGGGTTTTCAAGAATGCCATGAATGTTGGTTCCCATAACGTTTCCAAGTACACTGCCTTCTGGGCCTAACTCTGACTGATTGAGCGGGTCAGCTTTTCCTGAAACTTCGCCATAATGGATCTCATAGCCTAAATGTTCTCCAGTGTCTTTATCAACAAGTGTTCTGTATTTTACCGGTCTTACAGTCTTCCGATCGGAATAGGTGGTCTCGCAGGGAATGAGTCCGATTCCATGCATTTCGCCTGAGCGCATTTCCACACCTTTCTCATCTCTGATCCTGGTTCCAAGCATCTGGTATCCTCCGCATATTCCAAGAATCTTAACACCCTTCCTGGCAGAGCTTATTATTTTATCAGCCAGGCCTGTTGTGAACAGATATTTCAGGTCAGATTCCACATCCTTTGAGCCCGGCAGTATGATGACTTTCACATCATCACTTATATCGGCCCGCCTCCTGGCCATAGTGATTCCGATGCCTGCTGCATACAGGGGATCAATGTCACTGTAGTTCTCCATGTGAGGATATGAAATAACCGCTATTTCACTGGAATTTACCTTTGGGTTTGAATAATTAAGCGAATCCTCCCCCGGAAGCACATTGTCTAAGTACGGCATAACACCGATGATCCTTTTTCCCGTCAACTCCTCAATTTTCAGGATACCAGGTTTCAGTATTTCCTTGTCCCCTCTCATTTTGTTTATTACAACACCCTTGACCAGGTCTGATCGTGTCATTAACTTTATTGTCCCGTAAATGGAGGCGAATACCCCTCCCCTGTCAATGTCCGCCACAAGAATCGAAGGAGCATTGTACAGTCCGGAAACAAAGCTGTTGGCAAAATCCTTTTCAGCAAGATTAATTTCTGCAGGGGACCCAGCCCCCTCCGCAACCACAAGGTCGAAGTTAGACAGAAGGTACTCGAGCGCGCCCCTTATCACTCTGGGTGCATTGGCTGCCAGATGCTGGCTGTATTGTTCATAAGACATGGATCCAAGTGAAAGCCCATTCTGTATTACCTGCGATCTGCCGTTACCCTCAGGTTTCAGCAGGAACGGGTTCATTTCCTTCAGCGGATCTGTTCTGGCTGCCTTTGCCTGAACCCACTGGGCACGGGCTATCTCATAACCACCCTCAATTGAAATGGAATTCAGTGACATGTTAACAGATTTGAAGGGAGCCACTCTGTAACCCTTGTCTGAAAGATATCTGCAGAGGCACATGGCAATCGTGCTCTTTCCGGCATCTGAATTAGTTCCCAGAACCTGGATCAGTCTTGCACCCACAAAGGTGAATGCAGTAGACCTATTTCACTGATAATGTTCACGAGTAACAGGGACATTTGCAACTGTACCTATGTTTACTATTTTCCCCTGAGGATTCTGAATAGAACGATTTCATGAAAAAGGCTTTTACAAAGCGTGAAATGGAGCTGCAGCTCAGGAGGCATGCTGAGCGTGTAGTAGCCTCCTTCTTTTCCGTATGGCCTGTTTCTCCCTGATCCTGCGTACGTTCACAGGATTGAACAGTCTGTCTTTAGAAAGTTATATATTTAATCCTAGAATTTCCCTAAGCTTTTGAGATGACTGGTAATTATGAGTGATCTTCTCGAAGAATTTGAACAGAAGCGCGAACTTCTTAGAAGAATGGTCGAAGACCATATTAAGAAGAGAGATGAACTGGCTGCAGAGAGCCACAAGTATGCCGAAGAAAGGGACAATCTCAATAATCTGGTTCGTGAGCTTAGGGAAGAGGTAAAGAAGAAGATCACTCGGAAGGGAGAGCTTATAGAGGAAGTCCAGAAGCTCAGGGCCGAGAAGGAGGAGCACTATAAGGCACTGGCAGAACTGAGAAAGGAATACCGTAAGATCAAAGACGAGACAAACGCCGACGGTTTCGACCGGCGCACCCTCAAGGCCAAGGAGAAAGAGCTCCAGAGACTGGAAACAAAGCAGCAGACCACACTGCTGGACAAGAAAGAGGAAGCCAAGATTGTTGCTGATATAAGGCGGCTGACGAATGAAATCAAGAATATGAAGGCCACCATCGAGAAGGTGCTCCAGAGCAACGATGCGATCAGGGATCTCACGGCAAAGATAAACAATGAAAGAAAAGCCGGTGAGGACTTGAAGAAGAGGATTGACGAGATCTCCAACGAGATAACCGCTCTGAGTGACGAGATCAATAGGGGCCTTCAGGAACTGGACGAGATGAGGAAGAGGGCGGATGAGAATCATGAGCAGTTCGTCAAGTTCAGCCAGGAATCAACAAAGGAACATGAGGCTTTTATTCAGACAAAGAACGAGCTAAGGGATCTGGAGAAGGTAATCAACACCCTCAGAACAAAGGACAGGGCAACGAGGAAAAAAGAAAAGGAGGGGGAACTCCAGAAGAAGGCTTCAACCCTCTTCGAGAAGTTCAAGAATGGTGAGCAGCTCACAACAGAGGACAAGCACATCGGCTGAGAGGGCAACATTATAAACCCTTGAGTTGCTTTGGAGCTTCAGCTTCGGTGCTAGGACACTGTCATGAATTTCGCACTTATCTCCAATGGTTGTATGCCTCATTATAACAGAGTTCTTGATCTTTGTCCCGGCCCCAATCATGACATCATCCATCAGGATTGAGTTCTCCAGTTCGACATCCTCGCCTATGGAAACGCCATCATAAATGGCCGAAGCCTTAATTTTTGTCCCCGGCTGTATTCTGACCGAACTTCCGACATAGCTGGGGCCTATGACGACAACGCCTCTAGATAGAAAGGAAAGGCTGCTAACAATATTCTTGCCCGAGATTCCATCCTCATCGTAACTCTTCCCGTATTTTTCCACCATAATCTGGTTAGCTCTGATCATATCATGGGGCCTTCCCGTATCCAGCCAGGTCCCTTCCCCTATGTACCCATGTATGGGGAAATTCCGCTCAAGAAGAGACGGAAACAGCTGCTTTGCGAAATCATAAGGCTCCCCATTTGGGATCATGTCAAGTACCTCAGGTTCCATAATATAAAGGCCTGCATTAATCAGATTTGAAAATGCCTCCTCCTTGGTGGGCTTTTCCAGGAACCTCACCACCCTTGATCCATCAATGTCAACTATGCCGAATTGTGAAGGGTCATCAGCCCTGGTAAGAACCAGGGTGAGTTTTGAACCCTTTTTCTTGTGGAAATCAAGAATCTTGCCGATGTTGAAATCTATGAGGGTGTCACCGCTACCAACCAGAAATGTATCATCAATAAACTTGGATACAAGCTTGACGCCTCCGGCAGTACCCGCAGGCTCACGTTCCACGGAGAAGAGGATATTCTGGTCTTCATGTTTGAATTTCAAAACTCCGTTAATGAGAGCATCAAACTTGTAACCTGCAGTGATGATCGCATCCTTTATGCCAGCCTCATAGAATGAATCGAGGATGTAACCTATGCAGGGTTTTCCTGCAATAGGAACCAGAGGCTTTGGTATTGCATAAGTTATTGGCCTGAGTCGGGTCCCCTTTCCTCCCGCCATCACGACGGCCTTCAGTGACATGGCACAAACATTGCTTCTTCAAATAAAATATTTGCAGACTCCTCTTCAGGATCATGCGGTTCCGTCCAATCAGATGTTGCTGTCAGGCAGACTTCATGTGCACCGACCCCCTCCAGATATTATAGAGCTCAACTGTAAGGACCCGCTTCATGCGAAAATTTAAATACACTTGAATATGTGTCTGACAAATAAATGATAAACTATCCTGCACCTTTGGACCAGTACGCAACAGAGATTACAATGGTACTCGTATTCGTGGACGGTCTGCTGTTTGGAGTGGCGTTCAAGAAGGCAATAGCATCAATCATCCTCGTGATAGTCGCGATTATCATTGCCTCATTCCTGGGACTGGCTTTCATACCAAATATTTCACTTACCGGTCTGATATCCCAGCTGGTCTCCTATGCGCAGGGCACAAAGCTCGGCTCTTTAGTTGTGTCATTCACAATAGTTCTTTTTGTTATCGGATTAGGAATAGGAATCTGGAAAGGCTGACTCATTATCAATAAGCTGACTGCCTGATCCTGGGCTCTCCAAGAACAATGTTTGTCTTGTAGCCGCATTTAGGGCACCTGGAATCCCTGGTCAGGTCAACTCTCAGCGTATGCATCATGTCCCTCTTCACAAGAAGAAAACCGCAATCAGGACAGTATGTGTTCTGAAGGTCCGAGCCTGGGACGTTGCCTATATAGACGAATTTTGCCCCCTCCTCCTTTGCAATCCTGTAATGACGGACAAGCGTTTCCACTGGAGTTGGGGGTAGATTCATGAGCTTGTAATCAGGGTGAAACCTGAGGAAGCTTATGGGCACATCGTCGCCCATGATGTCAATCACCCTCCTGACCATAGATCTGGCCTCATCCTCACTATCGCCGATTCCGGGCACTACAAGATCTGTGATTTCAGTATGCACCCCGTATTTCCTGAACTGATCAATCGTATCATAAATCAGAGACACATCGGGGACAGACATGATTCTCCTGTAGAAGTCAGGGCTTGCGTTCCCTTTGAAATCCACCGTGGCTGAATCCAGGAATGAGGATACATATCTCACCGATTCAGGGGTCTCATAACCGTTTGTAACAAATATATTGATCATACCATGCCTGTGAGCAATATCACCTATCTCCTTGGCAAATTCACTGAAAATAGTAGGCTCATTGTCGGACCAGTTCCTCCGGAATCATCTCAACCCCAGCGACCTCCCTTCTCTGGCTGATATCGAAATTCTGGCAGAATTGGCAGGCAAAGTCGCAACCGGCCGTACCTATGGAATAGATGACATAATTCGGATACATATGAAGCACAGGTTTCTTCTCTATAGGATCGATCTGTATGGCAAGTGGCCTGTTCTGTACCAGGAGGTGTAACACTCCGTCCACGTTCTTTCTAACACCGCAGAAACCTATCTGGCCGGGCTTAAGGGTGCAGTATCTGCGGCAGGCTGTACATCTTACCTTCGCTGAATCCAAATTCGAAAATAGAGAAGCAACGCCCATTGATATAATATCAAATTCAGCCTTATAGACATGTTCAACCATTCCAATTGCTTGAGAATGATACTCCCGTACGTAGGGAGGTGTGAACATCCAGTTCGGAAAATGCAGGATCATCATGCAATCCTGGAGGTTGGCTTGTTGAGAGCAAGGCCCATAAGGGTGCCATCATCGAATGGATTCGCGGGGCTTCCGTTTTTTCTTCTATGGATGTCACTTTTAAAATACCCACTGTATTTTTTTCATTGATCGGGAAGATATGCAATTATGGCAGAATATCCGACGACGGATCTGAAATCTCTGTTCACATCCCCGGATGTTGAATGGTGTATCAGCACCATCCTTCCCTTAAGCTTCCTGGTCACATACATGAGCACCGAGATTGCTCCATAGCCGCACGCAGACACACCAGCATCTGCCAGTGTACGGTAAAAGCCATCATGGTCGAGAGAAGTCACTCGTGATATAAGAGCATCATCCTTCTGATTAGTAATTTCCTGAGGTTCATAATGGTTGAGGTCAGAGGAGGCAATTAATATGAAATCCTCCTCAAGCTTCAAAATTTCTTCGGCAAGCCTTTCTGTAACCCGCATCCCCTGATCCCCCAGCTGAACAGGCAGGAACTTGAAGTTACCGTCGAACAGATACTGCAGGATCGGAATCTGCACCTCAATTGAATGCTCCCCTTCATGTCCGTCAGGATCAGGCCTCGCGATACCTGATCTAGAAAGAAGTTTTCTACCGAGATCACTGTCTATCTCTGCAACCCCCATAGGAGTCACCCAGGAACCGGAGCTATATACGGCTGGATATATCGGGTAGCCCTGATGGGAAGGGCCAACAACAAGGAATCTCAAAGGTCTGTTCCCAGTTTTTCCCAGGATAGCCATGTACGCATGCATAGCAGTGAGCCCGGAATATATATAACCTGCATGAGGTACCACTGCTCCAATTATCCTTCCTGGTATGCTTCTTGGCTGTATCTTTCTCTGAAACGAGGATAAGAGACTCCTGATCTCGCCAGGATCGTTCGGGTAGAAATAGCCTGCGACGCTCGGCAATCTCACGCATAAGGATCTATTCCTGGGTTAAAGATTTGATTGAGACCGGTCAGCAAAGTTAATCTTGCATATTCTCATGATCTCCATGTGTCGGAAGCTCTAAATCTGGAGGAATATCCAGTCAGGCTGGATGAGGAAGATCAGAAGAGAATTTTACATGCGGTGAGGGAAATCGTCGAAAGCTATGTCTCCAGGGGAACTTACCGTTCCGACCTCTTCAATTGGCTTCCCACTGTCACATGCGGAGTTTTCGTAACAATAAACAAAAATGGTATGCTCAGGGGCTGCATAGGCTTTCCGGAGGCATACTATCCTATTGGTGAAGCACTGGTAAAAGCTTCAATATACGCTGCTACAGAAGATCCAAGGTTTCCGCCTGTCAACCCGGGGGAATTGAAGGACCTTGACTACGAGGTAACAGTTCTCGGAAAGCCCGTTCCTGTCGATCCGATGAGTGTATCTTCAGAATTAAGGATTGGCAAACATGGCCTGATCGTTGAAAGGGGGTACAGCAGAGGTCTCCTTCTCCCCCAGGTTGCAAAGGAGTATCACATGACACCGCTGGAATTTCTTGAGGCCACATGCGAAAAGGCAGGCCTGCCGCCAGATGCTTGGAGGATGAAAGGGACAAGGGTCTATATGTTCCCAGGCTATTCGTTCTCGGAGCCCTCATAGGGCACCTTGAACCTGACTCCCTTTCTGATCAGAATTTTGGAACTTTCATAGCCAGCATCCGCATGCCTGATAACCCCGAGACCCGGATCTGAGTTCAGAACTCCCTTAATGCGCTCCTCAGCCTCCTGTGTTCCATCTGCCACGACGACAAAGCCTGCGTGAATAGAGTTCCCTATGCCTGTCCCGCCTCCGTGATGCACCGACACCCATGTTGCCCCGGATACAGCGTTTAGTATGGCGTTCAGGATGGGCCAGTCTGCTATTGCGTCGCTCCCATCTTTCATGGCTTCTGTTTCCCTGTATGGTGATGCCACTGATCCTGTGTCATGATGATCCCTTCCTATGGCGACAGGCGCAGATAGCTCCTTCTTTCTTACCATCTCGTTTATCATCAGGCCAATCTTCTCCCTCATTCCATATCCAGCATAGCATATTCTTGCGGGAAGCCCTTGGAAATGGATCTTCTCCTTTGCCAGCTTGATCCACTTGACAAGGTGTTCATCGTAGCCGAAGTTCTTTATGATGGCATCATCAATCTTGTAAATGTCATTGGGGTCCCCAGAAAGTGCGACCCACCTGAAGGGTCCGGAGCCCAGCGCAAAGAGATCACGTATGTAGGCAGGCACATATCCCTTAACCCTGAAGGCGCTTTCAAGACCCCCCTCCTTGGCCCTGGTTCTTATGTTGTTGCCATAGTCAAATACCTTGGACCCGTGTTCCTGAAACCAGAGCATGGCCTGAACCTCTTTCACAATGGATTTGTAAACCGCCTCGATATACCCCTTTGGGTCTCTTTCCCTGTAATCGTCAGATTCCTTGACGGTGTAACCCTCGGGTATGTAACCAATATTGATATCATGGGCGGCAGTCTGGTCTGAAACAACATCTGGAACGATCCTCCTCCTTGCGAGTTCATGGTAAATTGTAGCAGCATTGCCCAGCAGCCCTATGGAAATGGGTCTGCCATCTTTCAGTGCCTCATCCTTGAGTTTGAGGGCCTCTTCTAGGTCGTAAGCCTTCAGGTCGAGATATTTGTCCCTGATCCTCCGGTCTATCTTGGCCTCATCAACTTCAACAACAATTGCAACGCCATCATTCATGGTTACTGCAAGCGGCTGGGCGCCACCCATTTCACCCAATCCGGATGAGAGGTACCACTTTCCCCTGAGCGAATCAGTGTCAAATTCCTTCCTGGCAAGAGCGGCGAGCGTTTCGTATGTCCCCTGAAGTATGCCCTGCGTCCCTATGTAGATCCAGCTCCCGGCGGTCATCTGCCCGAACATTGTCAGGCCCTTCCTCTCAAGTTCCCAGAATATCTCATCCGTAGCCCATTTAGGGACTATCTGCGCATTGACAATGATCACCCTGGGAGCAAACTTGCTGGTCTTGAATGCCCCAACAGGTTTGCCGGATTGTATGAGAAGTGTCTCATCATTGTAGAGTTCCTTAAGCATGTTCACTATCTCATTGAATGCCCTCCAGTTCCTCGCAGCCTTTCCCCTACCACCGTAAACAATAAGGTTTTCAGGGTCCTTTGCCACCTCAGGATCAAGGTTGTTCATGAGAAGCCTCAGCGCCGCCTCCTGGCCCCACCCCTTTGTATTAAGCTGCGACCCCCTTGGGGCCTTTATGGGGCCATGGGTCTCAGAGCGGATATCCTCCTTTTCTACCATACATTATCAGCATTACATGATAACTGGAAATTTAATTTTTGACCCAGTTTCTGAAAGTGCCACCTATTGCAGTGAAATTAAACGCAAAAGATTTTCATGTTTTTGCTTGAAGCTCTTCGAGAGATATCTTCAGGTCACCTCTTAGGATTGTATTTTCCCTCTTCTCACCAAGGGATATGATGCCAACAGTCTTCTTAAGCTCCCTCTCAATGAGGGCCACATAATCCCTGGCCTCCTTTGGAAGAGCCTCGTAGTCATTACCCACTTCGTCTGGATCTATCCTCCCCCAGGGTTTCATAGAGATGTAGTCAATTTTTACTCCAGCGAGTTCCTGATAGCTCCGCGGAACATAGGAAATCTCCCTGCCGTCCTTTAGGTATCTTAGACCAACCTTAATCTCAGGCATTAGTCCCAAGGTGTCTAGCCTTGTCAGTGCCAGAACATCGACATCGTTCATCCTTATAGTATACCTCAGCATTGGAAGATCCAGCCAGCCAACCCTTCTTGGCCTGCCTGTGGTGGTTCCGTATTCGTTTCCAAGGTCTCTGAGCCTTTTCCCATCATCTCCGGTAAGCTCTGTTGGAAATGGCCCCGAACCTACCCGGGACATGTACGCCTTCACAACACCGATAACCCTATGCACCTTCCTGAAGGTGAATCCTGACCCCATCATAAGGGCCCCGGAAAGAGCATTTGAAGATGTAACAAAGGGATACATTCCGAAATCTATGTCAAGCATTGTCCCCTGTGCACCCTCAAAGAGTATACTCTTCCCTGCGGCATACAGTTCATACAGCTCAATCTCCGTGTACTTGAGGAAGTCCGCAAGCTTAAGACCCTCGCCGTGAAGGCTCCTTGTCATCTCTTCGCGTTTTAAAACGTCTGAAAACTCTGAGTCTTTCAGGAGATTCTCCTTCATCCTGTATATTATCTCTATTTTGTCACGAAGGAGTTCGTAATCTAAGAGGTCAACCATTCTTATTCCTGTTCTGGCGTATTTGTCCTCGTACGTAGGACCTATCCCCTGTGCTGTTGTTCCTATGTTCATCTTCGATCTTACGGATTCCTCCCTAATGTCCAGAATCTTGTGCATCGGTGTGACAACATGGGCCATCTTGCTTATGAGTATCTTTGATGAACAGCCAGATGCTCTAAGTGACTCAATTTCCTGGTTGAGTGCGAAGGGATCAATTACCATACCGTTTCCAAGGATAACTACCTCGGACCGGAGCGATCCTGAGGGCACAAGATGGAACTTGTACGTCTTTCCCTGTGCCACAACGGTGTGTCCCGCATTGCCTCCACCGTTGAATCTGACCACCACGTTGAATTTGTCGCTGAGAAAATCCGTGATCTTGCCCTTCCCCTCATCGCCGAACTGCAGACCCAGAACCGCTGCGATCACAGGACAGAACCTCCTGAAGTCAGGACAAATGCAAACAATCTAACATATTCCCAAAAAGTTGACATCTGAGCCCTCATTAGATTGTGATATAGGATATTATACTTACCGACATCATGATTGTTCCTTTACCTGTTAAATAGGGCGATCAAGGCATTATTTCCTTCACTGGTGCCTCATTTACAATCTTGCATATAAAGCAGCTTCTGAAGACAGGTCAGGGACGTGAGAATAAAAGTGACTCTTCAGGGAATCACCAATTTTTAAATAACTCAAGGTCATTTTTATTGATGGAAATTCCCACATACAGGGAAGAGCCTTTTCCATGGTACAGAGAGATGCGACAGAAAAACCCTATTCTCTACGACAGCGGAAGTGCTTACATCTTCACCTACGATCCAACCAGACAGGTTCTTGAAGATTTCAAGAATTATTCCTCTCAGTTCAGGGACTTCATTGAACCTGAAATAGCTGAGATCCTGAACCAGCATTCGGCGCCTAGCATACTTATCCTCGATCCTCCAAGGCATACAAAACTTAGAAATCTGGTGAGCAGGGCTTTTACACCTTCAAAGGTAAGTTCCTATGAGAATGAGATTAGGCGCATAGCAGAGGCACTTGCTGGAAAGATAGAGGCGCAGAAAACTGCAGAAATGGTTTCGGCTTTTTCATACCCTCTCCCTGTCCTTGTCATATCAAGGATTCTTGGGGTACCAGAGGAAGATATGCATCTTTTCAAAGACTGGTCTGACAGAATTGCAACATCCCTTGGCAGAGGTGTCGATGTAACCACTCAACTGGAAATGGCTAAGTATTTCAGCTCGCTAATTGAAGATAGAAAGAAAAGGCCAGCGGATGATCTGATCTCAGGACTTCTGGAGGCTGAAGTAGATGGTGACAAGCTCACATTGCAGGAAATAGTGGGTTTTTGCATTCTACTTCTTGTTGCAGGAAATGAAACAACAACCAACCTTATAACAAACTCGCTTCTAACCCTGCACGAATATGGCCTCCTTGACGAAATAAGAGACCACCCCAACCTGATACCAGGGGCAGTCGAAGAAACATTGAGGTTCAGGTCGCCGGTTCAGTCAACGAGGAGGATAGCGAAGACAGATATGGAAATTGCCGGAATCCGCATTCCAAAGCACACATTGCTCTTTGTCTATCTGGGATCGGCAAACAGGGACGAGTCAGTATTTCCGGATTCAGAAAAATTCATAATAACACGTTCACAGAATAGGCATCTGGCCTTTGGTGAAGGGGTCCACTTCTGTTTGGGGGCTCCGCTTGCAAGGCTGGAAGCACGTATTGCACTTGAGACAATTTGCAGAATGTTCGAGACCATAGTTATAAGGCAACCTTCTTCGGATGACAGGCTTGACAGTGACATCATGTACGGTTTCAAGCGTCTTGAGGCAGTAATCCGCTGAATCGTAAAAGTCAGCGCATTCCTGCTGAAACATTCTCAAGGTTCAGCCGATCTGCTCACAGCAATTCTGGGGACATCGGATGAAAAACGGGAAAACATCTAATATAGCCTTACCTATTCTTTGAAGATATCATGGCCTACATTAAGTATGATCAAGCACAAGGATTGCAGGTCCCTGACAATGTAACCATAGGCTACATTGAGGGGGATGGAATCGGACCTGACATTTCCAAGGCAACAATTTCAGCCATAAATGCCTCTCTTGAAATAGCATACAAAGGAGAAAAGACGATTGTCTGGGAAAAGATTCTCGCAGGTGAAGAGGCAGTGGAGAGGGTAGGAAAGCATCTCCCTCAGGAGTCCCTTGATCAGCTCAAGAAATGCGTGGTCTCTATAAAGGGACCCCTCACAACCCCTGTAGGACAGGGTTTCAGGAGCCTCAACGTAACGCTCAGGCAGTACTTTGATCTTTATGCAAACGTTAGACCTGTTAAATTCTTCCCCGGCGTCCCTTCTCCGGTCAAAAATCCTGAAAAGATGGATATGGTTGTGTTCAGGGAAAACACTGAGGACCTTTACGCTGGAATTGAATGGAAGTACGACTCTCCAGAGGCAAGCCAGGTGAGAAAATTCCTGCAGGACAACTTCTCCATATCGCTTACTGAGGACACAGGCATAGGGATAAAGCCAATTAGCAGGTTCAAATCTCAGAGGCTTGTCAGAAAGGCCATACAGTATGCACTGGCAAACAAAAGAAGAAGCGTCACCCTTGTGCACAAGGGAAACATAATGAAGTACACTGAGGGAGCTTTCAAGGAGTGGGGATACGAACTTGCGGCATCTGAATTCAAGGCTCAAACGGTAACTGAGGAGGAGTTCAACCAGAATCCAGAGGCATATCGCGATAAAGTTGTGATAAAGGACAGGATTACAGATAACATGTTTCAGCAGGTCCTTACAAGGACTGAGGATTACGATGTTATAGCTACCACTAATCTGAACGGTGACTATCTTTCAGATGCCCTGGCAGCTCAGGTTGGAGGACTTGGGCTTGCTCCCGGGGGAAACGTAGGTGACGCCTATGCAATATTTGAGGCAGTTCATGGGACTGCTCCAAAGTATGCGGGGCTAGACGTTGCTAATCCCACGTCACTTATGCTCTCAGGCGGCATGATGTTGAGGCACATCGGCTGGACTAAGGCTGCAGATGTACTCGAACAGGCCATAATGTCTGCCTACAAGGACCAAAAAGTTACACAGGACCTTGCCAGAGTGCTCAACATAAAGGCGCTTAAATGCTCTGAGTTTGCCCAGGAAGTTATAAAGAGGATGAGAGTTTAACCCTCATCTTCTGAAGATGGCTAGCTTTATCTCTGTCATCTCCTCCATGGAAAATCTGATGCCCTCCCTTCCTATCCCGCTCTTCTTGAATCCCCCGAAGGGCATTGAATCTATCCTGAAATCGGATGTGTCATTTATAAGGACGGCCCCAAATTCGAGATTTTCCACAGCCATCATAGCAAGGTTCAGATCATTGGTGAAGACACCAGCCTGAAGACCATATTCCACCCCGTTGGCAAGGCAGATCGCCTCCACGAACGAATCCACAGGCTGAAGTATAACCACCGGCCCGAAAATTTCCTGAGACCATATTTCACTATCGGGGCTTACGTTCTCCAGGACAGTCGGCTTGATGAGATTGTTTGTTCTCTCAAAACCAGAGAGCAGATTGGCCCCTTTCTCTATTGCATCCCCTATCAGTTTCATTACCCGATCGGCGGCACCTTTTGATATCATCGGTCCAACATCTGTCCTCTCCTCCAGAGGATTGCCTGCAACTAGTTTCTCGGTAAAGCTGAGGAGTCTGTTTTTGAAGTATTCGTAGGAATCCTTTTGCACGAATACTCTCTGGGCATGAATGCAGTTTTGTCCTTGGCTCTCGAAGGCAGCGTCGCAGACACTATAACTGGCGAGTTGCTTCCCAGCTCCATTCCGTATTTCTTGACTCCTGCTGCATTGACAAGCTTCTGGGCAGCTTCGTACCCGCCAGTGAAGGATATCATCTTTATCTCAGGAGATGAGGCCAGGAAAGTCGTAACCGATCCACCCCCCGAAGCCAAAACAGCGGTCGCAGAATTTTTTGGAATAGAAGTTTCTGAGACATAGGAAATAAGCTCAAGGCATGATAGCGGGGTCAGGGATGAGGGCTTATTGATAATAGCATTTCCCGAGGCAAGAGCAGGCGCTATTTTATGTGCCACAAGGTTAAGCGGGTCATTGAATGGGGTAACCGAGAATATTAAACCGACAGGCTCCCTGACATAGTAGGCGAACCTGTTTCTTCCCCTGGGCTCGACACCCAGCGGTATAACTTCACCATAGAGCCTTGTGCTTTCTCCTGCCGCGATCTTAAAGGTGGTAGCAGCCCGCATGGCCTCTTTTCTTGCGTACCGGATGGGTTTCCCCGACTCCTGGGCAATTATCTGGGCCAGCTTTCCGTTGTTATCCTGTATTTTCTTTGAAATCTCGAGGAGAGCCTCCTCGATTTCATAGGGAACAAGGCGTTTCATATCCTTCGAGGCAGACAGCGAAAGTCCCTTGATTCTCTTCGCCTCTTCAAGTGAAGTGTCCGGTAGCTCAGCGATTGGCTCCTCATTGAACTTATTCCTGACAATCATCTTTAAACACTCAGGGAGCATAAGGCCGGTGAAAAATTTAACTATTGGTTCCCGAATACTCACGGTTGAGAAAACTAATCAAAGGCAAGGGCAAAAATAACTTGAATCTACGTCCGGTTCATCTAATGGCCCTTGTCTCGTATTTCCAGACAGGAAGCTCAGAAACCATCTCCTCAACTATGAACTTGCATGCCTGAAAGGCATCTTCCTGCCGCTGGGCATATACTGCTACAACGAATGCCGGATCACCAAGGGGGATTTTTCCGAATCTGTGAACAATTACGGCGTCGCTGAGATGAAAACGCTCAGTTGCGTCAATGAGGAGGTTCTCCAGTATTTTTCGAGCTATCTCGTCATAGGTTTCATAGAATACGGCCTGAACGGTGTCCTGCTCGGAGAACTTTCTGGATCTGCCAACTGAGATGAGGATGGCTTTTGAATCACTGTCTGAAATCTTAACGACTTCATTTAGATCGATTGGTTCCTCTGTGAGCGAAACCCTCACGCTTTTGACACAGATGTTTGCTTAAAAATTTTCCCACTATAGGGTGTGTCACGCAGGAGTTCATGACCATGACACAACCAGTCAGAATGAAAATTTAAGCTCAGGCAGGATACTCATTTGGAATATGACAAGAATTCTCATCACAGGTTCCCTGGGACAGATCGGTTCAGAGCTTTCAGAGGCCCTTGCAAAGAGGTATGGCAGAGAAAGTGTTATTTTGAGCGACATAAGAAAGGGAAAGTCGGATAACGGTCTGAGGTTCAGGGAGCTGGATGTGAGGGATTCAGAGGCAATTGCCGAAATAATCAAGGAGGAGGGAATAACAGACATATTCCACCTAGCTGCTATTTTATCTGCGAGCGGAGAGAAGGACCCCAATCTGGCCTACGATGTGAATTCCAACGGCACCTTCAATGTTCTTAGTAAGTCCCTTGCCCATGGAATCAGGAGAGTCATTATACCGAGCACTATCGGTGTCTTTGGCCCTGAAACTCCGAAGGAAAAGGTTCCCGAAGTGACTGTCCAGCGTCCCACCACAATGTACGGAATTACGAAGGTTGCGGCGGAACTCCTCGGTCTGTACTTCAGGAATAAACACTCGCTTGACGTGAGGGGACTTCGGTTTCCAGGCCTTATTAGCTACAAGACACCACCGACGGCAGGCACAACCGACTATGCTGTAGATATGATAATGCATGCCGCACGAGGCCAGAATTATCAGTGCTACCTGAGGAGTGACACAAGGCTGCCAATGATGTACATGCCAGACGCTATTGAGGCCCTGATAAAGCTTTTCGAATCGAACTCAAAGAGCCTGAGGTTCTGCATGGAGTACAACGTATCAGCCTTCAGCTTTACCCCTGCTGAATTGGAGGCTGAGATCAGAAAAATTGTACCGGACTTCAGGGTTTCATATTTACCGGATTTCAGGCAGGATATTGCAGACTCATGGCCAAGTTCCCTGGAATGTTCGGCAGCCAAAAAAGACTGGGGTTTTCATCCAAAATACAGCTTCACGGAGATGGTTCATGACATGATGAGAAACCTCAGGGCCGTTGAAGCCAAGTTCTGAACCAGCTATTTCAGGTTTACTTCAACAACACACCTGTTGTTTCCCTCCGAAAACTTTTCAACGATCTTGAAGTCGTCATAAATTGAGCTCTTTATTATGTCAGATCCCAGGGTCCCGCATATGATCTTGTTGTTTGACTTTGCCAGCTCATAAAAGATGCAGTTGTGCCTTACAATCCTGACGACATCATCAGTTACCTCGAGCCTGGCATAATATCCCAGCTTGTTGAGAACCGAGACGAATTCCTTGAGTTTCTCCAATTTCTGTTCCCTGGAAAGCGATCTGATGTCATCCCTGACCCATCCAGCACTGGATACGAACCGGTCAGCCACTCCGGCAAGAATCGCCGATGCCTTTTCCCTGCCAAACTCCTTTTCAATCTCCTCCATTAGAACTTTGGCGAAATCCACGTATCTCTTTGGGAGCAACTCAAATCCTTTCTCAGTCAGCTGATAGAACTTCCTGGGCCTGCCCGCACCACCTGGCTTGAAGAATGACTTAACGAAACCCTTCCTCTCCAGTGAATCCATGTGCTCCTTCACAGCAGTCTTGTTCATACCAAGCATCCTTGAGAGGTCCTCCATGCTGAGGTCCGAGTAGCTCAGTTCGTGAATTATCTGGCTCTTCGTCTGGCCGAACAGTTCCCCTATGTCGAACTGAGAAAGGGTTTCACTTTCCATAATAACTATACATGGGAAAGTGCTATATATATTTTAAACAATTTAAACATAACAAAGTGTTTAAATACGGACAAATCATATTCGGATTAGGTGCAGCAAGTGCCGATACTTGAGATAAAAGACCTTAAAGCTACTGTCGAGGACAAGGAGATACTGAAGGGGGTAAACCTGACCGTAAGGGGAGGCGAAATACACGCCCTAATGGGACCAAACGGTGCAGGCAAGAGCACCCTGGGGAACGTCCTTATCGGCCATCCGAATTACAAGATAACAGGCGGAAGCATAATGCTGGACGGAAAGGATCTCACAGGAAAGACACCGGAGGAAAGAGCCAGGGCTGGCCTGTTCCTTGCGTTCCAGAGCCCGGTTGCAGTGGTTGGTGTGAAGATATCAACGTTCCTGAGGGCCGCGTACAAGCAGGTGCATCCTGAGGACAACATGAAACTTCAGGAGTTCTACGATTTGGTGAAACTGCACCTGAAGAAAGTAGGACTGGACGAATCATTCCTTTCAAGATCAGTCAACGACGGATTCTCTGGAGGGGAGAGGAAGAGGTTCGAGGTGCTTCAGATGATGGTGCTGAAGCCAAAGATTGTAGTTCTGGATGAGATAGACTCAGGGCTTGATGTTGACGCTCTGAAGATGGTTGCCGACGAGATACGCGATTACTACAGCAGGGATGTTCGAGCCCCAGTTTGTGCACATCCTTATTGACGGTAGAATAGTCAAGGATGGCACAAAGGAGCTTTCAGACAGGATTGAAGAGGAAGGTTACGAATTTATTAGGGGGGTTTAAAAATGGTGGAGACTGAACTGACAAAGGATGAAGAAATGGAGAAGCTGCTCGAGGATCTCAAGAATTCAAACATAAGGAAGGAGGACTGGGAGTTCCACGACAACCACAAACCTGTATATTCCACTGGAAGAGGGCTGAACAGGAAGGTAGTCGAGGAGATATCTGAGATTAAGAAGGAACCGGACTGGATGAGGAGATTCAGGCTGAAGGCCCTTGAGATATTTGAGTCGAAACCTGTTCCGACCTGGGGACCTGACCTTTCAGGCATTGACTGGGAAAACACAAACTATTACGTGAAGCCTGATGAGAGAAAGGTAAACAACTGGGATGAGGTTCCAGACCAGATAAAGGAAACATTCAAGAAACTCGGAGTTCCTGAGATGGAGCAGAAATATCTGGCCGGATCAGTTGCCCAGTACGACAGTGAGGGTGTTTACCACAACCTTCGCAAGGTCTGGGAAGACAAGGGTGTTCTCTTCATGGATCTGGACTCAGCTCTCAGGGAGCATCCCGACCTCGTGAAGGAATATTTCTGCAAGGCAGTTCCACCCACAGACAACAAGTTCGCTGCACTGAACGGAGCCGTATGGAGCGGCGGCTCATTCCTCTACGTTCCTCCAGGAGTTCAGATTGATCTGCCGCTTCAGACCTACTTCAGGATGAACGGGGAGAGCACAGGACAGTTTGAGCACACCATTGTAGTTGCAGATGAAGGTTCGAAGGTACATTACATTGAGGGGTGCACTGCTCCGAGATACGAGAAGAACTCATTGCACAGTGCAATCGTTGAGATATACGTCCACAAGAATGCCCATGCGAGATACACCAGTGTTCAGAACTGGTCCAAGAGCGTTTACAATATGCCAACAAAGAGGGCCTGGGTCGAGGAGAATGCAAAAATGGAGTGGGTAGGTGGCTCACTTGGATCGAAGGTCACCATGATTTATCCGTCCTCCTATCTGAGGGGACCATATGCTTCGGCTCATAACCTCAACATATCTCTGGCTGGTCCTGGGACAGTTAAGGATACAGGAGCTAAGGCGCTTCACCTGGCACCCTACACCAGCTCCAAGATAGTAGCCAAGAGCATAAGCATAGAAGACGGAAAGGCGGTATACCGCGGTCTGCTGAGGATGAACAAGGGGGCAATTTACTCCAAGGCCCATGTGCAGTGTGATGCCCTTCTCATAAACGATGAGTCTCAGAGTTTCACATTCCCGCATGATGAAATATATGAGCCGACAGCAACATTCGGCCATGAGGCAACTGTTGGAAGGATCGGGACCGAGGAGCTCACATATCTTAGATCCAGAGGGCTGAGTGAGGACGAGGCCAGCTCCATGATTGTGCTCGGTTTCCTGGATGATGTAATGAGGGAGATCCCGATGGAATTTGCTGTCGAGATGAACCGCCTCATTAAGCTGGAGATGGGAAAACTAGGCGCCGTAGGATGATCCTCCATGGAAAGTTACGCTGAGAAACTCAGGGGGAGGCTTAATGATGAAGCCTTCCAGTACAGGAGAGATGCCTTCCTCGCTTTCCTTAAATCCCCTGTCAGGAATTATAAGGAGAGCCCAACTGTAAAGGAATATGTTGAGATTAATGACACTGACCTTGAAACCATGGTCAACGGCCAGATCATGGAAACTGAAGCAGGCGCCACTGACGCAAGTGTCATTAGCCTAAACCATGAACTGTTCCGTACGAGCCTCCCTGGTCAGGTGAAAGCTAGAAAACTTTCTTATATCGTTTCTAACGAGCCTGAACTCGCAGCCAAATACATTTACGGATTTCTTGGCAAGGAAAGGCAGGAATATCTGATCAACTCAGCATGGATGGACGGCGTTTTTCTAGAGATTCCGGATGGATACTCCGGGTCACTTAAGCTGGTAAACTACACCAACGCAGGCTCATCACTCTGCTATAGACTCGTAGTTGTTGTTGGCAGGAACTGCAACCTTGATCTAACAGACTCGTATTTCAGCACCGGTAACGGGAGCGGCGTTCAGGGCAAGACCATATACCTTCATGTAGGGGAGAACTCCAAGGTAAGGTATCATTACCTTCAGGACAAGTCTGAAAGCGCCACAGACCTTACATTTGTCAGGCAGTTCATGCAGAGGTTCTCTGAATTCACGTTCTTCCATATCAACCACGGGTCAGGCCGGGTGCTGTTCGTTGACGAGTCACAGCAGTATGGCGAATCAAGCGCCTTCCGTGTATACGGAGTGAACTTCAGTGCCGGAAGACAGAAGATGGACATCAGGGACAGCAGCTTTCAGGTTGGTGAATCTACAACGGCAGATATACAGGTTAGGGGAGTTGTGCTGGGATCAAGCTCAACCATCCACCGGGGAAACATAGATCTTGAGGAGTCGGCCATAAAATCCAGCGGGTTCTATGACTCCAAGATACTTCTCCTTTCCAAGGATGGTTACGCAAACAGCAAACCCGCACTCATGATAAAGAACGCCAACACGAGATCAAAGCATGGGTCATCAATAAGCAATGTGGACGAGGAACAGATATTTTATCTGAGATCAAGGGGCATCCCCCCGGCAATGGCAAAATCTATGGTCACTGCCGGGTTCGTTGGGTCAATGCTTGAAAGAGCCAATGACGAAGATTTTAGGAATAAGGTTTACGAATACGCCAAGGGTATAGAGATCAATGATCTCTCCTGAATCCGTCAAACGCGATTTTCCAATTTTTTCCAATCTGCCTGACAATTACTCTTACCTGGATAATGCAGCAACAACCCAGAGACCACTGCAGGTGATTGAGGCAATCTCATCCTTCTACAGAGAGCATAACAGCAACGTTCACCGCGGTATATACAGGCTCAGTGAGGAAGCTACAGACATATACTGGAAAAGCCGGGAGAACATATCACGTTTCATTGGAAACCCTGACCCCAGGGGACTGATATTCACAAGGAACACCACAGAATCCCTGAATCTGCTTGCCTACACTCTAACACGCAACCTTGGCAAAGGTGACAGGGTCCTGCTTTCGGTGATGGAGCATCACTCCAACATAGTGCCATGGCAGATAGCCAGCAGCCTGTTCGGTTTCGCAATAGATTATGTCAATATAACGGAGGATGGCAGGCTGGACATGGATGATCTGCAACGTAAAATCTCTGACAAAACTAGGATCGTGTCAATAACGCAATGTTCCAACGTGTTAGGCACAGTAAATCCGATCAGGGAGATATCGGGAATCGCACACGACTACGGTTCGATCATGGTGGTGGATGGAGCCCAGAGTATTCCTCACATGCCAGTTGATGTGGCAGATCTTAGATGCGATTTTCTCGCCTTTTCCGGGCATAAGATGCTCGGTCCTATGGGAATAGGCTGCCTCTATGGCAGACCGGACCTGCTGGAGGAGATGCCCCCATTCATGGGAGGAGGGGAAATGATTCGTGAGGTTTACTTGGATCGTTCCACCTGGGCCGATATTCCGGATAAATTTGAGGCAGGAACACCAAATGTCGAAGGGGCTGTTGGCCTCTCCGCAGCAGTTGACTACTTGAGAAAGCTGGGCATGGAAAACGTCAGGAGCCATGAGAAAGCCCTCATTTCAAGAGCTCTGGAGGCGGAGCAGGAATCAGAAATCGACATGATCAAATCATATGGGCCACGGGATCCTGAGGAAAGGGGAGGTGTCTATGCATTCAATCTGGGAGAGATGCCTCCCCTCACCCTGGAGAGGGAACTTCAGGAGAGCCAAATCAAGATAGGTATGGCGGTACATCCCCATGACATTGCGACTGGGCTGGACTCCAGAGACATTGCCATCCGATCAGGGCACCACTGTGCGATGCCACTTATGCACAGGCTCAATGTCACCGCCACATGCCGTGCCTCATTCTACATCTACAACAGCGAAAATGAAATTGCAAAACTGTTTTCAGCATTGGAGGTATTAAGGAAGGAATTCGCATGAAGGACCAGGAGCTTCAGATGGAGATAATCTTGGATAATTACCGCAATCCTCACAATTATGGCAGGATTGAGGATCCCTCAGTGAAGCTGCTGGAATACAATCCAGTCTGCGGCGATGCTGTGGAACTCTTCCTCAAGATCGACGGGGACAGGCTCTCTGATGTGAGGTTCATAGGGAGAGGCTGCTCCATCAGCCAGGGGGCAGCGTCAATACTTACCGATCTGGTCAAGGGAAAGAGTGTGGAAGATGTTAAAAAACTCACCAAGGAGCAATTCCTGGATATCATCGGCCTTGATCTGGGCCCGAGCAGAGAGAAATGCGCGCTGCTCTCCTACAACACGCTGATGAAATGCCTGGAAAAAACATAGCATAGGAAGTGTGGCAAATTGGCAAAATACAGGATTACCATAGAAAGAGAGGGCTGCATAAGCGATGCAATCTGCACAGCCCTTTGCAGGAACTTCATAATGGATGATGATGGGAAGGCCTCGGTTATCAATGAAATCGTTGATGAGTCAGAGTATCCATCACATCACGAAGCCGAAATATCCTGCCCAACCGGTGTAATTAGGGTCAGGAGGATATAGCTTCCTCACGGAGTTTCCTTATTCCGGCCAGGCCTTCCTTCTCCACGATCCTGGCCTCTATCCTGACCTGCTTTCCGGAATCCCTGAATCTCACAGTAACGGTGTTATCTGCGATGGTGTCGTAGTCAACCGTCAGGCAGTAGGGAGTACCAATCTCATCCTGTCTCGCGTACCTTTTTCCTATTGACCCAGAATCGTCATAGTAGACGTATGGGTCTTTCTGTATGATGCTCTTGAATAACTTCGCAGCGTAATCATCGATGCCATCCCTGTTTACAAGGGGCAGAACGGCCATATGGTAAGGAGCCACCTCATCTCTAAGACTCAGCACTTTGAACCCCTTGCTGTTTACCCCTAGAGAATGGATCAGAACTGTGAGGGTTATCCGGTCAATACCATAGGAGGGTTCTATAACCGACGGTATGATCTCTCTGCCATTGTAGGATAATACAAACTTCTGCCCGCTTGCCTCCTGGTGATTCTTCAGATCATTTCTGTCTGCTATTCCGACTATTTCGACCCATGCATCATCGAGTAGTGCCTCAGCATCCCATGAATCGAATGAATAGTGGGCAAGTTCATCCTTTCTCTGCTGCCTGAACCTCAGCCTCTTCGGGTCAACGCCTACAGTAGTTAGAATCTCATGGGTTTTATTGATGAAGAATGCCATCGCGTTGCTGCTGATTATGCCTTTCTCCAGTGCCTCGTATGCCGTCATCTCCCTTTCCTGACCATCCCTTGGAAGTAACCTGATGACCTCATCTGATTTGAAATCCTTCCAGAACTTCATCTCCGGATCAACAAAGACCTCAACCTCACCCTGGTAAAACTCCCTCAACCTTATCAGGGCCTGCCTCGGGGAAATCTCATTCCTGAAGCCCTTCCCGAACTGGGCGACGGCCATTGGCAATTTTCCGCGGAAAACATTGCTGAGAAGCCTGAAGTTCACAAAAATCCCCTGGGCCGTCTCCGGCCTCAGATAAAGAGGCCTTGAAGATGTACCCTCTACACGGTACATGAGGTTAAAGTCGAATGCGTCAGTTATTCTCGTGCCACAGTTGGGACACTTTACAGTGTGGTCTGACAGGAATGCCAAAGCCTCATCTCTTGTTTTCAGAGTTTCGTGGTACCCGTTCGCCTCCACAAAATTCTCAAGTTTCTGTTTCAGCTTGCAAGAAGGGCACTCAGCAGCGAGGTCCGAGAATTTCTGAAGATGCCCGGAAGCTCTGAACACAGGTTCTGGAACAACCACTGGGGTGTCTACGAATATTGTACCTTCCATCGCATAATGGTCTTTCCAAACTCGCAGGATGTTGTCCCTTAGGAGTACCCCCAGAGGCGCGTAATCGTAGAACCCAGCTTCTCCGCCGTAGATAGAGAAGGCAGGCCAAAAAAAGCCCCTTCTCTTTGCAAGTTCAACAACGTCCTCCAGGAGGGTCATAGAAATACCTTCAGCAGCTCAATATCAAAGACCATCCCGGCTAGATCAGAGGTTGCCCTGAATACCGGCAGCTGGTTGTAGTTTCCGTCAAGCATCTTCTTTGCCACGACTGAGAGGCTTTCGTTCGTGTTTGTGGAAACCGGATTCCTTATCATTATGTTCTTTACGGGCACCTCAGGCAGCTGGATGTTATTTCTCACTATCATATACGTGACAACATTCCTTATGCCTTCCCAGTTCCATGGGTCCTCATCGTCAGCGATTCCAGACTCTGAAACCTGGATTCTCGATCTGAGATCTATCTTGTCAAAGAGGTCTCTGTCGGTTACCAGGCCAGTAAACTTCCCACCAGCATCCACGGCGAGGCAGGCATAGGTTTTGGACATCCTCATTGTGAGGGATACAACAGCCACAGGTGTCTCCTCCCATACAGGATTCCCTCCAAGGTCGTTAAGGTCCTTTACCTTCATGCTTCCAAACTTCTCAGCCACTGCAGGGAGAAAATTCTGCGGTGTAAGAATCCCCGCCACAGTCCCGTCGTCGCCCACTACAGCCACATGCCTCCGCTTCTGACGCAGCATTTCCTGAGCAGCAGCTTCAATTGTGTCATCTGGGTGAACAGGTTTAGCCTGGCGCATCACCATTGCTGTCTGGGATTCCTGAGGGTTTTCAAAAATGTCCCTCCTGCTGATGATGCCCGCATATTTCTTGGCAGAATCAACCAGAGGAAGACCGGTTATGTTATTCTTGATCAACACCTTTACAACTTCGTTGACAGAACTAGGAACTCTGTATGTTATAGGCCTGGACGCCATTATCTCTCTGACGCGGGAAAGCATGGGGTAGATATAGGCAATTATTATTAAATTGTTCCCAGTCAGATCTGACCCGGACGGCCTGAAATAGCACGCTGTTTCAGAGGAGTCCCTTCACATAAGCTGACATGTCTGGAAAGATAAATATTCTGCAATGGATTGATCCGACGATAGGTATGGTAAAACTAAAATGGCTAGGTCATGCAGCTTGGATGGTGGAGTTCAGCAAGGAGAAAGTTCTGATAGATCCTTTCCTAACCCAGAATCCGAAGGCAGCAATGAACCCACAACCACTTCGATCATGTTGGAGACGCATACGCTATTTCAAAAAGGACTGGCGCAAAGATCGTAGGAATGTTCGAGCTTTCCCTGAAGGCCGACGAAGCCGGGTTGAGTGAGGATCACTTCATAGGCATTAATAAGGGCAGTCAGACCCAGTTCGGAAACCTGAAGATAGGTCTGACAGCAGCAGTGCACAGTGGAAACGAGTCTGGGGTCCTTGTGACGGGAGACGGGAAAACAGTCTACCATGCCGGAGACACAGCACTTTTTGGAGACATGAAATACATTGGGGAGCTCTATCATCCGGATGTTGCCCTTCTGCCAATTGGGGGATTCTACACAATGAGCCCGAAGGAGGCTGCAGTGGCAGCTGATCTGATACAGGCTAGATACACTATCCCGATGCACTATGACACGTTCCCCAACATAAAGCAGGACCCCCAGGAGTTCCAGAGGCTGGTCAAGGGAAAGACAAAGGTTAAGATACTCAAACCGGGGGAAGAGTTCAACATAGACTGATAGCACAAAATTTCAAACCTTTTCTATTCATGTTTCTTAGAATAGGGAACCTGGTAGAGTCAAAAGTTAAGAATTTCCTGTTTATCCCCAAGAATGATTGGCGCCATTCTGTCCGGAGGTTATGGAAAAAGGCTCAAACCCATAACCGACGAGATACCTAAGGGCTTAATACAAATAAAGGAGAATTACAGCATACTCGACAGGCAGATATTTGACTTCACCACCATAGGTGTCAGGGAGATTTACTTTCTTTCCGGTTACCTTGGGGAGAAGATTGAAGAGAGGTATGGAAAAGGTACTGACGAGGTTGAGTTTCACTATCTCAGGGAAACAAAACCAATGGGAACACTCTATTCTGTCCGGAACCTCATATCACAAAGGGACGATGATGACATCCTCCTTAGGAACGGCGATACAATCACCGATATGAATTTCAAACGGTTTGTAAGGTTTGCCCAGTCATCAGCATACAAAATGATCATGTTCACCACGAAGATGAGGAGCCCCTTCGGGATAGTGGACGTCCTGGGCGATCAGGTCACAGAATTCAGAGAGAAGCCCCTTCTGGATCACTACATTAATGCAGGCGTGTATTACATAAAAAGAGACGCCTTTGCATTCTTTAACGAGGATTATCATGAGAAGGATCTCGAAACTACGGCCTTTCCGAGGATAGCCGCAAACAAGGGCATGGGGGCCTACTGGGAAGACACACTGTGGATGGGCATTGACAGCGAAAAGGATCTCGATATGATCCGCAAGGAGTATTCCAACAGGGTTGATTACAGCTGGGGTTACAGGAAAACAGTCTTCAAGGAGGGAGACAAATCCATAGTGGATTATTACATAAAGAGCGATGAGAAACTCAGTCTGGCAACACATTCCAACTTCACAATCAGAGTACTCAAGGGAAGCGGTCTGATCAGGACAGAAAACACATCTTCCTACACCTCAGATGACGTTATTGTGGGCAGGGGAAGTGTCCTAATTGAGGCCAGGACTCCTACAATTCTTCAGCTGATTGAACTTTGAATGATACGAAACACAAACGTTTCCCATCCTGTGAAATAGAATAAAATGCTGTGGGAACGATAGAAACAAGGCCTCTTCCATCAGTACGAATCTCGAATTTCAATCTGATAACTTATACGAAAGCTTAATATCTGTAGGGAAATGACAGAGGGATCCTCATGGGAGTTATGACAAGAGATACGCTGATTCGTGCTCTTGAACATACTTATGGGAAAAAAGGGATGGCTCGTGGGGACGTTGAGGAGCTCTGTGACTTCATCCTATCATTCTTTGGTTACGAGGACTATGTTCTGGACAATGTGCTCTCAGCGCCAGAAAGGGATGTTTTCTATAATCTTGAGGAGTATGGCTTCCTCGAGACCTACCGGGAAGAGGTTAATCTCGTGAAGGGGCGTTCCTGGAGGATAAATCAGTGGAGATACAGAAAGGACAACATTGTTAAGATTGCGGAAACACAGGAAGAAGTTCACGAAGAGGAGAACGTCTACGAGGAAATCTTCAGACAATTGGAGAGGTAACACCTACAGTACAATCATTTCTTTTTTATATCTATTGAAGGGCACACATCTTCCATTCCGTACGTATACGGTATCCTCGATCCTTATTCCGCCAGTGTCTGGCAAGTATATGCCTGGTTCTATGGTGAACACGTGACCGTTCTCAATGCGTTCCAAGTTTCCAGAAACCACGTATGGGGGCTCATGGACATCTATCCCAAGTCCGTGCCCAGTCCTGTGAAAGAAATATTTCCCATATCCAGCCTTCGTGATAACATTCCTGGCCGCTGCATCAACCTCAGAGTAGGGTGTTCCTTCCAAGGCTTTCTCAATGGCCGTTTCCTGGGCTTCCCTGACAACGTTATAAATTTCCTTCAGCTTCTGATTTACACTGCCGTAGAAGAACGTCCGGGTTGTATCAGAGGAATATCCTGAAAATCTTGCCCCAAAATCAAAGAGGGCTACATTGCCCTTGATAAGGGGATCCGCGGATGGTTCATGGTGAGGGGACGCAGAATTTTTACCAAATGATACAATGGTCCCGAAAGCGGCATTGTCCGATCCAAGCTCCACATAGTGATCCGACATTCTCCTTGCTGCCTCCTGTTCAGTCATCCCCTCCCTAAGATCGGCAAGTGTAAGTTCCAGTGCTTTTTCAGAGATCTCCGTGGCCCTCTCTATGTTTTTTAGCTCCTCAGGGTCCTTTTTCCTTCTTAGGATTGAAAGAAGGTCATCGGATATCTCTATCCCGGAAAGACTCTGATCCCTCAGTATCCGGAGGAGATGTCTCGTCT